>JAFUKL010000012.1 GCA_017473615.1 Muribaculaceae bacterium | reverse complement strand
TACTATTACTACGTACACGACAATCAAGGCAGTGTGCGGGCGGTGCTGAACGAGCGTGGAGAGTTGACGCAGGCAACGGATTATTCGGCATACGGAGTGCCGAGCTCGAGATACGCAGGCACAGCCGCGAACAACCGTTTGCATTTGGGCTTGGAATGGCAGCCCATGAAAGGCTTGTCGGGCTACTACAACAACGCCCGCTTTCGTGACGCTCTGCTCGTCGGCATGTTCTACCAGCAAGACCCCCTCGCCGAAAAATACCACCCCTTCTCCCCCTACCACTACGGAGCAAACAACCCCAATAAATATATTGACAAGAATGGTGAAGCATTAGAGGTAGTTTGGGACATAGCGAATATAGCTATGGGAGCGGCAAGTATGGTGAGTAATATTGCAAGCGGTAATTATGTGGATGCCGCCGTTGATGGATTAGGTTTGATAGCGGACGCAGCGGCAGCTGTCGTTCCCTTTGTTCCCGGAGGAGCAGGCTCAGCCATTAAAGCAACAAGAGCTGCCAACAAGATGCACATGCACCATATTATTCCCAATAAACATAGAAATCACAGATTAGTTCAAGCAGCAGAAACCGAAGGTTTTAAGTTTAATGGGAAAGAAAATCTGATAGAATTGGAAAGCTTCTCTAAAAAGAATGGTAAGGGGCGTCATGCTAATCACCCGAAATATAGTAAACATGTAAAAGATATGTTAGATGATGCAGAAAAAGGAACTGGAACGCCAAGAGAACGACTTCAAAATGTAATAGAGGAATTAAATAAAAAAATAATCGAAAATCCTGATAAGAAAATCAATGACTTGTTTGAGCCAAAAATTACTGGCGTTGGTCATCAGCGTACAATATATTTTAAAGGAAAGTAAAATTATAAAAACACATAATTATGAAATATTATATAATTGACTATGATTTAAATTTCAAGATAGTTGGCAGTGATTATCCACAATCATGGCAGTTTACTAAAGAATATGAAAAAAGAAAGAAGAACTCAAATGCTGTATATGCATTATTAGAGTGTGGAGATAATCTTAATAAGCCCAATTTTATACCTGATTTAGATGGATTTGTGTTATCCGGCAGAGCAAAACAAACAAATTTTATTAGCACATCTGTCTTTAGTCGATTATTTATGGATGAACACGCAAAAAATGTGCTACAGTCTAAATGTAATTTAGGGAATTATGAGTTTTATGAAGCTGTATTATACGTAAAAAAAGTTCCTATAAGTTATTATTATTTAGAGACTTTTTTTAATATTATACCATATATTAAATTTAGTGATTGTGTATATTATTTAGAATATATACGAGATGGAGATAAAATACCAGAAGAATGGATAAATAGCGGATTTAATGATTGTGAAACAGTTCTTTCAATCGATAAATATTTCCCAAATAGATTAATAGGGGTAAGATTTCAAACATTAGTTCTGAAAAAAGATTTTGATAAAGATTTAGATTGGTTTGTTATTGATAAATTTGGTGTTCACAATGGTATTTGTTCTGAACGGTTTAAGGATGCCGTTGAAGAAGCGGGGTTGACCGGACTTGTATTTGAACCTATTGAAGTAGAAGTCGAAGAATAAATTGATAAAATAAAAAAATAATCGAAAATCCTGATAAGAAAATTAATGACTTGTTTGAGCCAAAAATTACTGGCGTTGGTCATCAGCGTACAATATATTTTAAAGGAAAGTAAAATTATAAAAATACATAATTATGAAATATTATAAAATTAAATATGATTTAAATCCCAAAGTAGTGGGAAGTGATTTTCCTCAATCATGGCAGTTTTCTAAAGAATATGAAAAAAGAAAGAAGAACCCAAATGCTATATATGAATTAGAGGAAATTATATTTGACAAATATCAGCAACCGGACTTTATTCCGGATTTAGACGGATTTGTTTTATCGGGAAGAGCAAAATTAACTGACTTTGTTAGTACTCCGTTTTGTCATGCTTTATGTATGAGTGAAAATGCAAAAAATATATTGCAATCGAAATGTAATTTTGGTGCACATGAATTTTATGAGGCTACGTTATATGTAAGAAAGAAACCTGTTCGATTTTACTACTTAGGGATATTTTGTGATTTCTTTTCTCAAATAAAATTTCCTGAATGTAGATATGCTATCTATGGAGTAGAAAAGGAAGAAGATTTGCCTCAAGAATGGTATGAAATGACAATAAATAATTTGCAAGATGTTTATAAGATAGAAAAGAAAATACCATATAATGTTGATATTCAACTGTATAAAATTGTACTAAAAAAAACAGCTAAAGAGGTAGATTTATTATATTATTGTGTTTTAGGTATTAGGATTGGAATTGTTACAGAACGGTTTAAGGATACTGTTGAGGAAGCAGGGTTGACCG
Organism: Muribaculaceae bacterium; assembly: GCA_017473615.1. Lineage (GTDB taxonomy): Bacteria > Bacteroidota > Bacteroidia > Bacteroidales > Muribaculaceae > RGIG4576. Next base: position 72,504 of record JAFUKL010000012.1, on the reverse strand, counting down.
GACTTGTATTTGAACCTATTGAAGTAGAAATCGAAGAATAAATTGATAAAATTAAAAAATAATCGAAAATCCTGATAAGAAAATCAATGACTTATATGATCCGAGAGTTATAGGAGACGGTTATCAACGACCGATATATTTTAAAAGTAAATAAATAATTAATATAGCTATGAAATACTATAAAGTTAAATCTGATTTGAATCCCAAAGTCGTGGGTAGTGATTATCCTCAATCATGGCAATTTACTAAAGAATATGAAAAAAGAGAGAATAATCCCAATGCTGTATATGCATTATCAGAATGTATAAGAAATTTTAGAGTTCCCGATTTTGTGCCGGATTTAGATGGATATGTATTATCAGGTAGAGCAAAGCGAACTAATTTTATTAGTATAGTAACACCAAACACTCTTTTTGTGGATGAACAAACAAAAAACATATTGCAATCTAAATGTAATTTAGGAGAACATAATTTTTATGAAGCTTTATTATATGTAAGGAACGAGAAAAATAAATACTATTGTTTGGGTTTATTCTATGATCTCAAATCTGTTATTGAATATAATAAATGTGGTTATGTTATTTATGGAATAAATGATGAGAAAGATCTTCCTGAGGAATGGTTTACTAAACCAATAAATAGTTTTTCAGATATATCTAATATTAGGGAAAGGTATAGAGATTATCCAGGGATTGTTATGATTTTGTGTAATAAATTAACGTTAAAACGTTTTTTTAATAAAAATCAAGATTTCTATAGATTAAGTTTACCAGATGAAAATGTATATGGGATCTGCACAGAACGGTTTAAGGATGCCGTTGAAGAAGCGGGGTTGACCGGACTTGTATTTGAACCTATTGAAGTGGAAATCGAAGAATAAATTGATAAGAATAATTACAGATATGAAAGAATATGAAGTTTTGATACGAGAAATTTACGAATATACCGTAACAGTGGAAGCAGAATCAGAGAAAGAAGCAATAGAAATTGCAGCTAATGAGTATGCCGAACAAGAATATTATGAACCAAATCAAGATGACTATGTCAATACAGAGTTTGAAATAGTAAAAGAATAATATCAACCATTCATTAAGGCTATGAAGCATTTAAAACAAGTATTAATGATATTTTTATTATTCGTGAACATTACATCTTATGTGTCAGCGAATAGTTCAGGACGTGGAGACTATGCCACAAAGAAATATTCAGTTATACCACCGGCTCCCGAGGTATCATCAATGATGAAATATATTGATATTCCTATGTCTCATTTTACCGGGCAACCACAAATAGAGATACCTATCTATACTTTGAATGAAGGCTCTTTAAGTGTACCCATTACATTAAGTTATCGTGGCGGAGGAATAAAACAAAATGAACTATCGGGTATTATAAGCAAAGGTTGGACGCTTATGGCAGGTATGACAATTTCACGCACTGTTTATGGCTTACCCGATGAATGTAACAAAAATCCATCAACACAGTATTGGATGCGAGGTCTGTTTAATTTATCTAAAGATGGAGATAGGGATTTGCGAAATAAGTTGATAGCAAGAACCGATAAATTTGATCCATCTGAATTGAATCAAAGTCGAGTTCAGTCATATACGGAATGTGCCGATTATGAAAAAGGGTATGTTGATTTTGCTAATGATATATATAAATTCTACGGACAGGGGATGAGTGGTACATTTATTTTTGATGAGAATCAACAAATAACAATGAGCACAGCGTCACCCATAAAGATGGATTTTAATTTAGGTTGGAGATATGGTAATTATAGTATGACAGACAAAGACCAAACCAAATATATTTTCGATTTAAATGGGGTGGAAACAACTCAAACTCCAATTAATGCAGAAAATTACAATGTAAATGTTGAAACCGAAAGTGCCATGGAAAAGTTGGTTTATCCATCGGCATGGCATATAACGCAAATGAAAAGTCTATATGGAGATGTAGTAGATTTTGTTTATTCCGAACCGATATATAGAAATGAGTATCTCGGTTCATCGCAATATTATATTGATTATAGTGATTCAGATGACGGTGATCTTGTAGACCGTTCGAGTATCATATTAATGAGAAATAAATACAATGAAAGGTGTTTAATCGAAATAAAAAGTAAATCAGCTAAAGTTAAATTTCATTATAATAGCGAACTAACACAATTAGATTCAATATCTATACATAAATGTGACGCTGATACAACCAGATTATGGACATATCATTTTCTTCGTGGTGATTCAGGAAATCTTATTCAAATCAATCAGATAGGGAATGATAATTCAAACACTTTGCCACTATATAGATTTACATATAGCAGTAAAACATGTAATCATTCATTTGCAATAGATCATTGGGGCTATTGCAATGGAAAAATCGACAATCCCTCAATGTTGCCAGAGTTAAGCGGACTTGAACATATTCCCTATAAGAAAGCAGATAGAGAACCTAATGAATATTATACCCAACAAGGTATCTTAACCCGTATCAGTTATCCGATGGGAGGATATACCGACCTTAATTGGGAGCAGAATGATTATTCTTATATAGAAGATGATGGAGGATATTTACAGCCTAAAACACATTCGACAACAATCACAACAACTTTCACATTGAGAGGTACAGAGAAAGAACAATGTTTAAATTCCGGGGCATTTACTATGGCTTATGGAGATTATTTTACCATAGATTTGAGCAAATATATGGAACCATTAATGAGTGGAGCAAGTTGTTTCCAGTTGGAATTTCAATCGGAATATGAAACAGCAAGTAACTATCACCAACAACCATATCCGCGTTTAGACGTATATAAAGACGGTGTTATTTACAAGCAATATGATATAGATAAAAATAATTCAAGGTCAAAAATTCATATTACTTCTACGGGTGCGACATACCAATTTGTAATAGTTAATCCTCGCTCATTTTATGGCATGAGTGAAACTGATATTAATAATTTTTGGGGAGCAAATCCTACTACCGATTATAAGAGTTATGGATATATAACAATAACAAGAAATGTTATTAAAACAACAGAAAGTAGCGTAATCAAGCCATGGGGTGGATTGAGGATAGCAAGTATAGAATCACGTCCAACAGAAAGTAATTATATAAGAAAGGTCTATTCTTATAAAACAGGAAACTCTTATTCAAGTGGAAAAATAAAGTCGGAGCCACAATATACATATCAAGGTCATAAATATCATAGTGATGGTGGTATAGGATATATATGTGCAAGTGTTTGCAATATTGGTTCAAATGGTATTCTCTCATCTACCAGTGGTGAGATAGGAGTGGAATACAGTGAAGTGTGGGAAACATATTCAGGGGCAATCAACGGTGAGATTGGTTATTTTTATGATACACATGCTGAATATCCTGATATTGAAACTTGTCTTATCGAAAATTATGTACCTACAGGATTGAAGATTTTAACAAGTTATGCTTTTAAACGTGGAAATTTAAAAGAGAAACATTACAATGGTTTCTTTGAGGAAACAAATTGGGAAAAGAAACTTTACAAAAAAGAAATATATGATTATAGTATTCCGGAGGGAAGTTGTATCTCAGATTTTTCCGGACCGTTGCATACTATTTGTGATTTTTCAGAGATTGATTATTCCGATGGAAATGGTGATATTTTGTACAAAAACTACACCATTAACAAATACAAATTGATTCCTTACAACAAGCGAGTTAAGAGTGAAACGGTGTGGGAAAAGGACTTTTTTACCGATACAGAATCGGAACAGACTGTGGAATATACTTATTATGGTGAAGAGAACGGATATAACTCTAACCCTTGGAACTCTTTTGTGAAATCGAAAAGTTATGAGAACAGCCGCGGGCAAACAGTCACAACTTATTACACTTATTATAAAATCGGAAATATTCCGCTTGACATGAAAGAGCTTGAAATAACCGTGGTTGATGACATTGTGGTATCTGCAAGGCGTAATGAATATGATGTAAATAATCATAAATTGATAAGAACTTATACGGGTTGTATCGGTATGCAATTTTCAGACAATTTCACTTTGCCGCAAAGTATCCTCAACAATGCTACTTACCCCGCAATCGATAAGGAGGAGTACAGCTATACGTATGACACTCAAGGCAACATAGTGCAAATTAGTTGTAATGGGACTGTTCTTGCAAGCTACTTATGGGGGTATATGGGCAAACATCCGATAATTGAAGCCGTAGGAATGCCGTATGCCGAGTTGTTTGATATTGCGGATGATTACAGCTACACCGATGGACTTTACATTGAAAATATGAATCTGTTTTTGGATTCTTTTAAGGCAGATAAACGCCTTGAGGACAAGGAAGTCTTATATTATACGTATCATTGGCTTTTAGGTATAGCTACCGCTACCGACTCCCGCGGAGTGAGAAACACTTATATGCTCGATGACTTCGGCAGATTAAGCGGGGTGAAAGATACCAACGGATATTACATAAACAAATACTATTACCAATATAAAGATTTTTGATTATGGAACTGCGATATATACTTATTTCGGTTATGATAGCCATAACATGCGGTATCAATGCAGAAGAAAACACCATTAATGGTGTGACGCTTGAAGCTAACGGGATGCGTGCCGGTGATAGACTGACACGTATAAATACTGCATTTTCGCATCAATTGACGTCGAATACGCTTGATACATGGGACTTTTCTGTATTGCAACTAAAGGACGATGAAACGGTAACTAATTACAACGCATTTGACGAAAATCGCGTAGTAGAAAATGAGAACAATGAAAATCGCCTTTATCACATAGACAGCATCGGGCTGCATCTGACGAGACATTACCGCGGTGGTCTTGACATAAAGTATCAACTATGGGAGAAAATACATTATCCGATAATGTGTGGCAGTGTGCGGCAGGATAAATTCTTCGGGGAAGGCAGGCTCGGAGGCTTGTCATATATCAAGAATGCGGGATTTTCGAGCATGTCGGCAGACAAAACAGGTGACATGATAACACCCGACGGCGATACTATTCCCAATGTGGTGAGGGTGCGCTATCATCGTTCGGGAACTACGCATATCACAAACGATTTCAGTAGTTCATTCACTGCCACAAGGGATTCGGCTCTGTTTTCCAATGATTCCATCCGGCACTGGCTTTCAAGCGACAGCATTACCCATACCATAGATAAATGGCAGTGGTATGCGCGCGGTTATCGTTATCCCATAATGGAGATGCGCAAATATAAGACTTATCATTACGGTGTTCCAAGCGATTCCGTTCTGATGTCGCTATATTATCCGCTTGAAATGCAAATTGCCGAAATAGAAAATGACCTGATAAACGAATATTATCGCGAAAACGGTATAGAGGGATATAAATTGCCTGCAGGGCAGGGTTTTGCAAATGGAAATAATTCGAGAAATACGAAAAACAACGGAACAGGGAATAATCCCGGTTCAATAGCCGATTCTTTCGGCAAAACAATGGCTGCATGCAACGTATCGCCCACAAAGGTGACAGAAAGCACCACTGTCACATGCATTCTTCAAGAACCTGCAGAAGTATCGACTTCGCTTTATGGCTCAAACGGAATACTTCTGTGGTTTCAAAGTGAATCTATGACGGCAGGCACACACGATGTCATTTGCCCTATGAACGAATTACCGGCAGGAGTGTACGTGATAAATACAGTGATAGGATACAGCCGATTTGTACACAGGATTGTTAAAGTTATAGGATAAAGAAGTTGGCTGCATCAATGTACTTAGTTTAACTTTATAAATTGTGGCAAAATTATTACATTTGCAATATCAAACCTTGGTTTGGCAGTATTGCTCATAATCCAAGGTTTGTAATAAAATTTAAGTTAAGATATGGGTGCATCTAATATAATACGTTTAGGATTTATTATTGTATTGTGGCTTTTGTTGTGTTATTTATTGTTGACCCGAGCCGAAAAAATCGATTTTATGGTAATTTTTACGATAGTGGCATCGGGAATTGTAATTTTTGTTCCTTTGTATAAGAAATATATACGAAGAAAGAAGTAATTTTGCATAAAAGAAAGAGTGGCAAATAAGCCTTTCGCATGTGAAATAAAACTGAAACAAGGTGTCAACTACAGAAAAAGATATACATTGTAAATATCCGGTATTGGCTGAAATCGATAGCCCTGCTGATTTAAGGAGATTGCCGGTATCCAAGTTGCCGGAGGTTTGTGCTGAATTGCGTGAATTTCTGATAGCTGCATTGGCTGAGAATCCGGGGCATTTTGCTTCCAGTATGGGAGCTGTTGAGATTACGGTGGCTCTACATTATGTAATGAATACACCCTATGACAGGATTGTGTGGGATGTGGGTCATCAGGCTTATAGCCATAAGGTTCTTACCGGCAGACGCGATAAGTTTAAAACCAACCGCAGGTTCAATGGGTTGAGCGGTTTCCCGAATCCTGAAGAAAGTGAATATGATTCTTTTATAGCCGGTCATGCCTCTAATTCCATTTCTGCCGGTTTGGGTATGTCTATAGCATCAAGAATAAATCATGATGCAGCTCGTCGCAATGTAATTGCAGTGATAGGAGATGCTTCAATAGGAGGAGGATTAGCGTTTGAGGGGTTGAATAATGCATCAATCAGTAAGAATAATCTGCTGATAATATTGAATGACAACGATATGGCTATAGATCAAAGCGTGGGTGCTCTTGGCGACTATATGGCGCATATCAATACTTCGGCAAGTTATAACAGGATAAGATATAAACTGTATAAGTTCCTGAAAAAGTTGCATTTGATAGATGAAAAGCATAAGGATATAATATTGCGGTTCAATAACAGCTTGAAGTCCTTGATTACGAACCAGCAAAATATATTTGAAGGGTTGAATATAAGGTATTTCGGTCCTTTTGACGGTCATGATGTAGAGCGTATAGTGCGTGTGCTTAATGACATAAAAGATATGGAAGGTCCTCGTATACTGCATTTGAGGACACGTAAGGGAAAAGGCTTTGAACCTGCCGAAAAAAATCCTGCGGTATGGCATGCTCCCGGAAAGTTCGATCCTGAAACCGGAGAGCGGAAAACCGGCTGCAATGCAGTTCAACCATTGAAATATCAAGATGTATTCGGAAATACATTGGCAGAACTTGCCGAAAAGAACAGTAAAATTGTGGGTGTTACTGCAGCAATGCCGTCGGGTACTTCCATGAGTATTATGCAGGAACAATTCCCGGAAAGGACGTTTGACGTGGGTATAGCAGAAGGTCATGCTGTTACATTCTCCGCAGGAATGGCAAAAGACGGATTGAGACCTTTCTGTGCAATATATTCTACTTTTTTACAACGTGCCTATGACGCTATAATCAATGATGTTGCAATATTGAATCTGCCTGTAACATTCTGTATCGACAGAGCCGGACTTGTAGGAGAAGACGGAGTGACACATCAAGGCGCTTTTGATCTTGCCTACATGCGTTGTATTCCCAATATGACTGTTGCCGCTCCGATGAATGAGCATTGTTTACGTAATTTGATGTATACTGCACAGTTACAGAATTGCGGTCCTTTCTCGATACGTTATCCGAGAGGTAATGGAGTTTTGACCGACTGGCAGAACGAAATGTGTCCTGTTGAAATAGGTAAGGGACGCAAACTGAGTGACGGAAACGATGTGGCGATTTTAAGTTTGGGACATATAGGTAATAATATCAGTCGCCTGACAACTGAATTGAGGGCGGAAGGTGTAAATGTTGCACATTATGACATGATATTCTTGAAACCGATGGATGAATGTATCCTTCAAGAAGTAGCTGAAAAGTATAAGTGGGTTATCACCGTTGAGGACGGTACTGTTACCGGCGGTTTCGGAACGGCGGTAAATGATTGGTTTAATGAACATGATTGTAATGTCAAAGTGCGTAAAATAGGGATACCGGATGCGTTTATTCCGCATGGAACGATACCGGAATTGTATAAATTCTGTAAAATGGATAACGACTCAATCAAACAATTGGTTTTGTCATTGATAAAAGCAGACTGATATGAAAATAGTAATAGCCGGCGCAGGTGAGGTGGGTACACATTTGGCTAAATTGTTGATAAATGAAAACCAAGACATTATAGTAATAGACAATGATGAAAGCAAATTGGCTAAGCTTGAGCCATACAATATGCTTACTCATGTGGGAAATCCTGTGTCTTTCAAGACTATGAGAAATGCAGGAGCAGAAAATTGCGATCTTTTTATAGCTGTGACACCATATGAGACAGATAATGTGCTTGCCTGTGAAATTGCAAAGTCTTTGGGTGCGGAAAAAGCTGTGGCACGTATCGATAATTATGATTTTCTAAGAAAAGAGAACCGCAGCTTTTTTAATGAGCGCGGTATAGATGACTTGATATATCCTGAATATTTGGCAGCCGAAGAAATAGCTGTGGCATTGAAACGTGCTTGGGTGAGAAACTGGTTTGAACTTTGTAACGGTGAACTTGTGATTATTGGCGTAAAGATAAGGGATAATGCTAAATTAGTGGGGATGCCGCTGCGCGAACTTTTCAAGATGTCCAATTATGCTCATATCTCTGCCATAAAGCGGAATCATGAAACAATAATACCTCGCGGTGACGACTTTATAAGGGTAAATGATATTGTGTATATAGCCACTACCAATGGTGATATGCAAAATATCAGAACACTTTGCGGTAAAGCAGATGTAGATATAAAAAAGATAATGATTATGGGTGGCAGTCGCATTGCCGTGCAATTGGCAATGAGAGTGGGCGATGACTATAAGATTACTATTATAGAAAGTGATTATGACCGATGTGAGGAATTGGCTGACAGGTTACCCGATTGCAATATAATACATGGTGACGGAAGAAACTTTGAAATATTGGAGGAAGAGGGTATAGAAGAAATGGATGCGTTTATCGCTCTTACCGATAGTTCTGAGACCAATATATTGGGATGCTTGGCAGCGAAGGAATATGGTGTTAAAAAGACTATAGCCGAGGTTGAGAATATACAATTCATATCGGAGGCGGAGGCTTTGAATATAGGCACAGTGATAAATAAGAAACTGCTTGCTTCAAGCCGTATATTCCAATTCCTGCTTGACAGTGATTCGAGCAATGCCAAATGCTTGGCATTGGCTGATGCCGAGGTGGCTGAGATGATAGCAAAAAAGGGTTCTAAAATCACTCAGGCTAAGATAAAGGATTTGAATTTGTCGCGAGACCTTACTATTGCAGGTATGTTGCGCAACGGAAAAGGCTCGTTGGTTCAAGGTGATACACAGATTCAAGAAGGAGACCATGTGGTGGTATTTTGTTTGTCGGGTGCAATTCATAAGGTAGAGAAATTATTTAATTGATGTTCATCAAGAAATCAAATATAAACACCTTGATGGTGGTGAGGGTCATAGGCTGGCTGCTTATGATAGAGGCACTGTTTATGGTTATACCGATGGGTGTAAGTCTCTATTATGGAGAGTATTCATGTTCAAAGGCATTTTTTTTCAGCATAGTCATCACCTTTGCGTTAGGAGGATTTACAGCGAGGACAATACACCCTGAGCGTATGGATATGCATCGTAAAGAAGGTTTCCTTTTGACTACGCTGATATGGGTGGTATTCTCGATATTCGGCATGTTACCGTTCTTGTTTTCCGGAATAGTAGATAATGTAACGGATGCTTTTTATGAGACCATGGCAGGTTTTACGACTACAGGTTCATCGGTGTTCTGTGATGTTGAGATACTTCCTAAGAGCATTCTGCTGTGGCGTTCATTGATGCAGTGGATAGGCGGTATGGGAATAATACTGTTTACGTTAGCGGTCATTCCTATGCTGAATAAGTCGGGAGGAGTTCAGCTCTTTAATGCTGAGGTAACAGGAATAACGCATGATAAATTACGCCCGAGAGTGAGCCAGACTGCAATCGGACTATGGGGCGTTTATATAGGTTTGACTATATTTATGTGTGTGTTGCTGTATTTGGGCCCAATGGATTTATTTGACTCAGTCTGCCACACTTTGTCATGCGTATCTACCGGAGGCTTTTCTACAAAGAATGCCAGTATCGGTTATTGGGATTCAAGATATGTGGACGGTATTGTTATATTGTTTATGTTCCTTGGCGGTGTGAACTTCTCGATGCTGTATAATGTGATACATGGAAAGATAAAGTCACTTGCAGAGAACGAGGTCTTTAAATGGTATGTTCTGCTGTGCGTGGTAGGAGCATTTATATGTTTTGCCGATTTGTATTTCCGAGGAGAAAACAGGAATATACTTGACTGCGCAATGGATTCCATGTTCCACGTTGTAGCAACGATAACCACCACCGGCTATACTGTTGAAAATTATTCATGGGGGCAATTCTCAATTATGATACTTATCATATTGATGCTTAGCTGTGCTTGTGCCGGCTCTACTTCGGGAGGTTTGAAAATAGATAGGATATTGGTAATGCTGAAAAATGTAAAGAATGAGTTCAGTAAAGCGATACATCCAAATCTTGTGACTTCGATACGGATTAACGGAAAGCCTGTTCCCTATGCTCATGCTCAGCGCGTAGTAGCATTTTTGGTGATATTTGCATTGGTTCTGATGATAAGTACAACGGTGATAACAATGTTTAATATTGATGTGTTTGACAGTTTCTTTATGTCCCTTTCTGCTCTATGCAATGTGGGTTATGGTTCTGTACTTGGCGAAGGTGATATATTCGCATCTTTACCTTCTACAGTAAAATGGCTGTTGACTTTTGATATGCTGATCGGGCGTTTGGAACTGTTTACCGTTCTGATATTATTTACAAAAGGTTTCTGGATTAAATAAAAAATATAAACTAATGAGAGATAAGATATTAAAACCGATATTAAGCTCAATATTGTCGGGAGTGTTGATAGGTTGCGGATGCTTGGTATATATGTCTACTCCAAACAACATTGCTGGTTCATTTTTGTTTTCATTCGGGCTTATTACTATAGTCTTGAGGGAATATATGCTTTATACCGGCAAGATAGGTTATGTGTGGGATGTAGATGTATTGAAACTGATTCCGATAATAATACTCGGTAATTTGATGGGTGCTACACTTTTAGCAACAATTGTACCTGAAACATCGTCGCTAATAGCAAAATCAGTGGAGTTGACAGAACCAAAATTGTTGAAACCTATAAGTAGATTGATTTTTGACAGTATAGGTTGTGGAGCAATGATGTTTCTTGCTGTGGATGGGTATAAGATAAAGAACAATCTGCTGTTATTGATATTTCCGGTAATGATATTTATCTTGTGTGGATTTGAACATTCCGTAGCCGATATGTTATATTTAGGTTGTGCTGGACAGTTGTATACCATTGACGGACTTATTTTTATAGGAATTGTCATTGTGGGTAATGCTGTGGGAGCGTTATTCTTTTCCGGTGTGCATCGGTTGATAAAAAAATGAATTTACACCGGAATGTCGCATGAAAATTATAGGGAAAAAGAGAATAAAATCGTAATTTTGTAAATTCATAATTAGAAAATTGATAAAAAGTGCGTAACAATAATTATAATAATGATTTCATAGACCCGACAGCAACTGCTGCCGAGAATAATAATATTGTAGAGGAAAAAGAACCTCAGTCTCAGGAAACAAAAAAATCCTTGTGGCGGAGATTTAAAGATTTCTTTGGTGACGGACGAACCCGTTTTATTGTAGGTATGCTGTTTATGCTGATAAGTGTATATGTGCTTATTGTGACGGTTTCATTCTTCATGAACGGTGATGTGGATCAAAGTGAAATAGCGAATAATACACCTATAGAGATAGCTGAGTCAGGCGACCGCATATCAAATGCAGGAGCTGCATTTGGAGCAAAGCTTTCAGATGATTTGGTTTCAAAGGGAATAGGTGTATCTGTGCTGATATTGGTTTATTGGGGAGTGGTGCTTGGTTTGCGCATGGTAAGGCGAAAACCGTTGAATTTATTCTCATTTACATTTATATCATTGATAGCAATATGCGCTACATCCATGACTTTAGGGATGATAGAATACTATGGAAATATCTCTTTTTTCCCGTTGGGAGGAAATTTTGGGAAATATTACAGTATATTCTTGATGAAATTTATAGGATTCCCGGGTTTGCTTATACTTAATATTGTTCTTTGCATGTTGTGGGTGTTATGTTGTAAAAACAATATAATGCGTGCTGTGAATGTAGTTAAAGGATGGATTCCGGTCAGAACAGAGGATGAAAACGAGGCAGAACAAGAGGCTGATGATGGGAATGATGAACCGGAGGTACAAGAAATGCCTATTAAGGCTGAACTTGCTGATTTTGGTGATGATAATGATGATCAGGAGGAAAAGTCTGAAGAGCAGGATGAATATATCGATATTTCTGTAAACAATACCGAAGAGGAAGTGAATACGGAGGAAAATGCTGTTGATCCTGAAGTCGGTGATATAAAAGTTGCTCCAACGATAGAAATGGGGAATGGAAAGATTGTAGAGGCATACGACCCTACAAAAGAATTGGCTAACTTTAAATTCCCAACTTTAGACTTATTACGTGATATTCCTACCAAAGCCATAAGCATAGATGTAGATGAACAAGAGGCGAATAAAAAACGCATAACCGAGGCACTGCTGAATTACGGTATTCCTATCAAGAAGATCGATGTATGTGTGGGACCTACCATAACATTGTTTGAAATCATACCTGATGATGGGGTGAGAATATCTAAGATAAAGAGCCTTGAAAATGATATAGCATTGAGTTTGGCAGCACTTGGCATTAGAATTATAGCTCCGATACCCGGACGAGGAACGGTAGGTATTGAAGTCCCTAATAAAGAACCTCAAACGGTCTCGATGCGTTCTGTTATAGGTTCAAAGAAATTCCAAGAATGCAAATATGAGTTGCCGATGGCTTTGGGTTGTACTATTTCGAACGAAGTGTTCTTGGCTGATTTGGCTAAGATGCCGCATTTGTTGGTTGCCGGGGCAACGGGGCAAGGAAAATCTGTAGGCTTGAATGCTATTGTTACTTCATTGCTTTATAAAAAGCATCCGGCTGAATTGAAATTTGTACTGATTGACCCGAAAATGGTTGAGTTCAGTCTGTATGGTGTACTGGAAAATCATTATCTTGCCAAACTGCCTGATGAAGAGAAGTGTATTATAACCGATTCATCGAAGGTAGTAGCTACGCTTAATTCATTAGTTACGGAGATGGAAAGTCGTTATATGCTTTTAAGTAATGCCCGTGCAAGAAATATCAAGGAATATAACAGTAAATTTATCAATAGAGAACTGAATCCGGAAAAGGGACATCGTTTTTTGCCGTATATAGTTGTGATTATTGACGAATTCTGTGATTTGATAATGGAGGCAGGCAAGGATGTGGAACGTCCTATCGTTCGTATTGCGCAAAAGGCTCGTGCGATAGGTATTCACATGATAATAGCTACACAACGCCCGTCTACCAATGTGATAACCGGTATTATTAAAGCAAACTTCCCCGGACGTGTAGCATTTCGTGTTACACAGATGGTGGATAGTCGTACAATCCTTGATTGTTCAGGAGCGCAGCAACTTGTAGGAAAGGGTGATATGTTGTTCTCTTCGGGAGGCGTAATGGATCGTATTCAATGTGCCTTTGTTGACACGCCTGAAGTGGAGCAAATCTGCGATTATATAGCCAACCAGATTGGCTACGGAGCTGCTTATGAGTTGCCGCCTTATGTTCCGGAAGAAAACGCTGAAGAAGGAGGAGGCTCTTCTGCCGTTAATTTAAATGACAGAGACCCGCTGTTTGAAGAGGCTGCGGCATTTATTGTTTCAGGAGAGACTGCATCGACATCCTCATTGCAACGCCGCTATGGAATAGGGTATAATAGAGCCGGAAGAATCATGGATCAGATGGAAGCTGCAGGTATTGTAGGACCTTCACAGGGAGGAAAGCCGAGGAAAGTTCTTGTAGATTCCATTCAGCTTGGAAATATTATCGGTAATTAAAGAAAAAATGTATATGAAGAAATTTCTGTTATTTCTGTTACTTGCAATATTTTTTCTGCCTATAAAAGCACAAACTGCAGATGCTGTAATGAGTAAAGTGCAGCAGGATTTCAGTCGTGCTATGAATATAAAAGCCGATTTTGTGATGTCTTCATCTCAAATGAATGCTAAAGGCAGTATACTCATGAGTGGAAAGAAATTTTGTGTACTGACTAATGATTTCAAATGCTGGTATGACGGGAAAACACAGTGGATATATTCAACTGCTACCGGTGAGGTTAATATTCTGGAACCGTCATTGGAAACATTGGAACTGAATAATCCGTATTTGGCTGTGATGGATTATTCTGCAAATTATAATGCAACCCTGAAATCAAATGGTGGAAACAATTATGTTGTGAATCTTATTGCAAAAAATAAGAGTGCCGATATAAAAAACATTCAGCTTAAAATCAATAAGAAGAATAACAGAATTATTGAAGTGAAAGCTTTAATGACAGATGATGATGTCCAAATCATTCAATTCAGCAATTATAGAATAAATGAAAACATATCTTCATCAGCATTTGTTTTTGATGATAAGATGATACCGAAAGGGACACCGATAATAGATTTAAGATAATTAATAAAAATAAGATAAAATGGAGACAGAAAAAGTAAAATGCTTGATAATAGGCTCCGGACCGGCAGGTTATACGGCTGCGATATATACATCCAGAGCAAATTTGGCTCCTGTTCTGTATGAAGGAATGCAACCGGGAGGACAATTAACCACAACTTCTGAAATTGAGAATTTTCCGGGCTATCCCGAAGGTGTAGGAGGGTTTGACATTATGAATGACATGAAGTCGCAAGCTGAGCGTTTCGGTGCTGATATTCGCGATGGATTTATTGAGACGGTTGATTTTGCCGTGCGTCCATTCAAAGCTGTAGTAGAAGGAGGAAAGGTACTATATGCCGATACCGTAATTATAGCTACAGGTGCATCGGCAAAGTATTTAGGGCTTGACGATGAAAAGAAATATGCCGGGATGGGAGTATCGGCATGTGCTACTTGTGACGGTTTTTTCTATAGAAAAAAAACAGTAGCTGTTGTAGGAGGCGGTGATACAGCTTGTGAGGAAGCTATGTATCTGAGCAGTCTTGCAAAAGAGGTGTATATGATAGTGCGTAAGGACTATTTGCGAGCATCGCAGGTTATGCAGGACAGAGTGCTGAATAAAGAGAATATACATGTATTGTTCAATACCAATACTGTAGGTCTGTATGGTGATAATGGTGTTGAAGGCGCACATTTGGTTAAGCATAAAGGAACTCCACAGGAAGAGACACTTGATATTGCCATAGACGGTTTCTTCTTAGCCATAGGACATAAACCCAATACCGATTTCCTTGGTGGACAGATTACGCTTGACGAGAACGGTTACATTGTGACTGAAGGAGCATCCACCAAGACTAATATACCCGGTGTGTTTGCTGCCGGTGATGTTGCCGATCCTCATTATCGTCAAGCTATTTCTGCGGCAGGAATGGGATGTCGTGCGGCAATGGATGCTGAACGATATTTGGCAGATAATGGGTTGAAATAACAGACTGATAGGCATAGGTGAAATGAGGCGTAGAATTTATTTACGTCTCATTCTTTTTTTATGCTGTAAAACAGGTCATATTCATAGTGCCGGAATATGAAATAATATCTATATTTGCATAAAGTAAACTTAAATATTGGATACCAATGAAATATATAGGTCTCGCTGATGACAAGACGCATAAGCTTCCATTCTATCTCGCAATGGAAGAATACGTTGCGAAGCATCTTGATTTAGACGAGGCTTTTTTTATGTGGCAAGTAGAACCGACTGTAATTTTCGGTAGAAACCAATTGATTGAAAAAGAAGTTAATCTGCCTTATTGTAAAAGTAAAGGAATTGCAACTTACCGTAGGAAAAGCGGAGGTGGCTGTGTCTATGCCGATAAGGGAAATATTATGTTTTCTTATATAACAAGCTCTTATAATGTAGCTAATGCTTATGCCTGCTATTTGGGGAAAGTGGTAGATGCACTTAACTCGTTGGGTGTACCGGCTGAGGCTACAGGACGCAATGATATTACGGCTGGAGGTAAGAAAATTTCAGGTAATGCGTTTTACCATGTCGAAGGCAAAAGTATAGTGCATGGAACGATGCTTTATGATACTGATATGGATAACATGATAAATGCTATAACTCCTTCAACCGTAAAATTAACTTCAAAGGGAGTGGATTCTGTTAAGGGCAGAATTACGGTCTTGAAGAATTTTCTGGATATATCCATTGATGACTTTAAGGATGCTGTAAGGGAGAAACTTTGTGATGAAACTTTGGTATTGGATAGTGGAGCCGAGGCGGAAATAATGTCAATGGAACGTATGTATCTTTCCGATGAGTTTATTTTTGGAAACAATCCTTATTGCAATATAGATAAGGAAGAGCATATTGACGGTGTAGGAAATTTCAAGGTTTTAATAGAAGTAAAGAAAGGTGTTATAAGAAGGATAAATCTGATGGGAGACTTTTTTATCCGAGGTGATATGGATGCTCGATTGCTTAATCGCTTGATAGGTATGCCATATAATGAAAATTCGGTGAGAAAGGCGTTGGAGGATGTTAGTGTAGGTGAGATTATATTGAATATGACAAACGACCAATTAATAAAATTAATTTTAATCTAAATACAGATATGGAAGTGAATAAGAGAACCTGTCTTTATGACAAACATGTGGAATTGGGAGCATTGATAAGTCCGTTTGGAGGATTTGATATGCCCATTCAGTATTCCGGCATTGTAGAGGAACATAATGCAGTGAGAAGTCGTTGTGGTGTTTTTGACGTGTCGCACATGGGTGAGGTAACAATAAAAGGCACTGATGCAGAGAAATATGTAAATCATATTTTTACAAATGACATTGCTAATGCTCCTATAGGTAAAATATATTATGGGTTGATGTTATACCCTACCGGAGGTGCAGTTGATGACTTGCTTGTGTATAAACGCGGGGAAAATGATTTTTTCCTTGTTATAAATGCGGGTAATATCGATAAGGACGTTGAATGGATTAGACAGAATAGCGAAGGATATGATGTGGAAATCGTCCACGAAAGTGATTATTATGGTGAAATAGCTGTGCAAGGTCCTGAATCGGAAACTCATATTGAAAGCATATTGGGTATACCATGCTCAGATTTGTCGTTTTATACATTTAAGCAATTGGAATATGAAGGAGAGACTATAATCATCAGCCGAACGGGATATACGGGAGAAGACGGATTTGAAATATATGCAAGTCATGCTTTGACGTGTAAATTCTGGGATAAACTGATAGAAACAGGAAAGGTGGCTCCATGCGGATTGGGATGTAGGGATACTCTTCGTTTTGAAGTAGGATTGCCTTTGTATGGTGATGAACTGAGTGAAACAATAACGCCGATAGAAGCTTGTCTTGGAATTTTTGTGAAAACCGACAAGGAGGAATTCATTGGTAAAGATGTAGTAAAGAAACAGAAAGAAGAAGGTGCGCCACGTAAATTGGTTGGAATAGAGTTGCATGACAAGGCTATTCCGCGTCATGGTTATGAAGTACTTTCAGGAGAAGATGTGATAGGACACGTAACTACCGGTTACCGTTGTATCTCGGTAGATAAGAGCGTAGCGTTGGCACTTATTGATTCAAAATATGCCAACATGGGCGACCCTGTGAAAGTGAAAATACGCAAGAAAGTATTTGACGGAACTATTGTTGCGCGTAAATTCTATAAGAAAAGCTATAAGAAATAACATAATTATAAACCAAATAAAATAAATAACTATGAGCAAGATATTAGAAGGACTTTACTATGCAGAGTCACACGAGTTTGTAAAGATAGAAGGTGAATATGGATATGTGGGCATTACCGATTATGCACAGGAACAATTGGGTAATGTAGTATATGTCGATATGCCTGAAGTAGACGATGAGGTTACTGCCGGAGAAGAATTTGGTGCAGTGGAGAGTGTAAAGGCTGCAAGTGATTTGTATTCTCCGATAAGTGGTGTAATCGTTGAGGTAAATGAGGCTCTTGACAGTGATCCTGGCGCAATCAATAAGGATGCTTATGCTAATTGGATTATCAAAGTGAAGTTAAGCGATCCGGGTGAGGTGGAAAACCTTATGGATGCAGCAGCTTATGCGAAATGTATTGAACATTAATTTAATAGCTCAAAAATTATGAATTATAAGTATTTTCCGCACACTGTTGCCGAGCAGGAAGAAATGCTCAAGGTGTGCGGGAAACGCTCTTTGGATGAACTCTTTGATGAAATTCCGGAGGGAATCCAATTTAAGCGTGAATATGATTTGCCGAGCGAAATGAGTGAGGTGGAGTTGCGCCGTTTTTTTGCCGAACTTGGCGCAAAAAACAAGACTTTGACTTGTTTTGCGGGAGCCGGGTGCTATGACCATTATTCGCCGGCTGTGATTTCTCACATAATAAGTCGTTCTGAATTTTTGACATCGTACACTCCTTATCAAGCAGAGATTTCTCAGGGAACACTTCAATATATTTTTGAATTCCAGTCAATGATGACGGAACTGACCGGAATGGAAGTGGGGAATGCTTCAATGTATGATGGAGCTACAGCTACGGCTGAGGCTATGATGATGGCAGTGAGTTCGGCTAAAAAGAAGAATAAGGTTCTGGTGTCATCTACATTGAACCCAAATGTAAAGGCAGTAGTTGAGACTTATGCTAAGTATCAAGGAATCGACTTGGAGTATATAGCGGAATGTGACGGAGTTACCGATAAAACGGATTTTGAAGCCAAACTTGCTGCCGGTGATGTGGCAGGTGTCATCGTTGCGTCTCCTAATTATTACGGTATCCTTGAAGATTATACCGGTTGGGCTAATGCTTGTCATGCTCAGAAAGCATTGTTTGTAATGAATTGCCAAGCATCGGCATTGGGTGTAATTAAGTCACCCGGTGAATGGGATGCCGACATTGCAGCCGGTGATGGACAAAGTCTTGGTATCCCGATGTCTTTCGGAGGGCCTTATGTGGGATTCTTATGTACAAGGAAATCACTTATAAGGAAGATGCCGGGGCGTGTAGTTGGCGCAACCAAGGATATAAACGGCAAACGCTCTTTTGTGCTTACTTTACAAGCTCGTGAACAACATATACGCCGAGAAAAGGCAACGAGCAATATTTGTTCAAATCAGAGTTTGATGGCATTGTATGTAACAATATATCTTTCGTTAATGGGAGCAAAGGGCTTAAAGGAGGTGAATGAACTCGGATATAGCGGTGCGCATTATTTGGCAGACAAACTTTGTGCTACCGGTTGCTTTGAACTTGCATACCCTGAAAAATCTTTCTTGAATGAATTTGTGGTAAAAACATCCCTTGATATTGATAAACTGCAAGCGGAATGTGAATCGCAAGGAATCTTAGCCGGTGTCAAGATAGCCGATGATAAACTGATGCTTTGTGTAACAGAGATGCGCAGTAAGGCGGAAATAGACCGACTGGTAGATATTGTTAAACAATTTAAAGCCTAAACGATTATGAACAGTACATTTTATGGAAAATTGATATTCGAGTTGGGCAAAGAAGGTAGAGTGGGGTACTCTTTGCCTAAAAATGAGTTCTCGGAGCATAATATCGATTCTCTGCCCTCTTCATTGCGGCGTAGTGAAAAAATGGCATTACCTGAAGTAGATGAATTGACGGTTGTGCGCCATTACACAAATATGAGCAATAATAATTTCGGTGTTGATACCGGATTCTATCCTTTGGGTTCGTGTACCATGAAATATAACCCTAAGGTTAATGAAGAGATAAGCAATCTGTCGGCTTTTACGACGCTTCACCCATTGCAGGGTGTCAGTACGGTGCAAGGAGCACTTGAAGTCTATTATAACCTTCAAAAAAGCCTTTCTGAAATAGCCGGTTTAAGTGAGTTTACATTGAATCCGTTTGCGGGGGCGCATGGCGAACTTACCGGACTTATGGTAATCAGGGCGTATCACAACAGCCGCGGTGATTATAAGCGAGTGAATGTTATCGTGCCTGATTCTGCGCATGGCACTAATCCTGCCAGTGCAGCAGTGTGTGGATTGAAAGTTGTGCAGGTTAAGAGTCTTTCGGACGGTACAATCGATGTAGAGGATTTGAAAGCTCATCTGGACGATACGGTCGCTGCTATAATGATGACTAACCCAAATACGTTGGGTATTTTTGAACGTAGTATCCCGGAAATTGCCAATCTTGTGCATGAATGCGGAGGATTGTTGTATTATGATGGGGCTAATCTGAATGCGCTTTTAGGCAAGTGCCGTCCCGGAGATATGGGATTTGATGTGATGCACATCAATCTGCATAAGACGTTTTCAACTCCTCATGGAGGAGGAGGACCCGGTTCCGGTCCGGTGGGTGTGCGTGCCGGATTGGAGAAGTTCCTGCCGAATCCTCATGTAAAAAAGTCGGATGATGGAAAATTCTATATAGACAATGACAAGGATGCACTTGGCTCGGTGTCTGCCTTTATAGGAAATTTCAGTGTAATGCTAAAGGCTTATTCTTATATACTTTCATTAGGAAAAGAGAACTTGAAGTATGTAGGGCCGTTTGCGACTTTGAATGCTAACTACATAAAGGATTCTTTGAAAGATGTATATGAGCTTCCGATCGATGTGGTTTGCAAGCATGAATTTGTCTTTGACGGTCTGAAAGATAAGAGTAAGGGCGTTACCACGATGAACGTAGCGAAAAGATTGTTGGATTATGGTTTCCATGCCCCGACGATATATTTCCCGCTGTTGTTCCATGAATCGCTGATGATAGAACCATGTGAGAATGAAAGCAAGGCTACTCTTGATGATTTCATTGCGGTGATGAGAAAGATTGCGCATGAAGCGGCAGAAGACCCGGAGATGGTCAAGGCTGCACCGCATAATACGCCTGTGCGTCGTCCTGACGATACTCTTGCAGCAACTCACCCTATTGTTACATATCGTGAACTCATGACTGATACAGAGGCATGAAAACCGATTTGATTATAATAGGAGCCGGTCCCGGAGGTTATGAAACAGCCCATTATGCTGCTTCACGAGGACTGACTGTGACAATTTTAGAATCACAAGAATTGGGCGGGACATGCTTGAATCGAGGTTGTATCCCAACCAAGACCTTATGTAAAAATGCAGATGTTGTCAATCAAATAAAAGAGGCTGATGTATATGGTATAAGTAACGCAGGCTACACGGTGGATTTCCCAAAAATGATTGCGCGTAAAAATGAGGTCGTTTCGCAATTGCGTGAGGGAGTGGCTATGGCATTGAAACATCCCGGCATAACATTGGTTCAAGGAGAGGCGGTTATAGTATCTCCAAGAATTGTGTTGTGCCGTGGTGAAGAATATGAATGTGATAATATGATTATCGCAACGGGTTCCATGCCGAAGTTATTACCGGTAGAAGGTGCTGAAATGCCCTTTGTACTTACCAGCGATGAAATTCTTGATATGCAGGAACTTCCTAAAAGTTTGTGTATAATAGGAGGTGGCGTAATCGGATTAGAATTTGCTTCTATCTTTAATAGTTTCGGAGTAGAAGTAACTATTGTGGAGTTCTGCAAAGAGATTGTTCCCAATTTTGATGGCGACATCGCGAAACGTTTGCGACAGGCTTTAATAAAAAAAGGAATTGTCGTGAATGTCGGCGCAGCAGTTACATCAATCCGTGACAGTGGCAACGGTATGGCATTGATAAGCTATGAACAGAAAGGTAAGCAGTTACAATTGCAAAGCGAAAAAGTGCTTATGGCTGTAGGGCGTGCGCCGTGTGTACCTCAAGGACTTACTGCTGCCGGAGTTGAGTTTTCGTCACGAGGTATATGCGTAGACGACAATATGAAGACCAATGTTCCCGGCGTATATGCAATAGGTGACGTAAATGCCCGTTGTATGCTTGCACATGCTGCATCATTCCAAGGAAAGCGAGCAGTTAATGCAATATTGGGTGAATGTGATAATATACGTTTGGATATTATGCCATCAGCTATATTTACGTCACCCGAAGTCTCAATGGTAGGTATTACGGAGGCTTATTCTAAGGAAAACGGCATAGATGTTGTGGTGAAGAAATCGTTTTTTAGAGCAAATGGGAAAGCGGTAGCGATGAATGAAACCGATGGCATTCTGAAAATGGTGGTTTCAGCCGATACGCGTAAGATATTGGGGTGTCATATTCTTGGTGCGCATGCTGCCGATTTGATTCAGGAAGTGGCTGCTTTAATGAATTGTGATAAGACAATCGATGACTTAAAGGATATGGTTCATGCTCATCCCACTTTAAGCGAAGTAGTTTTATCCGTTGCAAATCAGTATTGATACTGATAATAGATTGCTAATCAAAGAGGTGCAATGGCGGTTATCTCGCCATTGCGCCTCTCTGATTTATAAAAAATTAAAACCTCTTGATTTGCTCCAAGGCGAAAACATTCCAAATGGTTCAATGTAAAAGATAGTTATATCCGGAAGTACTTGCCAAGTGTCTAAGAACACCGATAAATCGCAATTTAGAAGCACAAGCCAAGCAACTCTATGATTATTGGTTTGTGCAATTCGACTTCCCCGATGAAAACGGCAAGCCCTACAAATCATCAGGTGGTGAAATGGTTTATAACGACAAACTGAAACGAGAAATCCCCAAAGGCTGGGAAGTAAAAGATATAAAATCTTTTATGAGAATTTTCACTGGGAAAAAAGATGTATCTAAAGCAATCCCCGGCAAATATAAATTTTTCTCATGTGCTCCAGAACCAATTACATCTAACGAATACATTTTTGACGGAGCAGCTGTATTAATTTCAGGAAATGGAAGTTATACGGGTAGAGTTAATTTCTATCGCGGTAAAATGGATTTATATCAACGAACTTATGCCTGTGTATTGGACAATAATGACTATAAGATTCCATTTTTCTACTACACTCTAAAATATCTATTTCAACCAATTTATAGCGGTGGTAAGCATGGTTCTTCAATTCCGTACATTGTGTTAGGCGATTTGGCAGATTTTATGTATGCCTATAATTCTGAAGTAGTGGATGATTTTATCTCTCAAATACAAGCATTGTTTAACAAACAAATTTTAAATAAATCTGAGATTGAACATTTAACAAAGCAACGCGATGAATTATTGCCGTTGTTGATGAATGGACAAGTTTCGATTAAGCCGACAGAGGTAAATTGCGATTTATCGGTATTTAGAGTTATATTAAAAGGAAAACTCTTTATGAAAAGTAAAATCGTACATTCAATTATTGAAAAATTGGGTGATTGTTTTTCATCACACCAATTAGATGTATTGCAAGATACAATTAACGAAGTGCTTGCCGATTATGATTTAATCGTGTGCCGTTCCAAAGAATTGCGAACAGAGAAAGAAAACGAAGAATTACTCAATTCGTTTATCTCGGCTAAACGCATTGAGGGGTGTTCTGCCAAGACACTCAAATATTATGAGAATACAATCCGCTTGTTTCTCAAAAAAACAACTACGGAGTTACGAAATATCGATACTAACGATATTCGCAAGTATCTATCAGATTTTCAGGCAAAGAACAATTCAAGCAAAGTAACTATCGACAATATCCGCCGCATATTTTCGAGTTTCTTTGCGTGGCTTGAAGACGAGGATTATATTGTGAAAAGTCCGGTAAGGCGTATTCATAAAATTCGCACCGAAACTTTAGTAAAAGAGGTTATCAGTGATGAAGACCTTGAAATATTGCGAGATAATTGTACTGAAATTCGCGACCTTGCAATTATCGACTTCCTCGTTTCTACCGGAGTGCGTGTAGGCGAACTTGTGAAAATCAACAGAGCCGATATTGATTTTCAGGAGCGACAATGTGTTGTGTTGGGAAAAGGGAATAAGGAACGAACGGTATATTTCAATGCTCGCACAAAGATACATCTTCGTCACTATCTTGAATCACGAACAGATAATAACCCGGCATTATTCGTTACACTTAATTCACCCCACACTCGCTTGTCAATAAGCGGTGTTGAAGTCAGATTGCGAGCGTTGGGAATAAAAGCCGATGTTTGTCGAATACACCCACACAAATTCCGTCGCACACTTGCAACTATGGCAATTGACAAAGGTATGCCGATTGAACAGGTGCAAAAACTACTTGGTCATGTTAAGATTGATACGACCTTACACTATGCTATGGTCAATCAAAACAATGTAAAGATAGCACATCGCCGATTTATTGGCTAATTTGTTGTATCTTTGCATTCTAAAATGCAATAACACCATGAGCAACAACGATATTATTATAAACCGACAGTTTGTTAATGACATACGAAAAATTATCGATAATGGAATAGCTACAGCTTCTACAGCTGTGGCAAATGCAGCTATTTTCACGTATTGGAATATAGGTAAACGCATTGTAGCAGAAGAACAGTCCGGATTCGCTCGCGCTCAATATGGCAAGAAAATCATCCCTGCGTTGGCGGAAGAACTTCGATTAAGCTATGGCGGAGGGTATGGTAAACGCAACCTTGCATATTACCGTAAATTCTATTTAGCATTTCCTAATAGCAAGATTTTGCACACGTGTGTGCAAAATCTATCGTGGTCACATATTCGTTTGCTGATACACGTTGAAGATGAAGAAGCAAGATTTTGGTATATGAAAGAAGCTTCGGAAGATATGTGGAGTGTACGAACTTTAGAACGAAACATAACTACTCAATACTATGGTCGCAGATTGGCATCTCAAAGAGAGCAGTTACCCTTGCCGACCCCGATAGTAGTTGAGAAATCTTCTCCCGAAGCATATATCAAGAATCCGTTAGTTGCAGAATTTCTTGGATTTAATAGATATAGCAACTATTCCGAGACCGAGCTTGAACAGGCTCTGATAGATAATTTGCAACAATTCATCATGGAGCTTGGGCGTGGCTTTGCCTTTGTAGATCGCCAGAAACATATTCGCACCGATTTAGGCGATTTTTATGCCGACCTCGTTTTCTACAACTACCGAATGAAACGGTTTGTAATCTTCGAGTTGAAAACACATGCATTAACACATGCCGATGTAGGGCAACTTGATATGTATGTGCGTATGTATGACGACTTGGTAAAAGGCGAAGATGACGACCCGACTATTGGTGTACTTCTTTGCACTGACACAGACAAAACAATTGCCAAATATTCCGTTTTACACGATAGCGAACAGTTATATGCAGCAAAATATATGGCTTATATGCCTACCGAAGAAGAGTTGCGTAAAGAAATAGAACAACAAAAACGCTTCTTCTTGGAGCAACACGATAACACACAGCAAAACAGAAAAAACGAATAAATTGACCGAATTGGTCTAAACGACTGCAAAGATGAAACTTTCCGATTTAGCATATTTTGTAAACGATAAAATTAGTAGTTGTAATGTTCAAATTGAAAATTACATTACAACAGACAATATTCTACAAAATAAAAAAGGTAGAGATTTTGCAATAAATCTTCCTCCAAACGAGTGTTCTTTAACTCATTACAGAAAGGGAGATGTATTAGTTGCTAATATTAGACCATATCTAAAAAAAGTGTGGTATGCTGATTGTGACGGAGGGTGTTCTTCAGATGTATTAGTGTTTAGGGCAAAAGAAGGACACTCAAGTAATTTTTTGTATGCTGTTTTATTGCAAGATAGTTTTTTTGACTATGCAATGAAAGGAGCAAAAGGAAGCAAAATGCCTCGTGGAGATAAAGACCAAATTATGCGATATAAAATACCGACACTATCATCAGAAGAAGAAAGTATCGGTAATTTGATTATTTCAATAAATCAAAAAATTGCTATTAATCGTGAGATAAATCGCAATTTACCTCTGTCGGCTTAACCGATACCTGTCCATTCATAAGCAACGGCAATAATTCATCGCGTTGCCTTGTCAAGTATATTATTTCCTTTCTATTAACAATGATTTTTTCAAGTAAAGAATCTAAAATATACCTTAATCTATTGTCGTGACAAACAAGTACATTTAATTCTTTTAAATCTTTATCCGACAAATGTCCAACTGTAGAACCTTTTGCTCTCAATTCTTTTGCTTTTATGTATGGAGCAATATCAAATCTCGCTTGAACAATGGAAACTGATGAACTGTGTTTTGCTCTTAGTCGCACACATCGTTGATTCAAATAAGCAAAATTGTCTATCCAAAAGTTCATATGAAAATTGCCGTCCATTCCAATTAAAAGGTCAGCTTCGTTCAATTTATATTTCTCATCAGTGTCTTCTTGAGAATAAGTTGATATTGTGTTGTCAATAATATCTCGGATACGAACAACAGGAACACTTGTACTTTCGTCTGTGAATTTTTCGGTAGAGAAAGGGAATCCATATTGTACTGACAATTCATCAAAAATATTATTTACACTCCAACCCTTAGGAATCTTTCGTTTCAGTTTATCGTTCCAAACCATTTCACCACCCGATGATTTGAAGGGCTTGCCGTTTTCATCGGAGAAGTCGAACTGCACAAACCAATAATCGTAGAGTTGCTTGGCTTGCGCTTCTAAATTGCGATTTATCTCACGATTGAGTTCTATCTTTCGGTCGATAGACGAGAAAATATTACCAATTCGTTCCTGTTCCTCAATAGAGGGTAAATATACAGGTAAAGAATTTAATGCGTCAACGGATAGAGCATAGCGTTGTCCGCTTCCTGAAGCATTATTGGCGAAATAGGTTCTTGCATATTCAGTATGTAATAACGCATTTAGATATTTACCATTCAAGAAATCCGGGTTGGGAGTTATTAATGCGTTATGATAACCGAGTATTACATTGTCAAAATCATCAGCAATATAAGTGGATATACCTATATCAAATCTCGTTTCACTATCTTTCGTTAAAGCGACTTGACCTTTATGTAAAGTGAAACGGTCTATTTCTGATTGGCGAGCTGTAGCCTCCATAAATTGGGGGAGCATAGGTGCAGTAACAGCCCAATTATAATAGACATCAACAAAATTGCACAATTTTACAGGAATTTCACCATCTTTTACTTTTTTGTCAACGCCACTTATTTCAATCGTTGCAATATCGCCAAGTTTATATTTTTTCAAGCTCATATTTTAAACAAATAGGTTATAAACCGTTAAATTTTAAGCTATCTAATTGTTTTAAAATTTCCGATTCCAAGCGGTGGCTTTCTTCAAACATTTGAGTTAAATCATTCTTGTAGTTTGCCATACGCTCGTTAAATTCATCTTCGGTAATATCAACATATTCAATTTTGATGTCGAAATATTGACCGGCAGAAAGAGAATAGTTTTTCTCTTTTATGTCATCATAAGTAACCACAACCGAGAAATCTTCAACCGGCTCGGCATTACGGAAAGTGGATATAATCTTTTCTACATCTTCATCGTGAAGCACTGTTTTTTGATTGCCGTCAACCTTGATTTTTTCACCAAGTTTTGAGGCATCTAAAAGTACAACAGTTTCTCGTTTTGCTGACTTGTCGAAAAACAATACAGACACATTTGTACCTGTATTGGCGAACACATTAGAGGGCATAGATACAACTCCATATACAATGTGATTATCCACGATGTGTTTCAATATATTTTTCTCTATTCCGCTTTTTGCAGTAATAAAGCCTGTTGGAATAACGATAGCACCTTTGCCATTATCTTTCAACGAATTTATAACGTGTTGTATAAAACAAGTATAAATTGCCATACTCTCTTTTTTCTTGCCGGGAACATTTGGGACTCCTGCCCAAAAACGAGCCGGCTGAGCCGCAATTTTTTCGCGAGTATCGGAGAAATCCATTTTGAATGGTGGATTTGAAACCACATAGTCAAATTGTCGCAAAGCAGTTCCGTTATCATTTTTGTGATAAGGAGCAACGAGAGTATCTCCTTGTATTGCATGGTCGAGTGATGTGACAAGACCATTTAGCAATAGGTTAAGTTTTAGCATCTTGTTGCTTCGTTGCGAAATATCTTGTGCAAAAATTGTGCATTTACTATTGCCAATTTGATGGGCAAGAGCCATTAACAATGTACCGGTTCCAGCCGATGGGTCGTAAGCCTCTATGTTATGCAGATTTTCGTCATTTCCAACAAGCAAGCGAGCCATAATTGTCGCAATGGCATGTGGCGTGTAATATTCGGCATATTTACCACCACCGGCTGTATTATAATCTTTGATAAGATATTCGAAGATAGTAGCAAAGAAATCATAGCCACCCGAAAACGCCTTTTCAAATGAGAAATTTACAAGTTTATCAACCAAAGCACGAGCGAAAGCCGAGCGTTGGTCGGAGTCTGTAACGTAAGGCGTAAGTTTCTCAAATAATGGAATTTTGGTGTTTTGAGTGGTTTGAGTAGAGAAAATGTCAAGATTTTGCTCGGCAATATCTGTCATTGTAGCATCAAAAATCGTGTCAAAGTCGCCACGACTTGACTGATTCCACAATGTGGATAGCAGATGTTGTGGTTGCAGTTTTAAAGATTCGGGTGGCAAAGCAATCATTAGCATTTGTCTTTCGGTATCAGACAATTCAGAAAATGCAGTCTCCCATTGTTCTGAATTGCGAATCTTATCCGCATATCGGCTCTTTGCACGTTTTAATTCATAGCCGAATTTATCATTCAGAAATTTATATAGAAATATCTGAGTGATGATTTTATATTCGTTACCGTCATTGCCAAGACCATAGGATTGGCAAGTAGCTTTTAAATCGTCAATAAGGCGTATTGTTTCTTCTTTTATATCCATAATTTATGCCGGGTAAGTTGCGTTATATTGATTGAGATATTGGCGAGCAATACCATTTTTTACGAAGTCGTAATCTTCAAAAGTTGCCACATCAGATATTTGTGGGAAGTGATACAACATATCCGAAACCGTACTTAGAACGGTCTGCTCAAAATAAGCGTCCTTTTTGAGTATATCATTTCTATCGTACACCTTTGTATCGACTTCGTCTTTTATCATTTTGAGAATGATGCAAATTTCACTATCCGAGAATGTAAACAATGGACTTTTGTTTTGGGCTTTCCTTTCTGTGTTTACTTCTTTAATACGCTTATGAACGCGAGCGAACTTTGCGTCTCCATTATATTTTTTGAGCAAATTGTTATTCGTGATTTGAATTGTTTTCAATCTTGAAATAATAGAATCAAGTGCAGCGGTTTCTTCATTATATTTGGCGATTGAATCAATCACAAACCCATGTTCTTTGAAACGTTCAGTGAAAGCATCTCGAAGCGTAATAAATTCGGGATCATCGGGGTCGATATTCTCGGTAAATGCGTGTATTGTATCACGCCATTTATCCTTAAGTTCTCTACCTCCTGAAATGATTTTAAGTTCTTCTTCTCCAATTTTGGAGAATGTAAATTCAATATCTTGCATCGCCTCATTTACGATGATGCTCGTTTCCTCATTTGTAGAAAAGGCTTCCTTTTGGTTGATAATTGAAATGTGATGCTGAACTTCTTTGAGCATATCAGGGAGTTTTGTCAACTCTACCTGTGCGAATTTTTCTTTTAATTCGTCATTGCCAAAAGTACGTACAAGGTTTCCACAATCACGGGCGGCTTCAAGGGCTTTTTTAAGTTCGAGCAAAACTTTTTTGTCTTGAATGGTTGAAACTTCCGAACAGAATTCTTCAACATTATCAGTAGTATATTCAAAAAGAGTATCTTGAATATCACGCATCATATCTAAGACTTCATGTGGATTTTCAAGAACTTGAGTAAAAGTATCGGCAATGTTCGTTCCGGTATCTTCAGTGTCAATGAAACGATTAAGTTCTTGTAGATATGCTTCGTTTGTTTCATCGAAATTACGTTTAATATCGGCGAAGTCAATCACAAAACCATATCGGTTATTTTTATATGGTCGATTTACTCGTGTTAGTGCTTGTAATAAATTGTGTTCTTTGAGTTTTCTTCCGAAATAAAGACGTTTAAGTCGAGGTGCATCAAAACCAGTTAATAGCATATTAAATACTATAAGCACATCGACAGTCATATTTTTTTTGAAATCTTTTACAATTTGTTTTCTCGTTTCTTTATCATCTGTATCGTGAAGAATAAGGCGAGCTCGAATGCGAGTAGGCATTGATGCCGACTTGTTCATTTCGCTCTGAACTTCGTCCCAATAAGCGGCAATATTACGTGCTTGACCACTTGTTTCGCATATTATCATTCCACCAAGAGTATTGTCTCCATGCTGTATGCGGAAACGCGAAAGATCGGATATTATGTAGCGAATAAGTTCTTTTACATAGTTTTCGTGTTCAATAATCATTGATTTTTGAACATCTTTCTTTTGAACAAGATGCTCTAACTTATCCATTACTTGGGTGAGTTTTTCCTTGTACGAAGTTTCAATATCTTCGCGAATTATTTTCAATGTATAGCCATCGGCAATAGAACGGTCGTAGTAATAAGTGTGAAAATAATTACTGAACACGGAGGCGGTAGCCCTTTCATCTTTTAAAAGGGGCGTTCCGGTAAGAGCAATCTTAATTGAATTAGGATCTGCGTCAAATAAATTAGCAAGGAAACAACCACCGGGGCGATAGCCACGATGAGCTTCATCAAGAATGAATACACGTTGAAGATTTGTTGCATATTGTGGCAGTGTTATCTTTTCTTTATCTTCGGCAAAGCGTTGAATATTGACAACCGTTATTTCTTGTTTGCCACTTGAACCTTCCTGTGATTGGTTGTTTCGGAATTGTTGCATTAACTCGCTACGAGTATTGGCTGTTGTAACTACCAATCCACGAGCTTCAAACTCCTGTGTAGCTTGTTCAAGTAGGTCTAAGCGGTCAACAATAAAGTAGAATTTTGCAACTTTATTTTGCTTGGAAAAATAATCGTTTAGAATGTATGTAAGGTGATATGATAATGCGGTTTTACCACTGCCCTGAGTATGCCAAACCACACCAGATTTTGCTCCGTTGTCAAGATGTTCGCATATTGCCATTGAAGCGAACATTTGCTGATAACGCATAATGTGCTTTTGGTCAGTTACTTCAATTTCACCGTCAACTTCCTTTTCAGACTTAACATAGGCTATGCCATATCGAAGAATAAAAAGCAATCTTTCGGGTGAACACATCGAAGTTAGAATGCGATTTGTCGGAGTATTGGTATTTAGATTCGTCTGATATTCAGGCGTTGTGTGTATAACTTGACAATTATAGTCTTTCAAAATAGCTTTTTCAACTTCCGTATCAATAGGTTTATATGGGAAGTTTCTATTGTATGGAGCTATATCAGCATTTGAGCGATTTTCTTCTCTGAAACAATTGAATGGCGCGGATTCTCTCGCAGCCGTACAATAGAACGCACCTTGAAGTGGCACAATACCGCCCATTGAGTCGTATTCCATATTGTTAGAGAAAATCATTAACTGTGTTATGTTGATAAAAGACCTGAATTTCTTGTTAGGGAATCGCTGGAGATTCATTCTCTTGCTTTCCGCAACCATGCCACCGGAATTGTTCGGTTTCTTTACTTCAACGAAGCAAAGAGGCAAACCATTCACAAATAGAGTTATATCCGGTCTAAATTCATCTTGACCGTTTTTGCAAGTAAATTCCGCTGTAAAATGGAAAGTATTATTACTTGGAACATCGAAATCAATTAATCGAATAGGCGAAGTAGATTTAAGACGAGAATAAAAAGAGCGTCCTAAATCATCATTCTTCAAATCTTGTCTTATTGCTTGCAAGATTTGAAGACTTTCTCCTTTATGCGTTGGATTAAGTTTATCGAATTGAGAACAAAAAATCTCAATTAAAATATTTGTATCAGAGTCATAAACAATCCCGGCATCTTCTTCGGAAATTTTACCAAAGTAAGTATACCCCAGTCGCGTGAGATGCACCATTGCCGGCATCTGAACTCTTGTTGCTTCGTTGAACTTCATCTTTTTTTAATCAAATGTTAGTTTTTCTTGGTCTAAGCGGTAATTCATTAGATAGCAAATTTACTACAAAATTGCGAGATATCTATATCGGTAGAAGAAAAACATCGAGGTTATGCAACAATGTTAGATTATTAAAGAGTGCGTAGATGATATATTGACTTATCGAAATAATTTCAGCCAAATTCCGGATAGTTTTGCTATAGTAGTTGAACATCTCATTTGTTAAAGTGTTATTAAGATAAACGTATAAATAATAATGTTTAATTAAATTTATTAATGAGATGAAAACGAAACAACTTATTTTAGCCTTAGGTATGACGATGATGCTCCCAACGGCAATTAATGCTCAATCACAATCTCAACAACCTGATGATGTGATGGTGGAAGTCATGGATGTGACTGTTACAGAGGTGGATTGCAAACCGATATACAGCACTACGTGGAGCGAAAACTGGTTCTTGCAACTCGGTGCGGGAATCAATATGCCTTTTGTGGAAAATTCTCTTCCCGGCGGTGATGCCAAAAGGAAGATAACGCTTGCCATGAATGTCGGTGTAGGGCGTTGGTTCTCTCCTTATATGGGATTTCGCTTTTCAGCGTTAGGCGGAGCATTACATTGGGAAAACGGTAATTACAGTAAAGCTAAATATGCCAATCTGAATCTTGATTTTATGTGGGACATGATGAACTCTGTGGCAGGTGTAAATCCCAATCGTGTATTCAGTATTAATCCGTTTGTAGGCTTGGGTGGAACATATACGTGGGATATAAACAGTGCCGCAGCTAATGTGCATGCCAATAATGGAAAGATTAAGGATAATACGTGGACACTTCCTGTATCGGCTGGTATTCAATTCCGATTCAGGACAGGCAAATATGTGGATATATTTATGGAGGCAAGAAGTCAATTCTATGCAGATAATTTCAACGGTACAGTGGGTGGAAAACCGGTTGATGTGGACTTTACTGCTGTGGGTGGCCTGAGTATAAATTTAGGTGGTGTTTCGTTTACAAAGACCGACCCGTGCGCCTATCTGAATTACATGCAAAATCTTAACGACCAAGTTAATGAATTGAGAGGTCAGTTGTCAAAAACTAATAATGAGTTAGCAGCGGCTAAAGCTCAATTGCCATGTCCCGATCCGGTTGTACAGGTGAATGAAGTAGATGTGATTGAAACCGATATGCCGCTTGCTACGGTTAGATTTACAATAAATTCGGCGAAAATTTCCAATGAGCAAATGGTTAACGTTTATAATATGGCACAATGGCTTGAGGTATATCCTGATGCAACGGTTACAATATGTGGATATGCCGATGATAAAACCGGCTCTTCGGAATATAATATGAAATTATCGGAACGTAGAGCAAAGGCTGTATATGATGCGCTTGTTAATCAATATGGTGTAGATTCCGGCAGGCTGACAATACAAGCGTTTGGCAGTGAGACGCAGCCATATGAGACAAACAATTGGAATAGAATTGTGATTTTCCGGAATAATTAAATATTTATGTAAATCTATTTGACAAAGATTTTAAACTATAATCATCTGTTGTGATGAATTATTGAAGTAATCTTATCCCGAAAGTTCTGTTAATGTCTTTCGGGATAGGTCTTTTCTATTATGTGGTAAAAATCACATCTTTGCAAATACTAAGAATCTGTTTAAAATTTTCTTGAAATTTTTATTACAGTTCTACTTGGGACAAGTTTCGGATTCTTTAAGGCTCTTTTGGTTGTCTTTTTTATTAAATCGCTTGAAAATAGCTCGCTATTATCTGCGCAATTTGATGAAAAAATCCATTCCAAAATATTCCTTAGAATAAACTCGAAATAAAATTTAAACAGATTCTGAGAAACTGTTTTTAATTTTAAACTGTTTCTGAATATTTTGTGAATGAAAATGGCGATTTTGACGTAGGAATTAGTTATTTTTGTGACATTAAGTGTAGAAATTGGATGTAAGGTAATGGATATTGTTGAAATACGGGATTTTCTGGTGTCTTTGCCACAGGTAGAGGAATGTCAACCTTTCGGTGATGACCATGCCGTCTACAGAATAGGAGGGAAGATATTTGCATGTATATCGTTTGTGCATCCCGATATAATAGCTCTGAAGTGCGATCCGGAGCGGGCTATACTGCTTAGAGAAAAGTTTACAGCAATTACTCCGGCATGGCACTGGAATAAAAAGCATTGGAATGATTTGAATATGTCATTACTCAATGACAACATTATTTTACGTGAGATACAGCATTCTTATATTACGGTAATCAATAAAAGTGTAACGCCAAAGAGTCTGCGTATTGAATTGCAGAGTATTGCAGCCGATGCCGGTATTACCGATTCTTAGAATCTGTTTAAAATTTTCTTGAAATTTTTATTACTATTCTATTTGGGACAAGTTTCGGATTCTTTAAGGCTCTTTTGGTTGTCTTTTTTATCAAATCGCTTGGAAATAGCACGCTATTACCTGCGCAATTTTATGAAAAATCCATTCCAAAATATTCCTTAAAATAATCTCGAAATAAAATTTAAACAGATTCTGAGAAATAGAATAATAACCGAATTAAAGAAGTGTGTATTTTGCTCCGGGAAGAGAACCGACAATACCTTTGAACTCCAATTCGATAAGAGAATTCATCAGTTGTGACATGGGTATGCCGAGAGTGTTACACAACACATTTATATGGCTTTCGTTGTTCTCACGCAGATAATCCACTATGGGCTGTTCCTCGGGCGTTATGTCGGCAAACATTTTCATTTGTTTTGCTGCTACAGGTGATTTAATTGTATCCCAACGCATAGCAGAAACAAGCTCCTCGGCAGAAGTGATAAGAGATGCTGAATTGTTGCGTATCAATTTATTGCATCCTCGTGAATATATGTCGTTGGCACGACCGGGCAGAGCGAATACATCCCGATTGTAACTTGATGCGATTCCGGCAGTGATGAGTGACCCGCCTTTTTCGGCAGATTCGATGACAACGGTGCAATCAGATAGACCTGCCACAATGCGATTGCGTGCCACAAAATTACCGGGATGGATTTTGTCACATGAACGGTAGTCAGTGACAAGCATTCCATTACCTCTCACCATCTCTACGGCATCTTTGCGATGTGTTGCCGGATATATGGTGTTCAGTCCGTGGGCGAGAACGGCAACGGTGGGGATACCGTTGGATAGTGCTGCTCGGTGAGCGCAGATGTCTATACCATAGGCAAGCCCACTGACAATAACAAAATTTTCCACCAATTCTTTAAGATCTCTGATAAGGGCCTCGCAGAAATGTTTGCCGTAGATTGTCGCATGCCGTGTACCTACTATACTGATTAGCTTGGATGAATTAAGATTGCAGTTACCCTTGGAATACAGCAAAATAGGTGCATCCATAGTGTTGGTAAGGCGTGTAGGGTAGTCTTCATCGGAAAAATAGGAAATATGAATATTATTATTGACTACAAATTCCATTTCTTTACGTGCCTTATCCAATTGTTCAAGGCGATAGTTGCGCTCGGTGATTTTTACCTTTGATTGAAGTAATGCCTGTAAATCTTTTTCAGGGATATCGAAATATTCCTTCTCGGTGGGTATTACGGATAATATCTTTTGAGCAAGGTCGTAACCCATACCGCGCAATGAGGCGAAAGCTATCCGGTAGGTTAATGTATCAGTATCTGCGCCTTGTAGCATAAGCAAAGCCTTATTTTTGGAAAAACTTGTGAAAAGCTGTTGCGAGTTCTTCGCCACGTGTGAGCTTGCCATCCTTTGTACACACACAGCTTACGATAGCTTTAATAGCTTGCGCTCCTGTTGCTTTATTGAAAATATCTTGATGAAAAACAAAACGTACACCTTGCATCTCCACCCAAAGTTTGCTTTCCATGATGTCTCCACTGCGAAGAGGCACTTTATAATCTACTTCTATACGGTTTAGCATAGGATCGATTCCTTGCTCCTGCATCTGCTTGAATGAGAACCCGGCCCATTCACAGAACAAGTGGCGGGTGTGTTCCAAATAATGAAGATAGTTGGCATTATTAACCACACCTTCGCAGTCTAATTCGTAGTCTCGCACTGCAATTTCGGTCGAGAATATATAATCTTTCATTTATTTCTGAGATTTATCATGCAAATGTACGCTTTTTCTTACTATCTTTGAAAATTAATAAATAAAATTACTATATATGAAGAAATTTATATTGACAATATTGGCTGTGTTTACCATTGGTGGGGCATACGCCTGCACATCTGCCATAATTGCTGCAAAAAATACCGTGAACGGTCGTCCCTTACTATGGAAACATCGTGACACGGGGGAAGAGAACAATAAAGTAGAGCGTATTCCTGCAAAAGACGGAAATATGGAGTATATAGGTTTGTATAACGCCAGTGATACTGCATGTAGAGAAGCTTGGATGGGATATAACAGTGCAGGATTTGCAATAATGAACACTGCATCATATAACTTGAAAGATGATACAATAAGTGCAAACAGAATGGATAAGGAGGGTTTCTTGATGGCTCGAGCGTTGCAGGTGTGCCGAACGATGGGAGACTTTAAGGCATTTCTTGACACATTGTCCCGTCCGATGTTTGTGGAAGCTAATTTTGGGGTGATAGATGCTCATGGTAATGGCGGGTATTTTGAGACAAATAACTATACGTATAGAATGTTTGATTTGGCTGATTCGCCTGACGGTATATTGACTCGTACCAATTACTCTTATTCCGGGCGTAAGGATGAAGGATATGGTTATATACGTGAGCAGAACTTGAAAGAAACGCTTGCTCCATATTTAAAGGAGCAAAAGGTAACTCCGGCAGTATTTACAGAGGAAATATCTCGTCGTTTTTATCATAGTCTTATGTGCAAGGATTTCACTAATTGTGATGAAGAGTGGGTGGTAGATCAGGATTTTATACCGCGCAGAAGTTCTACTGCGACCACGGTAATTGAAGGTGTACTACAGGGAGAAGATCCGTCACTAACAACAATGTGGATAGGAATAGGCTATCCTCCGTGCTCGGAAATCCGATATGTGTGGTTGGGTGAGAATGGTGTGCCTGCAGACTTACGCGGTCTTGGCAAGAACGGTCATTCAGAATTGTGTGATACAGTTGTAGCGCGCAAGCACGATGTGTTTTCCATCAAGCGCGGCAGCGGGAAAAGTTATGTGAATATAGCCAAGATGTACAATGCCGAAGGTACGGGTTACAGCCAGTTGATGAAAGCGAAAAATGAGGCTATATACAGAGAGGGATATGAAAAATTGGCTCAGCGCCGAAAAGAATTATCGAATAAGAAATAATCAAGGCAGGTGATATGTGGCAAACAGGTCTGTTGACAGTGGGAATGTTGGTTATTTCCAATATTTTCATGACTTTTGCATGGTATGGACATTTAAAGTTGCAAACGGCAGGAATCAGCAATAATTGGCCGTTGTATGGCGTGATTTTATTTTCATGGCTGATTGCTCTTGCCGAATATGCATTCCAAGTACCGGCAAACCGTATGGGATTTGTGGGTAATGGAGGTCCGTTTACGCTAATGCAACTTAAGGTAATGCAAGAGGCTATTACGCTTATCATTTTTACGGTGTTTACGATAGTGTTTTTTAAAGGAGAACAGTTGCACTGGAATCACGTAATGGCGTTTTTATTGCTTATAGGTGCTGTATATTTTGCATTTATGGATACTTCTTCAAAGTGACAGAATCGAAAATTTATATAAAAGAGAACAATATTTCTCCAAGCAGATATATCCGCTATACGCTGGGTGCTTACATGAAAGTGTGGTGGGGGGCATACGTCTTACCGTTGGTTGTGTGTGCGGCTCTGTCGGTAGTAAATATAAATTTTATATTTGTAGCCATAGTTCTGTTGTTTCTTGTGTTTACCATGATATTATTCATGGTTGTGGTTTATTATGGCATTGTTCCTGAAAGCCGTTATTCCACATTGCCAAAAGATATGGAGCTTGATGATTCCGGCATTCATATAAGGATGAAAAGACAAACCTTCAAAGACATTGCGGATGAAGAAAGTTTGACAGATTATGAAATAGAAGAGCTAATCATAAAGTGGGATGCAATAAAAAAAATAGAGGCAAAGGACGAATGCTTGTTGCTGATGTTCAAGCGTCCTCGTTATTCCTTTTTGGCTGTACCTTATACGGCATTCTATGATGTCGAGCATTTACGTATGATTGTATCATTTATTGGAGCCAGAATAGGATGATATTTTATATCCAATATAGGCGATGACAACAGACATGATGGGACACATATAGTTAAAAACACAATACGGCAGGTAGGATAGAGTGGCGACACCGAGTACTGTCGATTGGGTAATACCACAAGAGTTCCACGGAATAAGTACCGAAGTTACTGAAACGGAATCTTCTATGGAGCGTCCGAGCAATCGCGGTTCCAATCCTAATTTTTTATAAAGATTCTTGAATAGGTTGGCTGTGATGATTATCGATAAGTATTGATCGCCTGTACAACTATTCATAAAAAGACCTGAGCCGACGGTGGTAGTTACTGCCGATGTTGTTCTTTTTACACCCTTTAAGCAGGAACGAGTAATGCATGAAAGCATACCTGTACCAAGCATAACTCCTCCGAAAATCATTGCGCTCAAAATAAGGTAGATTGTATTCATCATGCCTTCAACGCCTCCGGTAGAGACCAATTCGTTAAGAACGTTATTATGTGTTTCTATTGAGGTATTGGTCATAAGGATTTTGATTATTGTCATGAAAGAATTTCCGCCGTTTGTCATTGCTGAAAGCAATTGCGGCTCGAATATACAAAGACCTATAATACCAAGAATCGTACTTATAGTAAGTGTGATGAGTACATTTATACGCATTATGATGAGTGCGCATGTAATGACAGGAGCTAAAAGTAACCACGGTGAAATGTTAAAAGTCTTTACCAACTGAATGGTAAGCTCTTCGTTGTGTTCGGCTATATTACTATCAATATTTATACCAAGAAGAAAATATACAAGTAATGCGATGGTCATGGCAGGAACTGTGGTAATGAACAAGTACTTTATGTGGTCGAATAATTTTACCCCTGTTGATGATGCCGCCAAAACAGTTGTATCGGATAGCGGAGACATCTTATCACCGAAATATGCACCTGAAATAACGGCTCCTGCTATCCACGCTTCATTGTATCCCATGATAGTTCCTATACCCATGAATGCAATACCTATAGTGGCACATGTAGTCCAAGAACTTCCAGTAAGAACCGATATAACAGAACACACTGCACATGTTACCACAAGAAAAGTCTTAGGGTTGATAAATTCTATCCCATAATATATAAGCGAAGGCACAATTCCTCCCAGCATCCATGTGGCAGAAACCATAGCTATGAGTAATAAAATAGGTACAGCCGGTAAAATCTGCTTTGCGCTTTTGTAAAGACCTATTTTAAGCATATTCCAACTGCAAGGATAGAATATGCGTGATATAGCGAATGCTAAAGCTGCTGCACCAAGCAAGATAAGTTGACTGTTGTTGTAGATTGCGTCAGTGCCTTGGGTAACAAGCATCGTTATCAGCGATGTGATAAGAAAAATAATAGGAATTGCCGATGCTATAGGAGATGGAAGTTGGTTTCTATGAATTTTGTTTTTCAATTTTATGTAGGTTTATAATTATTACGGTTGCAAAGATAGGTATAAATTTTAGATTTGGCTTTTTGTTATAAGATTGTTAACTTTAAGGTGGTGGATTTTTACGGTTTTGTTATAATTGTAAAATGTTACAAATTTGTTATAATGGTTAAGAATGTGCAAATTAATTTTGCAGTACTCAAAATAGATAAAATCTTATGGCAGAGAGACAAACGGTTTTAGTTGTTGACGATGAACGGACATTGTGCGATGTCTTGAAATTGAATCTGGAGCTGGATGGATATTGTGTAGATGTGGCATATTCGGCTGAAGAGGCTTTGAAAATGCCGTTGTATAAGTATTCCCTTATCCTACTGGATGTGATGATGGAGGAAATGAGCGGATTTGAATTTACTTCGGCAATCCGTGCCGATGAGAAACTGAAAAATATACCAGTGATTCTTTGTACTGCAAAAGATACGGAGAATGACTTGGTTAATGGTTTTATGTGCGGAGCTGATGATTATATCAAGAAACCGTTT
Organism: Muribaculaceae bacterium; assembly: GCA_017473615.1. Taxonomy (GTDB): domain Bacteria; phylum Bacteroidota; class Bacteroidia; order Bacteroidales; family Muribaculaceae; genus RGIG4576. The sequence goes on along the minus strand of JAFUKL010000012.1, from coordinate 32,328 downwards.
TCTATGAAAGAATTACTATTGAGGGTGAAAAGTGTATTAAGACGTAGCTGTGTGGGACAACAGCTTGACAAAGCGAATCAACTGATAACATATAAGACACTTGAAATAGATTTAGAAAAAAAAGAATGCTATATCGACGGTGAGGAAATTCCGTTTACGAAAAAGGAATTAGGCATATTAAAATTGCTGTTGTCCAATTGCGGAAAAGTCTTTTCCAGAGAAGAGATTCTTAATGAAGTATGGGATGAGGATGTGTATGTCGTGGATAGAACAATAGATGTAAATATAAACCGATTAAGGAAAAAATTGGGAAAATATGGAAATAATATAATTACAAAACAAGGTTATGGCTATGGATTCAAAAATGAGTAGCGGCAGTTATCAGACACGGCTTTTCTGGCTGATAAGCTGTTTTACATGGATTTTGACATTTGCATTCTTTGTGTTGCAGTATACGCGTGAGAAAGAGTTCAAAATAGAGACTCTTGATTCTCAATTGCAGGTACTCAATACGGAGATATTGAGTGAAATGGAGTATGCCGGAGGCATCGATGCTTTGAAAGCCCGAAAGGCTGTCAATAAGGATGATTCTGTGCGTATAACGGTGATTGATTTTAAGGGAAAGATTCTGTATGATACAGATGCAGAAGCTGTCTTGGAAAATCATAGTGACAGAAAAGAGTTTACCGATGCTATGAATGCAGGACACGGTTATACCGTTCGCCGTGCATCACGTTCGATTGATAATATATATTTTTATTCGGCAACCAAGGGGGATTCGGTGGTAGTTCGTTCGGCAATGCCTTACAATGACTCTTTGGTGCAGACACTACAAGTAGATTGGCTATATGGTTTGATAATAGTTATTATAGCTGTTGTTGTGAATATAATAGCATATTTTGCTATTAGGCGTATAGGTCAGACTGTGAAAAGTTTGAAAGAATTTGCAACCAAAGCGGAGGAAGGAACACTTGACGTAAGCGAAAGATATGAGTTCCCACAGGATGAACTTGGTGATATATCAAGCACTATAGTGAACATGTACATCAGTGAGCAGAAAATGCGAAAGGAACGAGATGAAAATGTAGAAGCCGCTATTTTTGAAGAGCAAGAAAAGCAACGTATCAAACAACAACTTACAAATAATATCAATCATGAGATAAAAACTCCGGTACATGCTATTCAAGCATGCTTGGAGACTATGGTAAACAATGGTGAGCGTCTAAGCAAGGAGCAGTTAACCGAATTGTTGGAAAATGCTTACGGACATGTTAAGCAGTTAAGCTCTTTGTTGCATGATATTTCAATAATAACGCGCATTTCGGAGGCGAGTGATCGTATAGAGCGTGAAAAGGTTAATATCAATGGCGTTTTGAAAGGCTTGGAGAAAGATATGGACATTTATCCTGCTGAAAAACGTATGCGTTTAAATATTGATGTTCCGGATAATATGATTATCAACGGTAATCAGTCACTTGTAGAGTCTATATTCAGTAATCTTGTCAATAATGCGTTGGCATATTCGGGAGGTCGTGACATATATATAACTGCTACCGATGAAGGGGATTGTTATATGTTTGAATTTGCCGATAATGGTATAGGTGTTGATAAAGAGCATCTGAATAAGTTGTTTGAACGATTCTATCGTGTCGATTCCGGTCGCTCTCGCAAGATGGGTGGTACAGGATTGGGATTATCCATTGTAAAAAATGCGATTGTATTCCACGGAGGCTCTATAAAGGTTTCCAATCGTCGTAAGGGCGGTCTTCAGTTTACATTCACTTTATGTAAATAATATATCAATTGAAATATAAATTAATAAGAAAAAGATATGGATCCGATATTTGTTGTAATATTGATTGTCTTGGCTATCTTAGCCGTAATTGATTTGATTGTAGGCGTTACAAATGACGCTGTGAATTTTATAGGTGCGTCACTTGGAACAAAAGTAGCGTCAAAAAGAACTATCCTGCTTGTGGCATCTATTGGTATACTTGTGGGTGTGGTAACATCAAACGGAATGATGGAAGTGGCGCGTAGCGGTGTGTTTCATCCGGAAATGTTCTCTTTTAATGAAGTGATGATGTTGCTCGTGGGAGCAATGCTTGCCGATGTAATATTGCTTAATACATTTAATCTTTTGGGATTACCTACATCAACCACCGTATCATTGATTTTTGAATTGTTGGGTAGTGCAGTGGCTGTCACTTGTTATAAAGTAGCAAATGATTCAGGGTTATCGCTTGCCGATGTAGGTTCATTTATCAATAGCGGAAAAGCTCTTGCGATGATAAGTGCGATACTTGTGTCGGTTGTGCTTTCGTTTGCCGTAGGTGTTGTAATAATGTATTTCTCCCGTATTTTGTTTTCGTTCAGATATAATAAGGCGATGAATCGTTATGGCGCGCTATGGTGTGGTGTGGCATTGGTTGGTATTCTGTATTTTGCCATATTCAAGGGATTGAAGAGCTCAGGTCTAATAAGTGCTGAAACAATGGCGATGCTTAATGAGAATATGACAGCAATTTTGTTTTATTTTTGGATAGGTTTCTCGGTGATTTTGTTCTTATTGCAACGTATAAAAGTTGATATAATGAAGATTACCATCCTATCAGGAACATTTGCTTTGGCGTTGGCATTTGCCGGTAATGACTTGGTTAATTTTATCGGTGTTCCAATGGCGGGATTGGATTCTTATCAATTGGCATTGGATAGCGGTGATATGAATATGATGATGTCAGGGCTTGCCGGTCCGGCAAAAGTGAATCCTTGGTTTTTGATTGCAGCCGGAGTTGTAATGGTGTTAACCTTGTTCTTCTCTCGTACTGCAATGAAAGTGGCTGAGACCTCATTGAATCTTGCTTCTCAAAATGATGAAGATGAGCGTTTTGGTTCCAATGCCATATCTCGCGCACTTGTGAGATTTGCTGTGGGTGCAAGTAATCTTTATGAAAGAGTAATGCCTAAGAAGTTGGCAGCTGCCATAGAACGGCAATTCATACCTATTTCAGAGGAAGAACGTGAAGGAAAAGCTTATGATAATATTCGTGCTATTGTGAACTTATCGGCTGCTGCAATGCTTATATGTATAGGAACGTCCTTTAAGTTGCCGTTGTCTACAACGTATGTGATTTTCATGGTGGCAATGGGTTCGTCTCTTGCCGATAGAGCTTGGGGACGTGAAAGTGCTGTTTACCGTATTTCCGGTGTTATGGTGGTTATTTCAGGATGGTTCATGACAGCGATTTCAGCATTTGTTATTTCATTTGTGATAGGTATTGCACTTATGTGGGGCGGATGGTTTGCATTGATTGTTGTGATTCTATTGTGCGGTTACGCTTTATGTCATAGTTTGATATTCAAGTCAAAGAAGTCAAGCGAGGATAAGAAATCAATGATTGTGGCAGGTGATGCCGATACGGATGTTCTTTACTCTTGTACAAAAGTGGTTAGTGAAACAATGGAAAGGGTTTCCTATATATATAACCACATGCTTGTGGCTCTGTTTAATGAGAACCGTAAGGTGTTAAAAGAGGCAGTGGCAGATTCTAAAGAAATGTATGATGAAGCGAATGTACGTAAGTATGAGATTCTTTCGATGCTGAAGAAACTTGAAGATTCAAAGGTGGAAACAGGGCATTATTATGTACAAGTTGTAGACTTTTTATGCGAGGTGTCGAAGGCATTATTGCATTGTACCCGCCCTGCCTATGAGCATATCGACAATAATCACCGCGGTTTCACAGAGGAGCAGATTCATGATTTGAAACAGATTAATGATGAAGTGGATGCTATTTTCGACAAGATTAATGAAATGCTCAGCAGAAAGGATTTTACTGATTTGGATGAAATTATGGTTATGCGTGATAAATTGTTCGGAACGATAGCAGATAAGATAAAGAATCAGATAAAGCGCTTGAAGACAGAGGATATGAGTACACGTGCCAGCATGCTTTATATGAATATTCTTAATGAAACAAAAACTATGGTTTTGCAGTCTCGTAATCTATTGAAATCTCAAGCTTATTTCTTAAATGAGATAAAGTCGGTAAACTGATTAAGAATCTATATAAATAAAGAATGCTCCCCTGTGTGAATTTTCCGCGGGGGAGTTTTATTTTGTAATTTAAACAACTTCTTAATATTAAACTTTATTTATCATAGATTGTTAATATGGCAAAGATTATTATTTAACTCTTTGCCATATTTTAGTATGAAAAAAATTATTTTTTTGTTTACCATCGTATTAAGCAGTATGATGGTTTACGCTCAAAATCCTGATTCAAAGGAAGTGAAAGCAATTCAGGCGTTTCTGAATCAGCCGGCAATTGACGGCATAACGAATGCGCAGGCTTTAGGTGTCAATGTGTCAACCCCCGCCGCATGGCATGGTGTGACTTGGAGCGGAGGACATGTGGTCGCTATAGAATGGAAAGATAAAAAACTTGCCGGTGTGCTTAATCTGGATGCGTTCAAAAAACTTCAGAAGGTTGATGTGTCCCGTAATATGCTCACAGGATTAAGTGTGAATGGCTGTACGGCTCTTTCGGAATTGAATGCAAGTCATAATAGGCTTACGCAATTGAGGGTAGACGGCTGTACGGTGCTTGCCAAATTGTCGGTTTCTCGAAATCGCTTGTTGGAATTGGAATTAAGTGGAACACCGATGCTTGTGAATGTAAATTGCAGCAGTAACTATTTAGTGGATTTGAATGTGAGCAATGCACTTAATTTGGTTACGCTGAATTGTCAAGGAAACCATTTGGTATCGCTTGAGGTATCGGGATGTACTGCGTTGAAGCATCTTTATGCCGGGTATAATAAACTTACAACGGTTAATTTATTCGGATTGATTAATTTGTTAACGCTTAACGTTGATGGAAATGAGATTAAATCGATGTATATGGCTAATCTGCCGGCGTTGCTGACTTTTATGTGCAGTGACAATAATATGACTTCACTTGTGGTGAAAAATTGCGACAATTTGGAGGATTTGATTTGTTCTTACAATAGGTTGACATCGTTGGAAGTTACAGGATGTGAAAAACTGATGTTTGTGGATTGCTCATATAATGATTTGACTAATCTGAATTTAAGTAACTTGTCATTATTGCAGCGTCTGTTGTGTAATAATAATTTTATATCTAATTTGGATGTGTCATTTGATACGCAGTTGACTTATATCAATTGCCGTTACAATCAGATTTTTGATATAAATACGGTAGGTTGTGAAAATTTGCGCATGGTAGCAAGCCAATGGAATCCATGAAAATGAAATAATTTCATGAATAAATGACAGGCGTTTACCGATAATGTGAACGCCTGTCATAGTTTCTTGGAGATTTATACAGCTCTTATTCCGTCTTGTTCGATTATAATTTGTTTGGCTTTAAACAATAATCCTATGGCTTTTTTGAAGTCTTTTTTACTGCACTGGAATGTTTCTTTGATTTTTTCGGGTGAGGAAGAGTCACTTAATGGTATATAACCGTTGCATTCGTCCAAATAATCGAGAATGTCATCGGCAAGGTCGGTTATGCGGTTTCGCGTAGACTTTCCGAGTATGAGATCTATTTTCCCATCGGGTCTTACGGTATTCACCGTAGCATAGTGCAGTTCTCCTATATTTACATCGCAGAACACTTGGTTGTGATATATGAGTCCCGAGAACAGATCATTTACAATAACTTTGTATCCGAGTTCGGTTTCTTGATATATGCGGGCTTTGACTTCATCCCCCGGTTTAATATCGGGTATTTTGTTATCTAAGAATTTGTTTAGTTTTGCCGATGCGACTATTCGTTGTGTCTCATCATCTAAATAGACGTAAACCGTATAGCTGCGTCCGGGTTGCATACGTACCTTTTGCTCCCGATAGGGAACGAGTAAGTCTTTGGGCAATCCCCAATCAAGGAATGCTCCTATGTCGTTGGTGGCTTTTACACGAAGAAAAGCAAATTCTCCAACCTTAGCGTAAGGTTCTTCTGTTGTGGCTATAAGCCTGTCTTCTGAATCCCTGTAAATAAATACGCTTATTTTATCGCCCGGTTTCATGTCGCGTGTAGTATAACGCAGTGGTAGTAGAATTTCCCCCTCTTCTCCACCGTCGAGATATAGGCCGAAGTCCACTCTGTGCGTTACCACCAACTCATTTATTTTTCCGATTTGTAGCATTTAAATAAAGTCTTTTTTATTTTTTGCGAATATCGTCATAAATTTTGATATAATAGACGAAAATATGAAAAAGAAACTCAAAATTGTATGTAAAATGACATTTATTGCAGGGATTAAGATATTGTAGTACATTTTAGGTACATAAGATTTAGAGGGTTGTTCATAACCGAGATGTCAAACACAAGAGCGACTTACGGTTGTGGAAATATCGCTTTCCAAGCGAATGGCAGCAAAATAGGAAGATACCTCTCCTCCGACAGCCTCGCTAACGCTTGCAATCGGTTACTCAATATATCGCCACAAGGACTTATTTCTCTTGACTACTAAATTTATTAACTAATCTAATGTGAGGTTTCGGTTTTTTTCGTATCTTTATATTCAATAATAAATGGGATTGATGAAAAAGATTATGCTATGTTGTGCTTTGTCGTTGATTATGACAAGTTTATGCACATGCTCAAACGGAAAGGCCGAAGCGATTTATTCTGTGGATGGAGATACTGTAGTAATGGCTACTGTAAACTTACACGATACATTGAGCTATTTTTTAAGTGATGAAGAGAAATGCTATATTTCTGCTGATTTGGAAATTTCTTATCCGGAATCATACATCAATAATGAATATACCGAAAGGTTACAGCGGTTATATGCCGGTTCTGTATTGGGCGTTTCTGCTGATTCGGCTACTCTTGCGACTGCTTTCCCTCGTTTTATGGCTAACTTATTGGCGAGATATAGTGAAAATGATGGGGAGGTTTCTGCGGAAGAAATGGATGCCGGCTATGAGCAGATGAGCAATTGTAAATTATTGGTGAAAATATATCCTGTGTATAATGCTTATGGTATTGTGAGTTTTTGCAGAGAAGAATTATCACGGATAGATGATAAGTTGCCTGAAACACGCCGTTACTATATTAATATTGATTTAAATAAAATGACTAAAATCGAATTGTCTTCAATTATTGCTGAAGATGATTATGATAGAGTGACAGATTTGTTAAAGGAGCGGCTGCGTGATGATGCCGGTGCCGTGAATGATGATGAACTGGTGGAATTGGGCTACTATAATTTTGAGAACCTTACGGTAGGAGATAATTTTTATATTACAGCCGATAGTATAACGTGGAATTTTTTGCCGCGAGAACTTTCGGTGCTTGAAGAGGTTCAAATAACTCTGGCTAAAAATGAAGTTGTTTTAAAATAGGATTATATAAAATATGGGAGCAGAAATAATAAAAAAATATTTTCGTGGTTTAAGTGAAACTCAGATTACCCAATTCGAGCAATTGGGGCTGTTATATCCGGAGTGGAATGAGAAAATAAATGTGATTTCTCGCAAGGATATAGATAATCTGTATGTAAATCACATCTTACATTCGTTAGGTATTGCAAAATTTGCAGATATTAAGCCCGGTTCAAAGGTCTTGGATATGGGGACAGGCGGAGGTCTTCCGGGAATTCCGCTTGCAATTATGTTTCCCGATGTACATTTTCATTTGGTCGACAGAATCGGCAAAAAGATAAAAGTTGCCCAGGATATAGCCGACCGTATCGGACTGAAGAATGTGACGGTTCAGCACGGTGACATAAAAGAAGTGAAAGGTTCTTTTGACTATGTTGTGAGCCGTGCGGTGATGGGGCTTGATGAATTGGTCGAGGCTGTGCGTAAATGTGTATCAAAGACTTGTATAAACGCTTTACCCAACGGATTGATATGCTTGAAAGGCGGTGATTTGCAGTCGGAAGTTAAGAAATATAAGAAAACGGCTATGATTGCTGATATGAAAGATTATTTTAGTGAGCCGTTTTTTGAGACCAAAAAGGTCGTATATGTACAACTAATATGACACATAAGTGTTATGTATTGCAGGTGAGGAGGAATATTTATGAAGATTTCAAAATTTACGGTTAATCCGTTTTCGGAAAATACGTTTATATTATGGAATGAGGAGGGTGGCAGTGCAACCGTTATAGATCCCGGAATGAGCAATAAACATGAGTGTGATATGCTCATGGATTTTATGAATAAGAACCGTCTTGTGGTAGAAAACGTATTGCTTACGCATGAGCATGTCGATCATATAATGGGAACCGGTTTTCTTGTGGAAAAATATAATTGCAAGGTTTATGGACATACCGCTGATATTGAATTAGGCATGAAGGCTGATGTACAATTGCGTATGTTCAATCTTTCATGTGAGATGAAACCGTTTACAGTCTCGGATTATGTTGTAGATGGTGATATAATAGACTTTTGCGGAGAAAAAATAGAAGTTCTGCATACTCCGGGGCATAGTGCAGGAGGTGTTGTGTATTATCTGCCTGAATCGGGATGTTCTTTTGTGGGTGATACGATTTTTCAGATGAGTATAGGTCGTACCGATTTGACAGGAGGAGATTATGATACTCTTATCAGCAGTATAAAGAATAAATTGTTTTCATTGCCGGAAGATACAGTGCTGTATCCCGGACATGGAGGTGCTACGACCGTGGGAGAGGAGCAAATGTATAATCCGTTTGTGAGAGGATAGGTGAGAGGGAATAGGGGGTGATTTAAACTTTTCTTGATAATAGCCTAAAGAGTTATTGATTGTAAACTCATTGCGCATTCTGTTTGTTGTATTTCGAGAAAGCGATAATGAGTAATGGCTAATATATTTTATACAGCGAGAAAAACCATAAAGGAGTATGCTCAAAGCGGTAATGTACTGCTTGTGGCAACTATATTGGCGCTGATTGCAGCCAATACACCGGTTGTGAGTACCTACTATTTTGATTTATGGAAAATGCCGGTCTCTTTTGAGGTGGGCGGTTTCAATGTATTCAGTTATCATGGTGAGACGATGTCGTTCATGCAGTTTATCAATGATACTCTCATGGCGATATTCTTTTTTAACATCGGTCTTGAAATAAAACGTGAGGTTCTTGTTGGTGAATTATCTTCATTTAAGAAAGCATTGTTGCCTATAGTGGCTGCAATAGGTGGGATGATTGTGCCTGTGTGCATATTCTTTACAATAGGACATGGAACGGACTATATAAAGGGTGCTGCTATACCGATGGCTACTGATATTGCATTTTCGTTGGGAGTATTGGCTATACTTGGAAGCCGTGTTCCACTTTCGTTGAAGGTGTTTCTTACGACGCTTGCCGTGGTAGATGATATAGGTGGAATACTTGTGATAGCTGTATTCTACTCATCAGGTATCAAATATATGTTATTATTATATTCGTTGGGGCTATTTGCCGTTTTGATACTTGGCTCGGTATTTTTTCATATAAAAAGCAAGATATTCTATATATCGTTAGGTGGAATAATATGGTTTTTATTTCTTAATTCCGGTATTCATCCGACTATCGCCGGGGTATTGGTGGCATTTTGTGTTCCTGCTACGCCGGTATTTGCTCCAAAAAAATATGTGATGACAATAAGGGACAGAATAAGCCGATTTTCTACAACAGAAGATGAAAAATTGGAGAAAAGCCGATTCCTTTCAAATGAACAGATGAATTGGTTGAAAGAAATGGAGACCGCCACCGATAAGGTTATATCTCCTCTTCAGGATTTGGAGGATACGCTTCATCCATTGGTGAATTATATTATAATTCCTCTATTTGCTTTTGCTAATGCAGGTATAATTTTTCAAGGAATGAATGTGTCTGCCTTGTATAGCGGTGTGGGTGCAGCAATAATCTGTAGTTTGGTGATAGGTAAATTCGTGGGTGTTTTTATGTTCTCATGGGTTACTATCAAAACAGAATTGGCCTCGATGCCCGAAAATATTAGTTGGTAGATGCTTGCCGGAGTTGCAATGCTTGCCGGAATAGGCTTTACAGTATCGTTGTTCATTGCCAATTTGTCATTTGGCTCAATGGGCGTGTATGGGATGGAATTGCTTGAAGATGCTAAATTGGGTATTATGACCGGGTCGTTGTTGTCGGGAATCATCGGATATGTATTCTTATCGCATGTTCTTCCCAAGAATCATTGAGCGGTTCTATGATGGCAGAAAGAAGATATAAATATAATGGCTGTCGGTATTCATGTTTGCCGGCAGCCATTGTTGTTAATCCTACTAATATGTTGTATTTCTCTTTACAGTAGGTCGATGGAACGTTTCAAGAAGTTGTTAAGGGCTTCACCTTTCAAAAGTCCGTTGCCAAGCAAAGCAATATCCACAAGCTGTTTAACTTTGTCGTTAGAACTTGCATATTCGCTTATAACCTTGTTCTCCTCGTTACGAATCTCTTCAGCTTTCTTTTCGTGAACGGAAGCCTCTTCTTTCTTGCTGTCGTCCTTGCGAACTTCTTCGATAGCTTTATTTGTGTCGGCAAGAGATGTTTCCAGCGGTTCAACTACTGATTTCAATACGGTTTCGGCATCGGTCATTATTTTCTTGATAACGGGGTGCTCGGTGTTGATAATCATATTGTAGCTATCGGGCATTTCACCGTAGAAACTCATTCCCGGTTGCAGTGCTGCCATATCCTTCATGCGTCGCATATATTCGCTTTGAGTAAGCACTATTGGATTAGATTCACTGCCAAGTGCTTCGAATGATACATAGAAGTCGCTCTTTTCAAGTGTAGGAACTTGCGACTTGAATAGTGTAGTCATGATAGTGCGTTGCAATGGAGATATGTCGGCTGCTTTTTTATCTTCCTTAGGAATAAGATTGCTTACCACATCGGCATCGACGCGGGCGAAACGGCTCTTTTCAAACTTCTGCTCAAGCATGCCTACAAAGTGTGAATCCAGTTGCCCGTTCATCATAAGTACGCTGTATCCTTTTTGAGTAGCTGCGTTGATGTAGGTATATTGTTCCTCTTTGTTGGTAGCGTATAGGTATACCAATATACCGTCTTTATCGGTCTGTGTGTCCTTGATAAGTGTTTTGTATTCTTCAAAGTTGAAATACTTGTCTTCTGAATCTTCAAGAAGAGCATATTTCATTGCCGATTCGCAGAATTTTTCATCGGTAAGCATGCCGTACTCGATGAACAGCTTGATGTCGTTCCATTTTTCTTCGAAATTCTTACGATCCTTTTTAGCGATTTCCTCAAGACGTGATGAAACTTTCTTGGTGATGTGTGAAGATATTTTCTTCACATTGGCATCGCTTTGAAGATAAGAACGAGAAACGTTTAATGGAATATCCGGAGAATCAATTACGCCCTGTAGCAGCATTAGAAAATCAGGAACTACTCCTTCCACTTGGTCGGTTACATACACTTGATTGCAGTATAGTTGTATGCGGTTCTTGTTAATTTCTATGTTATTCTTGATTTTGGGGAAATAGAGGATACCAGTCAAGTTGAATGGGAAGTCCACATTCAGGTGAATCCAGAATAGTGGGTCATCCTGTCCCGGATGCAGTTCGTGATAGAACTTTATATAATCTTCGTCTTTTAGATCTGCCGGTTTTTTTGTCCAGAGGGGTTCTACGTTGTTTATTACGTTATCCTCATCGGTGTCTACATATTTGTCTTTCTCCCACTTTTGAACCTTACCGCACACGATAGGTACAGGCAGGAATCGACAATATTTCTTCAGTAGAGATTCTATACGGCTTTTTTCAAGGAATTCCTTGCTTTCATCATCTATGTATAAAATAATGTCGGTACCGCGTTCTGCTTTATCGATTTCAGTCATTTCGTATTCAGGACTGCCGTCACATACCCAGCTCATAGCTTTTGCACCTTCTTTGTAGGATAGAGTGCGTATTTCCACTTTTTTTGATACCATAAAGGCAGAATAGAATCCTAATCCGAAGTGTCCTATTATAGCATTAGCATCATTTTTGTATTTGGCAAGGAATTCTTCAGCACCTGAAAAAGCTATTTGGTTGATATATTTGTCAATATCTTCGGCTGTCATGCCTATACCATGATCGCTCACAGTAAGAGTACCTTTTTCTTTGTCGATAGAAACAGTCACTGAAGTGTCGTTCAATGTACCGTTAAATTCGCCATGAGCTGCCAAGGTACGCAACTTTTGCGTGGCATCTACTGCATTAGAAACCAATTCGCGAAGGAATATTTCGTGATCGCTGTATAAGAATTTTTTGATTACGGGGAAGATATTTTCGGTAGTAACCCCAATAGATCCTTTTTGCATAGTGTATTATAGTTTTTAGTTTGTTTACTTTGTTATATACATGTCAGTTAATGCAAATTAAGTGCCACAAAATAAAATATGACATTTTTGCAGTTTATGTTAGAAGCTGTTTTGAATTTTCTTAAAATGTTGTGTTTGGCTAATAAATATTTTCTTAACTTTAATTTGCTTAGGTGTGAAAAATATTTGCCCATCACGATTGTAGCTTTGTGATGTAAAAAGATAATTAATACTTTAAAATACACTAAAATATGAAAACAATGGCACTTAATTCAGTACAGAATGAAAAATCAACAGTAATGACATCTCAACTGCTTGTAAACGTTATGAATACAATTTCAAAGTATGAAGTAAATGAAGATTTGGCAGTATTGATAGCCGTTATATGCACTTTGTCAATATTGGTAGGTGTAGCGATGATGAATACAGCAGTAATGGTTGTGGCAGTGTTGGTGCTTATAGTGGCATTTGTGCCAACTGTACTTCGCTGGATAAAAGATGACTACGACCGTGAGATTTAAGAATGCAATATGATGAATTATAATTAAAGTATGATTATGCTTATTTTTATAATGTTATTATTACCAATATTGATATTGACTGTATTGATAATTTACAATATGGTGGTTGATAAGAATGATGTAGGGTGTAATGATGCCACATTATGCAATTATTCCGATGACGAAGTTACGACCCAAACCAAAGAATATAGGTGTAATATTGAGGTAGAACCTTATCGCAGTGTGACAATATGGAGACTGAACCATAAAACCGAGAGTTATCCTTGGCACGCCTTTGTTGATGGCAGGAATCAAGATTTTGATAGCTTAGAAGAGGCAAAAAAGGCAATAGATGAATTTCAAAAAGAAATTGAAGAGTATTTCAAAAAACGCCCGTCGGCAAGAAATCACCGATAATCAACACCCACATAAGCACCGACCTCAAATGAGCAACAACGAAAACGACCAAAAAAAGTCATGACAGGCAAAGCACCTTCAGCACTCTGACCTCCCACACAAAATAACACAATTCCATATCACTGATTATTATATGACAACAAATATAATAATTTAAAAGCAATTTTGAGAGGTGGTTTGTGAGAAATATAAAAAGGCGGTGACCCGGTCACTGCCTTTTCTATTGCTTATTGATTTCTCCAAGGATTATTTATTTACTTGGAAATGATTCCATCCGTCACGTAAGTGTGCTACAACCTGTTCGGCTGCTGCTATACCGGCTTTGATGTTCGCTTCGGCTGTTTGTGCGCCCATTTTCTTTGGTGTGAAAAATACTCGGTCACCAAATTTCTCGGTCAATTCTTCTGCATTGTTAGGTTTTACATCGGCAATGTAGCGAATGTCCGGTCGGACTTCAAGTGCAGCCGCAAGACCTGCTTCATCGATAACTTCCTTGCGCGCAGTGTTAATCAGTACACCGTTTTGGGGCAACTTGCATATAAGTTCCTTGGTTACCGATTGCTTGGTTTGTGCTGTGGCAGGAATATGCAGTGACACGAATTGGTTGTTGCTGTAGAGTTCTTCCACTGTGTGCATGGGCTTGACTCCTTCGGCTGTCATATCTTCGTCCTTAACGAATGGGTCAAGAGCTGTAACTGTCATGTTAAATCCTTTGGCAATGCGTGCAACATTACGTCCCACTTGACCGTAGGCGTGTATACCGAGAGATTTTTCTTTTAATTCAGTTCCTGCTTTGCCATTGTAGTTATTGCGTATCATCATGATAGCCATACCGAATACAAGTTCGGCTACGGCATTGGAATTCTGTCCCGGAGTGTTCATGACACACACACCCTTTGCAGTGGCTTCGGCAAGATCGATATTGTCATATCCAGCGCCTGCACGAACAACAACTTTAAGCTGTTTAGCGGCATCAAAAACTTCCTTGTCTACAATGTCGCTGCGCACGATAAGTCCTTCTGCATCGCTTACTGCATTGATAAGATCTGCCTTAGAGCCTTTTTCAAGCAGTACGAGTTTGTGCCCTGCATTTTCAATCACTTCTTTTATTCCATTAACAGCTTCAGCTGCGAATGGCTTTTCTGTTGCTACAAGAATTTTCATTTGTTGCTATGGTTATGATGTGATTAATGGTTCTTTTCAAATTCTTTCATTGCAGCGATAAGTACATCAACGCTTTCCATAGGAAGAGCATTGTAGAGCGATGCACGGAAACCACCTACACTACGATGTCCCTTGATTCCTACGATACCCTTGGTGCTTGCAAATTCATTGAACTCTTTTTCGAGTTCGGCATATTCGGGTTTCATTACAAAGCATACGTTCATGATTGATCGGTCTTCGGTATTGGCGGTTCCTACGAATAATTTGCTTGCATCTATTGCATCGTAAAGCTTGGCTGCCTTGGCATTGTCCATTTCTTCAAGTTTTTTCACACCTCCAAGTTCCTTGTACCAGCGGAGGGTTTGAACGGCTGCATAGATGGGCAGTACCGGAGGTGTGTTGAACATAGAGCCTTTTTCGGCATGTGTCTTATAGTTAAGCATGGTAGGAATGGCGCGGTCTACTTTACCAAGAGCGTCTTCCTTAACGATGACAAATGTTACACCTGCCGGAGCAAGGTTTTTTTGCGCGCCACCGTATATTACATCATATTTTGACACATCGATAGGGCGTGAAAAAATGTCGCTTGACATATCAGCCACAAGAGGCACGCACACGTCAAGGTCTTTGCGTATTTCAGTACCGTAGATTGTGTTGTTGGTAGTAATGTGGAAATAATCGGCATCAGCAGGAACTGTATATTCCTTTGGCACGTATGTATAATTGTCGGCTTTAGAAGATGCTACAACATCCACTTCACCGAACAGTTTGGCTTCTTTAATGGCTTTGTTAGCCCAAGTACCGGTGTCAAGGTATGCAGCCTTTTTCTTCAAGAGATTGAACGGAACCATACAGAATTGTGTGCTTGCACCGCCACCAAGGAAAAGAACCTTATAACCTTCAGGAATGTCAAGCAACTCCTTGAAGAGCTGTTCGGCTTCATCCATTACAGCTGTAAATTCTTTACTACGGTGAGATATTTCTAAGATTGACAGCCCCGTACCGGCAAAGTCCTTAATGGCTTCAGCGGTCTTTGTTAGAGTGTATTCGCTCAAAATAGACGGACCGGCATAGAAATTATGCTTTTTCATATCGCAAAAATTTAAATAGTTCTTAATTTGAATGGCAAATTTAATGCTTTTGGGGCAATATACAATCTTTTTTAAAGAAAAATTTCTTTAATTCCGCACATATTGATTATATATGCATTATGCATATTGTGGAATGTGTAAAGATTCGTAATATTATTAGTGAGTATAAGAACAAATTTTTCGCTGAGAATCATTCGCTATAGTACAATGTTAATCAAAAAACTTTATAAAGACTATGATTTTTTTTATACTTTTGCAGTAATCTTTGGAAGATAATGAGTTATCACTGAAGAGGACATATTAGATAGAAAGCGTTTAGCTTTATCCTTTGCAGGGAAATCGCCAATTTCAAACGTAGGAGGATAGACGGTAAAAACGCTCTTGCTTGCCTATATCCCGCCCATAGGAGGGTGATGATATATAGGTCAAGTGTGGGTGGGCTGTTTATTTCTACGTGGGCGTTTGGCGATGCCTCTTGCAAGATAAACCGGATCATGTCCCACACTTTCTTTTTTATAATTACCTAACCGTTTCAAGAGGGACTGAGAAACACAAAAAAGTATTAAAGACACAAGAGCGAAAAAAACACCCTAAGGACAATAATGCCAATAATGCCACAAGGGCTTATTTCTCATGGCTATTAAATTTATTAACTAATTAAATAACAAACAGAACAATGAAACAAAACATTTTACAAAAACTGATGTTGATAGCTGTGCTATTGACCGGTTCACACGCATTTGCTCACGACTTTGAAGTTGACGGTATTTATTATAATATTCTGTCTGAAAATGATAGAACGATTGAAGTAACTTATAAAGGTAACACCTATTATGAATTTACCGACGACTATTCAGGCTATATTGTTATACCGGAAGCCGTAACATTCAATAACAACATCTATACCATCGTAAGTATTGGCGATGAGACTTTTAGACTCTGTAAAGATTTGGTTTCCATTACCATACCCAATTCGGTCACAAGCATTGGTTATTATGTATTTGCAGAGTGCAATGAATTATCTTCAATTATTGTAGAAAAGGGAAACCCCGTATTTGATTCAAGAGATAATTGTAATGCTATAATCGCAACAGAGGTAAACAAACTTAAATTCGGATGCAGAAACACGGTTATCCCTAATTCTGTAATCAGTATAGGAGGCAGTGCTTTTCATGGATGTCAGAAATTAACAACCATATCCATACCCGATGCTGTTATTGAAATTTATGACAATGCATTCCTATCATGTACCGGATTGACTTCTGTTTCATTAGGCACTTCTGTTAACTTTATTGAAGGGGATGCTTTTTCCGGATGCGATAATATAGCAAAAATCTATTGTAAATCGACAACTCCGCCAACAACAGGAAACACAAAAGTATTTCCTCAAAAAGTCATTCAGCACGCAACTTTATATGTACCAACCGGTTGTAAAAGCACCTACAAATCGGCAGACTTTTGGAGCAACTTTTCGAATATCGAAGAAACAGAGTTTTCTACAATAGAAACAACATTAACCGACAACAGCATGAATGTTTACGTTGAAAACGGTAATATTGTGGTGAATGGTGCTGATAATGCAAATATAGAAGTTTATAATGTGAACGGTCAATGTATTTATAACGGAATGGGTGCGATAATCTCAATGAATATCAAAGGGATATATATTGTGAAGATAAAAGATAAAACATTTAAAGTGGTTTTGTAAAGAGGCAACGCTATAGATGATAGGTCGTATAACCCCGAGTAAGGTACTAAAAACTTACTCGGGGTTGTTGTTCATCTTTTCTGATTCGGAGAGGTCTTGGAGGAGGCGTCTTGCCGTAGCGGATGTAATGGGTAGGTTTTTGTACACTTCGGCTTGGGCAAAGTGGAGCATTTTCTCGCAGTCAATTTCTTTGCCGGAAGCAAGGAGATTGATGGCAAGTCGCAGTGCTGTGTAGCGTTCTATGTCACTTCCATTCATAAGAGTAAGACATATTTTATCGGCATAATGTGTTTTACGTAATAACTTGTGACACAGATTATCGGCTATCTCGGTATTTTCAAGTTGTGAAATCCATTTTAATGCTGTCTCTTCATTAAATTTCTCTATTGGGAAAAGCATAGGTGCTATAAGTCGACATTCCCTTGTTTCGACACTTTCCCATAGCTCTTTTGCCACATCTTCGTTTGGTGTTATATTATTGGCTATGTTTATTATTTGAGGGAGATTAAGCCCGAAAATCATGCGATGTGTGTCGCCGCTGTTTCGTAGAGTGTCGGCAAGCATGCCGTTACGGTACACAAAAAAATCGTGTCGAACCTGTTTTGTTATTTCATGAGAAGAGTTTTCCATATAAAATAAATATAAAAAGACGGTTTGTCATAATTAACAATCAGCTACGTTATTATCGATATCAGTTCTCAGTCATGTACTTTAGTATAAGCGTATCAAGTTAAATCTCAATACCTTTCATCTTGTCAAATCTTACAAACCTAAAGGAGCTGAGCCAAAAACAGTTTTGACACAGCTCCATAATAGGTTACTGAAATTTTATTTTGTCAATGGGGAATAGTCTCGTGAATAACGCAGCATTTGGTCTACATAGTTTTCTGTGTAATCGACCGTTATGTCTGTGATGTTTCCGCTCACATCGGTTATTGCTGTATAAACAGGGTTGACAAAGCCTTTATAAGGGGCAATATTCAATTTAGCATAGCGTTCAAGTACTTCCTTATGGAGCTCCGGATCAACTTTAACAGCATATTCTTCAACGAGTTTCATACCTGCCTCAAAATCACCTTCCGACTTGATGCGTTGAACTTCGGCAAGCAGTTTGCCAAAGAGTTGTCGCAGCTTGGTGTAATCGTTGATTTTCAGATATGTTTTTCCATCGCGTTTTACGTATTCGATCACATTTTCGTCTTTACCATGCTTATAAGCCCATTCGGTAATGAGTTTGCGGTTACGCATGTGCGATTCTTCGATGTTCTTGCCCGGCTCTATGCGTGTGAGCTGTGTCATCAAGCCGTTCATCACGTATTTGTAGTATTCCGATTTATATGCGTCAGGATTATCCAATATACCGAGCTCTATCAGTTTGTTATCAGCAAGATAATAAAGAGCAAACAAGTCAGCTCTGGTTTCTTCAAGAGTTGAACCGTAAGCCTTCAAAGCGTCAGGGTCGACCCCGTGAAGAAGTTTACCTGAACCATGTCCAAGGCATTCATGCAGGTCGGTGTGCAATTTGTCGGTAAGGCTTAGGTATTTATCCATGCTCTCAATCTCTTCTTGAGAGTAGGCAAACTCTTGGTTGAATCCGTTGCCTTTAGCAGCCTCATCGTAAGCATCGGTAATATTTTCTATCGTTACTGATTTTGAGCCGTGGGCTGCACGAATCCAGTTTGAATTAGGCAAATTTATACCTATCGGAGTAGACGGATAGCAATCGCCTGCAAGGATTGCGGCAGTGATAACCTTAGCCGATACACCTTTAACGGCCTCTTTTTTGAACTTGCTGTCCACCGGAGAATTATCTTCAAACCATTGAGCGTTTGCACTGATTATCTCAGTTCTGTTTGATGCTTCGATATTCTTGAAATTTACAAGGGATTCCCAAGCACCTTTCATTCCAAGAGGGTCTCCATAGGATTCGATGAATCCGTTAACGAAGTCCACATTTGATGTAGTATCTTCAGCCCAAATGATTGAGTATTCATCGAATGTTTTCAAATCTCCGGTTTCGTAGAATGAAATCAGTTTGCCTATATGTGCTTTCTGTGTCTCATTCTCAGCCACTTCCTCGGCTTTCTTAAGCCAAAAAACAATCTTTGATATTGCATCGGAGTAAAGCCCGCCTACCTTATAAGGCAATTCTACTAATTTCCCATCTTGCTTTACAAGTTTGGAGTTTAGTCCGTATGATACCGGGGTAGAATCATTCGGGTCTTTCATTTTATTATAAAATTCTTCAACTTCTGCTTGAGTGACATTCTCATATAGATTGGTTGCAGATGTGAGTATCAAGTCTTCGCCTTGTGCCTGATTAACGCGCTTAGCCATTACAGACGGGTCGAAAATTACCGGGCTGAGTGTAGCAATGAGATTTTCTACGTTCTCACCTTCAGCAAGTGGCAATTTATCGGCAGGGAGTGCCTTAACTTGTTCGGCAAAGAATGATTGGGAAAATTCAGGAACGAATTTATCCATTGAATAGTGGTGGTGGATACCGTTTCCGAACCACACTTGTTTCAGATACTTTTCAAAAGCCTTAAATTCCGCAGATTCCTTATCTCCGTTGAAATTCAGATAAACAGCTTCGAGTGTTTGGCGAATAGCAAGGTTATATTTTCCGTTCTGATCGAAAAGTATGTCACGTCCTTGAAGGGCTGCTTCATTCAAGTAATATACAAGTTTTTTCTGATTTAAAGATAATTCTTCAAATCCCGGCACTTTGTAGCGCAATACTTCAATGTCGGCAAATTTGTCGACATTATAGTTGAAGTCGCTTTCGTTTGATGTTTTTTGTGTACAACTCGTTGTTAGGATTGCCATAGTTGCAACTGTTGTTAGTAATTTATTCATTTCTGTTTTGTTTAAATATTTATTATTCCACGTAAAGAACCAATCCCTTTAAGTATTCACCCTCGGGGTGATATATATTGATAGGGTGGTCAGCCGGCTGTGTGAGTTGATGCAGGATACGTACCCGACGACCCGATTGTGCAGCAGCACTGAATACGGCGAGACGGAATTGTTCCTTATTCACTGCCTGACTACAAGAAAAAGTGAATAATATACCACCGCTCTTTATTTTTTCAAATGCTTGTGCATTGATTTTCCGGTAGCCGATAAGAGCGTTTTTCAAAGCGCTTTTGTGTTTGGCGAATGCCGGAGGATCCAGAATGATCAGGTCATAATCGTCTTTTTTCATGTCCGATAGGAATTTGAAAGCATCCTCGGCAAATGCCTTATGCCGTTCGTCTCCCGGAAAATTCAGATTTACGTTCTCTGTGGTGAGTTGTATGGCTTTAGAGGAACTGTCAACCGAGTGGACAAGATTGGCATTACCGCGCATTGCGTAGAAAGAAAATCCCCCCGTATAGCAGAACATATTCAAAACATTCCTGCCATGAGAATATTTTTCAAGCAAAGAACGGTTCTCGCGTTGATCTACAAAAAAACCGGTTTTTTGCCCTTTAAGCCAATCTACATGGAATTTTAATCCATTCTCAATGGCTATATTAGTATCGTAAGCACCTATGATATAGTCGTTCTGAGCGTCAAGCTGAGCCTTGTATGGCAATGTGGTTTCCGATTTATAATATACATTTTTTACAAGGTTATCGGGCATGTTGACAAGAGCGTCGGCTATGATGTTACGTGCGAAGTGCATACCCGGTGAATGAGCTTGTACAACAGCCGTATTGCCGTAAATGTCAATTACAAGTCCGGGTAGAAAATCACCTTCGCCATGAACAAGGCGGAATGAAGTGTTATCATTGCGTATAAGGTTGAGTGACTTTCTCATTTCCATTGCGGCATTAAGCCGTTTAGAGAAGAAATCCTTATCGATAGCTTCATTGCCAAATGACAATATGCGTACGCTAATGCTGCCTATTTGGAAGTGACCGTTACCTATGAGCCTGTCGTTGTGTGAAAATACGCTCACCAAATCACCTTCTTCAATGGTGTCGTCCCATTGGTCTATTGCTCCTGAAAATACCCAAGGATGCAACCGTTTTAAGGATTCTTCTTTTCCTCTTTTGAGTATTATTTTCTTGTATTCCATATATCGGCAGATTTTTTATTTAAGGAAGAAACGGTATATATCGTTGCCGTTGGCATAAACCATTAGCAACAACAGGAATATCATACCTGCCATTTGTGCGTATTCAAGGAACTTGTCACTTGGTTTGCGACGAGTGATGATTTCCACCAAAAGAAATAAAACGTGTCCTCCGTCAAGAGCAGGAATAGGCAAAATATTCATAAATGCAAGAATAACCGAAAGGAATGCTGTGATATTCCAGAAGTTAGCCCAATCCCAAGTTTCAGGAAATATACTGCCCAATGCTCCGAAACCGCCTAAACTTTTGGCACCTTCAGATGTGAAAATATATTTCATTTGGGATATATAGCCTGATAACTTTTCTACTCCCATTTCTATACCTCTCGGAATAGATTTAAAAATAGAATAGTCGATAGTTATGGTTTCATATATATCGGTGATAGGAGTTAGGGTTATTCCTATTTTCCCATCGCTGTCTATTTCAACATCGGTAATGTTTTCTTTCCCGTTGCGAATGTATGTCAAAGAAACGGTCTTGTCTTTGTTTTTATCCAATTCCGCTTTGAAAATATCGTATGACGGAGTTTTAATATCGTTCACGGCAACTATTTTGTCACCTTTTTCCATTCCGGACTTTTTTGCACCCATGCCATTTTGGGTGTCATAAACGACAACGGGAAGTCGGTATGCCATTAAGGATTGACCGTCTTCGGCATCTTTGTTAGCGTCAAAAATGAAGTTTTGTGGAATATCGATGATTATTGTATCGCTTTGGTGGCGCAACACCTTTACCTGTTTGGCATCTACGATAGCCAATACAGTCTCTCCTGATAGGTAATCAAGTTCATTATCATCTGCAAATAGAGGAATATCTCCGTCTTGAAAGCCTATTCTGTGAGCTGTTTCGCTGTACATCATACCTTCAGAGGCATTACGGAACGGCAGGAATTTTTCGCCCCATGTATATACGATACCGGAATAGATGGCAATTGCTGCAATGAAGTTGAACAATACGCCTCCGACCATGATTAATAGACGCTGATAAGCCGGTTTTGCACGGAATTCCCAAGGCTTTTCAGGCTGTGCCATCTGTTCCTTGTCCATTGATTCGTCTATCATGCCTGCTATTTTGCAATATCCTCCGAGTGGTAACCAGCCGATTCCATATTCGGTGTCTCGCCAAGAAGCTTTTTCTTCTTCGCCGGGTTGTGTAGCGCGTTTCTTGGGTTTATATTTAAATAACGTAAACCAAGGATTGAAAAAAAGATAAAATTTTTCAACTTTTACACCGAAAACTCGAGAGAAAAAATAATGACCGAACTCATGCACAAGAACAAGTAATGCAAGAGCCAGCATAAGTTGTAGAGTTTTAATTAAAAATGTTTCCATTAATTATTTTAGTTATTTGATTATAGATGACGCATATTTGCGTGCAACTGTATTGGTATTTACATAATCTGCGTAAGAAGGATGTTCTATGAATGAGACATTCTCCATTGTTTTCTGTACAATAATCGGTATGTCAATGAACCGTATTTTATCATTCAAGAATGCTGCAACGGCAATCTCATTGGCTGCATTCATTACGCATGGGGCGTTGCCTGCTATGCGCATTGCCTCAAATGCCGTTCCAAGCAACGGGAATTTCTTGTAATCGGGCGTCTCGAAAGTTAAGTTGGCATAATCGGTTACTCTCATTCGTTCACATTTGCTCTCTAAGCGTTTAGGGAATCCTAATGCATAACGTATGGGCAAATGCATGTCGGGCAGACCGAGTTGGGCTTTGATCGAACTATCTTTAAATTCAACCATAGAGTGAATTATGGATTGCGGGTGAACCACCACTTCAATTTGTTCCGGACGCATGTCGAACAACCACCTTGCTTCAATTACTTCAAACCCTTTATTCATCATGGTAGCTGAGTCAATAGTTATTTTTGCTCCCATATTCCAGTTGGGATGTTTCAGAGCATCCGCTTTTGTGACATGTTGCAATTCTTCGATTGATTTCGTGCGGAACGGACCACCTGATGCCGTTAAGATAATCTTGTCGATAGAATCGTGATCTTCTCCAATCAAGCATTGGAAAATCGCGCCATGTTCCGAATCAACCGGATATATTTTTGATTGAGAATTGTCTAAAAGATTATAAATCATTTCTCCTGCAACAACAAGGGTCTCCTTGTTTGCAAGAGCTATCGTTTTATCATGCTTTATGGCATTAATTGTAGGTTCCAGTCCGCTATAGCCAACCATAGCGGTAACTACAGTGTCTATTTCCGGAATGCACATGGCATTGCTTATGGCTTCAGTTCCGGCTTCGATGATGATGTCATGACCGTTAAGAAGAGCTTTCAGTGTGTCATATTTGCTTTTGTCAGCTATGATGACATGTTTAGCTCCGTATTTTAAAGCCTGTTGGGCGAGTAGTTCGACTTGAGTGTTTGCTGTAAGCAGATAAGGGGAGAACAAATCAGGATATTCGGCAAGAATGTCCAGCGTCTGTTTTCCTATCGAACCAGTACTGCCTAATATGGCTATTTGTCGTTTAGTATCCACAGAAAATTACTTTTTTATACAATTTACAAAATTACAAAGTAATTCCCGCTTTTAAAAATCCATTATGAAATTTTATAAAAAACGATATTGCTGATATATAAGAGAAAAGGCTATCGGTAGTTGCTCCGATAGCCTTTTCTGCATGTAAAGCATATTTTTAAAAGAATAAATTATTTGCTGTCTTCTTTCAGGTACTTGTCAAGCCAGCCGAAGAATTCTTTTTGCCAAATAAGGCTGTTCTGTGGTTTTAAAATCCAATGGTTTTCATTAGGGTAAAGAACCATTTTAGCAGGGACTCCGAGTAATGTGGCAGCATTAAATGCCATTTCAGCTTGTGAACTTAGGATGCGGTAATCCAATTCACCGGCTGTAATAAGTATTGGTGCGGTCCAATTTTTAACGTATTTGTGCGGAGAACATGCGAAAGTGCGTTGAGCCACTTTGTTATTTGTTTCCCAGAATGCGCCGCCCATATCCCAATTAGCGAACCACATTTCTTCTGTTTCAAGGTATTGAGCTTCCATATTAAATATACCGGCATGAGCTATAAGAGCCTTGAAACGTCCTTCATGATTTCCGGCAAGCCAATATACAGAGAAACCTCCGTAGCTTGCGCCTACAGCACCTATATGATTTCCATCAACATATGCTTCTTTCTTCATATAGTCGACAGCGGCAAGATAATCCTTCATATTCTGTCCCGGATAATCACCTGAAATTTGAGCGTTCCATTCAGTGCCGAATCCGGGAAGACCGCGGCGGTTAGGAGCAATAACGATGTATCCTTGTGATGCCATAAGGCGAAGATTCCAACGGTATGACCAGAATTGGCTTACCGGTTGTTGCGGTCCACCTTGACAATATAGTATCGCCGGATATTTTTTTGTCTCGTCGAAATTAGGAGGAAGAACCACCCAAGTGGTCATTTCTTTGCCGTCGGTAGTAGGTACAAGTACTTTTTTCACTGTTACGTTATTGAGTTCTGCAAGCATAGCATCGTTTACTGTAGATAGCTTTTTTATTTCACCTGCATTTATCACATAAACTTCATTGGGTTCTTGCAAAGAGTGGCGAAGTGTGATGATTGTTTCATTATTTATCGGAGCGATGGCTGCATAGTCGTATTCTCCACTTGCGATGGTGTCTATCTGTAATGTCTCAATGTCAATGCTGAACATAGGAGTGCATCCCATGTAGGGAGCTGTGAAGAATATAGATTTTTCATTTGGAGACCATGCGATGTTGTCGGCGGCAAAGTCCCAATTAACGGTAAGATGTTTCTTTTCTCCGTTTTGCATATCCATAATGAAAATGCGGTTCATATCGCTTTCATATCCGTCATGTTCCATTGATAACCATGCCAAATAGCGTCCGCTCTTTGAAAATCTCGGGGTAGTATCATATCCCATCATGCCTTCAGTAAGATTTTTTGTCTCTCCGGTTTCGATATTGTATTGATACAAGTCGGAATTTGTTGATAGAGAGTATTCTTTACCGGTTTTTTTGCGAGATACATAGACTACACTTTTTCCGTCAGGAGCCCAAGCGAGTGATTCAACTCCGCCAAATGGTTTCATTGGAGCTTCGTATGGTTCATCTTTCAGCATATCCACAACGTTGGTAACTTGAAAACCGTCAAAATCGGCAACAAAAGAATGAGGAATTGTTTTTACCCATTCGTCCCAGTGCTTATACATCATGTCTGTGATGATACGTACGTTAGCCTTGTCCTGTTCCGGATAAAGGTCTTTTGCATCGTTTCCCCATTTTACTTGTGAAATAAGTGCTACTTTCTTTTCATCGGGAGAAAACAAGAATCCGTCAACACCATTTTCAACCGATGATACAACTTTACGATCGCTACCATCGGCATTCATAGTCCAAATTTGCATCTTGTCACCATCCGGATACAAGAAAGCAATTTTATTACCGCCATCTATCCATACAGCATTTTGTTCTCCTTTTGCTGTCTTTGTAATACGAGTAGGATTGGAACCGTCTGTACCAACAACCCACAATTCTCGATTTGACTTGTTGTGTTCAATACTTTCAAACTTAACTCCATAAAGAACCTTAGTTCCGTCAGGAGAAACTTGCGGGTCGGTAACAGCTCCCATAGCCATTAGTGCCTCAGGGGTGAACTGTCCGTTCTCGATTTTCACTTCAGGCTGCTCGATGATAACTTCTTCAGCTGCTTTTTCGCACGAAGCCATACCTATAAGGGCGAATAGAGAAGCCATAATTGTAACTTTTGATAGATTCATAAATGTTTAATAATTAGTTATATTAATATTTTTAAAATTTGTTTTTTCTTGAAATTTTGCCGTGTTTTATATCGTTTTTAGAAGCCGGTTTGTTAGCCACAAAAGTTCTTCCGGTACCGCCCGGATACAATTCGGCAATCAAATCGTGCCGTTTAATGCGTTGTAATGAATGGATAATATCATGCTTATATTCATTCTCATACCAGAAAAAGTATTTTCGTTGCGCTAACTTCTCCTCCTTGGAGTGTGCAGTAAATACCGATTCCATTGTGTATGGATTGTACCCAGTATAATACATCTCAGTGGACATTGTCATCGGTGTGGGAGTAAAGTCTTGAACTTGTTCAAGATGAAAGTTCAGTTTCTTTGTTTTCACGGCGAGTTCAGCCATGTCGCATTCATTACATCCCGGATGAGATGAAATAAAATATGGAATAAGTTGTTGTTTCAGTCCTTTATCTGCATTTATTTTGTCAAATATTCGTTTAAACTCTTCAAACTGCTTGAATGAAGGTTTACGCATAAGTTTCAGTACTCCGTCACACGTGTGCTCGGGTGCTACTTTCAGTCTTCCGGATACGTGATTGGATATAAGCTCTTCGTTATAACGTCTGTTTGCCTTATTGATATTTTCGTTATCACTGCGATGCATTGAAAGATCATAGCGTACACCACTTCCTACAAACGATTTCTTTACTTGTGGAATAGTGTCGACAGCATGGTAAATATCGAGCAATTCAGAGTGGTCGTTGTTTAAATTGGGACATGGTAGGGGGTGCAAACATGATGGACGTGTACATGTTTTGCATTTTGAGATGTTTTTGCCTCCAAGTTTATACATGTTTGCTGAAGGTCCTCCCAAATCGGATATATATCCTTTAAAATCCTCCATATCGCACACTCTTTTGACTTCTTTCAAAATAGATTCTTTGCTTCTTGATGCAATAAATTTACCTTGGTGAGCGGAAATTGTACAAAACGAACATCCGCCGAAACACCCACGGTGTAAATTGATTGAATGCCTTATCATTTCGTATGCCGGTATTCGCTTTCCTTTATAGCGAGGGTGGGGCAGGCGAGTGTATGGCAAGTCGAAGGACGCATCGATTTCTGCTTCTGTCATTGGTGGATTTGTTCCATTGACTTTTATTACGTAATTGCCCGTCATTTGCCACAAGGTACGCCCTTGCCAACGGTTGGATTCTATTTCTATGTTTTTGAAGTTTTCGGCGTGTAATTTCTTGTTTCTCTTGCAATTTTCAAATGAATGCAGAATTAATTCCTTTTTGCTGTCGGGCATCTCAGGAGCTTTATCTTTGGCACATTTTAGGGCTGTTTGCGGTATGTCGGTAAGTTCAGTAATGTTTATACCGGCATTTAATGCATTGGCAATGTCCAGAATGGGCTTTTCTCCCATACCGTATATAAGTAAATCTGCTTTACATTCGGCAAGAATAGATGGTTTCAGTGTGTCCTGCCAATAATCATAGTGCGCCAATCTGCGCATAGAAGCCTCAATACCGCCTACGATAACCGGAACATCGGGATATAATTGTTTCAGTACATTTGAATATACGATAGTTGGGTAGTCGGGGCGCATACCGGCTTTAGCGTTTGGTGTATATGCGTCATCACTGCGTTTTCTTCGATTAGCTGTATAATGGTTTACCATTGAGTCCATAGCGCCTGCTGATACTCCGAAAAACAATCTTGGTTTACCGAGCTTGGTAAAATCCCGCAAATCATCTCTCCAATTGGGCTGTGGTACAATGGCGACACGGTAGCCGCTTGCCTCAAGTACACGACCAATAACAGCAGTACCCATTGATGGATGATCAATATAAGCGTCACCGGAAAACAGAATAATATCGATATAGTCCCATCCAAGAGCCTCAATTTCCTTTTTTGTGGTTGGTAACCATTGTTTGTTAGTGTATGTGGTAGTTATGCTCATTCTCTCATGTCTTTAATAGATTCTTCAAGCGCAATAAGTTCGTCTCTGTATTGTGCGGCTTCAATAAAATCCATTCGCTTTGCAGCTTCTATCATCTGCGTGCGCAATCTATCAACTGCCTTTTTCTTGTCGCTTATACTCATATAACGGACAACCGGATCTGCTGCGATACCTGTAGCCGGGTTAAATTCTTTATCCAAATAACTTTGTATAACCGGGTTAATGTTACTCTTTTCTACAAATCTTCCTTTCCTTGTGATTTTAGGAGATTCGTCTTGTGTATCTCTGCCGACGATAAGATTGCGAGCTTTGATGATAGCTTGTGGGGTAATGCTGTTCTCTTCATTGTACTTTAATTGCATTGTACGACGCCTGTCAGTTTCGTCTATGGTCTTTTGCATGGATTCGGTAATCTTGTCGGCATACATTATTACCATGCCGTTAAGATTTCGTGCAGCACGTCCTGCGGTTTGGGTCAGTGAACGATGCGAGCGTAAAAATCCCTCTTTGTCGGCATCTATGATAGCTACAAGTGAAACTTCCGGCAAGTCAAGTCCTTCACGCAGAAGATTTACTCCGATTAGTACATCAACCTCACCTCCTCTCAATTGGTCGAGAATCTTTATGCGTTCCATTGTTTCGACATCAGAATGAATGTAGGCGCATTTTATATCTATTTTAGTCAGATAGG
This sequence comes from Muribaculaceae bacterium, assembly GCA_017473615.1. Taxonomy (GTDB): domain Bacteria; phylum Bacteroidota; class Bacteroidia; order Bacteroidales; family Muribaculaceae; genus RGIG4576. The sequence goes on along the minus strand of JAFUKL010000012.1, from coordinate 3,622 downwards.
ATGCGAGTTCTTCAGCCATACGTTTAGTGAGAGTGGTTACGAGTGTTCGCTCATCTTGTTCTACACGACGTTGAATTTCTTCAATAAGGTCATCTATTTGTCCTCTTGATGGTCGCACTACAATTTGCGGGTCAAGCAATCCGGTAGGACGTATAATCTGTTCGGTAATGACGCCTTCGCATTTATTCAATTCATATTCTGCCGGAGTTGCACTTACAAAAATCAGTTGTTTTGTTAAAGATTCAAATTCTTCAAATTTAAGAGGGCGGTTGTCGACAGCAGCTTGTAATCTAAAACCGTAATTTACAAGGTTTGTCTTCCTTGAAAGGTCACCTCCATACATGGCTCTGATTTGTGGCACTGTGACATGGCTTTCATCTATTATTGTCAAGTAATCATCGGGAAAGTAGTCCAGCAGGCAGAAAGGGCGCATGCCTGGTTCTCTTCCGTCAAAATATCTGGAATAATTCTCTATGCCTGAGCAATAGCCTACCTCGCGAATCATTTCAAGGTCGTAGCTCACCCGTTCGTAGAGACGATTTGCCTCAACCAAACGAGCTTCTTTATAGAACATATCACGTTGTGTTCCTAAATCGACGGCTATTTTATCAAGAGCGACAGCCATGCGTTCTTTGGTGGTGACAAAAATATTTGCAGGAAATATTTTGAAAGCATCTACATTTTCCGTGGGTAATTGGGTTTCTTTATCCATGATTTGGATGGATTCGATTTCATCACCCCAAAAGATAACGCGTATATTGATTTCTTCATAAGCAAGAGCAATATCTACGGTATCACCTTTAACGCGGAATGTACCTCTTTCCAATTCGTATTCATTCCTTGAGTATAATGCATCGACGAGTGTTCGTAAAAAGCGGTCTCTGCCTATATTCTGCCCGCATTTGATTTCGATAATGTTTTCGTTGAAATCATCGGGGTTACCCATTCCATAAATACATGATACCGATGAAACTACAATAATGTCTCTTCTACCTGAAAGCAGGGCAGCCACAGTCGCCAATCTGAGCCTGTCTATTTCATCGTTGATAGCGAGATCTTTTTCTATATATTTATCGCTTGAAGGAATATATGCTTCCGGTTGGTAATAATCATAATAAGACACGAAATAATGTACCGAGTTTTCAGGAAAGAATGCTTTGAATTCGGCGTATAATTGTGCCGCAAGCGTCTTGTTGTGTGATAAAATCAGGGTAGGGCGTTTTGTGTTCGCAATGACATTTGCCATTGTGAATGTTTTTCCCGAACCGGTAACACCAAGCAGGGTTTGGTATTGAGTGCCGCTATTTACACCGCTTGTCAATTCTGCTATTGCTTGTGGCTGGTCTCCTGTGGGACTATACTCTGAATATAACTTAAATTCCATGTAGTACTTATTTCACAATTTACAAAATTAAGAAAAAAACGCCACATATATAATGTTATATGCCCATATTGACTTCTTTTTATTTCTGTAAAGATATTGTATTAAACATATATTTGTTGTAAATGACAATAATTTGCATAAAAAGTGTAAATTGGGCTAATTAATTTAGATTTTTTAGCGGTGAAAGAATTTTATTTTGTAACTTTGCAAGCCTAAATTGTAATGAAGTAGCAAAATATATTCATTAATTAATAAAAGTCGTAATAAAAATAATAGAAAATATTATAAAAAGCTATGAAGCTATTACAAGCTAAATTATCTCAATATCAGGAGCCACAAAAAGCAAAGGCGGCAGGTATATATCCTTATTTTCGTGAAATAGAAAGCGAGCAGGATACAGAAGTAATAATAAATGGTAAAAAAGTTCTAATGTTTGGCTCAAACAGCTACATGGGACTCACTAACCATCCAAAGGTAAAAGAAGCTGCCATAGAGGCGACAAAGAAGTATGGTACAGGTCTTGCCGGCTCACCTTTCCTAAACGGTACATTGGATATTCACAAAGAGTTGGAACGAAAATTAGCTGCTTTTGTAGGAAAAGAGGATGCTATGTTGTTTTCGACCGGATTCGGTGTGAATCTTGGTGTTGTATCTACATTGACCGGACGAAATGATACTATAATTCTCGATGAGCAGGATCATGCATCGATTATTGAAGGCAGACGCTTGTCATTCTCAAAATCACTAAGATATAAGCATAATGATATGGAGTCACTTGAAGAGCAACTAAAAAAATGCTCTCCTGATGATGTTAAGCTTATTGTTACCGATGGTGTCTTTTCAATGGAAGGCGATGTGGCTAATTTGCCGGAAATAGTGAGATTGGCAAAACAATATAATGCAAGCGTAATGGTTGATGAGGCGCATGGTATAGGCGTATTCGGAAAACAGGGGCGTGGAACATGTGACCATTTCGGTGTAACCGATGATGTGGATTTGATAATGGGTACATTTAGTAAGTCTTTTGCATCGCTTGGAGGATTTATTGCTTGTGATAAGACTATAACAAACTTTTTACGCCACCACTCGCGTAGCTATATCTTTACAGCAAGTATCACTCCGGCATCGACTGCAGCTGTAGGTGCGGCTTTGGATATCATGATGAATGAGCCTGAAAGAATGGAGCATTTGTGGGATATAACCAATTACGCATTGGAGGGATTCCGTAATATGGGTTGTGAAATAGGGCATACTTCAACACCTATTATACCTCTTTATATTAGAGATAACAATCTTACGTTTACCATTACACGTGACTTGAGTGAAGAGGGCGTGTTTGTCAACCCGGTTGTTTCTCCTGCTGTAGCACCACAGGACACTTTAATTCGTTTCAGCTTGATGGCTACGCATACAAAGGAACAGGTTACAATAGGGCTTGAAAAAATCCGTAAAGTATTCAAAAAATATAATCTGATACCTTAATAAGGACGAATCAGACTGAATTGGAATAATGAAGTCTCTGCAAGTATAAATTGCAGGGACTTTTTTTGTGATAGTGCCGTGCGAAATATAGACTTAATTTGGAATAATCTCATAATCCGCTAAGAATAAAATATTTATGCGGAAAGTTCAAGAACGAGGTAATGATTTGGCAACTGTTCTGATTTCTACATACTTGCGTAATTTGCATTGATGTACAACTCATCTTGGAACAAAGGTACAACTTTTTTATGAACGAGCAAAAAGACAGTGCATTTTTCATTATTGCAGGGTAATATTTGAATTTGGTCTATCATCAATCTTCGATATTATGAGTTTCCCTATTCCGTCATTCGCCCTTTTCCTTTGCTCGTCTGCGAAGGTAGTACAATAGCCCTTGAAAGTTGAAAGGTCGAGCGGCAAGCCGTTTCGTTCCGAATCTTCCTCCTGCGGAGAGTATTCAGCCCGAAAACCTTTCCCCTTTCAATGTCTGTACTCAGAAATGCAGACGGCAACGGAAATGAACGACTGACGAAAATGTAGATAAAGATAAACAGACAGCATACAAATAGGTTCTTACATTGATAACCCATTTGTATGCTGTTCTTGTTTCTATCCATAGGGGCACTATTTTTTTGCGACAGATGAATATAGGGCAAGCGGTAAATTTCACTCCCTCCAAAAATATAGATAGGTTTATCCGCTACCACTCATCAGGTGCTTGCCGTTGTACTCCCGTTTCAACGCCTGCTCAATCTC
>JAFUKL010000011.1 GCA_017473615.1 Muribaculaceae bacterium | reverse complement strand
ATAAAAAACGGAGATACGCATGAATATGTATTGCCAAAACATGATGATGCTTTGAAATACGGGTTGTGGAGAAAAGACGGAGTTGTTAAACCATATATGATTTGTCGTGACCGGGTTGTAGTTTTCGGTCAAAACAAATAAAAACTTTTTTAAAACAATTATTATTTAATGCTTATTATATTTAGGTTAACTTTTAAATTTATTTATAATTTTATTACCTATGAAAAAAAATTATAAATTTATACTCTTAGCAATACTTGCGATAGTATACAATGTGCATACATACGCACAAGTTGTGGGGTTTAATGCAAAAGTTACGGAATACGGTCAATTAAAAACAGTTTTAGGCGATAATTGGAATAAAATAGACTCTTTGAGCGTAACAGGACCAATCAACGCAACGGATTTTAAAACATTGTGGGAATGTGCTTTTTATGGTTCTCTAAATGTTATAAATTTAGAAAATGCACAAGTTGAAAATTATAAGATTCCTGATTGGGCTTTTTATGATAGTGACAAGCAATTTTGGGAACCGGACTACGGAATTATTCATTTGAATATCCGTAAAATAATATTGCCGGATAATATTGAAGAAATAGGCTATTCTGCTTTTTCTAGATTGAATATTGAAGAAATCAATTTGCCTGCATCTTTACGAAAATTAGATATGTATAGTTTTGCTTATTGTTATAAGTTGAAAACAGACGTTATTATACCTGACGGTGTGACTGATATTCCCGTAGCATGCTTTCTTAGTTGCCAAAGTTTTAAAAAATTGGTATTGCCTTCAAGCGTTCGTTTCATTGAAGATTTTGCATTCGAAAATACACGCATAGAAGAAATTGAGTTTTCGGAAGGATTGGAAAAAATAGGAATGTCTACATTTGCAGGCTCATATTTTACTAAACTCATTTTGCCTAATTCTTGTAAGGAAATAGGAACTTTTGCATTTAGTTCATCTTATTTTTTAAAAGAAATTAGGTTGCCTGAAGGACTTAAAAAAATACCTGAAAATTTAGTTAGTAGTTCTGTTGAACTTGAAAATGTTTATATTCCGGAATCTGTGGAAGAAATAGGTAATTACGCATTTCAATCTTGTAATAATCTAAAAAATATATTTTCATTGTCCCCTACTCCACCTTATTGTGCCTATAATAGTGTTTTCTCAGGAACCAATTCAGATAAGGTAACAGTATATGTGCCTGTTGGCTCGGCTGAGTTGTATCGCAATGCTCAAGGGTGGAATAATTTTACTAATTTTATCGAAACAGAAAATTTTCCTTCAAGCAGCATAAAAGAATTATCATATACTGCTAAAAGTAAGGTATATTATAGTGGAAATAGTTTGATAATAGATACAAACAATACTGCTCAGAAGGAGTATTGGGTATTCTCTTTTGACGGAAAATTAATAAGTCAAGGTATTACAATATCTTCTCACACAGAATTACATATACCTAAGGGACTGTATATTGTAAAAGTTGGTAATGATGTTCATAAAATACGCTGATTAAATAAACTTATATATAAAATATTTTCACAAAAATAAGTCATTTAGTTAATCCTAAATGACTTATTTTAATTTTTATTATTTTCTCATTTCTATGCTTATTTTTTAAATTTTTTCATAAATTCCCACATTACTATTCCGGCTGTTATAGAAACATTGAGAGAATGTTTTGTGCCATACTGTGGTAATTCTATACAACAATCACTTATATCCACTATTTTTTGTTGCACTCCTTTCACTTCATTTCCAAGAATAACAGCATACTTTTCACAATCTTTGATAATAAATTGTTCAAGACTTATACTATCTTCCACTTGCTCTATACAACATATTTTATAACCTTTGTGTCGAAGTTCATTGACACATTTGCATACATCTTCAAAATAGTACCATTGTACAGAATCTTCAGCACCTAACGCAGTTTTATGTATTTCCACACTTGGAGGACAAGCTGTAATACCACACAAATAAATGCTTTCCACTACAAAAGCGTCGGCAGTGCGAAATATACTTCCTATGTTATTAAGACTGCGTACATCATCAAGCACTACAACAAGAGGTATTTTAGGGGTAGTCTTAAATTCATCACAACTAATGCGATTAAGATCTATCATTGATTTCTTCTTCATAAAATATACTGCTTATATTGCTTGCAAATTTACAAAATATATAGCTATTAACAACCTGTTAATAACATGTTGAAACGCTTTAAAAACTTTATATTAAATATTTCTCTTTTTGTTTTGAAATTAAAAATCAATGTTTTGTATAATTTATTTATATAAGCGCAAAAAAGTTAGCAACTTATTTTTAATGCTGTTTTCACAAGGTTTTCTACAATTATTGGTAGATGAATATATAGAAAATTATTAACTTTGCATGTTATTAACATGTTGTTGATAAAGTTTACAATATATTGATTTTCAAAATGAATGATTGTTAATAATATATTAATAACGTTTTATTTAAGTTTAATAACTTATTATGCAAGAAAAAAGTATAAAAGTTATCAAACATATTAACAATCTATAAAAAGAAACATAAGAAAGAATTTTAAAAACTTAAATAAAAACTTTTTTATATGATATCTGTTGAAAAAGGTTATGTAGACATGCCCATAGAAAAAGGCATCGATATAAAAAATGAGATACTGCGTATGAAGAAAGAAAAAAATGCAGTAATATTGGCTCATTATTATCAGCGTAACGAAATACAGGATATAGCCGATTATATAGGCGATAGTCTTGCTCTTGCTCAGATAGCCGCAAGAGTTGATGCGGATATCATTGTTATGTGCGGTGTACATTTTATGGGAGAGACTGCTAAGATTCTTTGCCCCTTTAAAAAAGTGATAGTACCCGATATGAACGGAGGGTGCAGCCTTGCCGACAGTTGTCCCGCCGATAAGTTTGCTGATTACGTAAACCTTCATCCCGGTTATACTGTGATAAGCTATGTTAATACAAGTGCTGCAGTGAAAGCTTATACCGATATAGTGGTAACTTCATCCAATGCCAAAGAAATAGTGGAAAGTCTTCCTGAAAATGAAAAAATTATATTCGGTCCGGATAGAAATCTTGGAAATTATATCAACGGCGTTACCGGACGTAATATGCTTTTATGGGATGGAGCTTGTGATGTACATGAAAAATTCTCACTTGAAAAGGTACTTGCTCTGAAGAAAGAAAATAATAATGCTAAGATTCTTGTACATCCTGAGTGTAAGAAACCTCTTCAATTGATTGCGGATAAAGTGGGTTCTACTCAAGCTTTACTTAACTTTGCGGTAAATGATGAATGTAATACATTTATAGTGGCTACCGAAAGTGGTATTTTGCATGAGATGCAGAAGCGTTGTCCTGAAAAGAAATTCATTCCGGCTCCTCCTGAGGACGGAACATGCTCTTGTAATGAATGTGCTTATATGAAGCTCATTACACTTGAAAAACTTTATAATAGTCTAAAATATGAACTTCCCGAAATAAGCGTAGATAAAGAAATAGCCGATAAAGCTGTTCTTTCTATAAACAGAATGCTTGATATTTCTAAAAACCTCGGAATTATAAAATAGATAGTAATAAATAATATATATATATCATCATAATTATGGAATATAATCATAAAGATATTGAGAAGCGTTGGCAACAGTATTGGAAAGAAAACAATACTTATAAGACAGAGGTAGATAAAAACCGTCCTAAATATTATGTGCTTGACATGTTCCCTTATCCGTCGGGGGCAGGGTTGCATGTAGGACACCCATTGGGATACATAGCTTCCGATATTTTCTCAAGATACAAAAGATTGCAGGGTTTTAATGTTCTTCACCCTATGGGATATGATGCTTACGGATTGCCGGCAGAGCAATATGCTATTCAGACGGGTCAGCATCCTGAAGTTACAACCATGCAGAATATAGCACGTTACCGAGAACAATTGGATAAGATAGGTTTCTGTTATGATTGGAGTCGTGAAATAAAGACTTGTGAACCTTCTTATTATAAATGGACTCAGTGGGCATTTACCCGCATGTTCAAGAGTTATTTTAATACTAAACTTAATAAGGCTTGTCCAATAAGTGAACTTGAAGAATATTTTGCTGCAAATGGAAGTAAAGAAGTTCCGGCTCATGGAACAGAAGAACTTGTTTTTACAGCCGATGAATGGAATGCTTATTCTCAAAAGGAGAAAAATGAAATACTTATGAACTATCGTATTGCTTACCTTGGTAATACGATGGTGAATTGGTGTCCTAAACTGGGTACAGTTCTTGCTAATGATGAAGTAAGTGAAGGTGTATCATTGCGCGGAGGTTATCCTGTTGAGCAGAAATTGATGTATCAATGGTGTCTTCGTGTAAGTGCATACGCAGGACGTTTATTGAATGATCTTGATACTATAGAATGGAGTGATTCTATTAAGGAAACTCAACGTAACTGGATAGGATACAGTGAAGGTGCCGAGATGTTGTTCCCTGTAGAAGGAAAAGATTTCCAACTAAAGATTTTTACTACACGTGCCGATACTATATTTGGTGTTACATTCATGGTTCTTGCTCCTGAAAGTGAATATGTAAATCAATTGGTTACAGCAGAGCAAAAAGAAACTGTTGAAGCTTATCTTGATGAAGTAAAGCATAAGACAGAACGTGAACGCATGATAGAAAAGAAAGTATCAGGAGTATTTACAGGTTCTTATGCTATAAATCCTATTACGGGAAAAAATATTCCTGTATATATAAGTGATTATGTACTTGCCGGTTATGGAACGGGAGCTATAATGGCGGTTCCTGCCCATGACAGTCGTGATTATGCTTTTGCAAAGCATTTCGGTTTGGATATTGTACCACTTATAGAAGGCTGTGATGTAAGTGAAGAAAGTTTTGATGCAAAAGAAGGTATTGTTACCAATTCTTCAAATGAAAGATTACAGCTTAATGGTCTCACGGTAAAAGAAGCTATAGCAAAAACAAAGATTTATATAAAAGAAGCCGGTATAGGAAAAGTTAAAGTGAATTATCGTCTGCGTGACGCTATTTTCAGTCGTCAGCGTTATTGGGGTGAACCATTCCCTGTTTATTACGATGAAAATAATCAACCTCAAGTTTTAAATGATGATGAATTGCCATTGTTGCTTCCTGAAGTAGATAAATTTTTGCCTACCGAAACAGGAGAACCTCCATTAGGACGTGCTAATAATTGGGTTGCTAAAAACGGCAGACCGTTGGAACTTAATACTATGCCCGGATTTGCAGGTTCTTCGGCTTATTATTTGCGCTATATGGATCCTAAGAATGAAAATGCTCTTGTTTCCTTGGAAACCAATGAATATTGGCGTAGCGTAGACCTTTATGTAGGAGGAACAGAACATGCTACAGGTCACCTTATTTACAGTCGCTTTTGGAATAAGTTCTTGTATGATTATGGTTTTGTGTGCGAACCGGAACCATTTAAGAAACTTATAAATCAAGGTATGATACAAGGACGTTCAAACTTTGTATATCGTATAAAGGATACCAATACATTCGTTTCTTATAATTTGAAAAAGGATTATGATGTAACACCTATTCATGTAGATGTTAATATAGTGAGCAATGATGTACTTGACATTGAAAAATTCAAGGCATGGCGTCCTGAATTTAATAATGCGGAGTTTATATTGGAAGATGGAAAATATGTATGCGGATATGCAGTTGAAAAGATGTCAAAATCTATGTTCAATGTAGTAAATCCCGATGATATTGTAGAAGTATACGGAGCCGATACATTGCGTTTATATGAAATGTTCTTGGGTCCTATAGAGCAAAGCAAGCCTTGGGATACAAATGGAATAGATGGTGTAAACCGTTTCTTGAAAAGATTGTGGGGACTTTTCTTCAAGGGTGAAGAAATGGTTATAAAAGAAGAAAAAGCATCGCAGGAGGCTTTAAAATCGCTTCACAAACTTATAAAGAAAGTAACATTCGATATAGAGCACTTTTCTTATAATACTTCGGTAAGCGCATTTATGATATGTGTAAACGAATTGAATGCGATGAAGTGTGTAAGCAAGGAAATATATGATGATTTGGTTGTACTTCTGGCACCGTTTGCTCCGCATATTGCCGAAGAATTATGGCATAGTCTTGGTCATGAAACCAGTGTGTGTGATGCTAAATGGCCTGTATGCAATGAAGAATATTTGGTGGAAGCAAGTGTAAATTACGCTATTTCTTTCAATGGTAAAGCACGTTTCAACATAGCTGTACCAAATGGAACTTCTAAGGAAGAAGTAGAGAAAATGGCTCTTGCTCATGAATCATCGGCTAAATGGATGGAAGGTAAAACTCCTAAAAAGGTGATTGTTGTTCCAAATAAGATAGTGAATATAGTTATATAATAAACCTTTAATATAAAATACCTTATCTTATTTTAGGTGAGGTATTTTATTTTTTTAGTAATGAAAGAACTTGTTTTTGCTACAAATAATGCACATAAGTTGCGTGAATTGCGTGAGATAGCCGGAAATAAATTCAGAATATTGAGTTTAAAAGATATTGGATGTGAAGAAGATATACCCGAAACAGCCGATACTTTGAAAGGTAATTCATTTATAAAAGCCAATTATATAAAGGAAAATTACGGATATGATTGTTTTGCCGATGATACCGGTCTTGAAATAGAGGCTCTTAATGGAGAGCCGGGAGTATATTCGGCACGTTATGCAGGAGATGAATGTAACAGTGAACGAAACATTGATAAAGTGCTTGAAAAATTATCGGGTAAGGAAAATCGTTTGGCGAGATTTGTTACAGTTATAACTTTGATATACGATGGAAATACTTATACTTTTGAGGGTGAAGTAAAAGGGGAAATTATGACAGAGCGTCAAGGAAACGGTGGTTTCGGATATGATTCTATATTTAAGCCTGTAGAATCAAATTGTTCTTTTGCTGAAATGAAACCCGAAGAAAAGAATGCAATAAGTCATCGCGGACGTGCTGTTGCCAAGCTATTTGATTTTTTAAAAAATCAAATTTAAACAGTTTCTTATAATGAGTTAATATTCAATAATATATGTGATTAGGAAATTGGAATATTTCCAATTCAAAAACAGGTGCCATAAGTGCTATGTGTTCAAAAATCTCGCTTTGTACCGATTCGTGAGATACCCAGTCGGTAAAGGTGGTATAGCAATATATTCTTATTGGAATACCTTGTGCGGTAGGAGCAAGTTCATTTACTAAAAGGAAAGCATCTTGTGCTATAAAGGGATGATGTTGCAAATATAAAGTAAGATAAGCACGAAATATACCTAAATTAGTATCTATAGTGCCGTTCACAATTCCTTGTGTATTGCGTGTATTCTCTATTATACCTGCTTTTGATTGTGCTTGTTTTTTATTTATATAATCCCTCAAAAGCGGTATATTTTTAAGAGATTCAAGCAATGCATCCGATGGAGAATGAATAGAGGTTGAAGAAATATTATATGAACGATTAATTTGGCGATGTCCGCTTTCATACATAGTGCGCCAGTTTTGAAAAGATGCGCTTACGAGCGTATAAGGCGGTAACATGGCAAGTGTATTATCCCAATTGCGAACTTTTACTACCGTGAGCGATACATCTGCTACTATACCATTGGCAGGTGTTCCCGGTACTATAATCCAGTCACCTACTCTAAGCATATCATTTTGCGATAGCTGTATGCCTGCTACAAGTCCAAGTATACTATCCTTGAATACAAGCATAACGACGGCAGCAAATGCTCCCAATCCTGTAAAAAGAGCTAAAGGAGATTTGTTTACTATAACAGATACCATTATAATAATGCCTATAAGCCATACTGCACCTTTTGCTATCTGTGGAAGTCCTTTTAGCGGATGATTCTGTGTGTTACCTATCTCATCATATCTTCTCCATAGAAACCCGAGAAAATCGTTAATTGCCGATACAATCGTTATTATGAGATATATTGCCGCTATTTTAATTATAGCTGAAAGTACAATGCTTTCTGAATTGAATGCAAACTGAATGAGAGATAGAAATATAAGCGGCGGGATAATTTTACTTACTTTAAGCAAAGTTTTTTCAGCTTGTACTGCGCTGGAAAGAGACACACGCTTGAACCATCGCATTTTGTTGGTTATTAGTACGGCTATTTTACTTATACTCCATCCTATACCATAAGCTATACCTATAACAATTAATATGTAGATAAATTCATCGATTGTTTCATTGTGTTGAATTCCGCATTTTTTTAATACGGAATCTATAAATTCTATTATCACGTGAGCTATTCTGTAAGGCGGTAGGTTTGTCATATATTTGAGATTGAAAGTGTTATTTATAACAATAGGTTTATAGTTTTTGTTGATAATGTTCTGCAAACGAAAAAAATTAGTTACTTTTGAAGTATTGATTTTTTTACCTTGGTGAAATTTTATGAAGAAATTAAAAGAACTACTACTGATTATAGGTATTATAATAAGTGTGTCGTTTTCATTGAGAGCCGATGGTGACGATGGTTTATGGAAAATACATACTGTATTCAATGATGACATTATGCGTGTGGTAGACACGGGTGATAAGGTGTATTGCCTTACTGATAACTATTTGAATGCATATAACAAGGAAACCGGAAAATTTGAACCATTGACAAGGCTTGACCGCCTTTCCGACTATTATGTAAGTAATATTTATTATAACAAGTCTAAGGATTACCTTGTGGTTGTGTATATAAACAGCAATATTGACATACTTTTAGCAGATGGAATCACAGTTAATATTCCTAATTTGAAAAACCTTACTACAGTGGCAGACAAAACCATAAATGATGTTACTTTTGGCGAAGATGGTATATATGTGGCATCTGAAATAGGGTATATGGTGATAGATGACAGTGATTTTAATGTAATGAAAGCAGCTTATTGGGGAACAAATGTAAAGTCTATAGCTCAAGTAGGCGATAAGTTTGTACTTACTGACGATAGTAATGTTTATATTACGGATAAAAAGAATTCAATCAAGTTGTTAGGTGAAATGACACCAAGTTCTCTTGGAATAACAGGAACAATAATGCCGGTGAATGATAATAGTTTTTTCTTGAATAGTAATTTACTTTATCTTGTTACTATATCCGATGATGGAACATTATCTAAGACGGCTTTATCTTCATCTAAGGTGGTGGATGTGCAACCTGTTGCAGAAGGTTTTATAGCATTGGGAGGAACATCGGTTAAGGTTACCAATAAATATTATGCTTTTGATAAGAATGGCAATAAGATTGTTGATATTTCATTGCCTTCTGCTCTTTCAAAAACATTGCTTACATCTATGGAAAAAGACGGAGCTTTGTGGAAATTGGGATCAAACGGTCTTCAAAAGGTATCTCTTGATGCTGCTTCATCATCAGTGGCATTTTTAAGTGAAGAGATTACACCTGAATGTGTGACGGCTAAAAGGATAGGTACAATAGCTTATAACAAAGGCAATAAGCGTATTTATGTAACTAATGGAGGACCACAATGCATATATTTTGACGGAACTTATTCAGTGAATGCGCTTATTAGTTCTTATGACGGCTCTTCTTGGAGGAACGAGGTTCCTTCCGATTTGAACGGATATAGGTTTCAAGACCCTTATAAGCCGGCTTTTGATAATCAATATCCGAATGATTTTTATATAGGAACTTGGTTTGAAGGGGTTTATAAAATAAAAGATAATAAGATAGATGTAAAGTATGATTGGAATAACAGTCCTATGGCTCATGCTATTAATAATTGGTATTGTCAAGTGTCTTATGTTCAATTTGATGAAGCCGGAAATATGTGGACGGTTCAATCATCTTCTGCTGCAAGGGATAAAGAGATTGCAGTATTGCCCAAAGAGCATTTGAGTAAGGGTTCGGCTGTAACTGTAGATGACTGGATTGTACCTGACATAAAGACCAATATGCCGCGTTCTTATCATTTTTATTTGACATCAACCGGTTATAAATTCTTATTTGATGGTAACGATCTCGGACCTATAACGGTTTTTACAAATGATGATAAATTCCAAATCACAGAGTCAAAGCAATTTAAAAGTTTTTATGACCAGGAAGGAAAAAAAATGTACTGGAATCTTATATTGGATTTTGAAGAGGACGTGAACGGTATTGTTTGGGCGGCTTATCCTTGGGGTATTATAGGTATTAATCCGGAGGATGTTTTCAAGCCTGATTTTAGAGTGATAAGACCCAAGAGCGGGGAAAATCCGAGTAAATATGTTTTGGATAACGTTTTCTGTACATGTATTTCGGTGGATGAATATAATCGTAAATGGGTTGGTACGCTTGATGATGGAGTTTATTTGCTTGATGCCGATTGTTCCAAGGTACTGAAACATTTCAATACGTCAAACAGTTGCATGCCAAATGACAAGATACGCACTATATGCTGGAATCCTTCAACGCAGTCGGTCTTTATGGGATTTTATGGCGGACTTTTGGAATATAAACCTGAAAATACTGATGTATATAGCAACATTAATATAACTCCCAGTCGTGTTACCCCCGACTTTAAAGGGAGCGTGATGTTCAGCGGTGTTCCGGTAAATTCCACATTGTTTGTAAAGAACTCTGAAGGTGAAGTAGTTAGAACTATTCAAGCTGCAAGTTCCAAGGAATGGTGGGATTGCTTGGACTATAACGGTATTCCAGTTAAAACGGGTGTTTATTATCTGTCGGTAAGGTTGAACAATCAAGAGCAGATTCACGAAAAAGCAGCCCAACTTTATATAATAGAATAAAACAGAATAATAGGCAAAATGGAAAAAAAAGAGAAAAACATAGCATGGATAAATACAGGTAGAGCCGTGTGCATGCTATGCGTATATCTTTCGCATTGCAACTTTTATTATTTAAAGATAATATCTCCGGTTTATTTTGTATATATGCCTTTTTACTTGTCTTTTTTCTTCTTTATTTCAGGTTTTCTGTTTTATAAGAATTTGGACGTATTTCCTTTTAGGAAAAAACTCGCAGGGATAGTCAATAAATTGCTGTGGCCTGTAATATTGTTTCCGAGCTTGATATGGATTCCCAAAATGATGGCACATGGAAATAACGTGAGCTTGACGGCTTATTTTGCGGATGTATTTGGCGGGACTGCATCATGGTTTGTCTCAACAATAATAGTGGCACAATTGATTTCACTTGTTTTGATATATTTGTTCAGGAAAAAATTATTTATGATGCTTATATTAAGTGCTGCAAGTATGTCGTTGGCGTTTTTTTTGAAGACAATAGACCAAACTCCTTTTCCTTGGTATTATAAATCAGGAATGATAGCGGTGTTTTTTATGGTGCTTGGAGGCATTGCAGGAACATATTATGAGAAACTTAAAAGAATAATAACAATTCCAGGTTTATTATTGAGTGGTATATTGTATTTCGGGCTTATGCTTTATAATTATTACAATTTAGGTTATTTTCAAGCCATAATGAGTGTGGATTATGATAATATTCCGTTAGGTCTGTTGAATAATATTCTTGGAATATTATTTATGTTGCAGTTATGTCATTATATCCCGGAAATAAAGTGGTTACAGTATATAGGAAAGAACAGCATAATTTTCTATTTCTTCGCAGGAGGGATTCCTTTGACAATAGGTTATTTGGCAAAAAACTTTCTTCCATGTCATGGTTATTTGACTACAGCTGTTGTTACTGTGTTGTGCATAGTATTGGTGTTTCCTATTGCATATATAATAAACAGATATTTTTCTTGGACGCTTGATTTTTCTAAAGTTACAAGCGTTTTTAAACGACAAAATAAGCAATGAATTTTGTCGTTATATAAGAAATAAATTTTCAAATAAATAAGATAAAGGTATGGCGAAAAGAATAATATATTTTCTTCTTATGGCGACATTAGGATTTCAATTGAAAGCCGGAGTCGGAGATTGGCAGATTCATGGGGTTTTCGGGAATAAGGTCGTTAAAATAATAGATGCCGAAACAAAGGTATATTCTCTTGTCAACGGGTGGCTGTACTGTTACGATAAAGAAGCACAAGAAACAGAAAGCCTTTCTGAATCGGGGGACTTAAACGGAGTGGATATAGCCTCAATATACTATGATTATGAAAGTAAGAGGTTGTTTATCGTGTATTCTGACAGCAACATAGATATATTGGATAGAGCAGGCAATGTGATAAATATTCCGGATATTTATAATGCGAGCATCAATTCTTCAAAATCAATAAATGATGTGGCTTTCTCTGAATATGGGACTTATATAGCTACCGATTTCGGTTATGTGCTTTTGAATGATGCTAAAAACGAAGTTAAGGAGTCTCGTATTTATAATACGGCAGTACAGTCTATATGCGCTGTAGGGGAAAAACTTATTATGTCAGCCAATAACCAATTGTACCTTGAAGAGATAGGAAAACACTATGGCAGCCTAAATGAAACTATAAGCGCATCTTTTAAACAGAGTGGAAAATTATATCGGATTAGTGATACCAAATTTTTATTGGATACAGGATGGTTGTATTTATTTGAAGTTGTGGGAGAGGATGTGGCTTGGCGTAACACCTTGTCTCAAATAGGTGTTAAATCAATACAGCCTGTGAAAACCGGATTTCAATATATGGATAATGATGGTAATCTTAACCGTTTGGATGAAAACGGTGTTAATACGTCGATAATTAAATTACCTGAATCGATGCATGGTTCATGCCTCAGTTCTTTTGAATCAGATGGCTCTTTGTGGGAGCTTAATGAAAAGGGATTCAGGCATGTAGCTGTTTCTGATACAGGTGTGGAAACTGTAATGATGGATTTTGTGCGTCCCAACGCATCCACTGTGGATATTCCTTATAATCTCGTTTATAATACGGTTCAGGAAAAACTGTATGTTATGAATTGCGGTGCAAACCGTTATTTTTCCGATTATTTACGTAGAGGAGCTATAAGCACTTACGACGGAATTTCTTGGGAAGATGTTATACCCGAATCTGTATCTACCAAGAATGAATATGGACAGAATAACGGACATATAAATGCTCCATATAGTTTGGTTTTTGATCCGGAAGATGCCGATACTTATTATGTAGGAACATGGTTTGAAGGTGTGTATAAGATTACCGGCGGAAAAGTTGTGGCAAAATATGACTGGACTAACAGCCCTATAGAGAAAATAGAAGTGGCTGCCACCTTCCACACATGCACAGCTCCTTGTATACAATTTGACAAGAACCTTAATCTGTGGGTATCTCAATCAGGTAATAAGAATATACAGTTTTCGGTTCTTCCGAGGGCGAAACAGGCTTTGGAAAACATAAGCAGAGAGGATTGGCTTACTCCTAATGTTGCCGGTGTAACCGAGAATTATACCGGGCATTTTCTTATAACGTCAAGAGATGTCAAATTACACAATAACGGAGGATTATGGGAGCCTTTAGTGATTTTCTATGATGATGGAAATCCTGCGTCAAGCAATATAAAGTCCAAAGTTTTCTCGTCTCTTACCGACCAAGACGGTAAAGATTTCTCATGGAATTATATCAATTGCTTTGCCGAGGATAAAAACGGCAGGGTGTGGATGGGAACTAACATAGGGGTTGTGGAATTGATTCCGCATAATGCTTTTTCTACAGATAATTTTACCATAAATCATATAAAAGTGCCACGCAATGATGGAACCAATCTTGCCGATTATTTATTGGATAATACCGATGTAACGTGCATTGAAGTAGACGGTTCTAATCGTAAATGGATTGGGACTTCATCATCGGGTGTTCTGCTTGTGAGCGAAGACGGAAGTGAAATAATAGAACAATTCACAGCAGAAAACAGTCCGATGCTTAGTAACAAGGTATTGTCGGTGAAATGTAATCCATTAAACAATAAAGTGTATATAGGAACAGATAAAGGTCTTATGGAATATACAAGTGACAGTGAACCTGCAGCCGAGAGTTATAGTGATATATATGCTTATCCTAATCCCGTTCGTCCTGAATTTACAGGAAATATCACGATACGTGGGCTTATGGAAAACTCTCTTGTTAAAATAGCTGATTCGGAGGGTAATGTCGTAAAATCCATACGTTCAACAGGCGGTATGACCACTTGGGACGGATGTAATTCGCAAGGAGAACCGGTGAAAAGCGGTGTGTATTTCGTTTTTGCTTCTCAGAATGAAAATGAGACATCTTCCGGAGCTGTTACCAAAATCCTTATAATCCGATAAAAAAACGCCCTTTTCTCTGTTTGCTGAAAAAAACGGTTGTATATTTGCAAAGAATTGCTTTTTATGCGGGTAAAAACCTGTGGCGGCAGTATTATGTTATGAATTATAAATGTTGATTGGACTTGATATGGAAAATAAAGATAAGGTGGAGAATGTAAAACAGACCGGGAACTTGAAAGAACGCTTGTCGCGGGTAAAGAAGACACGATGGATTCGTTTCGGTGTGGTTTCGGTCATATTTTTAGCGTGGGTAATCTGGCTTGGCTCATGGTGGGTGATTTTGTTCTTCCCTCTTATTGCCGATATATATTTGACACAATACATACCGTGGACTTGGTGGAAACACATTAAGAACAAGACATTGAAGAGTGTTATGAGTTGGGTGGATGCCATTGTATATGCTCTTATATTGGTGTATTTCATTTTCTTGTATGTGGGGCAGAACTATCAGATACCGTCTTCATCATTGGAAAAATCTCTGCTTGTGGGGGATTATTTGTGGGTGAACAAGATGGTGTATGGTCCTCGAGTACCTAATACGCCGTTACATTTCCCTTTGGCACAGAATACACTTCCTGTTCTTGGTTGTAAATCGTATATAGAGACACCCCAGTGGGATTATCATCGCCTGAAAGGATTCCGTAAGGTGGAGCGTAACGATATTGTGGTGTTCAATTTTCCTGCAGGTGATACTGTGGCATTAAAAGTACAGAATCCGGATTATTATACACTATGCGCCACTGTTCCGGGCGGACGCGAGTCCATTTGGGGAAATAAGGAGCGTTTTGGTGATGTTGTTTATCGACCGGTAGACAGACGCGAAAATTATGTAAAACGCTGCATTGGTCTTCCGGGAGAGACACTTAAAATAGTGAATGATGTAGTCTATATAGACGGTAATCCTATAGAAGAACCGAAGAATACACAGTATAATTATTTTATACAGACCGACGGACGTTTTATCACCGATGATGTGTGGAATGAATTAGGCGTGAGTGTGGACGACAGAAATAGGGTTGTTGTAGATAGTAACGAGTCGGTTGCGGGAGCTGCAAGTCTTGGATTGAAGATTAATATTGACGGCTCGGTAAATCCTATATATCAATCGCCGCTTACAAAAGAAATGAAATCGCGTCTTGAAAACATGAAATGGATTACGGCGATTGTTAAAGTGCCTGATACGGAGTATATAACAATGTATCCTATCACTCATGAATACGGATGGACACGTGCCAATTATGGAGAAGTGTGGATTCCCGCTAAGGGGCAGAGTATAAAACTTACTCTTGAGAATCTGCCGGTCTATGAGCGTTGTATCAAGAATTATGAAGGTAATGACTTGCAGGTAAAAAACGGCAGTATATTTATAAACGGCAAGGAAACCGATGAATATACTTTCAAGATGGATTACTATTGGATGATGGGGGATAACAGGGATAATTCAGCCGATTCTCGTTATTGGGGCTTTGTCCCCGAAGATCATATTGTTGGCTCTCCGGTATTCGTTATCATATCTTTTGACAAGGATAAATCATTGTTTAATGGTGGGATACGTTGGAACAGGATATTCGCTGATGCCAATCCTGAAAAATAAACTTTGAATATATGATTTTTGAGGAGGGATTATTCTCTTCGGCTTATGCCGGAAGTGTGCGTTATTATGCTGCCATGCTGGCATGCCGTAAAGTGATGGTTCATGCCGGTGAAAGCAGGCATAAGGCGTCTTGGAGTGCGCATCACTGTCGTATTGTTGGTGCCAATGGAGAGCAAACGCTCACTTTACCTCTTGTAAAGCCTTTAGACAACGCTCTCACCGCTTTAAATGAAATTATAATATCGGAACATGGTGATTGGCGCAGAACTCATTGGGGGGCTTTATTCTCGGCTTATGGACGATCTCCATTCTTTGAATATATAGCCGATGACTTACTTGCCATTTATGAAGACCATTCATTGAATAATCTTTTGGATTTCAATATGGCGATACATCGTCTTGTTGTGGATTTTATGGATTTGCCTATCGATACGGTATCGGTTAATGAAATCAGTTCGGATAGCAGCGATATAAAAGATTTCCGTGGACGGATAGGCAGAAATATTCCCGATGGTTTATCTTTTATTAAGAATGTCTCTTATTGGCAGGTGTGGCAGGAGCGACATGGATTCAAGCAAGACCTGAGTATATTTGATTTGCTTATGACTCACGGGAGAGAATCGGTTTTTATTCTTCGTCGGATGCTGGAGGTTTAGTTTTATCATAAAAGAAAATTTAATTTGTAAATTAAATATTTTGGATTATGTGTAATAATATATTTAAGGCGTTTTTACTTTGTTTGTTCGGTTTTGTCCTTATGGGTTGCAGCAGTGAGAGTTTCAAGTTGGAGGGAAATTTTCCTGATGCAGGAGAACAGACGTTCCGTGCTGTGTATGTGAATGAGGCAGGGGTACAAACGATTAAGGCTCTTGTTGAGGAGGGGCGTTTCACAATGGAAGGTGTTGCTCCTAATTATACGGTGCTCTACCTATATGGCAAGAATGATAAATTTATTGCTAAAGTTGCGGTTAAAAACGGTGATAATATTAAAATGCGTGGAACAATAAAGCATTCTAATCTTATTGAGGTGAAAGGCAGTGATGTGAATGAGGATTGGAGTGATTTCAGGCGTGAGAATCATTTGCTTTATGAGGAAGGTAAAGAACATTTGCTTGACAAGAAAATAGAAGAATACATAGAGCATGACGGTAGCAGAATGGCAGGGCTGTTGCTGTTGTTGTGTGATTATAGTCATCTTGATGATACAAAGAAAGTGCATGAATTACTTAATAAAATAGATGAAAAAGCGCGTCCGGCAAGTGTTTTGAAGGCTTATACGGAAATGAATGCCATGATGGTGGCTAAGAATGAGCCGAGAAAGAGATTCAATTCTATGATGTTTTATAATGAAAATGATTCATTGGAAGCTTTTGTCCCGGTTCGCAGCTATATAAGTATCTTGTACTTTTGGGGAATAGATGATGCGAGAAAAGATATTGTGACTGAATTGGATAGTTTGTATGCTAAATATGATAATAAGAAACAATTACAGATTGTGGATGTAGTGCTTGATAGTGATACCCTTAAATGGAAGCGTGCTTTACGCAGGGAGAATACGGAATGGACGCATTTATGGGCTGTAGGAGGTATTATGAATAAGGCTGTAGTGGATTTGCAAATTAAATCCACACCTGAGTTTTTTGTTCTTGATTCCATAGGTCAGCCTATATATCGCGGTGATTCCATTGAGGCTGTATCCAAACTTATAAATTCTAAGTTAAAGAATAGGATAGATACCAAGAAAAATAAGTCTAAAAGCAAAAAGAAATAGGGGATAAATTTATGTTGACAAAGACTTACGGTGCTGCTGTATGTGGTGTAGATGCCATAGTGGTGACTATGGAGGTAGCTTTGGAGGGCGGTTATGGTTTCTGTATCGTGGGATTGCCTGATACAGCCGTTAAAGAAAGTTACGAGCGCGTTCGTTCTGCCATAAAAGTGTATGGCGTAGAATTTCCGCGTAAGGATGTGGTTGTCAACATGTCTCCTGCCGATGTCAAGAAGGAGGGGGCAGCATACGATTTACCTATTGCAGTGGCTGTGCTTGCAGCAGACGGCAAACTTGCAGTCGAGCGTCTGCAACAGTATATGATAATGGGAGAATTGTCACTTGACGGAACGATATTACCTATACGAGGTATTTTACCTATGGCTATAAAGGCGCGTGCAGAGGGTTTCAAGGGATTTATCGTACCGCGTGCCAACGCAAAAGAGGCGGCTGTTGTCAATAATCTTGAAGTTCTCGGTGTTGATAATATTTTCGAGGTGGTGAATTTCTTTAACGGAATGGGAACGATAGAACCTACTGTTGTAAATACCCGTGAGGAGTTCTTCAACAGTATTAACAGTTATGAGTTCGATTTTTCTGAAGTTAAAGGGCAGGATAATGTGAAACGTGCTTTTGAGGTGGCTTGTGCAGGAGGGCATAATATTATGCTTATTGGCAGTCCGGGTTCGGGAAAATCTATGATGGCGAAACGTCTTCCGTCTATTTTGCCGCCACTCACCCTGCGAGAGGCTTTGGAAACTACTACGATTCATTCGGTTGCGGGCAAACTCAAGCGAGGTTCAACGCTTATGACGCAGCGTCCGTTCCGCTCGCCACACCACACCGTTTCGCCTGTTGCGTTGGTAGGTGGAGGGACAAATCCTATGCCCGGAGAGATAAGCCTTGCTCATAACGGAATACTTTTCTTGGATGAGTTGCCCGAATTTAATCGTTCGGTATTGGAAGTGATGCGCCAGCCGCTTGAAGACAGGATAATTTCAATTTCTCGCGCAAAATATTCGGTTGAATACCCTGCATCGTTTATGATGGTGGCATCGATGAATCCATGTCCCTGCGGATACTACGGTCATCCTACAAAGGAGTGTATTTGTCAACCGGGTACACGACAGCGTTATATGAACAGAATTTCAGGTCCTTTATTGGATCGCATCGATATACAGATAGAGGTGTCTCCCGTGGAATTTGACGACATTTCTTCCACGATTCCGAGTGAGAGCAGTGCCGACATAAGAAAGCGTGTTATAAAGGCACGTGAGATACAGACAGAACGTTTTAAGAGTGTGAAAGGAGTGCATTGTAACGCTCAAATGACGTCATCTCTCTTACATGAGTACGCACAGCCTGATGAGAAAGGATTAGAACGATTGCGCGATGCCATGACGCGTCTGAATATGAGCGCGCGGGCATACGACCGCATTTTAAAAGTTGCGCGTACCATTGCTGACCTTGCCGGCAGTGACAGTGTAAAATCACAACACATAGGTGAGGCTATCAATTACCGCAACCTCGATAGGGAAGACCGCATTTAAGACCTCTTTTCGGTGTTTGAGTTGTGTCTGCAAATCAGGTAGAGGATTTCCGTGACATGTAGTAGTTGCGTTCGTTAAGCGGAAGTTTTTCGATGGAATAACGTAATGCAGTGCGGGGCATGTGGGCTGCGTGGCGGTCGAGAAATCTTTTTAGAACAGTTGTGTCTTTCTTTCCTATTTCACGTAACATCCAACCGGTGGCTTTATGAATTAAATCGTGCTTATGTGTAAGATATTTTTCTGAAAGTGAAAGAGTGGTGTCAAAACTACCGTTACGGATAAACGTAAGTGTGGTTACGATTGCAATACGTTGTTCCCATAAGTTGGTACTTTCACTCAATTTGAATAGGATTTCATGAGAGCGGTTAAGCAAATATTCACCGAGAATATACGGACAACTTAGGTCCACCAAATCCCAATTGTTGACATGTGATGTATTAGCCAAATAGAAATCAACGAGAACTTTTCTTTTTTCTTCTTCTTTGCATTTCTTGTATTGTAGTACTAATGTCGCAAGAGCAGAAAAACGGAATTCGTGAATAGGGGAGTACAAAAGTTCTTTAATGTCATCGAGTGGTGCATCACAATATTTTTTAGCTACCTCACGATTTTGTGGAACGGTAATACCAATGAATATATCACCTTCTCCATATTGACCTTTTCCGGTTTTGAAAAAGCCTGAGAGAATTTTTGCTTTTTCTTGGTTTGCCAACATTTCCAATTCTTTTTTCCAATTTTCTGCTTTCATCTTGTTTTCCTTTTTTCAGAGTAAAAATAGCGAAAATCCTTAAAATTCTTCGGGTAAATTGCTTGATATTAATTGAATTTTTAAATCTCGGCGACTTAAAATTTGTCTAATTGGCATGGTATCAGAAAGTTAAATCTCTTTTTGAGTTTGTGTGAAAAATACTCGGAAAAATCGATTTGTTCCAAGAAAAGAGTTATCTGTAAATTTTTGTTAATTTTTGGTGGTCGTATATCTTTTCTATCTTATCTTTGTATGTTATATTAGGTAAATTATGTCTGTAATAAATTTTACTACACAAAAAGTAGAAAAGCCGATTTTCGATGAAACGAAAATTTGCGCTTGGATAGAAAAGGTTGCTTCCTCATTCGGAAAGAGGGTAGGGACTTTGACATACATATTCTGTAATGATGAGCGTATTCTTGAGGTGAACCGTGAATTCCTAAGGCATGATTATTATACCGATATAATAACTTTTGATTATTCTAATAGACGGAGAATAAGCGGTGACATGTTTATTTCACTTGATACAGTGAGGAGCAATGCGAAATTGTTCTGTCGAGAATATGAGGAGGAATTGATGCGTGTGATTATACACGGGGTTCTTCACCTATGTGGTGTAAACGACAAAGGCGAAGGGGAACGTGAAATAATGGAACGCCATGAAAATGAATCGCTTGCGTTGCTGTTTTAATTTTGTTTTAGGGTTATGAAATTTGATTATGATGTAATAGTGATAGGTGCCGGTCATGCCGGTTGTGAAGCTGCATGTGCTGCGGCTCATTTAGGTTCTTCTACATTACTTATCACATTGGATATGAATAAGATAGCACAGATGAGCTGTAATCCCGCTGTTGGTGGGATTGCTAAGGGTCAGATTGTGCGCGAAATAGATGCCTTAGGTGGAGAGATGGGTATCGTAACAGATCGATCGGCTATTCAGTTTAGAATGCTTAATCGTTCAAAAGGACCTGCTATGTGGAGTCCACGTGCGCAAAGCGACAGAATGAAATTTATGGCTGAGTGGCGAAACATAATAGAGAATACACCGAATCTTTATTTATGGCAGGATGATGCAATAGGTTTTATTATTGAGAATGAGACTGTTGTAGGAGTAAAAACAGCGTTTGGAGTAGAGTTTGCTGCTAAGGCTGTTGTTCTAACGGCAGGTACTTTTCTTAACGGACTTATGCATGTAGGGCGTGTCCAAATCAGAGGCGGAAGAATTTCGGAACCTGCGTCGCATGGCATAACCGAACAACTTAAAGAGTTGGGTTTCAGGGCTGAGCGTATGAAGACCGGAACACCGGTACGAATCGATGCTCGATCTATAAAGTTTGAATTAGCCGAAAAACAAGAGGGTGATGACGATTTTCACAAATTTTCTTATCTCCCTGATGTAAAGAGGGAGTTGAAACAACGACCGTGCTGGATTGTGAATACAAATTCCGATGTACATGAAATTTTGAGAGCGGGATTACCGGATTCACCTCTTTATAATGGGCAGATAAAAAGTATAGGTCCTCGTTATTGCCCGAGCATTGAGACGAAGATTGTTACATTTGCCGATAAGGATTCTCATCAGTTGTTTTTAGAGCCGGAGGGTGAAACAACCAACGAATACTATGTGAATGGCTTTTCTTCATCGCTTCCCTTGGATGTACAGTTTAATGCATTGCAAAAGATTCCGGCTTTATCCGATGTTCAGATCTATCGCCCGGGTTATGCTATAGAATATGATTTCTTTGACCCTACACAATTAAAGCATACGCTTGAAACCAAGTTGGTGAAAAATTTGTTTTTTGCGGGTCAGGTTAATGGAACGACGGGATATGAAGAAGCTGCCGGACAAGGACTTATAGCCGGTATAAATGCGCACTTGAATATTGTAGGTGGAGAGCCGTTTATATTGAGTAGAGATGAGGCGTATATTGGTGTGTTGATTGATGATTTGGTTACAAAGGGTGTGGATGAGCCATACAGAATGTTTACCTCGCGCGCTGAATACCGAATATTGCTTCGTCAAGATGATGCGGATATGCGTCTTACCGAAAAATCCTATAAATTAGGATTGGCAACGGAAGAGCGTTACAGGTTGATGCTTGAAAAACGAGAACAAAGGGATCGCTTGGTAGATTTCTGTAAAGAATTTTCAGTTAAGCCGTCACTGATTAATGAGGATTTGATTCGGTTGGGAACATCTCCTTTGAAAGAAGGGTGTAAATTGCATGCGTTGATACTTCGACCACAATTAGATATAAATATGCTTGCAGATGTTATACAACCTCTGAAGAGCTTTTTGTCGACATTGGATAAGCAGCGTCGAGATGAAATTATTGAAGCTGCAGAAATTCTGATAAAGTATCAGGGTTATATTGACAGGGAAAAGATGATTGCAGAAAAAGTGATGCGTTTGGAGCATGTAAAACTGAAAGGAAAATTGAAGTATAGTGAAATAAAAGCTATATCGACAGAGGCGCGTCAAAAATTGGAAAAAATTGATCCGGAAACTGTAGCACAAGCTGCCAGAATACCCGGAATATCGCCAAGTGATATTAATATATTGCTCCTATTATTAGGAAGATAAATTAAAATTGTTTCACGTGGAACATTAACTAAAACGATATATAACATGGATAAGAACAAAATGGAAAGAGTGAAAAGTTTGATTCGTGATATTCCTGATTTTCCGCAAAAGGGAATTTTGTTTAGGGATCTTACAACAGCTCTGAAAGACAGTCAGTCGTTGCATGAGATAGGAGAAACCTTAAAGGATATGTATAAGAATCTTGGAGTAACCAAGGTGGTGGGTATCGAGGCTCGAGGGTTTATAGGCGCATCTATTCTTGCTTATGAATTGAATGCCGGTTTTGTTCCTTTGCGTAAACCGGGTAAACTGCCTGCTATTACTATTAATAAAACTTATGCAAAGGAGTATGGTACGGATACAATAGAAATTCATCGCGATGCTATTGATGAAAATGATATCGTAGTGCTTCATGACGATCTTCTTGCAACCGGTGGTACAATGGCTGCTGCTTATGAACTTGTAAAAAGTATGAACCCCAAGAAAGTTTATATTAATTTTATTGTAGAACTTTCGATTTTAAATGGCAGACGTGCTTTCCCCGCCGATGCCGAAATTACATCTTTGATTAAATATTGATAGAGTAGCCGTGGATGCTCGTGAAAACCTGATGATGAAAGTGGGGCTGTTGCCCGATTCTCCCGGTGTATATATGTATTTTGACAGCGAGGGGAAAATTATTTATGTGGGTAAGGCAAAGCGGTTAAAACGTAGGGTCAGTTCTTATTTTAACAGGGTGCATAGCGTTGCTCGCACCAATGTTTTAGTAAGAAATATATGTGATTTAAAGTATATTGTAGTTGATTCGGAAGAAGATGCTCTTCATCTTGAGAATAGCTTGATAAAGGAGTATAAGCCGCGTTACAATGTGCTGTTGAAAGATGATAAGTCATACCCGTGGATATGTGTTACCAACGAACTGTATCCGCGGGTCTTTCTCACGCGTGAAACTCCATCGAAAGGTGCCAAGTATTATGGCCCTTATTCTAATGTAGGAGTAGCTCGAACTGTTATAGAATTGATACGGGAACTTTATCCTATAAGGACGTGTAGGCATGTCATAACTCAAGAAGCTATAGACCGACATAAAATCGGGTTGTGTCTACAATATCACATAAAGAACTGTATGGGGTGTTGTACTGGTAATATTACACCAGATGAGTATAGAAAATTTATCGATGAAATCAGACAGATTCTAAATGGTAATACACAACAATTGTGTGATTTTCTTGTCGATGAAATGGGACGACTTGCCGGAGAATTAAAATTTGAGGAAGCGCAGATAGTAAAAGAAAAATACGATTTGGTCGAGAAATATCGGGCAAAATCAGTTATAGTGAGTACTCACATCACGGATGTTGATGTTTTTGCCGTGCATCGTGATGACAAGAATGCGTATATAAACTACTTGCATTTGCGCAACGGTTCGATTGTGCAATGTCTCACATTGGAATATAGTGTAAAAATGGAGGAAAGCGATGAAGAACTGTTGTCAATGGCAATAGCTGAAATCATTGCTAAATTCGGTCGAAAACCGAAAGAGATAATAGTTCCTGCCGTGCCTGAAACGGAGATGAGTGGTGTGCTGTTTACAGTCCCCAGAATAGGGGATAAAAAGAAACTTATGGAAATCGCCTTGAAGAATGCCAAACAATATATGATCGATAAATTGGCACGTTCGGAAAAACTTAATCCGCAGCAGCGCACAATGCGGGTATTGGCTACCATGCAACGTGATTTCAGACTTGAGGTTCTCCCGAGACATATAGAATGTTTTGATAATTCCAATATGCAGGGGACTAATCCTGTGGCTTCATGCGTTGTCTTTAAGGATGCTGTACCTTCTAAAAAAGATTATCGTCATTTCAATATAAAGACTGTGGTGGGACCTGATGATTTTGCTTCTATGAAAGAGGTGCTCACGCGCAGATACACTCGGCTGATGACAGAAGGGGAGGAATTGCCGCAATTAGTAATTGTGGATGGAGGTAAAGGTCAGTTGAGTGCTGCGGTTGAGGCATTTACCGAAATGGGAATAAGAGGAAAGGTAGCTCTTGTGGGTATTGCCAAACGTTTGGAGGAAATATATTTTCCCGGTGATAGTGTACCCTTATATATAGATAAAAACAGTGAATCATTGCGAGTCGTTCAGCGCTTGCGCGATGAGGCTCACCGTTTTGGTATCACTCATCACCGGAATCGACGTAGTAAGGGGCAGACTGTATCAGTTCTTGATGGGATAAAAGGTGTAGGTGAGATTACCCGTAACACCTTGATAAAGCATTTTAAAAGTCTGAAGAGATTGAGAGAAGCCGATGAAAAAGAAATATCATCTGTTGTGGGTAAGGCGAAGGCTAAAATAATATTAGAAGGTTTAAAGAATTTATAATAAATATGAGAATTGTTGTGCAAAGGGTGCTAAACGCTTCTGTATCAATAGATTGCGAGGTGTACAGTGCTATAAATCAGGGTCTTATGATTCTTGTGGGCGTTGCGGAAGGTGACACGGAACAAGATATGGAGTGGCTCGCTGCTAAGGCTGCCAATATGCGTATTTTTGATGATGAAAACGGTGTAATGAATCGTAGTGTTATTGATGTTGGCGGTGAAGTACTTGCAGTTAGCCAATTTACATTATCGGCGAGTACGAAAAAAGGCAACAGACCTTCATACATACATGCTGCCGGTCATGATGTGGCGATTCCTTTATATGATAAATTCTGCGAGCGTATGCAACAGCTTATTGGCAAGGATGTGAAAAAAGGCGTGTTCGGTGCAGATATGCAGGTTGCGCTTGTTAATGATGGACCTGTAACAATTATTGTGGATTCAAAATTAAAAGAGTAACTTTGAGAGTTGAGAATTGAAATTTACGACCCGAAGCAGGGCATCATTAAAAATAACGTAAGGAAAATGACTTTAGAAGAGGCTCAAAGACGTGTAGACGATTGGATTCATACCTATGGGGTGCGCTATTTCAGTGAGTTAACCAATATGGCTATCCTTACTGAAGAGGTTGGGGAAGTAGCTCGTATCATCTCCAGAAAATACGGTGACCAGTCTTTTAAACCGAGTGATGAGAATAAGGATCTTGCTGATGAACTTGCTGATGTGTTATGGGTCGTAATGTGCCTTGCCAATCAAACCGGGGTGAATCTTACTGACGCATTGGAGGCTAATTTTCGGAAAAAGACATGCCGTGACAAGGATCGGCATTTAAATAATGAAAAATTAACAGAAAATCAACAAACAGTATAATTATGGAAGGATGTAATTGTAATCATGTTCATGAACATGAACACGAACAAAATCACAACAAGTATCAGAATGCGATAAAGCAGAGCAGCGTGTGCGTGGACGACGCCAAGGTAGCCGCTGCTGTTACGGATATAATCTCAAAACATGCTGAGGAAAACAGCAATACCGATGTATATAAGTTTTTGCTTAATGCGATAGATCTTACAACCTTAAGCTCGGAAGATTCTGAGAGCTCGGTGGCAGGATTTGTGCAGAAGGTAAACGATTTTGAGACAAATTATCCTATGTATAAGAATGTGGCTGCTATTTGTGTCTATTCTCGATTTGCCGAGGTGGTAAGGGCTGCTTTGGAGGTTTCAGAAGTGAATATTGCGGTTTGTTCTGCTAATTTCCCGTCATCACAGGCAAGACTTGAGGTTAAGACCGTAGAAACAGCCTTAGCCGTTCAGGACGGGGCGAATGAAGTGGATATTGTCTTTAATCTTGGATTGTACCGTGACGGAGCTTATGAGGAACTGTGTGACGAGATTTCCGAAATAAAAGAGGCTGCAAAAGACGCCCATTTGAAGGTGATTCTTGAGACGGGAGCTTTGAAAACAGCCGAACATATTCGTAATGCGTCGATATTGTCGATGTATTCGGGTGCTGACTTTATAAAAACTTCTACAGGAAAGATGTACCCGGGTGCTTCGTTGGAGGCTGCATACGTGATGTGCAAGTGCATCAAGGAGTATTATGAAAAACATGGTGTAATGAAAGGTTTCAAAGCTTCGGGTGGAATACGTACCACCGAGGATGCGGTGAAATATTATACCATTGTCAAGGAAGTGTTGGGAGAGAAATGGCTTACTAACGAATATTTCCGTATAGGTGCGTCAAGCCTTGCCAATAATTTGTTTGCCGACATTGCCGGCAGTGATTTAAAGCCGTTCTGACGAAGAAAGTGGTAAAAGAAAAGGAGTTGTGTCAAAAATTATTTTTGGCTCAGCTCCTTTTCTTTTGTAAGAAGTTATTTTACTATTACTTTTATCGGATGTTGTACATTGTCGGCTGTTATTATATATATACCTGAAGGCAGATAAGTAAGGGTGTCGTTTTGTATCGTCGTCAAGTGTTTTATAATTATGCCTTGGGTATTGTATATACGAACGTTTGTCAAGTCTTCGTTACAGATGAATCTCACGCCGACCTCGGTTGGTACCACCGCCATGATTCTTCCTGCTTGAACACCTTCTATTCCGCTGTTTTCGGCAATGGTTATGACGTTTGATTTCTCCGATTCATACCCCAATCGGCAACTTTGTACGTAATAGGTTTCGCTTGTACCTTCTTGTCGTGTGAAATCATAGAAGGTTTCATCGGTGTCTACGTGTTCGGTGGAAATCAAGGAGCCGTTCTTGTAGATACTGCGTGTCACTATATAGTAGTCTATTTGTTCTTCTACGGCTTGCCATACCGCCCTATAGCCTTCCGGGGTAATGTTTTCTGCAGGTAATGCAAGTGGAGCTGTAAGGTCGGGTGCATCAAGGCATACACCGGTCAGGTAAATTCCGGTTATACTTCCGCTAAGTCCTCCGTCATAGAAATAAATGCATGTGGAGTGCGTGCCTGTTGCTGTGGGTTTGTAGGTTATCGTCAACTTATAACCTTCGTTTGAATTCATTGCGCTTGCCGATATCTTCTCGGTTGACAGAGAGAACATATTATAGTGCTTATTGTCGTCGTACAAGGCAAGTGTCACACCATATCCGCTTACGTTTTTACCTTTGATGTATAACTCCAGATTATTGGATTTGCCCAAGCCTGTTTCTCCGAAGTCGAGTGTACTGCCAAGTTGCGGATATAGAATCTCAGGGTCGCCGGTAACAGTACTGCTGCCACCTCCGGTATATGTTTCTCCCATTTTTGCGCCCCATATATATTCGGCGAGTGTCGGGTCGTCGACAAACGGGTTACGGTTTCCTTGTATATTATAAACAGCATCGTTGCGGTTACGCTCTTTATCGCTCACGGGGTCGTTGTTATGCCATTCCATCAGTAATTCCCGTGAATATTGGTTTAATGTCATGTAATTTGAGTTGTTGAACATATAGGTGTATTTCCATGTGTAATCTTGGTAGCATGTTGCCATGTAGAAATACACTCTGGCGAAATCACCTTTGTATTCATCATCCGGTTCAAATACGTAATTGTTCCCGCTTCCATTACTTGACGGATAACCCACTTTTGATACGCCGTTGTTGAATTTTACCGTTAGTGAGGTGTTTACTTCTCCTAATGGATAATTGCTTTTTGCGGAATTGGCATCACCGTCGCTGGGGAACAGGTGCATGATGTCAGTACCGGCTTCATAGGCTTCCACATTGCTTGGTGAGTTCCACCAACTTTTGGGCACAGAATGCTCTCGGTTCAACCCTCTTGTCCCACCATAGTACCAATATTGTCGGCTATTCATATTGTCGGAATACATGTCCCATACCAAGAGTTTGTTGTCTACCCTGTCGGGATATGCATCGGTTTGAGGGAAATAGTTCCATAGACTGGAATACGTCAACTTTGTGTGTGGTCGAATCAAGTCGTGAATTGCATTTTTCAGATTTTCGCCTGATTTACCGTTGAGTGTGGAGTAATATCCATCGGGAGCGGCAGCGTTCAATTGCAGCAAGCCTAATCCGATTATTATAAGTGAAATAAACTTCTGTTTCATATCTTTAAATTCAATAATTGGGAAAAACGATTTTAAAGATACTATAACTTTTTTGATTATGGGAAAGGAATCATAAAAAAACGACAATTATGCCTATGAAATGTGTGTTTCCTTTCTTATTGCGCTAAGTATACTGTGTATGGTAGGAATTATATGTTTTCTTTTTGTTCCTGATAATTGCGTTATTTCTTCCATTGAGTAGCCTTTAACGTAAAGTATGAATACGCGGCGTGCGGGTGGATTGGTTTTGCGGCATGTGTCATGCAGATTTTCGATTTTTACGATAGTGTGAGACTTTCCGAGGGGTATGATTTTGATAAATCGGCTGATAGTGTTCTTTACGCTGTTTTTTGCCGCTATAAGAGCATGCTTGATGTTTTCTGTGAGGTTTAAACCTTCAGTGGAGGGTGTGTTAAGTAGGCTGTAAGCCTCTTGATACGCTTCTTTTTGGCTAATTGTAGTTTTCATAATATTCTATTTTTTGTAATGTCACATATTTGTAACTTTAACGACACAAATGTATAACAAAAAAATTAATAAAAAATAGAAAACAGACAAAAAAATTTATCTTTAACATTAAATAACACAGCCTGTTAATTTCTTAATGATGTGCTGTAGAGCTGTTTCTGAATAGTTTTGTTTATAGGAGATGATTAGTTCTTGTTGTAGTTGCTATGTTACAATATGATTTCAAAAAGAAAGAGATATACTTTCTTTATTGACTGTAAGGGTTGTATTGGCTCCTATAATCAAAGGATAATTTCGATCGACATGCCCGACCGGAAAATCAAATGCAATCGGATATGTATATGATGCTGTCATGTCCTTTATCATGCCGTACATTGTTTCTCCTGCGGAATCAGGTTCATCATATTGTGTGAACTGTCCCACTATAAGTCCTTTCAGTCGTTGCAGAACGCCGGAGAGCCGCAAGTTGTATAGAATACGTTCTACTTTGTAGATAGGTTCGGCTATGTCCTCTATGAAGAGTATTCTGTCTCCTTTAAGCATATCATAGTCTGTTCCCGAAAGTCCTCCGAGTACAGCGAGGTTACCACCTGCAAGCATCCCCTGCGCTGTTCCCAAACGGTTAAATTCATGTCCGGGCAATTTATACGTGGGTGGTTCTCCTTGCAAGATGTCCCTTAAATACATGTTGCACCTGTCTTCAATACCATGAAAATACATGTGTTTTGCCATGGAAGCATGAATACTTGACACTCCTGCACGGTTAAATAAAGCATGTAATACTGATATATCACTGAAACCTATTATCCACTTGGCACAGGAACGAATCATTTCAAGTGGTAAATGTTCCACAAGATGTACCGAGCCATATCCGCCTCGACCGCAAAGAATGGCTTTTATTTCCGGTTCAAGCATCGCTTCTTTAAGGTCGCTCAATCGCTCATAGGCAGTTCCGCTGTAATAGCCGTTCCGTCCCTTACAATGCTTACCCGGAACCGGAATATATCCCCACTCCGAAAGCATACGACAAGCTGCATCCACATAGTCGGGATTCACTGCACTTGCCGGTGATACTATCGCCACCTTATCCCCTTTTTTCAGGAATGGAGGTACTATCATATCGCTCTTTTGCTTTAACTATATTGGTTAGGCGTTTACTTGGACTTTAATGCCGGCGGTTTCTATTCGTTTGCCTATAGCAGCCAATTCCTCTTTTGTTATTTTTTCAAGGTTTTCCTCGGGTGTTTTGCGGTCAATAGAGTAAATCATTACCTCTTTCGGAGATATTTCTTTGTATGCTTCGATAAGGGCTTCTATCTCGGTGTCGGTGGTGTTGTCTATCTTCTTTCCGTTGTGTTCTCCGCGCAAGAACATCGTCTGTACTATGCACTTGTCACCAAACTTCTTCAAGTCGGCTATTACACCTTCGGGCAAAACACCGTTTGACGTCGGTTGATTTATAGCCCGCATCGTGGGAGCTATGGCGGAGTCTAATTTAAGAATGTTGTTATCCACTTTTTTCAATGCCTCTACCACCGTGGCTTTATTAAGCATGGTGCTGTTGCTCAATACGCTGACTTTTACACTTGGGAAATAGCGGTCACGAAGTAGCAGTACGTCATGAACTATATCCTTGAATTGCGGGTGAAGAGTGGGTTCGCCGTTACCGGAGAATGTGATGACATCAAGCTGTTCGCCTGCCTCTGCCATTGTTTTGAGTTTACGGTTAAGACTTTTCTTTACGGCTTCCCGTGAAGGTATGCCGCTCTTGCCTGCGCCTTGGGCGTTGTATCCGGCTTCGCAATAGATACAATCAAATGAACATATCTTTCCGTCGTTAGGCATAAGATTGATTCCCAACGATACGCCTAAACGGCGACTGTGTATCGGTCCGAAAACCGTTTCATGAAAAAGAACTGTCTGCATATTATTTCTCAATCGTATAACTCGTTATGCTTATTCAGCAAAGTATAAATCATAAATCATCAAAAAGTACTTTAGGGAACTTCCCTAAATCATTAAACAAAGATAAACAGAAAAAGGAATGGCAGCCTGTTCGGTTACATTTTTTAACATAGCCTGCACGCTCCATCTGTGTATCCCTATATGGTATCATTGGGTGTAAGTTGTCCCCTGCTATTGCATGGTTTATATAACTTCGGTGATGAGTCGCAGGTATTTATCGACTATTATCGGTGGGGCAAAACGCTTTTCCGCCGTTTCGTGAAGGAAAGCTCTGTCAATCCCTGAATTTACAGCCCATTCGATTCCATTTGCGAAGTCTTCGCAAGATTTATATTTTGCAATATACCCTGTTTGTAAATGGTTTACAATATCGCCTTGTCCTCCGTTGCCGAAAGTTACCGGAATACATCCTGCCGCCATTCCTTCTATGAGTGTACCTCCAAAAGATTCATATAGTGATGAAGACAGAATGACATCGGTGTGTGACAGAACTTCTTTTACCCGTTTCTCATCGATGCGTCCTAAATAGGTGAACGGTAGGTCTATTTCAAGCAGCAATGAGGCGTCTCTAATGCCGCCGAACAATAGAAGGTGTAAATTTTCGGCTATCTCAGGTTTGTGCGCTTTCAGCCATTTTAATGCTCCGAGCAGGATGGGAAAACCTTTCACCGGGTCGTCAAGACGTGCGGCGCCCATTGTAATGATTTTGCGGTTATTCGGTATTTCCATATCGATATTTCTGCGCCTGTTGAATGAAAACTCTTCTACGGCAATAGTGTTGGGTATTACCGTAACGTTTTTGTCGCCTAATAAGCTGCTTTCCCGGCATTTCCGTGCAAGCCAGTTGCTCACCGCCACGAAGTGAAGGTTTTTTGAAGAAAATATTGCTTTTTTCTTCAACCATGACTTATGTGACAGGTCTTTTTCGTTATTCGAACGCAAGTAGATGCATTTTCCGCACGCATCCTTATACCGTTCGCATTCGTAAGCGTGGTGACATATTCCGGTACACTCCCACATGTCGTGCATATTCCATATTACGGGTTTTCCGCTATCGCATAGTTTCTTCACGCAATCGAGCGACACAGCTCCCTGATTTATCCAGTTGAGTATGATTACATCGGCGTTCTTCACAATGGGATGCTTGGAAATATCCCGTCCGAAGTCGGCAGTGTCCACTTTGAATAGATTTTTGCGAGAGAACCCGTTTTGCAGGAATATCTGCAGCCTTTCGGCTAAGAATGCATATCGGTCGCATATAGGGGAAGCATAACGCAGGACATCGTCGCTGTCGCTTAGTTTTTCGGTGACGAGCATTTTTGCGTCTATGTCCTGAGAGCGCAAGGCTTTAAGCAGGCGGTAGGAAAACACTGCCGCTCCGCCGTTCAAGTCGCTTCTGTTGATAATCGCTATCCTCATTTTTATGCGATGAATATTTGCCGGCAAAAATAGTGAATTTTATCGAGATAAGAACAGATTCTTAATATCTTACTCCGATTACTTCGCTTTTTACTATTTTAATGGGGCTTACGCCCGAACGTACTTCGATATATGATTCAAATTTTTTCATTTCATTGGCTGGCATGAATCCGTTCACTTCCACAATGGCGAGATTCACCGTATCGGTCTTTTGTTCGTTGATGGAACAGAATACATTTTTACTGAGGGCTATATCCTTCACTTTGGGGAATAATACCTTTATTTCCGGTGCGAGTTGCCGTGACAGGTTCTCAAATTCCGTTTCCATTGTGATGCAGCGGATAAGAGAGTCTATTTGTTCGGCTTGAATCGCTATTTTCTTTTGGTTGTCGGCATAGATTTCATTAAACATGGAAGCAGTGATTTCCCGGGAACTCAACGGATTGGCTGTTCCTATTGCCACTCCCTGCTGTATCGTCAGCTCTGTGCCTCTAAGCCATCGGTTACCATCTATTTTCTTCATCATGGCTATATGCAGAGAATCGGTATTGAGACGTTCGCCAATCAATGTCACATGAATGAATTTCTTTCCGTTTTTCACTCCGGCATCCTTGTTGAGTACTTGTGTATTGGGGAACACAAACTCGGTGTTGATGAAGTTGTTTGCGCTGTTCTCAAAATAGCTGTCGCGTATCATTGAGAAAGTGAGCCAAATGCTTGGCAATAAAGTGACAATAATAATAGTGGTGACATATTTTTTTACTTTGTGTTTTGTCGTTTCATGTACGAAAGTTCGTTGCTTGAAACCTAAGAATTTCACACCCACTGTAGTGGCGTAGCCTATAAAAATGGAGTTTATGAGAAATAAGTAGAATGCACCGAAGAAATATTGCAACTGCCAAGTGGCAAGCCCATATCCGGCAGTGCAGAGTGGCGGCATAAGGGCTGTAGCAATGGCAACGCCGGGTATTACATTACCTTTTTTGCGGCATGCAAGAGCCACGATTCCGGCAAGTCCGCCGAAAAAGCCTATCAGCACATCATATATCGATGGAGACGTGCGTGCCAGCAATTCTGAACGCCCCTCGCTCACAGGTGATATAAGAAAATATACCGTGGATGCAAGAACACTGAATGCCGCCGCTATGGCAAGATTGCGGAACGACCGTTTAATCAGGTCGAAATCGTAGATTCCCAATCCGAATCCCATACCGATAATAGGACCCATAAGCGGAGAAATAAGCATTGCACCTATTATCACTGCCGCCGAATTGGTGTTTAAGCCTAACGATGCAATGAAAATTGCCAAAATCAAGATTATGATGTTGGCACCTTTGAACGACACCCCGTCCATCACAGCTTCTACGGCGGTTTTCTCGTCGTCTAATTCAGCTTTCAAATCGAAATATTCTTTCAAGTATTGCTTTATCTGAATAAAAAAGCCTTTCTTTTCCATAAAATTACGATAATACCGTTGATTAATTAAACACATTTCAGCCGTCGTTGGTTTGGTGTAAAATATGGCGTGGGAAGTCCGTATAGGGAAACTATAAACCCTATCTAAATAAATTTAAGCGGTTTATGAATGGCGTTGATTGAAAATTACGTATCTTTGCCGTGAGTAATATAAATATATAAGACTTTTAGATATGAAAGATTATAATCTCGGTTTTATTTCAAATATTGATATATACAATCATGTGAAAAATACCGTTTTACAATATCGAAGAAACATAAACTTGAAAGAGTTTAACAAAAATATAGTAGACCCGATAAAAATGACTTTTGATGCTAAGATTTATGGTCAAAATATTCGTCAGGCAATAGAGGCGGAGTGTTTCCGGCAAATAGATAAGACAAATAATAACAGAATAGGGTATTTTCATCAGTATTTATTCAAATATGCCGGAAATGGTTGGGTTGTTCCGGAAAATGGCGATCTTGGTGGGTTTGATGTTTTGAATGATGATTTGCACATTTATGTGGAAATGAAAAATAAGCATAATACAATGAATTCGGCAAGTGCGTCAGATACTTATGTGAAAATGCAAAGTAAAATACTCAAAGATGATAAAGCGGTTTGCATGTTGGTGGAAACTATTGCTAAAAAATCACAAAATGAAGTATGGAATTTAACTATAAATGAGAAAGGCCGAAAAGAGTCTTATTCGCATGAGCGTATCCGTAGAGTTTCTATGGATAAATTTTATGAGATTGTTTTTGGTGATAAATATGCCTTTTTCAAATTGTGTAAGGTGCTGCCATGTATATTAGATGATGTAGTGAGCGAAGATGTGTCGGCAAAACTAAGCAATACGGTATATGATGAATTGGATAAGACCGATTTCTATAGAAGCCTTTATTTACTTGCGTTTAAAACTTATGAGGGATTTGAAAACTTTTGATTATGGCTCCTACAATTATAACTGAAACGAACTTTGCCGACATAATGGGTGTGTCAAAACGTACTTTGCAAAGTTGGAAAGACAAGGGAAAGTATAAAGCTCATGAAAACGAGAGGGGGCAAGTCTTTTTTTATGTTAAAGATCTTGTCGGCATTCCGGAAATAAAGGAAATGATAGAGACCAATTGGTGTGATGAAATGAGAATCATACCCAAAAGGGAATATACAAGCGTTGAACTTTTTGCGGGTGCCGGAGGTTTGGCTTTGGGGATGAGTAAAGCCGGTTTTAAACATGTATTATTAAATGAATGTGACCGTGATGCGTGCAGTACGCTTAAAAGGAATCGTCCTGAATGGAATGTTGTAGAAGCAGATATTCATTCTTTGGATTTCACTGAGTATAGGGACAAGGTGGATTTGTTGACAGGGGGATTTCCTTGTCAAGCATTTAGCTATGCCGGTAATAAGGGTGGATTTAACGATACGCGTGGTACGTTGTTTTTTGAATTGGCGAGAGCGGTAAAGGAGATAAACCCTAAAGTTTTTATGTGTGAGAATGTTAGAGGGTTTCTTACTCATGATAATGGGAATACTCTTAAAGTAGTAAAGAATGTTATTGCTGAATTGGGATATTCTCTTGTTGAACCCAGAGTATTACAGGCTATAAAATATCAAGTTCCCCAAAAAAGAGAACGCCTGATAATGGTGGCTATAAGGAATGATATAGCCCGAAAGGTTGTATTTCATTGGCCGTCTCCGTATTTCCGTGTAATGACGCTTAGGGATGCGTTGTTTAAAGGGATATTGTATGATACGGATGTTCCTATGTCGTGCGGACAAAAGTATCCGGAAAAGAAAAAACGGGTGATGGAATTGGTACCTATGGGAGGTTATTGGAAAGATTTACCTCTAAAAGTTCAAAAAGAATACATGGGTAAAAGTTTTGAACAAGAAGGCGGAAAAACCGGAATGGCAAGGAGATTGTCTTTGGATGAGCCGAGTTTGACACTTACTTGTGCTCCGGCTCAGAAACAAACGGAACGTTGTCATCCTACTGAAACTCGTCCCTTGACAGTGAGGGAATACGCAAGAATACAAACTTTTCCTGATAGTTGGGAATTTTCAGGTAATTTAAATTCTCAATATAAACAAATAGGGAATGCAGTACCGGTAAATTTATCTTACGCAATAGGGCGGGCTCTGATTAGGCTTTTTAATGATATTGAAAGCTGTGGCTCTTTTTAGAAAACAGATTCTGAGATTGATTGAAGAAAAATAGTTTTATGGGGGAAAGTTTGCGTATTTGCAAAAGTCTTGCGATTTTTGCAAATGAAAATAATTGTCAATGCGTTTTAGACAGAATAACGTGTTGAAATAAAGAATCCTTAGACGTGTGTGAACACGTCTTTGCAGTACTTTTATGAAGAAATATTTCGGATTTTGGGCGATATTGGTTATATCGTTTGCTATATTCTTGACTTTATCGGGGTTTGACTCGATAAAGGTGGGAGGTTTTGAATTGAGGTCGTCGGGAATGATTGATCGCCTTACCAAAGCACCCGATACGGCTGTCGTGGCTCATGACAGCCTTGCTTGCATGCCCGATACTGTGGTAGAACAACCTAAAGAGGTGGATGAAACGCCTCAAACCATTCTTTTCATAGGAGACTCCATGCTCGAAGGACTTTCGCCGCGTCTGGCTGCATACGCCGAGGCAAACGGACATACGTTATATTCCGTCATTTGGTATAGTTCTACATCGGAGGTGTGGGGTGAAACTACCAAACTTCAAGAATATATCGAGGAGTTTAAGCCTACATACGTGTTTATTTCGCTTGGTGCCAATGAACTGTTTGTACGCAATATTGCTGAGCGTCGCGATAAATTTGTTAAAAATATTATTTCTCAGATAGGGAATTTGCCATACGTATGGATAGGTCCGCCTAACTGGAAACCGGATACCGGCATTAACGACTTGATAGCCAAGAATGCGAGGAACGGCTCATTCTTTTTGTCGAATGGAATGCACTTTGACCGTGCCAAGGACGGTGCGCATCCCACGCGCAAATCGGCGGGGCTGTGGATGGACAGCGTAGCACGCTGGATGCCTGAGCATGCTGCACATCCCATAAAAATGGATAAGCCTGAGGCGGCTAAGGCTCGCCCGAAACGAGTGATAATTCTGCAACCTAAAAAATAATCTTTCTCAGGACATGGATTTTTCACTCATTTGGCATAACATCGCAGAACTGCTCACCTACCAAAAAGATGCCCCAATGATTTTTTCATCGGGCATTTTCTGGGCTTTATTCATCGTGTTTATGCCTGTTTATGCCATGCTGAAGGAGCGACGTTGGCAAATGCTTGTGTTTGTGGTTGCTTTCAGCTTGTATTTCTATTATAAATCAAGCGGAGTCTTTTTCCTGTTACTCGTTGGTACGTCATTGCTTGACTGGACTTTGTCTAAAGTCCTTGTAAGACAGAAAACCGAGCTGAAACGAAAACTTTGTGTTGCGGTGTCTGTTGCAGCATCGTTGAGCGTGCTTTGCTACTTTAAGTATGCCAATTTCTTCATGTGGAACTGGAGCATGATGGTAAACGGTAATTTTCAGCCGCTTGACATCATTCTGCCGGTGGGAATATCGTTCTATACATTTCAGTCTATAAGTTATATAGTGGATGTATATAAAGGGCGTGTGAAACCTACCGATACATGGCTTGAATATGCGTTTTTCTTGTCGTTTTTTCCTGCACTTGTAGCCGGTCCCATAGTAAGAGCCGATTATTTTCTCCCACAAATAAAAGATAATACCAGGGCCACGCAGGAAGAAATTTATTACGGATTTTGGCTGATAATCCTCGGAGTTATAAAGAAATCTCTTATAGCCGATTACATATCGCAATACAACGACTTGATTTTTGCCAATCCCACCGGTTATACCGGATTGGAGAGCCTGATGGGAGTAATAGGTTACACTATGCAGATATATTGTGACTTTTCGGGTTATTCTGACATGGCAATAGGTATTGCGCTGATAATGGGATTCAAGTTGAGTGCAAACTTTGACTTCCCCTATAAATCGCTTAATCTGACAGAGTTCTGGAGACGTTGGCACATTTCATTGTCGTCATGGTTGCGCGATTATGTGTATATTCCATTGGGTGGTAATCGTAAAGGCACGTTCCGCACCTATGTGAACAATTTTCTTACTATGCTTATAGGCGGGCTTTGGCATGGCGCAGCGTGGAAATTTGTCTTTTGGGGAGCTATGCATGGTGCGGGATTAGCGGTGCATAAGGCGTCAAAGCCTTGGCTGTCGAGAATTCCCGATAAATGGTGGGTTCGGTCGGTGTGTTGGGCGATAACTATTATATACGTATCGTTGCTGTGGGTGTTTTTCCGTGCTGATTCATGGATGGACTCATGGCTTATCATTAAGAATATTTTCTCCAATTTCCATATTGACTATCTTCCCGTGTTTGTAGAGGTTCGCTATGTGTGGTGCATACTTATGTCGGTAATAATTATCGCTCATGCTCTGCCCAAGCGATGGTGGGCGCTGGCAGGTGAGCGTTTTGTGCGTTCTCCGTGGATTGTCAAGTTGGCAGTATTCCTGATTGTGGTGCAGTTGGTGGTTCAATTCATGAGTGAAGATGTGTCGCCGTTCATTTATTTCCAGTTCTAAGTAGATAAAAAAATAAGGTACTATAACGATAATATACGGTTATGAATAAACATAAGTACGATAAAGTGTATGTGGCACTCACGGTCATCATTATAGCGGCTGTTGCTGTGCTGATTTGGTATAATAACTAATTTTAAGTAATTTTGACCCCGTGAAGCGGAATGGCACTCAATGCGAAAGTTGATATGTCATCGGAGCAAATAAGAA
Source organism: Muribaculaceae bacterium (assembly GCA_017473615.1). GTDB lineage: Bacteria > Bacteroidota > Bacteroidia > Bacteroidales > Muribaculaceae > RGIG4576. The sequence goes on along the minus strand of JAFUKL010000011.1, from coordinate 41,645 downwards.
AAATTATATGGCAGTTATAATAAAAGAGATTCCGGCTAAGAAGAGCAAACTTGAAAAGTTTGTTGACTTCGGTATTAATCTGTACAAGGGTAATGAGTATTATGTACCATCGCTTGTCCTTGACGAGTTGAACACACTTGTACCAAGTGGAAATCCGGCATTTGAATTCTGTGAATCCAAGTATTTCATGGCTTATGATGATGTTTCGGGAAAACCTGTGGGTAGAATAGCGGGTATCATCAATAAAGTCACCAATGAGAAATATAACGAGCGGCACGTGCGCTTCGGTTTTGTTGATTTCATAGATGACAAGGAAGTGAGCAGGGCTTTGATTGAGGCTGTTGAACAATGGGGGCGTGAGAAAGGGATGGATACCATTGTGGGACCGTTGGGATTTACCGATATGGATCCGGAAGGTATGCTTATAGAGGGTTACGACCAATTAAGCACGATGGCTACGATTTATAACTATCCTTACTATCCCGAGCATTTGGAGGCTCTCGGGTTTGAAAAAGAGATAGACTGGATAGAATTCAAAATGCGTGTACCTGAGGCTGTACCTGAAAAAATGGCACGTATAGCCGATATTATAAGGCGGAAGTATAATCTGTCTACGCCGAAATATACCAGCTCAAAGAAGTTGGTGAAAGATTATGGCGAAGCAATTTTCAAACTGATAAACGAGGCTTATGACCCTCTTTACGGTTATTCGCCTCTAACCAATAAGCAGATAAAGCACTATATAAACATGTATTTGCCTATACTCAGGTTGGAGAATGTGTGCCTTATTGCCGAGGAAAGTGGAGAGTTGATAGGAGTGGGTATAACATTGCCGTCCATGTCGAAGGCATTGCAGAAATCACGCGGACGCTTGTTCCCGTTTGGTTGGTGGCATTTGTTGAAAGCTTTGCGCGGAAAAAATGATATTGTCGACCTTATGCTTGTAGCCATAAAACCGGAATATCAGAGCAAAGGCGTGAACGCATTACTTTTTGCCGATCTTATTCCGGAATATATTAAAAACGGCTATCGCTTTGCCGAAAGTAATCCGGAATTGGAAATAAATCAAAAGGTTCAGTCTCAATGGCAGTATTTCGATACGGAGCAGCATAAGCGTCGCCGTGCTTATAAGAAATCCTTATGATGAATTTTTTTTGTCAGGAGTGCGATTTTTTCATTTATTTGCATTATCTTTGCACCCGATAAACAAAGTAGGCGGGGTGTAGCACAGTTGGCAGCGCGCTACGTTCGGGACGTAGAGGTCGGAAGTTCGAGTCTTCTCACCCCGACAAAACAGAGGAGTTGTGTCAAAAGTTATTTTTGGCTCAGCTCCTTTAGATTATGGCTCACCGCCTTTTTTTGTATCAGATGAATATGGCAGATAATTTTTTGGAAAACCAATACGAGCAGTATCTCAAGCAAAAGGCTGCAAAAGAAGCCGCAAAACGAGCAGCTTGGCGAAAACGATTGCAAGCCTATAAAGAAAAACTTAAAGCGGATGCATTGGCTGTTAAAGGAGATGATGAAACTCCCTGAGGCTTATACTCAAAGCGAGTTTCGTTTTCTTTAAAGCTCTTTTGATTGTCTTTTTACCAAACTATTTGGAAAAAGCCGGCCTGCTATTACTTTCATAATTTTGCATAAATCCATACCAAAATACTCCTTAAAATTAATTCCCGAAATAAAATGTGAATTTGCTCTAAATTCTTATAGGTTTTCTTGAAATAAATATTTGTTTCAAATACTGAAAATAAATTAAAGAATATTAATATTGTGCGTTTTTTCTGTAAAAGGTATTGACAGAATTGAAAAAACGCTTAAATTTGCAACGTGTTTTTCATGGTATTAGATTTAAGGTTAATTAAGGTTGGTTGTCGTGAGACAATCAATTTTTTTTGCTCCCAACTCAAATAAATTTTCTAAACATTTGATTAACAGCGAGGTATGCAAGGCTATGGTGTGTGCATTCCAAAAGCATTTACACACTAATTTTACACACCAAAACCGCACACAACGTTCACTGAACAATATCGCCCACATTTTCTGTCCCGAGCAGGTATTTTTGTTTTTGGAGGTTGGTGCATTTTTTGTTTTTCAAATTTACGGGAAAGGGAGGAAAATGGCGTTTCAAATTTACGGGAAAGGGAGGAAAATGGCGTTTTGAATTTGCGGGAAAGGGATTTTTATTATATATTCGCACTGTAAAACAATCTTTTAGCTATGGTAAAGAAAGTGTTCAAGCGAAAAATATATGATAAACTGCTTAAATGGAAGCATGAGGCAGCCGGTAGAAGGGCTTTGTTGATACAAGGAGCAAGACGTATAGGTAAATCCACTATTGTGGAAGAATTTGCAAAAAACGAGTATAAATCTTATATCCTCATTGATTTTAATAAAGTTTCGCCGAGTATCAGTTCTTTGTTTAATGATTTGATGAATCTTGAGTTCATTTTTCTTCAATTACAAGCCTCGTTTAATGTTGTACTTGAAGAACGCAAATCGCTTATAATATTTGATGAGGTACAAAAGTGTCCCTTGGCTCGCCAAGCCATAAAATATTTGGTTCAAGACGGGAGATATGATTATATAGAAACCGGTTCGCTTATCAGCATTAAGCAAAACACTAAGAATATTACAATCCCAAGTGAAGAGGATACAATCGATATGTACCCTATGGATTTTGAAGAATTTCGTTGGGCGTTAGGAGATACGATTTCATTACCTATGATTAAAACTTTCTATGATAAAGGACTTCCATTAGGCTCAGCTCATAGAGAGAAACAAAGAGATTTAAGGCTGTATATGTTGGTGGGAGGTATGCCTCAAGCTGTGAATGAATACCTTGACACTAATAATTTGGCAAAGGTTGATGCAGTTAAAAGAAATATTGTCAGGTTATATGCCGATGATTTTTTGAAAATAGATCCAACCGGAAAAACGAGTAAATTATTTATGGCAATTCCTGCTCAATTAAGTCGAAACGTTTCACGATATTATTTTCAAACAGTAATAGGGAAAGTTGAAAACAATAGGGAAGAAGAAATGCTTATAAATTTGGAGGACAGCAAGGTGGTTTCGATTGCTTACCACGCCGATGACCCCAATATAGGCATGTCGCTAACCCAAGATATTTCACGATATAAACTATTTATTGTTGATACAGGATTGTTTGTTACCATGGCATTTTGGGATAAAGATTTCACCGAAAACATAATATATCAAAAATTACTTACCGACAAGTTGGAAGCTAATTTAGGATATGTATATGAGAATTTGGTAGCTCAAATGCTCGTTGCCACCGGAAATAAATTGTTTTATTACACTTTCCCTGCTGATGAAAAACATTTTTATGAAATAGACTTTTTGATTTCTCGAGGTAATAAAATATGCCCTATCGAGGTGAAATCTTCCGGATATAAATCACATACATCGTTAAATGCTTTTCGAGAAAAATTTTCATCTCGCATAAAGCATAGTTATGTACTATATACAAAAGATTTTCAAAGAAACGATGACATCAGTTACTTACCTGTATATATGACCGGTATGATATAAGAAGTTGTTTTGAATAGCCATAAATTAATTATAGGAGATAACGTTTTTGCTTTTTTGAGGGAAGAAATGTGGAATTGTGCAGTTTTTTGGGGTGGAAATGCAACTTTTTACCTGCAAAATACGTCTAATATGTGTGTTTATACGTTTTTTAACGGCAAACGGAACGTACATTGGGAGAATTTACCTAATTTTGGCAAATTGTTTTAGTCAAGGTCTTTAAAGACCTTACGGTAATTGATAGGTTCAGAGATTTTAAGGATACATAATAGATAGTACATCACATTTATTTTAATTCAATAAACAATGAAAAAAATTTACAATTTTCTACTTGCAGCGATAGCTTTTATAGGTCTGTCTGCGACCATGAGCGCACAGATGCCGCAAGTGCCGGCAGCTCCGGTGGATTCTGCCGTGAGAGTTGGAAAACTCGCCAACGGATTGACTTATTACATCCGTCACAACGAGTTCCCAAAGAATCAAGTCGATTTCCACATCGCTCAAAAAGTGGGTTCGGTTCAGGAAGAGGAAAGTCAGCGCGGTCTTGCACACTTCCTTGAACACATGTGTTTCAACGGAACAAAGAATTTCCCCGGAAACAAAATCGTGACTTGGCTTGAATCAAAAGGTATTAAATTCGGTGCTGACTTGAATGCTTATACATCTACCGACCGCACCGTGTATCGAATCACAAGTGTACCTACAGCCAAAGAAGCTGTGATAGACTCATGTTTGCTTATTCTTCACGACTGGGCAAGCGCATTGTTGCTTGAAGACGCCGAAATCGACAAGGAACGCGGAGTTATTCACGAAGAATGGCGACTTGGCAATGCCATTACCCGCATGATTGAAAAGCATGGTCCTACGATTTACCCGGGCAGCAAATATGGCGAACGTCTGCCGATAGGTCTTATCGAGGTTATCGATAACTTCAAGTATGACGACTTGCGCAGCTACTACCACAAGTGGTATCGTCCCGACCTTCAAGGTATAGTGGTGGTGGGCGATATAGATGTTGACCTGATGGAAGCAAAAATCAAGAACCTTTTCGGTCACATCCAAATGCCCGAAAATCCGGCTCCGTTTGAATACTTCCCGGTGCCTGACAACGACCAACCTATCTTCGTAAGCTATGCCGATAAGGAAATGCCTGCCGAACTTGTATGGGCATTCGTTAAATATGACATCCTGCCACGCGAAATGCGTAACAGCGATGCTCAATACGTGAATGACTATATCTTCGGTGTAGCCGACATCATGATAGCTCAAAGATTTGATGAAATCTCAATGAAACCGGGTGCACCGTTCGGTAGTGCAGGAGGCGGTTTCGGTGAATTCTTATTGTCTAACTACAAAGGTGCGCTTTCAGTTCAGGCATACGTGAACGAGAAAGGCGGAAAATCGGCTTTGCAGGCTTTGCTTACCGAAATAAAGCGTATAGCAGAACACGGATTCACTGCAAGCGAATATGATCGCGCTCGCAACGAATACCTAAGCCGCCTTGAAAAGGCTTACACTAACCGTGACAAGCAGAAACATGACGCATACGCTCAATCTTATATTGCACATTTCCTTGACAATACTCCGATAAGCGGTATTGCTTACGAATATGAGAAAATCAATCAAATGGCTCCGATGCTACCCGTTGAAATCATCAATGCTACAATGAAGCAGTTGATAGACCTTAACGGCAAAAACCTTGTGGTGCTTAATCTCGGTCCTGTCAAGGAAGGTGTAACCCTTATGAGCGATGCCGAAATGGCTGCCGCTGCCAAGGAAGTACAAGCTGTTTCTACCGAAAAGCCTGCCGAAGAGGCTATGAACCTAACCTTGTTGAACGAAATCCCTGCTGCCGGCTCTATTGTGAAAGAAGCTCCGGCTAAGTTCGGTTTCACCGAATTGACACTTTCCAACGGTGTTAAGGTTTACATCAAAAAGACCGATTTCAAAAACGATGAAGTAGCTCTTTCTGCATCAAGCTGGGGAGGTGAAGCTCTATACGGAGCCGAAGATCACGCTAACATATCCATCTACAACCAATTGTGGAGCATGAACGGTGTTGACAAGTTGTCTTACAATGATCTCAACAAATTCATGAGCGGTAAGCAGGCATCGGTGTCATTCAACATCGGCGGAGCCAACGAGTTCATCACAGCCCGTACCACTCCTAAAGATCTTGAAACGATGATGCAGTTGCTTTATGCCGGCATCGTGAGTCCGAGAAACGACATCGACGGATTCAACGTTGTCAGGGACATGGTGGCAGGCGCACTCAAGAATCAGGTTAATTCGCCTAACTATGTGTTCCAAGACTCTCTGACAAACTTTATCTATGCAAACAATCCTAAGGCTCAAATCATAGGTCCTGAATTGCTTGCTAAGGCTGATTACAACCGTATGCTTGAAATTCACAAGGAACGTTTTGGCAATGCGGCAGAATTTGACTTCATTATCATAGGTAACTTCGATGAAGCTCAGCTAAGACAGTATATCGCTCAATATATTGCATCGCTTCCGGTGAAGAAAGGTAATAAAGAAGTTGCTGTAAACGACCACTTGGATTTGAAGAAAGGCGATGTTTACGGTGAATTTGTGTATGCTACCGAGAATAAGCAAGCCATGTATGCTGCTATCTGGAATACAAACAATATTCCTTACACTCCGGAAAATATAATCAAGGCAAGCATCGTGGGTCAGTTGATGAGTACCAACCTTACCAACAGTGTACGTGAAGACGAAGGTGCGGCATACAGTCCTCACGCATCGGCTTCATTGAATATGTCATTTGAACCCACACTCGCTGTTCAAGCCGTATTCGGAATAGATGCCAATAAGAAAGAAAAAGTGTGTGAACTCACCACTAAGGCGCTTACCGACCTTTCTACAGCGGTAAAAGAAGACGATTTAAGCAAGGTGAAAGAATATATGCTTAAGGCAATAGACCAGAACGAACACGAAAACCGTTATTGGTTGAATACTATGCGAACCAATCTGTTGACAGGTGTAAATCGTAACGCGGGCTACCGCGACATCGTAAGCGGTCTTACCCCTGCTGCTGTTCAGGATTTTGTCAAGCAAATACTTGCTTCAGGCAACCGCATTCAATTTGTAATGTTGCCACCTGCTGAATAAGCGAAAGAAAATCGGTTTATAACACAAAAGAGATGCGCTCCCTTGGTGGAACGCATCTCTTTTTGATGTTATGGTATCTATTGTGGCAATAGTAACTATATTGTCAATAGTTCTTATAGTTATAACACTACCTTAGTTGCTTTTGAACCTTGTATCTTCTCTTACCAAGAGAGCGTACACCTCTTATGTTATAGCTAAGAAACTTGTGTTACCTCCTGAAAATCAGCTTGTTTCACGTTATGCTATTTTTGTGTATCAGTAGGTTATAGATTCTGATTGTCTTACTTCTTTCCGATTTTAGTGTTACCATTTTACCCGGAGGTTATGGATAGAGAGGGCATATCGGCAGTAAATCATTGAAGTAAGTTGTAGAATAATGAAGAATAATATGTTTTAAAGCAGTTTTTAGAAAATATTTGCAAAAATGGAGACCTATTTTTTATAAAATATGCTACATTTGCAAGATAATCCTGTTTCTGTCTGTCGGGGTGTACGCTCTCTTGGTAAGAGAGGATACAGGCAAGGCAGATGCCTTTTGAGACAGAAAGGGCAGATGTAGAAGTTTAAGACTTAACTAAATAGATTCACTAATTTAAAACTTTAAGACATTATGAAGAAATTTTACTTTTTAACCTTGGCACTTATTTGTGCAATCGTTACAAACGCAGCAAGCATTCCCGGCGGAACAAAACTTTATTTGACACCAAATAGTAACTGGTTAGAAGCAAGTGCTCGTTTTGCTGTTTATTTTTGGAATAATAGTGGAAATACTTGGAAGTCAATGACAGCAGTAAGCGGAGAAACAAATCTTTATGAAGTAGAAGTGCCGGCAGGAACATGGGACAATTTAATTTTTTGTCGTATGAATCCATCAAATACAACAAACAGTTGGGACACCAAATGGAATCAAACTGCTGATTTGACTTATGATGGAACAAACAACCACTATACGGTGAAATCCGGTACTTGGGATAATGGTGGCGGTACTTGGTCATACTACGGAGTAACGGAAGATGTCATTTTGTCGGTAAACATTACTCCGGATGCCGTATATCCCGGTGATGTCGTTTCTATAAGTGTAACAGCAAAAAATCAACCGACAGGTTCTATTATTCAGATAGATGTTGATGGTGAGGTTACAGAAGGCACTACAGCGACATGGACTGCAACTGAAGCCGGTTCTTATACTGTAAAAGTAACTTGTTTAAGCAGTACAAAAGATGAACTTGCAAGTTCGGAAAGCATTATTAAGGTTTACAAAAAGGACAGCGTATTTATTACAGGCTCATTTACAAAAGCACAATGGAATCCTGAAGAAGCCGAAGAGTTTATTTATTTGGCAGATCAAGATCATTACTATTATTTTGTATCTTCAGCATCGGCAGTTGAATTTAAATTAAGTACAAAACAGGGTAACTGGGATGCATTCAACGGCTCGAATATTTACAATTCTTTAGCTGCTGCTGATACTGAATATTCCTATACGAACAACCCAGAGCCAAATATGAAATTACCTGCAGGAGAATGGTATATTATAGTAAATACCACTACAAAGAAAATCCAATATACAGCTGATGATAAGTTGACCGGTATCGAGGAAATCGGTATTGATGATGTTCCTGCTGTATATTACAATTTGCAGGGTGTGAAGGTGGCTAATCCTGAAAACGGAATCTTTATCAAGCGTCAAGGTTCAAAGGCAACTAAGGTAGTGCTATAACTATAAGAACTATTGACACAATAGATATCATAAAATCAAAAAAACCGGATGCATTCTTTCTTTTTGGAGTGCATCCGGTTTTAATTTGACCGTCTTGTTTTCAGTGCTGCTGCATCGTCAAAAATCTTCAAATGAAAGCGGCAGTAACGAACGTATTCCGGCAAGTTTATACACCTTATCTCGCCCTACAAGAAGAATCTCGATAGGTTCTCCACCAAGCTTTTCATATTCCAGTATAGCCTGACGGCAAGCACCGCACGGTGATACAGGCTCTTCTACAAACATTCCCTCGGTAAACGCCGCAATCGCCAATTTTCGAAATCTTACCCCGGGGTAGCGAGCCGAGGCATAAAAGATTGTGGTACGCTCGGCACATGTACCGCTGGGAAACGCCGCATTTTCCTGATTGGAGCCGGAAATCACCTCACCGTTATCGAGCAGCAATGCCGCACCCACTTGGAACTTGCTGTAAGGCGAATAGGATGTTGCTGTAGCGTTTTTTGCGCATTCCACAAGATTTTTATCTTCGGCAGAAAGTTCATTATGCGAATAAACCCCTATCTTTGTCGTTATAATTCTATTTTCCATAATTTTATGTACAAGTATTTCCACAAATATAACGGTATTTTCTCAAAATTCAATTACTTGAGAGTTTTTTCCATGCTGATAGCGGTGTTTTTAATCCCGGCTATGGGCAGTTCGCGAGCTATGGCGCAGCAATCTCAGGAGCATGTCGAGTATATCAAGCGATACAAGGACATAGCACTTAAACATCAGAAGAAATACGGAATTCCTGCAAGCATCACGCTTGCGCAGGGGTTGCTGGAAAGCAATGCCGGCAGAAGTCGTCTTGCAACGGAGGCAAACAACCATTTCGGGATAAAGTGCGGTGGCGACTGGGAAGGGGAAACTATAAGCCATAAAGCAGAAAGCGGAAACGAATGTTTCCGCAAATATGATAAAGCCGAGGATTCTTTCCGAGACCATGCACTGTTCTTGAAACGCAAGCGCTATGAACCGCTTTTCAAACACAAAGTTACCGACTACAAAAAATGGGCTAAGGCATTGCGCAAGTGTGGCTATGCGACCGATTCCAAGTATCCCGACAAACTGATAAGCCTGATAGAACGGTATGACCTGCAGCGTATAACAAAAAAGGGCAAATAGCCCTTTTTGTTATTTATCGCCTGCCGGGTCCTCTCATACTTCTTCCGGGACCGGCTCCCCATCCGCCGTAGTTGCGCGCTCCTTCCGGAAGATCCTTGTCAGAGCCGAAAGTATTGAACTTATAAGCGAATGTGAACATGGCATAGCGTGTGAGTGCATTATATTCGCTATCCTGTATATAGTTGGCATTCACCGTGCGGGAAATACTTTTCTTCTGTCCCAAGATGTCATATACTTTGGCTGTGATCGATGCTTGTCGCCCCTTCAAGAACTCGTAAGAAACCGATGCATTCCATAGCCACTGGTCGGTATCATATCCGTCGGAATAGCCTCTCGATGCCGAGAAATTAATGTCGGTATTCAAGGACAGCCCGAAAGGCAATGTCACATTACCGTCGAGCATGCCGCCATAGCGGTGTACGGTAAGGTCGTTCTGCGTGTTGACGGTGTTATGGGTGGTCTGTATATTGTAATTAGGGCGCAACTGGATTTCCACATAATCCGAGCGGTAGGTCATTCCCGGCGATACGTTTACCGAAAGAGAACCGCTGCGGTTATACTCTCCGTTGTTATAACCCACGGTGCTTGAATAGCGTGTGTTCAAGTGTGAAGAGAAATAGAATTTCTTATTCTTGAGCGGTACGCTTATCATACCCATTGCAAAGGCGTTCCACACGCCGTTCACGTTACCGTAGGTGGTATACTGTCCTCCGGTCTCGCTGTTATAGTCGGTCATCGATATAATGCTGTTCAGCGTGTATTGCATAAAAGCCATAGCCATTATACTGCGTTGCGCATCTTGATTGAAATCGTTGTAGCGGAAGTGTAATCGCTGGGTAAACGATGGTTTCAAATCGGGATTACCCTTTACCACACGCAACGGATTGGAGTTGTCTTCCACCGGTTGCAATTGTGTCATCGACGGTTGGCTTGTGCTTGCACGGTAATTCAATTGTAATGAGCGTGTCTTTGACATCTTGAACCTGATGCGTGCATAGGGGGCGAAATTCCACACCCAGCGAGTGGGTATGCTCTTGTCGGGGTCAGACAGGTTGCGACTGCGCGACATCGACGGATTAAACGATATACCGGCGTTGGCATTAAGATCTTTTGTTACCTTGCGTATTCCCAGCTCGAGTGACTGAGAGAAGAAATCGTTGCGGAAACTGTTGCTGTCATCGGTGTTCAGCACCGGGTCGGACATCATCGATTCATCTGAAAGCACTTGTTCCAGCAGAACGGGATTAGTGAGCGCAAATGATGTATAGGTTTCCTCGATGTAATCTCTGACCCCCGGAGTTTGTAGCAAGCGGCTTAATCGTGCCAAACGCCCTGCCTCCACAGCTCCGTCGGTAGCCGGAACATAAGGCACGTCATATACAAACTTGTCGGCGTTATTGAAACGGTATTGCGCACGATAAGCTATGTCGAAGAAAAGGGCTTTCTTGATATCGCCAATAGGCTCAGTCCATGTCAATCGACCCTGTACATTATTGCTCCAGCGATGATTTTCCTCTATTTGCCGGATAAATTCATCCGGGTCATCGGTTTGATAATAAATATTTTCGGTGTAGCTGTTGCCATCTTCGTTTACATCACTGAAGTTATAGCGCAACTGTGCGCTGAAACTGCGTCCGGGATGAGAGCGCACCTTATGGTTATAAACGAGTTGACCGCCGAATTCATAGCTGCTGCCATCAGAATTATCATTATTGTAAATATAGTTTACATTACGCATCTCTCCGTCGAGGGTGCGAGTGGAGTCAATCTTTGTGGAATTGTTGAAGTTAAACGAGAAATTAGGGCGAAACTCAAATGTATTGAAAGAGTCAGCCTCCCACTTGATGCGGAAACTACCGTTTACATTGTGGCTCTTGTCGCGACTGTAAGTGCGCGAATGGCTGTAGGTGGTAGGTTCTATCAGGTATTGGCGATCATTCCGGTTGCGGGAATCCTGATCGCTGTGAGAATACATCACATGTCCTCCGGCACGGAACTTCTCGCTGTCCTTGCTGCCTACGTTGAAGTTGAAACCTACATTCTGAGTGGTATTGATTCCGTTATTGCCACCGAAACGATTAAAGCGGGACATGGCTCCATTGGTGAACCCCATATTGTTGGTGTTGTTGCCACCTCCGAGGAAAGTGTACTGGTTTCCGTCATTAAAGCGGTTAAGCATAAAATTAACCTCATAACGGTCATCGGTTCCATAGCCTGCTGATACGTTTCCGAACCACCCGTTGTTCATACCTTTTTTGATCGAGAGGTTGATGACGGTTTCATCCTCTCCGTCATCTACACCGGTGAGACGAGCCAAATCAGATTTCCTGTCCACAACCTGAACCTTATCCACGATATTCACCGGTAGATTTTTTGTACCCACTTTGGTATCATCGGCAAAGAATTCTTTACCGTCGATAAGAATTTTGGTGACTTCCTTTCCGTTGGCGGTGATTTTTCCGTCACTGCCGACCTCCACACCGGGTAAACGTTTCAATAAGTCCTCGACCACGGCATTGGGTTGCGTCTTATAAGAATCGGCATTATATTCTACCGTATCTTCTTTTACCGTTATTTCAGTCTTTACTCCGGTAACGACTGCCTCTTTCAGCATGATAGAACCCGGTTCTACGGGAATATCGCCGAGGCGAATGTTGTTGCCGCCTTTGGCTACCGTAATATTCTTGCTATAAGTCTTATATCCTATGTAGGATATATTCACCACATATTTACCCTGTTCAATCCCGGAAATACGGAAAAGACCGTTTACATCGGTACTTACCCCCTTTACAAGGGAACTGTCGCGACCGGCTTTCAGCAATTTTACCGTAGCCCCCGCCAAACCTGACTTGTCGCCGGCATCAACAGCCCTTCCGGTTATCGTTACAGCTGAAACAGTAGATAGAAACAGTGCAATCACAGCACACAATAAAGCAGATTCAAATCTTCTATTCAAATTCATCTCGATTTATACTTATTTGTCAATGGAATCTTCATATAATTCCACATAGTAAAAATTATTCTATTAATGGGGGAATTCCCTCGTATGTATTTTTTTCGATGCAAAGTAAGCTATAAAGTTTAAAAGTTCTATCTTTGTAGTCTCAAAAAATTAATTAATATCGACAATGAAAGATTTTTTTAGAATATTTGTGAGATTTGTACCGCCGTATAAGAAATATATTGCATTAAATTTTCTTTTTAACATTTTGACGGCATTCCTCACGTTATTCTCTTTTGCCCTTATTATACCTATCCTGCAGATGCTGTTCAAGATAGACGAGAAGGTCTACGCTTTCATGGCATGGGGAAGCGGTTCTTTAAAGGACGTTGCGGTAAATAATTTCTATTATTACGTTCAGCAGATTGTGGAGAACAGCGGGCAATCGGTGGCGCTTGCAACTTTAGCCATCGTTCTTGTGATAATGACCGCTTTGAAGACCGGCTCGGCTTACTTAGGTTCTTATTTCCTTATTCCGGTGCGCTCGGGTGTGGTGCGTGATATTAGAAATGTCATCTTCAATAAACTTACAAGTCTGCCTATAGGATTCTTCTCCAATGAGCGAAAAGGCGATGTGATAGCACGAATGAGCGGTGACGTGATAGAGGTGGATAACTCGATAATGGCATCTCTCGACATGATGCTCAAGAATCCCGTGATGATAATAGCATGCCTTGCAATGATGATAGCCGTAAGTTGGCAGTTGACTGTGTTTGTGCTTATTCTTTTGCCTATAGCAGGAATGGTAATGGGCAGAGTGGGTAAAACATTGAAACGCGTATCGCTCAAGGGGCAAAAGCAATGGGGTGTACTCCTGTCCACGATAGAGGAGACACTTGGCGGATTGCGTATAATAAAAGCGTTCAATGCCGAACAGAAGGTAAGAAATCGTTTTCAAAGAGAGAATCAATTATATGCCGAACTCTACAACAAGCGAAACCGTCGATATGATCTTGCCCATCCTATGAGTGAATTGCTTGGAACGGCAACTATTGCCATCGTGCTGTGGTTCGGCGGAACACTCATATTGTCGGGACACTCATCTATCACAGCTGCATCGTTCATTTATTACATGGTGATATTTTATAATATCATCAATCCTGCCAAGGATTTATCCAAAGCTTCATACTCTATTCAGAAAGGTATAGCATCGATGGAGCGTATAGATGCAATCCTTAATGCCGAAAATCCGATTAAGAATCCCGAAAAACCTGTTCCGATGAACAGCAAAGCAGGTAATATATCATACAGAAATGTGCGTTTCCGCTATCGGAATGACTGGGTCATCGATGACATAAGTCTCGATGTCGAATACGGCAAAACGGTAGCTCTTGTGGGGCAGTCAGGCTCGGGAAAATCCACTCTTGCCGACCTTCTGCCGCGTTTCTATGACGTAAATGAGGGCTGTATTACAATAGGAGGTATCGATATTCGCAACTTTAACGTAGCTGACTTGCGTGGAGTTATGGGTAATGTCAACCAAGAGGCGATTTTGTTCAATGACACATTCTATAACAATATAACTTTCGGCGTGGAAAACGCTACTATGGAGCAAGTGATAGATGCGGCTAAGGTAGCCAACGCTTATGATTTCATTATGGCGTCGGAAAACGGATTTGACACCAATATAGGCGACCGCGGTTGCAAATTGTCGGGCGGTCAACGCCAACGCATCAGTATCGCCCGTGCCATACTGAAAAATCCTCCTATATTGATATTGGATGAGGCGACCTCGGCTCTCGATACGGAAAGTGAGCGTTTGGTACAGGAAGCTCTTGACCGATTGATGAAGAATCGCACCACGATAGTGATTGCTCACCGTCTGTCCACAATCAAAAATGCCGATATGATATGCGTGATGCATGAAGGAAAGATTGTTGAGCGCGGCACCCATGATGAACTTATCGCTCTCGACAATTACTATAAACGCTTGGTGGACATGCAGACGTTCTAAACCGCCTTTGTTTTAAACAGATTCTTTGTGTTGGTTTAGCTTTGCCCTTGGACTTATGTATTCTTTTTCGTAATCTCCTTTATAGTGTCGAATATCGTCTCTGCTTCTTTGACGTTTAGTCCCACTTTAACGGCAGCTGCTGCCGCTGCACGTATGAAAGCAAATAAACCTGCTAATTATAAGCCTACGCATCCTCCGATTGTTGTACCTCATTCATGGAGAGAGGGTGAAAACCATTAAAGCCAGCCGGCTTGTTTATACCATTTTATGGATTCGCGAATACCTGTTTCAAGGTCGTATTCCGGAGAGAAGTTGAAATCCTTTTCCCCATCGCTCACGTCGCATAGCCAATTGCGTTGTTTGATGATTCTGAATTTGTCGCTGTTGAGTGTGCTTGGTTTCATGCGAATGATTCCTATTTGTTCCGAAATCCGGCATATTATGCGTGTTAGCCAAAGCGGTGCGCAAATAGGTATTACGAATTTCTTTCCCAAAGCGTCAGCCACTATTTTACGAAACTCTTTCTGAGTGTATCCTCTCTTTTCTGCTATAAAATAAGTTTTTCTTATAGCCTTGGGAGATTCAAGAGCGTCTATCATGGCATGCGCCAAATCTTTTACGTAGATGAAAGTGAGCATTTGTTTCTTGAATCCTACGCTGAAATCAAACCCGCGCGCAATACTTTTTATCATCAGATAATA
The DNA here is from genome assembly GCA_017473615.1 of Muribaculaceae bacterium. Taxonomy (GTDB): domain Bacteria; phylum Bacteroidota; class Bacteroidia; order Bacteroidales; family Muribaculaceae; genus RGIG4576. Next base: position 26,418 of record JAFUKL010000011.1, on the reverse strand, counting down.
ATCCTTTTCGTGAGGTCCGTATACGCCGGTGGCTCTGAAGATAATATACGGGAAATCCGGAATTGTCTTGATTTTCTGTTCACCCATGAGCTTAGATACGCCATAGAACGTGTTAGGCATGGGAATATCCGAAGTCTTGAACGGAGTATAGTTATTGTCATCACCGATTCCCATAACGCTAAGGCTGCTCATGAGCAGGAATTTCTCAGGAACTCCATCGGTTTCGCATAGAATGTCGGTGAAGTCTCTCAGGTAATCGCTGTTAATACGGTTGAAGTCTCTGAAATTGGCGCATTTAGTTGCGCCCAAATTATGAATGATATAGTCCCATTTGCCTTTTTCGGCAATAAACATGGATATTTGCTTTTTTAGCGTTTCTGGATTGGCAAAATCCAGTTCAATGATATTTATTCTTTCATCAGTGAGATATTCAAGCGATGTGGTGGCGCGTACTGCCGCCCAAGTCTCATATCCTCTCTTGAGAGCTTCCTCAACAATAAAACCGCCAACAAAACCGCCGGCACCTGTAATTAAAATCTTCTTTGCCATAATGTTGCTGTGATATGTGGTTAAAATAAGCTTAAATGGGGGTTGAGGAGCTGAAAGGTCATGCGGTGGTGCGGCGTGGTTCCACAATTCTCGATTGCCATTCTGTGATCCTTTGTGGGATATCCTTTGTTCTTGTCCCATGCATATTGCGGATAGTCTTGTGCTATCTTGCGCATATATTCATCGCGATGAGTCTTTGCCAATACCGATGCAGCTGCAATACTCATCATCTTTCCGTCTCCTTTCACAATACATGTGTGAGGCACGTCGTGGTATTTCATGAATCTGTTACCATCAATCAGAAGAGCCTCGGGGCGTACCGATAATTGGTCTATAGCACGGTGCATGGCAGTGAAAGACGCTTTAAGAATATTTATTTCGTCGATTTCTTGCGGAGAAACAAACGCAACAGCCCATGCCAATGCTTCACGTTCTATGATAGGGCGCAACAAGTCGCGCTGTTTTTCGGTAAGTTGTTTGGAATCATTGAGTAATTCATTGCTGAACCCTTCAGGAAGTATCACAGCCGCTGCCGTTACCGGACCGGCAAGACACCCCCTTCCGGCTTCATCGCATCCCGCCTCGATACGTCCTTTTATGAGATACGGTTCAAGCATTCGTTATTTGTTGCGTTGTATAATGAAGTTGAAAAGTTCCTTGAAGTCCTCTACAGCCTCTTTCCGAGGATAACCGTCAAGAATGGCAAAAGCTTCATCGCGGAGGCGTTCCATAGTGGCATAAGCATATTCTATACCTCCTTCATTTTTTGCATACTCGATAAGTGCCGCAATTTCTTCACTTGAAAGTTCATTCTTCTTTACGGTAGCCACCATTTCGTCATGGTTTTCTGCCGTCACTTTCGAGAGAGCATAAATGAGAGGTAAAGTCACTTTACCCTCTCTTAGGTCGTTGCCTGTAGGCTTACCTATATTTTTGTCCTCAAAATAGTCAAAAATATCGTCTTTTATCTGGAAACACAAGCCTAACAATTCGGTGAACTTCATCAAGTCATCAAGTTGCTTGGTATCGGCATTGGTCGCATGTCCGCTCACCTCCACGCAGCATTTGAACAAAGATGCCGTTTTGTGCTTTATGATATCTAAATAAGTGTTTTCGTCAATATTATGCCGGCGTGCATTGTCGATTTGGCTCATTTCGCCGAGTGACAGTTCTCTGCCCAAACGGGAAAGCACAGCCGTGATATTATGGTTCTCTGTTTGTACAGCACAATGCAAAGATGCGCTTACGAAAAAGTCACCTACAAGTACCGAGATGTGGTTGTCCCAAATTCGGTTGATGGTAGGCTGCCCGCGGCGTTCTTTGGATTCATCTATAACGTCATCATGGATAAGCGAAGCATTATGCAGAAGTTCTATCGCTGCTCCTGCATATAGAACGCTGTTGTTTACTCCGCCAAAGAATCTTCCGCTAAGAATCACAAGTATCGGACGTATCTGCTTGCCTTTAGATTCCAAAAATCCGGAAACAATACGGTGCATTAGGGCAGAATCGCTGTTAAGAGCATCCTTGATAATATCGTTAAGCTTGGAAAGATCCTGAGCTATATTTTGTTGAATTGTTTTAATACCTCCCATAAATCGACGATTAAGTTGCAAAAGTAACAATAAATCTCAGAACCTTCAAGTAATTTTTATCGATTTAAAACGCATAAGAAGGAAAAGTTCTTTATTTTGAGTTATTTCAATTGGTCTATATTGAGAAATAGTTGTAAATTCGCATAACACTAAACTCCTGTTGATGGAAATGGAAGAAAAAAAACTATTTTTGCTTGATGCTTATGCACTGATATATAGGGCTTATTATGCGCTCATTAATGCTCCTCGCATGTCGTCGAAGGGGTTCAACACCTCTGCGATATACGGTTTTGTCAATACATTGCAGGATGTATTGAAACGAGAGAATCCCACACACATTGCGGTGTGTTTCGACCCACCGGGGCCCACTTTCCGCCATGATGCATTTGAGGGTTATAAAGCAGAACGTCCGCCTACACCCGAAGACATTCGTTTGGCTATACCTTACATCAAGCGCATCTTGGAAGCTTATCGTATTCCTGTAATAGAAGTGCTTGGATATGAGGCCGATGATGTGATAGGTACTTTGGCGAAGAAAGCGCAGGAAAAAGGTTTTAAAGCATATATGATGACTCCCGACAAGGATTTCGGTCAGGTGGTGGATGAATGTATCTTCCAGTATAAGCCGGGTAAGCAGGGAGCCGATTTTGAAGTTCTTGGAGTGAAGGAAGTATGCGAAATGTATGATTTCGATACCCCCCTTCAAGTGATAGATTACTTGGCTTTGATGGGTGACAAAGTGGATAATATTCCGGGTTGCCCGGGGGTGGGGAAGATTACGGCTATAAAATTGATAAAGCAATTTGGTTCTGTTGAAGGATTGCTTGAACGTTCGGGAGAACTGAAAGGTGCGATGAAAGCCAAGGTTGAAGAAAACGCCGAACAGATTCGTTTCTCCAAGTTTCTCGCCACGATAAAAACCGATGTGCCCGTCGATTTCAACGAACAAACGTTAATTCGAGAAGAACCTGACTATAATGCTTTGTATGAGGTCTTCAATGAATTGGAATTCAAGACGCTTATCACAAGGATTATAGGTAAAAACTTATCCCAGCAAACAATGGCTGATGCCGCATCAAATAGCGATACGGCACAACCATCTCTCTTCGGGAATGACACTGATAATCAGCTTGAATCCATATCAGTACCTTTAGCGTCAATCGAAACGGAAAATCATCGCTATGACATAATCGACAATCCTGCATTAGTCTATAAATTGGCAAAAAAACTAACGTCTATAAAAGAATTCGGTGTGTGTATATTGACCGATGGTATCGACAATATCGACCAGCGTATTATAGGCATGGGATTTTCTGCAATGAAATCGGTTGCTGCTTATATCCCTATACCAAACGACAAAACGTTGCGTAAGGAAATGCTGTCGGCATTAAAACCCATATTTGAGAACACATCGTCAATATTGGTTAGTGCCGATGTAAAAAACAACATGCTCGCATTGCAGAACGATGGCATTAATATAAGTGCTCCATATTATGATACTTCGGTAGCCCATTATCTTATTCAGCCGGAAAACAGTCATGATATATCGCGGCTTGCATCCGCACTGTTGAAGTATGAAATGATTCCATCGGAAAAATTAACCGATGGAGGAGGACGACTGAAACGTGCTGCCGAGGATGCTCCGCTTGAGTTCTTGCGTGACTACGCTTGTGAACAGGCTGATATTGCGTTACGGCTTAAATCGGAACTTGAGCCGCAAATCAAGGAATTGGGAATGGAAACGTTGTTTACCGACGTGGAACTTCCTCTCATTGAAGTTCTCGCCGATATGGAGAAAAACGGCGTAAGAATTGATGTGAGTGTACTTAATGACTATGCAACAATACTAAAAACTCAAATGCATGATTTAGAACAAGAAATTTATGCATTGGCAGGTACGGAATTCAATATATCATCACCTTTGCAAGTGGGAGACATACTCTTCCGGCAGATGAAACTCGATGAAAATGCGAAAAAGACCAAGGGCGGTAAATATTCAACATCGGAAGAGGTGCTGCTGCGACTTAAAGATAAAAATCCCATTGTGGGCAAGATTCTTGATGTGAGGGGATTACGTAAGTTGCTTTCTACCTATGTAGAGGCTCTTCCCTTACTTATCAATCGGCGTACGGGACGTGTGCATACAACCTATAATCAGACGGTTACAGCCACCGGACGATTGTCTTCGGCTAACCCTAATATGCAAAACGTGCCTGTGCGTAGCGAGGAGGGTAGAGAAATTCGTAAAGCATTCATTCCGGCTGAAGGTAATGTATTCTTTTCTGCCGATTATTCACAAATCGAGTTGCGCCTTGTAGCTGATTTCAGCGGAGATGAAACAATGGTAACGGCATTCAATAAAGGTGAAGACATACACACTCTTACAGCCTCGAAAATTTATCATGAAGAGCCGAATGACGTTACGCCCGATCAGCGCCGCAAAGCAAAGACTGCCAATTTCGGTATTTTATACGGAATATCGGCTTTTGGGCTGGCTCAACGTCTTGAGATTCCGCGTGCAGAGGCAAAAATGCTCATTGACGGATATTTTTCCATGTTTCCTAAAGTAAAGGAATACATGGATTCTGCGATAGAAAAAGCAAAACAGCAGGAATACGTAAGCACAATGCTCGGAAGGCGACGTATGCTGCCCGATATTAATTCGCGTAATGCTGTAGTGCGAGGATTCTCCGAAAGGAATGCTATCAATGCACCTATCCAAGGAACTGCCGCAGATATCATCAAGATTGCTATGGTGCGTATCTATCGCCGTTTCAAAGATGAAGGGCTGAGGTCTAAGATGATAATGCAGGTACACGATGAATTGAACTTTGACGTAGTACCTGAAGAACTTGAAACAGTGCGTAATATCGTATTAAACGAAATGAGCAACGCCTATCGCGGTAAGGTTCCTATGATACCTTCGGCAGGCGCTGCCCATAATTGGCTTGAGGCTCATTGATGATTTATTCGGCTGTATATTCTTCTACAGCTATATAACCGTTTTCAGCCTGTACTTGCAAGCGTAATGTAACCAAGTTTTGAATGGCGTACAGAGTTTCTGCTGCGCCTTGATTTTCATATCCTTCTACAATCAGGCTCAATTTATGAGAAGTACCGTACTTATATGATTTCCATGTGAAATTGTCTGTCTTGATTTCACCTGTTGCCTCATCGGTGTATTGCAAATAGCCTGTACCCGATATATTGAATGTGTATGATTTATAGGGGACGTCTGTCTCTACTTCTTCACCTATAATACTTGTCAATACCCAAGTTGCATTGCACAATCCGGTTTCAGACGCAACCTCTTCAACCCACACGATTTCTTCTTCATCGTCACCTAAACAAGAAACGGCTGTTACTGACATCAATACAGCCATCACAAACATAAAAAGACTTTTAAATTTCATTTTCTCTACCATAATTTTTTCGATATAAATTATTATATGACATTATTTTGCTTGATTCACTCACAGCCACAAAGGTAAGTAAATTTTATTCTTATACTACAAATACCGGTAATTATATTTTATTTATATAACTACTTTTTGAACTCTTTGGCTATAATTTGCGCATTGCGTTTCAGCCCTTCAAGTTTAACTCTTTTGACTGCACTTTTCCCGAATAATTCCTTAAAACGCACGTCAGTCATCAGGATTATATCATCGAGAGTGAGTGAAAGCATCTTTTCATCGGGGGTGAATTCCGGAATGTCGGTGTGTTGAGCATTTTTGTTATGCGGACAGCATTTTTGGCATTCGTCACATCCATACACTTGTTTCCCCGCCACAGCGCCTACCCATGCAGGCAATGTACTGCGATTCTCTATAAGTTGGCATGAAAGGCATCGGCGTGCATCAAGGCTGCCTTTTTCAGCTAAAGCGCCGCCCGGGCATCTGTCAACACATTCATTGCAATCGCCGCAAGTCAGTGTGCAAGGAGCATCGGGGGAAATCTCAAGCTCTGTGATGAGTTCTCCAAGGAAAAAATAGGAGCCTTTTCCGGGTATAATAAGCATATTGTTACGTCCTATCATACCTATCCCTGCTTTTCTTGCCCAATATTTTTCTCTGACAGGAGCCGTGTCGACACACGCACGGGAATCTGCGCCCCAATTATCTTTTATGAACCGTGCCAATAATTTTAGCCGATTGCGTACCACATTATGATAATCCTTTCCATAGGCATAATAAGAAAACTGCGGGGCATTCTTTGGTTGCTTTACGGCAGGAAAATAGTTCATAGCTGCGCATATCATGGTTTTTGCACCCGGAAAAAGTTCACGAGGGTCGTTCCTCAATGGCATATATTTTGCTGCATAATCCATACAGTCATTCTTACCATTCTCTATCCAAGAAAGATATTGAACCATGGCGTCTTCATCCACTCTTTCGGCAATGGCAAAACCGCAGGCATCAAAACCAAGTTCCAATGCTTTGGCTCTGATAAGTTCTTTCTTATCGTCAATGAAATCCATGTTTAAGGTGGCTTTTATTCCTCGCTTGACTTGATGCGTTCAATCGAATACCCCTTTTCCATAAGCCATTCTATCGCTTTGGGTAGGGCGTATTTCATGTTCTTTTCTGCTTTCAACGAATCATGAAAAACGATTATAGAGCCTTTCCTCACATAACGCTTTATGTTTTTCAACACTTGTTCGCCTGTGAGTTTACGGCTATAGTCTCGTGACACCACATCATACATTACAATCGTGAAATGTTCTCGCAGCACATTTGATTGCGCCCATTTCAGCAGACCGTGTGGCGGACGGAAAAGAGGAGATTTTATGAGCATATTGGCTTCTGCAACATTACGCAGATACCTGCGTGCCGTTACCTTCATACCTTGCAGGTGGTTCATAGTGTGGTTTCCCACACTATGCCCCCTCCGCTTTATTTCTTCAAACAGCCCCGGATTGCGTTTTACGTTATCGCCCACGCAGAAGAATGTGGCTTTCACCCCATACCTGTCAAGCGTATCCAATACCCACGGGGTTACTTCCGGAATAGGTCCGTCGTCAAAAGTAAGATATACGCATTTGCGTTTCTTGTGCAATCGCCACACGCATTCAGGAAACAGAATACGATAAAACAGAGGCGGTTGTTCTATAAACATATCAACTCTTTTGATTTTTACTCATTTCCACTATACGTCCAAAGTTCACGCCCATTCCTTCAAGTTCATTCAGTAACTCTTCGGTCTTTTCTTCGCCGGTAATATCTTTATACGTACTCACATAGTCCATAAACATGGTCCGGTCGATATACATATCTTGGCTTGTCAAGCGATAATACATACCGGGTTCCAACGATTGATAGAATCTGATGTACTCGGCATATCGCATAACTTCGTTATGGATTATTTCCTCTGCTTTCTTTAAATCCTCCTTATTGCCGGTAAACTCGCTCAACATGTAATAATAGTTGGCAACGGTTTCACCCACACCTAAAGAATAAGGACATGTTTCTACAGGGAGCTTCTCTACCATCAGGTCAAGAATTTCGCGAGCTTTATTATACTTATCCTCAGCGGATTTTTTCCCCTCTGCATAAGCGGAATCATTCTTATCCAAAGTCTCTGTTTCAGCTTCTTCCGTATAGCCTTCTTGCAGCAATGCGCTTGCAAGATCCAATAGATTGGAGCGTGTGGATGCAACCATTCGGCGTACCGTTTCATCCAAATAAAGCGAACCCGGCTCAGCCGTATCAAGTCCGCCCCAGCGGAATTTACGAGTTACATTCTCATACATTTTTTCGGTATTCACACCTGCCTCACCGCTCATATTGTAGCTTAGCGGTGTTACCTGATAAGCCATACCGGTATTCATCATGTATGGGCTGAGACCCAAATAGTACTTTTGTGGAACTGTCATGGCAAAATATACAGGACGTTTCCAACCCTCGGCAATACTTGATGCTATGATGTCTATTGACATCACTTTGCTTGAGCTTAATGCTTCATCGGCTGCAGCCTCTTTCTCCATAAGCATATTCAAGTCTATATAAGGATTGGCGTAATCCTTGTATCGTTCCGGAACCACTTTTTGCTTTACAGCCTCTTCGGCATTTGAAGGGATGTACATTACAGGGTATTTGAACTCATACAAATTATAAGCCTTATTCTTACTGTGATCTCCATAATAGTGTTCAAGAGCCTTCAACGCCGGTACGCGCAATGTATCGGGTTCGATGAAATATCCGTATTGGCGTCGGTCATAAGCAAAACTGTCATCCTTAGCCATCATAGGCAACGGAGCCGAGCCGTAAGCCGAGCGTTTCATCTGATTGATATACCAGTCGGTAGACAGATAACTCAAATTTACCACTCTTACGTCGGTGCGATAATCTTCAACTTCCTGTGCATACCACAACGGGAATGTGTCGTTATCTCCGTTGGTGAAGATTATACCGTTTTCATCCACACTGGAGAGATAGTTCATGCCGAAATCTCGTGCGCAATAGCGTCCGGAACGGTCATGGTCATCCCAAGTCTGGCTTACCATTTGCAACGGTACAAGCAAACCTATGACTGCTGCTGCGCATGCTGCTGCAAGGTTTTGTCTGTCTTGTCCGTAGGCTTTCATTTTTGAGCCGGCTTTACCAAGCAGATATGTAATGAGTTTCCACAATCCGGCTACACCCATTCCCACCCATATTGCAAACGCATAGAATGAACCTGCGTATGCGTAATCGCGTTCGCGCACTTGGCTCGGTGTTTGGTTAAGGTATATTACAATAGCAATACCGGTCATAAAGAATAGGAAGAATATAACCCAGAACTGCTCGATGCCTCGCTTATTGGCGTATGCCTGCCAAAGCAGTCCTATGATACCGAGAATCAACGGCAACATATAGAACACGTTGTGCCCCTTGTTGCCTGTTGTAAGGTCACTTGGCATAAGGCTCTGGTCTCCCAAGCGCAGATTATCGATAAACGGAATACCGCTTATCCAGTTTCCTTGCGTAATTTCTCCATTGCCTTGAATGTCATTTTGGCGTCCGGCGAAGTTCCACATGAAATATCTCCAGTACATGTAGCTCAATTGATAATCCAAGAAGAACTGCAGATTTTCAAGGAATGTGGGCTTTATCTTTGTATCCATTCCTATAGGATTACCCTTTTCATCCATATAAGTGGTTGCGTTTACCGGCTTACCTTTCATACCCACCCATTCTTTGTATTGTGCGGCATGCTGTCCGCTGTACATGCGCGGGAAGAGCATATCAAGCTCCGGAGTCATTTTATATTCCTTAGACTTGCCTATGGCAACATATCTGTCGGGAGCAGTTGAGTCGGTTTTTACTTCCTTGGCATACAGTGTCTTGCCTTCACTTATAATTGGTTTCAAGTTTCCTGCGGAATTGGCTTGGTACACGACACCTGAGTTAAAAGTCTGCCCATATAGTAAGGGGCGGTCTCCATACTGCTCGCGGTTAAGATAGCTTGAAAGAGCGAACACATTGTCAGGTGAGTTCTGATCCATAGGTGTCTGAGCATTGGAGCGTATAAGAATCACAGCATAAGAGGAATATCCTATGAATATCACAAAAATACTCATTGCCGTGATTGTAAACCAACGTACCGGAATTTTCTTGCAGAATTTCCATAAATAAACTGCCAAAGCTGCTGTGAGAAGCAGAGGCAATAGAACGCCATTACCGATAAGCAGCATTCCGGAGAAAAACAAGGTGCAGAAGAATGATAGCTTTATGCGAACTGCACTCTTCTGCTTATATAACTCATATATACACCAAGAAAATATAGCTACATCAAGAATTGCATAGAATAGTACTCCGCTATTGAAGCCAAAACCTAACGTATTTACAAAGAGCAATTCAAACCATTGTCCCATTTCAACAAATCCCGGTACCAATCCGTACAAGATAAATGCAATGATAACAAACGACAGCAGCAGTGCGAGCAATGAGCCTTTTACCGTTGTGTTGCTGTATTTCTTGTAATAGTAAACAAGCACGATGGCAGGAATACAAAGCAGGTTAAGCAAATGCACGGCAATCGAAACACCTACAATGTAAGCTATAAGTATCAGATAACGGTCGCTATGTGCCTCATCGGCATGGCTTTCCCATTTCAGTATAAGCCAAAAAACGAGTGCAGTACAGAATGAAGAGAATGCATACACTTCAGCCTCAACAGCCGAGAACCAGAATGTGTCACTCCAAGCATATACCAACGAACCGCACACTCCGCTGCCGAAAATCACAAGCATCTGTACAAGCGACATACTATCCTCTTCATCGTCTTTCACGACAAGGCGTTTCACCAAGTGTGTTATCGTCCAGAAAAGCAACAATATCGTGCCTGCACTGAATAATGCACTCATGGCGTTGACCGCCATTGCAATTTTAGTGATATCGTTGCCCACGAAATTTATCATGAAACGTGCCGCCAAAATAAAGATAGGGTTGCCCGGCGGGTGTCCTACTTCAAGTTTGTAACCTTGTGAGATGAACTCTCCACAATCCCAAAAACTGGCAGTAGGCTCTATCGTAAGCATATAAGTGACAGCAGCTACGGCAAACATAAGCCATCCCAGCGTTGTGTTAATTACATTGTATTTTCTCATCATTTGACTGAGATCTATATTATTAATTACGTTATTTCACAATTATTCAATCAACAAAGATAATACAACGCATCTGAATATCACGTAAACTGTGCCAAAAATTAAGTTTTTTAAGTTCTTTACACGATTAGGAGCATTCCTGATGCCTATTATTTTTGAAAATCGGGTAAACTTGCGTATTTTTGCGATGTATATTAACTGACGCATGGCTTTCTTTGATATATATCACGCACGTCGAATATGGAAATGGGTTCTTGTGGCTGTTTCCATTCTGCTTGTAGGCAATTTCCTGTATTTTTCCAATAATCTGGTAAAGGATTTGTCGAAACAGGAGCGCAACCGCATGCAAATATGGGCTGACGCAACCAAAGAGCTTGCATCGGCATCATTCGCAACCGATTCGGCATCGACTGCCAATGTAAACTTTCTGCTGAGTATCATTGAAGCCAACGACAATATTCCTGTTCTTCTTGTAGACGAGATGGACAATATATTGTTACACCGAAATTTCACACTGCCCAATCCTGCCGACAGTATAGGATTATATGACTTGACACCTGAAAACGAGGCTTTTCTTGCAGGCAAACTTAAAGCATTGAAAAACACTTCCAACCGCATCGACATCCACATCGATGAAGGTGTTACCCAACACCTCTATTACGAAGATTCTACTCTGCTTTACAGGCTGCAAATATTTCCGTATGTAATGTTGGGGGTACTCATTGTGTTTATCCTGATCGTGTATTTTGCCCTGATAAGCATCAAGAAAGCAGAACAAAACAAGGTGTGGGTGGGATTGTCAAAAGAGACAGCGCACCAACTCGGTACGCCCATTTCATCGCTTATGGCATGGATGCAGATGCTTGAGACCACCGAACTCGACCATTCGATTGTGGAAGACATGAACAAGGATGTGCATAGGTTGTCGATAATAGCCGATCGATTTTCGAAGATAGGTTCAAAACCCGAAATGGAACTTGCTTTCATCAATGAATCGGTGACCGAAAGCCTTGAATACATGCGCACGCGTATATCGCAGCGAGTAAGTCTCACCATTAGTCCTGCCGAGGAAGAGTGCGGTGTCCTGCTTTGTATGTCTCTTTTTGAATGGGTAATGGAGAATCTTACCAAAAACGCAGTGGATGCCATGCAGGGTGAAGGCTCTATAACCGTGGCTATATCAAGCAATCAGAGTACCATATTCATCGATGTGACCGATTCCGGAAAAGGCATAGCACGCAAGAATTTCAAGACGGTGTTCAATCCCGGTTACACAACCAAAAAACGCGGTTGGGGATTAGGGCTTACATTGGTGAAACGCATCATTGAAGAATATCATGACGGGCGCATCTACGTGAAAGAGTCGGAAGTAGGTCGTGGCACTACTTTCCGTATCGAATTGCCGCGCAAATAGTTTTTTTAATTTTCTAAAACGCACAAATTAGTTAAATTTGTTATCGTTTTACAACATTTTATCACAAATTCTCCGTTTTTCGTAATAAAAGTGTTAACTTTGTGAATTCGATTTTATAGTTTATAAACTTGAATACAAGCGGTTTTATATCGTCTTGAAGTGTTAAAAAAGATTGTCGTAGATTATTTCTATTTAATTAACTATATTATTCACTAATTTATCGAATTATGCAAAAATTAGCACTAAGATTGTTATTGTTGCTCATGGTATTTGTGAGTGGCAATGTTTTTGCGTATGCCGTACAGGTGACACCGAGAAAAGGTGTTATCCGCGTTAAACTGCAGCCTGAGGTTGCAGCTCAAGTGGGTAACTCGCCACGCATGAAGACTGCAGGCGTACTTTCTACCGGTATCACGCCACTTGATGCCTCTTCCAAGGCAATCAAGGCTTACAGCATCCGCAGAATGATTCCTTACTCGCCTAAGGATGAAGCTCGATTGGCTGAATTCGGTCTTAATCGTTGGTATGATATTACCTTCGATGAGAGCGTAACCACCGAGCAGGCGATAAGTGTGTTTAAACGTACGGCAGGTGTGCAGTACGCTCACGGCATCATCCCTATGGAACTTAAAGAAGACGCAAAATTCCGCAAGGTTAAAGCTGCGCCAAAAGCTGCAAGCTCCACAATGCCGTTCAATGACCCGTATCTGCCTTCTCAATGGCATTACAACAATGACGGCAGCATATCGCAGAGTAAAGCCGGTGCCGACATCAACTTGTTCAAAGCGTGGGAAACCACAACAGGTAGTAAAGACGTTATTGTGGCTGTCATAGACGGAGGTATCGACCTTACTCACGAAGACCTTGCTGCCAATATCGCAGTGAATACTGCCGAATTGAACGGTACTACGGGTGTAGATGATGACAATAACGGATATGTAGATGACATCTACGGCTGGAACTTCTGTACCAATACCGGAGAAATCTATCCTCACGACCACGGTACACACGTGGCAGGAACTGTTGCCGCCGTAAACAATAACGGCAAGGGTGTGGCCGGTGTAGCCGGTGGTAACGGAAACACCGATAGCGGTGTGAAAATGATTTCAGTTCAGGTATTCGACTCTCGTTCGGGTACTCAAGATGCCGATTTTGCTGCAGCTATCGTATATGCTGCAAGACGCGGGGCTTCAATCGCCCAATGCTCTTGGGGCTGGGCTTCAGCCGACTATGTGGAACAATCGGTTCTTGACGCTATCGACTACTTTACAAAATATGCCGGAGGCGACAATATGACAGGCGGTCTGTGTATATTCGCAGCAGGAAACAGCGGTTCTACAGGCAATTGGTATCCCGGTTGTTACGAACCGGTTGTGTGTGTTGCTGCCATGAACGACGACCTCACTCCGTCTTCTTACTCCAACTACGGAGAATGGGTTGACGTGGTAGCTCCGGGTGGAATTATGGACTTCGGTGACATACACGGAATCCTGAGTACGCTCCCGAATAACCAATACGGTTATAGCGAAGGTACTTCAATGGCAACACCTCACGTTTCGGGTATTGCTGCATTGTTCTTGAGTAAATATGGCAAACCGGAATTCGTTAACGAAACTTTACGCCAGCAACTTGTAACATCGGTCAATGACTTCTATACAGCCAATCCTCAAGTAGAGGGACTGTTCGGTAGCGGTTACATCGATGCCGCCAAAGTGCTTGTTATGGGCGACGGCAGTGCACCCGAAGCGGTTGCTGCCATAAACGCTTATCCGGGACAAGACAATGTATCGTTGGAATGGGTTGTTCCAGCATCAAGCGACAACAATGTGTTCAACCATATCCTGTATTACAGTACTACCGAATTTGACGCATCTTCCGACTTGTCAGCAATCGACCGTGTAAGTATCGATACAAAATTCCTTTCATCCGGTGAGACTGCTACATACGAGCTTACCGGTCTTCAACCGCTTACTACCTATTATATGGCATTGAAGGCTGTGAACCGTTGGGGTGAAGCATCGGCTTTGTCTCCGGTGATTTCGGCTACTACAAATGCCGGTCCTAAGATGGCTATAGACAAGACTTCGCTGTCTTTCACTATCGATGCCTCTATAAGCGATACAGGAAACGCAATCTTTAACATAAGTAACCAAGACGAGGGATTGTTGAAGTGGCAAGGTAAAATTGGCACAACAAGTTATACTCCGGCAACAAGGTCACTTGGTTCAATCAGACCTACAATCGGTAATGTTGTTTCTTCGAAATCAAAAATAGGCATAACTCCTTATGCGTCCAAAGCATCGGAATTAGTTACCGCCGACTACGAAAAAGACGATTATCCGCAGAGCTTTAAATATTACAAAGAGTATTGGGCATCCATCGGTGAATCAGATAAGTCACTTCCTAACTCTGAAGCTCAATGGTTTACTGTTGATGCAGCCACCTATCCTAACGGATTCAATCTTACCAATGTAGAAATTAATTCCACTTACGGGCAAAATCCTACAATCCAGATTTATGACGGCAGCAAAGCTATAAGTTCTGCTACTCTTCTTGCCGAGGTAACCCCGTCTTATTTCTATAACGGTTATCAAGTACCGCTTAGCGAGCAAATATTCTTTGCTCCCGGGACGTCATTCTGGGTGGTTGTACACTTCCCTGCTGAAAGTAACCAAGAAAATTATCCGCTCGGTCTTGCCACTGCTGAAGAAACTTACGGTTCTTACAGCTATATGAGTAACGACATGGGTAAGACTTGGATGCTGTTGTCTGAAGCATTGAAGGGCAGCCCGTATGAAACAATGGGCAACGGTGTGTCTTGGGCTATCACTGCCATAAGCAAGAATCCGGCTTGGGACAAGGTGTTCACGCTTAGCCCGTCGGAAGGTCAAGTCAAATATGGCGAGTCACAAGAAGTATCGATGTTAAACGATGGTCAGAAACTCGTTAACGGTACTTATAAATTCAATGTAAGTTTTACTACCAACGAAAGCGAAACTAACACTACCAAGATTCCTGTAACAGTAACCGTGAAAGGCAATGTTCCGCAGTTGGTTCCTGTTAAGGTTATCAATTTCGGTTCACTCTTGGTAGGAGAAAGCAAGTCGATAGACGTGGAATTGTATAACGAAGGTTATGGTGTGTTTACCGGTAAATACGGTGCGCTTCAAAAGAGTGACTGCACCATATCTTCAGAACACTATTCTGTAGACAATATACCATCATCGGGTATCGCTGCTCGCTCTGCTGCAAAATTGACTGTGAAATACACTCCGCAATCGGCTGGCAGCCATACCGGAACGGTCACAATCAAGAATGCAAATGGTATCGAGTTTAAGATTACCGTTCAAGGTGTTGCCACCGACCCTGCCAAGATAGTAATAGAACCCGACACACTTGATTTGGGTGATGTGGATGTAGAGGCAGAAGCAGTTACTTCTGAGTTCACTATCAAGAATGAAGGTAACTATCCGCTTGAATACGTATTCCCGAAATTCTCCGATCAAAAACTTGAGGTAAGCAACGGAAAAGCGTCTCATAAGTATGGCTACACTGCGCTGACCAACTTAAAAGGTGCAACCGATTTCGCTTACGATGGTAATCCGGAACTTATTGGCGGTATAGATATAACTTCTACATTTACCGACGATGTGAAGGTAACCAACGCTATTCCGCTTGGCTTTGACTTCCCATTCTACGGTAAGACCTACGATAAGGTGTATATCAACAGCCTTGGTGCTATTGCATTCTCGGTGGGCGAATATTCTTATTTCCCGCCACTATCGGAATCATCGGAGAGTATCAAGGGCGTGGGTTATATCTCGGCCTACGGTCATCAATTGCAATTCGGTCCTAACTCAAAGGTCGTTTACGCTAAGCAGGACGGCAAGTTCGTGGTTAAGTTCGAAAATGTGTTGGCTGTGAAATATGATGTTGAGACCACTCCTATCTCATTCCGTATCATGCTGTCGGCTAACGGTGACGTGGAAATTTTCTATGATGACTATATCCGCACAGAAATGGGTTATGATGATTGGACTGGGGAATTCGAAATCGACCGTTTGTTCCAAGGCGGTTCTACTCTGTTCTGTGCAATAAAAGATCCTGAAGGAAACGACCCGTTGGTAATCACTTCAGCCGACATTGCCGACTATTGGGGTAATTATCCCGATGACGCTGCTGCTCATCTATATGAGCATTTCACAACGGGAAGCTCTGTGAAGATTGAAGCTCCGGCTGCTTACTTCATTACAGCTATCGAACCGGCTTATGGTTTGGTAAATCCGGGTGAATCGGTAACGGTGAACGCTACCGTTAAGGCAAACGATACGATGTATGCAGGAGCGACAACCAACAGACTGACTATTGAGACCAATGATCCAAACGCAGCTACCGCTTATGTAAACTTCAATGCCAACATCACCGGAGCAAGTTTGACGGCTGATGCAGTACTTGAAAGTGATGTGATAGACTTCGGTCAAGTATTCCGCACTTCAGTGTCTCAACTTCCTGTTACCGTTAAGAATGCCGGTAAATCAGTTCTTGAAGTGTCTTCTGTAGTCATAGCTTCGGGCTTGTTTAAGACAGATGTGACAACTCCGTTCACTATAGAACCGGGTATGGCTAAGGATATTGTAGTTACATTGCCTACTGAAACCGAAGGCTCTGTAACAGATAAGATGACAATTACAGCAACCACGGGAGAAATGCAAGTTACACTTGTTGGTGAAGTTATCGGTTGTCCTGCGGCTACATTAAGTTTCAGTGAGATTACAGAAACTGTGGAAAGTGGTGCTGAGTTGACAAAAGAACTTACTGTAAGCAATAGTGGTGATGAAAATCTTGTATTCTCAGTGCTTCCGGGCGCATTTACCAATATTATCGACAACAATCCGGGCGATGCTGATGTTTCTTATGCTTACAAGACTGCCGTAGATGATGAAAATATTGCCTATGAGTGGGTTGACATCGAAACTACAGGTTTGGGAGAACAATACAACTTCTCATATTACAACCAGAATGATTACACTACGGTAGAACTTCCGTTTGAATTCCCATTCTACGGTAAGAAATATACCGAAATGTATATCTATAACACCGGTTTTGTGTCATTCACCAAGCGTGATGATCAGAATATGTGGCCTGAACCGCCGGCTGTATTCCCGGGTGGTTCTATCTACACCAACATCATCGCTCCTTATTGGGGTCTTCACACAATGGATGTTAGCAAGACTGCCGGTACTTACCATTATGTAACAGAAGATCAGGCAGTGGTATCTTGGATGGAATACGGTAACACAATGAACATGGGTGTATGTTATCAGTTGATTATGAAGAAGGACGGTTCATTCAAGTTCCAATACAAGGGCTATGGTGAATATCCTGTAATCTATGATGCATTCGGACTTGCAGGCGTAGCCAACGAAGACGGTTCACAAAGCCTTGTCATTCCGGATCGCTTGATTCAATTCAATAATGCCGTTCAGTTCTATCCTGTAGTTGAAACCACCATTGCTCCAAGCGAAAGCAAGAGCCTGAATGTGGTTGTCGACACCGACAAGATGGCAGGCGCTTACACCGATGTTATCACTGTTAACACCAACATTCCGGCAAAAGAAAAGATTGAAATTCCGGTTAATCTTACAGTCACAGGTGTGGCTGTTCCGGTGTTCCCGACAGACACCATCGTTGAAGAGCATGTGGCAGGATATGTCGATTACAATGATCCATTCGGTCCGGCTAATGGTGTGGGTAGTTACGATATTCTTATCGATATAGCAAATACCGGTAAGGCATCTTTCTCTGTTGATTACATGGAAATTGTCAGTGATGCCACTTATCTTGACCCATATTATGGAGACGAATTACCTGCATTCCAATATCTCGGCTATTATGGTATGCATTATGATTCTTGGTTCGGTACAAGCTATGAAGGCTGGGGGCTTTATCAAGGCTCTCCGATTGTTGTAGACAATAAGGGATTGAAATTGGCTATCCCGGTTGCTTACGATGTTGCAAATAAAATAGGTGAATATAAGGGTGAAGTTGTATTGATGGTATCAGGACTTGAGGACGTTAGCGAAATTCGTATTCCGTTTAAGGTGATTGTTACCGATATTCCTTATGCTTATATCAATAAGGAAATGGAACCGGTTACCGAAATTCGTATAGAGAATGCAGCTCCTGACCACAAGAGCGTAGAGACTGTGACTTTGAGCAACATGGGTGCTTACAAACTTAAATATGAGCTTAAACTTGACCCTACCGGCGTTGGTGAAGAAGCAGATAACCTTGGCGGTGGCGGTATCGCTCCGATGAGCCACACTGTAGATGTTCTTGCCGACACTGCTGTTAAGGTGCTTAGCTCAAATCTCAAGACGGAAATTACTCCGCTTGCCAACAAGACTGAAAATGTGTTGGATGCACCTTCTGCTGATGCTTTCGAGTATAACAATGCTCTTTATCATCCGTCGTTGACCGGTCGCGGGTCTCTATCTTACGGTTCCGGTACTACCTACGGACAGTATATAGCCGCTACCTACTACGAAGTTCCTGAAGAAGGTTTCAACATCTCGCATGTTTACTTCGCTTCAACTCTAAGTAACCTTGATGATAAGGGTAATATCGAATCGGTGCTTTCAAATGTTGATTACACTATTGAAATTGTTGCCGGCGATGATTATGAGAATGGTACTGTACTCGGTAAGGGTACATTCCATGTGGACGAGATGGATGGTGCTCAATTCATCATTGCTCCTCTTGACAAGGCTGTTTACTTGGAGGGCGGACAAGGATTCTATATCCGCATTACTTACCCGATAGGAGTTAAATATCCTGCATACATGACTTACAAAGAAGATAGCGTGGTTTCTAACCGCTATATGGGTTACGTAGACGGATACGGATGGTTTGACGTTGCTTCTATGTTTAAGGATACTTACGGTTCGCTTGGTTACATAATGACCGCTCTTGAGACCGTTCCGGGTGAACCTTGGGTTAAGGTACTCAACGAGACTTCTACCGGTGAAATCGCTGTTGAAGAGTCTGTAGACATCAATATCGCTATCAATGCGGCAGCAGCTCCGTTGGAGAAGGGCAACAAGGCAATGCTTGTGATTAAGAGCAACGACCCGCAACAACCGATTATCAACTTCCCGATTTACCTTGACTTGAACGGAGCTCCAACTATTACCGCTCCTACCGAAAGTGTATATGCCAAGGAAGGTGCTGAAACCAATGTGACAATCAATGTTACCGATGCCGAGGGCGATGACTTGACATTGATGTTCAGTGATCCGTCACAATTGGCTACAGTGAAATCGGTTAAATCGGTTGACACTACTGCCGAGGTTGTAACTGCCGAAGACGGTACAATATCGGTTAAGAACGCTCCTTCGGGTGCTGTTGTAGAGGTTTCTGTTACTCCTTCTTATGAAGATGCGGGCAAATATGCTTTCACTTTGACTGCTTCCGATGTTTATGAAAGCAAAGCTCAGGCTATCGTAAATTATGAAGTGCAGGATGTTAACCGTGCTCCTGAGGCAATCGTAATGGAAGACCTTCAGATTGCTCTTGACGCAGTGTCTCCGGTGATTGCATTAGAAAACCTGTTCAGTGATCCTGACGGTGATGAAATGACTTATGAGCTTATTCTAAGCAAAGAGGGCATCGTAAGTTCATTCGTTAACGCAACCAACGTAATATTCATAGGAACAAATGTAGGTGAGGTGACAGTGAAAGTTGTAGCTACCGATGCTAACGGAGCGTCAACATCGACTGAATTCAAGGTAATCGTTACCGAACCTTCGGGCATCGATGAAAACAGCTTGAATGCTAAGGTTGAGGTTTATCCTAATCCGGTAGTCGAGACTTTGTATGTAACATGTGATTTCTCTGATAAGAACGCTGTATATGCAATCTATGCGGCTAATGGCTCTTTGGTTTACTCTTCAAAGGGCGCTGCGGTTCAAGGTGAATCCAAGTCTATCAACGTAGCCAACCTTGCTGAAGGCGTTTACGTTCTTAAAGTGACAACAGAGAACGGTTCTGCTACATTCCATGTAGTAAAGAAGTAACCGACTCATATAATCGCTATTCATTCAGGCGGTGTGCTTTTTACGGCACACCGCCTTTCTTTTTGGCGTGCCGTGGTTTCCGTAGATTCGGCTTAAGCCGGTTTTCGGAGCGGTCTCAATAGGGTGGTGGTGGAGGGGGCAATAAAAAAGCGACCCATCTTCACAGATGAGTCGCCCCTTCATAACCAAAATTCAAGTATATTATTTTTGTTGTTTGTTGTTGCCTTATTTAATTTATAACGCCTTTGCGCGTTACTCCATTGCAAAGGTAATGTTTTGTCATGCAATAATGCAAAAAATATACATAAAACAATATTTAAATAATGTTAAGACGTACCTTGCATTATTAATTACTTTTCGCGCATGAATACATTGACCGGTGTCCCTGAAAAATTCCAGTTTTCGCGTATTTTGTTTTCCAAGTAGCGGCGATATGGTTCTTTAACCCATTGCGGAAGGTTGCAGAAGAAAATGAAAGTGGGAACAGCTGCACCTTTCAGCATTGTAATGTATTTTATCTTCACATATTTGCCCTTTGTTGCAGGTGGCGGATATGCTGAAATGACCTCTTGCATAACTTCGTTAAGTTTTGAGGTGGGAACAGTGCGCTTACGGTTTTCATATACTTTCACGGCTTCTTCAAGAACCTTGTGAATGCGCTGTTTTGTCAATGCTGAACCGAATATTATGGGGAAATCGGTAAATGGGGCAAAACGGTCTCTGATCGTGTTCTCGAAGTGCTTTATTGCCGTCTGGCTCTTGTCTTGAACAAGATCCCATTTATTCACGCACACCACAAGTCCCTTTTTGTTTCTGTTCACAAGCGAGAAGATGTTCACATCCTGACTTTCGATGCCTCGTGTTGCATCAATCATAAGGATGCACACGTCGCTGTTTTCTATTGCACGAATACTGCGTATTACCGAATAATATTCGATATCCTCGTTTACTTTGCCTTTCTTGCGTATTCCGGCTGTATCTACAAGGTAGAAATCAAATCCGAACTTATTGTAGCGTGTGTAGATGCTGTCTCGTGTGGTTCCGGCTATCTCGGTGACGATATTTCGTTCCTCGCCGATAAACGAATTGATAATTGATGATTTGCCTGCATTTGGTCGACCCACGATGGCAAATCGAGGCAACTCCTCCAATTTATTGTTTTCTGCATTATCTTGCGGTATTCTTTTGGCTATCTCGTCGAGCAAGTCGCCGGTTCCTGAGCCGGTCATAGCAGAAATAGAGAATGGATCTCCAAGCCCCAACGAATAAAATTCAGCTTCGGCGTATATGGAATCATTATTCTCAGCCTTGTTGGTAACAAGGATTATAGGCTTTTTGGAACGGCGCAAAATAGCCGCCACATGATCATCGAGATCGGTCACCCCGTTGGTTACATCCACCATAAAAAGGATGACATCCGATTCTTCTATAGCGATACTCACCTGCTTGTTTATCTCTTCCTCGAATATGTCTTCGGAATTTACCACCCATCCGCCGGTATCGACAACAGAATATTCTCGTCCGCACCATTCATATTTTCCATATTGACGGTCGCGCGTAGTTCCCGACGTATCGTCTACTATGGCAGAGCGGGTCTGTGTCAAGCGGTTGAAAAGTGTGGATTTCCCCACATTAGGGCGTCCCACTATAGCAACTAAATTTCCCATAATTATATTCTTTTGTTTTATCCTGTTTTTTGTCCGTTTTGAAACTGTCTTGAAAACCTGTTGATGCCGGTTCCTTATTCTATATATCCGAATGAACGCAGTATATTTTCTCTGTTTCTCCAGTCTTTTTCCACTTTTACAAACATCTCCAAATATACGCGTTTTTGGAAAAACGTCTCTATGTCCTTACGCGCTTCTATACCCACGCGTTTCAGTTTTGTGCCGCCTTTGCCTATGAGTATAGCCTTTTGGCTGTCTCGCTCTGCGTAAATCACGACCATGATATGAATAGACGTATCGGTTTCATCAAATTTCTCCACTACGGCTTGAACCGCATAAGGTATCTCTTGGTCGTAATCGAGGAGTATTTTTTCGCGTACAATCTCTGTAACGAAAAATCTTGCCGGCTTGTCGGTGAGAGCGTCCTTGCCAAAGAAAGGAGGTGAGTCGGGCAAAAGACTTACGATGCGCTTCATGAGCATATCCACATTGAAATGCTCTTTTGCCGAAGTAGGATAAATTTCAGCTTTGGGCAGTAATTCATGCCATTTGTCGACAACTGTGACAAGGTCGTCCTGTCCTTTGAGCAGGTCAATCTTGTTTATAACCAATAGTACCGGTACGTCGGTCTTCACCACGGAATCAATGAAATCCCTGTTTTTGTCGGGTGATTCCACCACATCGGTCACATACACTATAATGTCGGCATCGGTGAGCGCACCTTTAGAAAACTCCAGCATGCTCTCTTGAAGCTTGTACTTGGGCTTCAGTACTCCCGGGGTATCGGAAAATACTATCTGGTAATCGTCGGTGTTGACAATTCCCATTATACGGTGGCGTGTGGTTTGAGCTTTGGAGGTGATAATGGAGATACGTTCCCCCACAAGTTCATTCATCAATGTGGATTTACCTACATTGGGGTTGCCTACAATATTTACAAAACCTGCCTTGTGCATATTTTTCTCGTTCTATCATGCGGATTATCCGCCTGTTTACTACATCATGCAAACAAAAAAAGCATCAGTAATGATGCATTTTTTTCACAGACGACCCTCCTTTACGCCGAAAGGGGAAACCGTCAAAGGAGTGCAGGGATTAACATCCCCACACGATATACATTGCGCCCCAAGTGAATCCTGCACCGAATGCGGTAAGAACCACTTTGTCGCCTTTCTTCAACTTATCCTTGTATTCATCGATACACAACGGTATTGACGCAGCACTTGTGTTTCCGTAGTGTTGAATGTTTACAAGCACTTTATCTTCGGCTATACCAAGACGTCCGCCTACAGCCTCGATGATACGCAGGTTGGCCTGATGCGGGATAAACCAGTCGATATCATCCACTGTTACGCCATTGCGTTCCATGACTTCTTGTGAAGATTCTACCATGTCGGTAACGGCATGCTTATATACAGCTCTTCCTTCCTGATATACGAAGTGGTGACGTGCGTCAACCGTTTCATGCGATGCCGGTTCAACAGAGCCTCCGGCTTTCATGACTAAGTTGGGCAGACCTTCACCATTGATGTGGTATACTCCATCGATGATACCGATATTTTCTTCGGTAGGCTCAAGAAGTACAGCAGCTGCAGCATCACCAAATAGAGGGCATGTGCTGCGATCTTCATAATCGGTCATGCTGGACATCATTTCTGCCGCTACTATCACAACTTTCTTGTATAATCCCGATTTTATATAAGCATTACCCGCCTGCAATGCAACAATAAAGCCTGCGCATGCCGCTTGTATGTCGTATGCGTAGCAATTGGCGATACCACAACCGTGAGCGATTATGGATGCAGTACTCGGGAAACGGTAGTCGGGGTTGGAAGTGGCGCAGATAACCAAGTCTATCTCGCCGGCAGAAACACCGGTTTCCGCTATAAGCTTGTTTACAGCCTTTATGCCCATATATGAAGAGCCTGCATTCGGTTCTTTCAATATGCGACGTTCTTTGATTCCAACTCGAGTCGTTATCCATTCGTCGTTGGTGTCAACCATCTTCGACAAATCATCGTTGGTGAGTTTGAAATCTGGTACGAATGAAGCGATTCCGCTTATTTTAGCATTAAGCATAATATCTTTCTAAATGAGTAAATATGAAAAATTTATCCTAAATAAAAAATTTATACTTATTATTTAGGATAATATCACATTGTTTTCAAAAAATCGGATTTAGCAATTGATTAAACTGCTGCTGATTTTTCGATAGCTATTCTTCCACGATAGTAGCCGCATTCAGGGCATACAGTGTGGCATACGTGCCAAGCACCACAGTTTGAACAAAGTGACAATGTTGGAGTTACAGCCTTGTCATGAGTTCTTCTCTTGGCTGTTCTAGTCTTAGATTGTTTTCTTTTAGGATGTGCCATCTTTCTATTTATTTTTAATTATTTTCTGTTAATTTTCTCAGAGCGTCCCATCTGGGGTCGATCTGAGTGTTATTATCTCTTTCTTCGTTTTCGCCCGATGCATCGTCATCGAAGAGTTCGTCTTCAAATTCGTCGTCGGCATGTGATGCAGCATGCATCTTCAAGTGTTTTGCCATTCCTTTGTTACACTTTCCCGTAGGATGTACATGTTTCAACGGAATGGTAAGCGCTACCGTGTCATATACTATATAAGCAATATTCAGGTAAGCATCACTTTCGGGAATGATAAGCAGTTCATCGTTCTCGTCATTATAGCGATCACCGTATTTCACGCACAAATGATAGGTGGTGTCAACCTCATGTTCCATCTCATCGAGACAGCGGTCGCAGGGGATATAGACCACACCTTTCATTGTGAAATCCAGTTCATAATAATCGCCTTTACAATTTACTGTAAGGGCAATATTAACATTACCTTTCAGGATATCCTCACTTTCCATGTTTCTGAAAAAATCGGTATCCAAAACGTACTCGAAATGCTGAGTACCGCGTGTCATGCCACGCAAAGGCAATTTAAACGCTGCAAACTTTCCCAAAATATTTTTTTGTTAAATCGGCACAAAGGTATAAACATTCTGATTAATAATCAACATTTTGGTGTCAAAAATCGAAATTTAAGCTAAAAAACTGTTGTTTTTTTGCCTTTTCACACCCGTAAAGCCGCGGTTGAACATCTGTTTTTTTGTTTTTAACAACAAATATCGTCGATATATGTTCATTATATTTTTCACTTTTGTATCTTTGCGTGGTGGTAGAGGGGGGCGGTAGTTTTGCCGAACACCGATACACACTATAATCAGATATGAAAAAAACTTTATACGTAAGCGATCTCGATGGGACGCTTCTTGACCGTAATTCGCAATTGAGCGAGGAGAGTATATCGATATTGAATACGCTTATCGGTGAGCAGAATGTGAATTTCACCATAGCCACCGCAAGAACACCCGCCACGGTGGTGAACATAATGGAACGAGTACGCACCAAGTTGCCGTTTGTGGTTATGAACGGAGCTGCAATGTGGGATAATGCCAAAGAACAATTCATCAGCACCATTCCCATTCCGCAAAGTTGTGTTACGCAGGTGTGTGACACATTCGAATCCTACGGTTTGCACCCTCTTGTTTACCGTCGTAACGGGAATATGATAGAAGTACATCACTTCGGCACGCTGTCACCGGAGGAAGAGGCTTTCATCGAGGATAGAAAACACTTGGGGCTTAAGCAAATATTCCTGAAAGATGCCGATTACAAGATTAATGACAAGGAGGCTCTATTGATTTTCGCCATGAATGGATATGATCGCCTTATGCCCGTATATAATGATGTAATAAAGCATGTAGATTGCTCGTCGGTGTGCTATCACGATATTTTCAATCCTGCGGCAGGGCTTATGGAGACATACGCACCGGGCGTATCCAAGGCTGCTGCCATACGCAGCCTGACCGAGATGGCAGGTGCAGAGCGTTTGGTGGTATTCGGGGATAATCGTAACGACATACCTATGATGCAGATTGCCGACTATGCCGTAGCTCCCGAGAATGCCGTAGACGAAGTAAAAGTTATAGCTCATGAGATAATCGAGCCTAATCACACTCATTCCGTTGCTCGATTTATCCTGAAGGACATTCAAAAATTTTAAGACACCTAAACTATGTTTCTATTTGGATTCTTCGGTTTCTTTCTGATAAATCTTCTAAAAAAAGCGGGGTTACCCATGAAAAGGTAACCCCGGCAATATGTGTGCTTAATGCAAGATTATTCTTGGTCAGAATCCCACCATACAGGAATTGTCCAAGCATCGTCTTCCATATTCCAGTTCTTGGAATCAACTTTTGCGCCCGGTACTTTAGGACCGATTGCGATAAGCTGAGTTGAGTTGTAGTTGTACTCATGTGAACACTGTCTCCAGCGACGAAGATCTTTACCAAGAGGAATATAACGTTGAGCTGTAGCATTGATGTAGTATTCAGCCGGAATTTCCCAGTTCAAGAATACGTTTGAGTCATAATCATAACGACGCATGTCATTAAATTGTTCTACTGAGAACATCATAGCCATGTGCTTTTGAGTCATAATCTTAGCAAGTGTAAGGT
>JAFUKL010000010.1 GCA_017473615.1 Muribaculaceae bacterium | reverse complement strand
TTCTTCAAACGCATTGGCGGAATCATTCAATGCTAAAATCAAACTTTTCAGAGCCAATCTTAGGGGAGTCGTTGACAAGAGGTTTTTCCTCTTTCGCATTGCCAGGCTTTACGCTTACCCACACTAAATAACTACTGAGCCGCTTAATGGTCAAAATGGTTGGTAAAACCTTTGTAAGTTATTGAGAATGATTAACTTTGTTGCATTTTAAATAAAATGGCTAAAAATCTGCTTTTATTGTAAGTCATATCACACTAAAAAGAATGGCAAAAAACATGGGCGCCAACTATATAAGTGTCTTAGTTGCAACCGTCAATTCATAGGGGGCAAACGCCTTGATTCACAGGAATTAATACATGAGTATATTGAAGGCAAACAAACGATCGTCCAATTATCTCAAAAATATAAAGTAAATAAGAGTACAATATGGCGTCGTCTTAAAGACATGCGTCACATACGAGTAATATCTAAAGAAAAGGATGTTGTAATAAATATGGACACCACTTATTGGGGACGTAACTTTGGTTTAATGGTCATTAAAGACACATTTCGGAATAAAATATTATGGTACAAATTTGTCCGATATGAAACTGTATCAGACTATATAGAGGGTATTGAATGGCTTAAAAATAATGACTTTAGGATTTACGGAATCGTTTGTGATGGATTAGGCGGATTATTTCAAGCATTACGGCAATATCGGGTGCAAATGTGTCAATTCCATCAGATGATGATTGTGCGTCGTTATTTAACATCTAAGCCAGAGCTCCCTGCAGCAGATGAACTTCTAAAAATTTCCAATTTATTGGCTCATACAGACAAAGATTGTTTTGTTGGAATGCTAAACAAATGGCATGACAAATGGAAAGATTTTATAAAAGAGAGAACAACGGATAACAAAACAGGGAAAAGTACATATACGCACAAACGCTTACGTAGTGCTTATTTGAGTTTACAACGTAACATGTATTGGCTGTGGACTTTCTATGATTATCCGGAACTGCACATCCCGAATACTAACAATGCCTTAGAGGGTGTTTTTACTGACATAAAGACGAAGTTGAGAGTACATAGTGGTATCTCTAAATATCGCAGGATGGCTCTAATTCAGGAATATATTGCTCGGCACTATTAGCGCGATTAATCGCGCTAACAGCCTACTTTTTGCATATTAGACGGTTTCGGTGACTTTTTCAGCCTACTTTTTGCATATTAAGCCAAGTTTTTTGCGAGAAGTTGCTTTAAAAATGGGTATATGTGTCAGGTCTTTTGTATCTTTGTAAATTGTATTTAGGATGATATATGGATAAGAATTTGCATATAGATGGTGTAGACTTCCATTATACGGTAGCCGGAGAGGGTGTTCCCATAGTGCTTATGCACGGGTGGGGGTGCAATCATACAACATTGGCAAGTATAGAGAATGCACTGCTTCCGGGCATGAAAGTCTATAATGTGGACTTTCCCGGTTTTGGCACAAGCTCCGAGCCGAGTGAAGTGTGGGGAGTGGAAGAATATACCCGCCTTATTGAACATTTGGTGAAACATGAGGAAATAGATACACCGGTGCTTTTGGGGCATTCTTTTGGAGGCAGGGTGGGTATCCTATATGCTTCACGCAACAAGGTGAACAAACTAATTTTGGTCGATGCCGCCGGTGTGAAACCTAAGCGTTCCGTCAAATATTATGTAAAGGTATATTCATATAAGGCAATGAAACATTTGTTGCCGTTAATTCTTGGGAAAGAAAAAGGGCAGAAAATGCTTGATAAATATCGTGGTAAGTCGGGATCGAGCGACTACAATAATTCTACTCCGAAAATGCGTGCCATACTCAGTAAGGTAGTAAACGAGGACTTGAAACATGTGATGCCACGTATAAAATGTCCTACATTGCTCATCTGGGGCAAGAACGATACTGCAACACCGCTGAAAGACGCTCAAGTGATGGAGAAACTTATACCGGATGCAGGATTGGTTGCATTTGACGGTGCAGGTCATTATAGTTTCTTGGAAAATCCTTACCGGTTTGCAGCTGTCTTAAAGAGTTTTTTAAAAGATGAAATGACAAGAGAAATGAGTTGCTTATGACTTTAGTAATAAATATAATACTTGCTGTTTTTGCCATTGTTTATTTAGTGCTTGTGATTAAGCGAGATTTACAGATGCTACAGCAAAACTCTTATCGAAACGAGAGATACAAGAAATGGCTGAACATGAATAATGAATATACGACAACATCCAGAATGCTGTGTATGATAATGGGATTGTTGTTAATGACTTCATTTGCAGAGTTCGGTTGGTTTGATGTGGTGAAACTGATAATAGCATTGGTGTTATGCTTAATGTCGGTCTCACTTGTGAAAAAGAAATACAAGCATTCTTTAGTATTCACTAAGCGTGTGTGGCGTCTTTTTATCACAGAAATGTCGTTGTTGGTTATAATTTCGTTGCTGTTCAGTGCCGGAAACCTTATCGGAATAGCTTTTGCCGCTGTGGCATTTTCGGCATTCTCGTATGTGATGTCTATGGTTACAAACAGATTGCTGGCCCCGGTGGAATGTGCAATAAACAAGTCATATTATAACGATGCCAAAAGAATATTGTCTCAAATGCCGGATATGAAAATAATAGGAATTACCGGCAGCTATGGCAAGACGAGTACAAAGCATTACCTTAATCGCATTTTAAGTGAGCATTATTCTGTGCTTATGACGCCGGGGAGCTATAACACCCCGATGGGAGTGATACGCACCGTAAGAGAGATGCTGCAACCTTATAATGAAGTCTTTATCGTGGAAATGGGAGCTAAGAATGTAGGGGATATAAAGGAAATTTGTGATTTGGTTCATCCGCAAATGGGTATAGTTACAGCAGTAGGTCCGCAACACTTGGAGACGTTCAAATCCATAGAGAATGTTCAGAGTACAAAATTTGAACTTATAGATGCTTTGCCTGATGATGGGCTTGCTGTACTGAATAATGATTTTGAGTATGTAGCCAATCGTCCTGTGAAAAATGTTGAAACAAAGCGTTATGCAGTAAATGTTTCGGTTGATGCCGATTTTCATGCAAAAGACGTTAAATATAGTCCTGTAGGAACATCATTTACCGTTGTGGGTAACGGAAAACGTATCGAATTAACAACTAAATTGGTGGGAGAATGTAATATATCCAATCTGATGGGTGCTGTTATCGTTGCCATGAAAATGGGTGTTCCTGAGACTAAAATAAAATATGCGGTGAGCAAAATTGCTCAAGTTGAGCATCGGTTGAACATTAAGCGTACACCGGCAGGTGTGGTGATTATAGATGATGCATTCAATTCCAATCCCGATGGCTCCCGCATGGCATTGGATGTGCTTGGAAACATGACGAGTGGCAAACGTATAGTTGTAACTCCGGGTATGATAGAACTTGGCGAAAAACAATCGTTCTACAATGAAAAATTCGGTGAACATATAGCAGAAACTTGTGACATTGCCATTATTGTAGGACAATATAATCGTGAGGCTATAGTTTCGGGTCTAAAGTCAAAAGGCTGGGAAGAAGGGGATAAATTACATATAGCGGATACATTCCAAGAGGCTCAGGCTCTGCTTTCCCGTATTGCGGTTTCAGGAGATACGGTACTATATGAAAACGATCTACCCGATACGTTTAAATAAAGATTATAAACAAACTGAAAACAATATAAATGACAATATAATGAAGACGAATATAGGAGTTTTCTTTGGAGGTCGCTCCACAGAACATGAGATTTCGGTAATATCGGCATCGCAGGCAATGCATGCCATTAACAGGAATAAATATGATGTAACACCGATATATATTACAAAAGACGGTAAATGGTATACCGGAAATGCACTTTTTGAAGTGGCTAACTATCGTGACGTGCCGTCATTGTTAGCCAAATGCGAGCAAGTATATATGGAACCATGTTACGGCGATTATAATGTGTATCGTTGCAAGAAAAAGTTTTTCGGTTCTAATGTGCTTACTAAACTTGATGTTGCAATACCTGTACTTCATGGCTCTAATGGAGAGGACGGAATATTTGAAGGTGTTTTGGAAACAATAGGCATACCTTATGCCGGTTGCTGTACGTTGTCTTCTGCTAATGGAATGGATAAAATCACAATGAAGATGATACTTCAAGCATGTGATATTCCGGTGGTGGAATATGTGTGGTTTACCGATAAGCAATGGTTCGCTCAGCGAGATGAATTAATCGGAAAGATAGAAGAGAAACTTGGTTATCCGGTAATTGTCAAGCCTGCCAATCTCGGTTCAAGTGTAGGCATAGGTTGTGCATATAGCAGAGAAGAATTGATAGAACGTGTAGATACAGCCGAAGTGTATTCCACTCGTATTATTGTGGAAGATATGGTTGAAGAACTTCAAGAAATCAATTGTTCGGTTCTTGGTGATTGTGATGAATACCGTATGTCTGTTTTGGAAGAGCCTATCAAGACTTGTGATTTCCTTACGTACGAAGATAAATATATGGGCGGAAGCAAAGGTGCTAAAGGTATGCAGGCTTCTCAGAAAAAGATTCCGGCAGAATTGCCCGAAGAAGAGACAAAGCGCATACAGTTCCTTGCCGGAGAAACATTCCGGGTTCTTTCGTGTCATGGCGTAAGCCGTGTGGATGTGATAGTGAATCGCAAGACACGGGATATTTATGTAAATGAAATAAATACAATACCCGGGTCTTTGTCTTTTTATCTATGGGAAGCTACCGGCATACGGTTTGATGAACTGATGGATCGTTTGGTGCAGCTTGCATTGAAACGAAAGCGTGAAATGGGACAGAAGACCGTATCTTATGATCAGAATATTTTCAGCCTTGGCGGAGGAGTTAAAGGCGGAACCAAAGGCGGTAAATTCGGTGTGAAATAAAGTGATTATGTGATATTTATTTATTACTTTTGCAAACGATAAAAATTATATAAGGTTATTCCAATAGCGTTTATGGAAAATAAATTTAAAGAATATAGTAAATTTAATCTTTCAGAGATCAACAAAGAAGTTCTTGACAAGTGGAACAAGGAAGATGTATTCGCACAAAGCATTAAAGTGCGTGAAGGTGCGCCTTCTTTTGTGTTCTATGAAGGTCCGCCATCGGCAAACGGTATGCCGGGTATTCATCACGTGATGGCTCGCACTATAAAGGATATAATATGCCGTTTCAAGACGATGAAGGGATACCAAGTGATGCGTAAAGCAGGTTGGGATACCCACGGATTACCTGTAGAACTTGGCGTGGAGAAAGCGCTTGGAATAACAAAAGAGGATATCGGAAAGAAAATCACAGTAGACGACTATAATGCAGCCTGTCGTAAAGAGGTGATGAAATATACTAAGGAGTGGACCGATCTCACTCATAAAATGGGATATTGGGTAGATACCGATAATCCGTATATTACTTATGAAAACAGCTATATAGAAACGCTATGGTGGTTGTTGAAACAATTGTATAATAAGGGATTGCTTTACAAGGGGTATACTATTCAGCCTTATTCTCCGGCTGCCGGTACCGGATTGAGTTCTCACGAACTAAATCAGCCCGGTTGCTATCGTGACGTGAAAGACACCACAGTTACAGCGATATTCAAGGTAAAAGAAGACGATAACAAGATTCTTGCTGATATTAAATCTAAAGCAGACGCTGAATTTGCCGGTAATGTGAATATCATAGGTTGGACAACTACTCCGTGGACATTACCATCAAACACGGCACTATGTGTTGGCCCTAAGATTGAGTATGTGGCAGTGGAAACATATAACGCATATAATGGTGAGCCAATGGTTGTAATTATGGCTAAGGCTCGCTTGAATGCTTATCTTGACGCCAAAGGAGCTGAACTTTCGCTTGAAGAATACAAGCAAGGTGATAAGATAATTCCTTATCGTGTTATAGCTGAATATACAGGAACTGAACTTGTGGGAATGAAATACCAGCAGTTGTTCCCGTGGGTTAAGCCGGTTGACTTGATCGATGGTAAGGCTGTAGCCAATGAAAACGGTTTCCGTGTAATTCCGGGAGACTATGTTACGACAGAAGACGGTACAGGTATTGTGCATATAGCACCTACATTTGGTGCTGATGATGCATTTGTAGCGAAGGCTGCAGGAATACCGTCGTTGTTCATGATCAACAAGAAAGGTGAAACCCGCCCTATGGTTGATTTCACGGGAAAATATTGGATGATAGACGAACTTGACGAGGACTTTGTCAAGAATTGTGTCGATGAAGGTTTGTATAGTGAATTTGCCGGTGCATACGTTAAGAATGCTTATGACCCTCGCTTTAATCCGGGCGGTAAGTATGACGAGGCGGCAGCATCCAAGGCTGAAGACTTGAATATCGTGCTATGTATGAAGATGAAACAGAACGGCACGGCATTCAAGATAGAAAAGCATGTGCATAACTATCCGCATTGTTGGCGTACCGATAAACCTGTGCTCTATTATCCGCTTGACAGCTGGTTTATCAAGTCGACGGCATGCAAGGAACGCATGTTTGAGTTAAACAAAACAATTAATTGGAAACCTGAACACACAGGAACCGGACGTTTCGGCAAGTGGCTTGAAAACTTAAATGATTGGAATTTGAGCCGTAGCCGTTATTGGGGTACTCCGCTTCCTATATGGCGTAGTGAAGACGGTGAAGAATTGTGTATAGGCAGTGTTCAGGAATTATATGATGAGATAGAAAAGTCGGTTGCTGCCGGTATAATGTCAAGCAATCCGTATAAGGATAAAGGTTTCATTCCGGGTGATTACAGCAAGGCTAATTATGAAAAAATTGATTTACATCGTCCATACGTTGATGATATTGTCCTTGTTTCGCAGAGTGGAAAACCGATGAAGCGCGAATTGGATTTGATAGATGTGTGGTTTGACTCCGGTGCAATGCCTTATGCTCAAATACACTATCCGTTTGAAAACAAAGATGTGTTTGATAATGGAAGTGTATATCCTGCCGATTTTATTGCAGAGGGTGTCGACCAAACGCGTGGTTGGTTCTTTACACTTCATGCAATAGGAACGATGGTGTTTGATAGCGTTGCTTATAAATCAGTAATTTCCAACGGGCTTGTGCTTGATAAGAATGGTAATAAGATGAGTAAGCGTCTTGGAAATGCTGTAGATCCATTTGGTGCGATTGAAAAATATGGAACAGATCCATTGCGTTGGTATATGATTTCCAATTCTTCTCCTTGGGATAATCTTAAGTTTGATACTGATGGTGTAGAGGAAGTAAGCCGTAAGTTCTTTGGTACATTATACAATACATATTCGTTCTTTGCTTTGTATGCCAATGTAGACGGATTTGATAATTCTGCTGCACAGGTGGAATTTGGCAAGCGTCCTGAAATAGACCGTTGGATACTTTCTTTACTGAATACGCTGGTAGGAGAAGTAACAAAGCAGTTGGAAGATCATGAACCTACCAAGGCTGCACGTGCTATAAGTGAGTTTGTAGGCGATAATTTGAGCAACTGGTATGTGCGCTTGAATCGTAAGCGTTTCTGGGGAGGTGAAATGAACGAAGATAAGTTATCGGCTTATCAAACGTTATATACATGTCTTGAAACAATATCGTTGTTGATTGCACCTATATCTCCGTTCTATGCCGATCGTTTGTATCAAGACCTTACGGCAGTAACCAAGAATGAGGTGAAGTCGGTACATTTGGCGTTGTATCCGGAGGTAGATGAAAGTGTTATCAATAAGAGCCTCGAAGAGCAGATGAAGGTGGCTCAGGATATTACTTCAATGGTTCTATCTCTTCGCCGCAAGAAGAATTTGAAAGTACGCCAGCCGCTTACGACTATTATGATACCTGTGCTTGATGAAAAACAAAAGGCAGAGGTTGAAGCCATGAGTACACTTATTCTG
The DNA here is from genome assembly GCA_017473615.1 of Muribaculaceae bacterium. GTDB lineage: Bacteria > Bacteroidota > Bacteroidia > Bacteroidales > Muribaculaceae > RGIG4576. The sequence goes on along the minus strand of JAFUKL010000010.1, from coordinate 74,339 downwards.
AATGAGGTTAATGTTAAGGAAATCAAGTTTGTAAGCAACGAGGACGGAATATTGGTAAAACGAGTTAAACCTGATTTCAAAAAGCTTGGTCCGAAATACGGCAAAATAATGAAAGCACTTGCCGGACAAGTAGCAGGAATGTCTCAAAAGGATATTATTGAATTTGAGAAAACAGGTAGTTTCACGTTCAATGTAGACGGAATAGACGCTGTGGTGGAACTTGCCGATGTGGAAATCATTTCGGAGGATATACCCGGTTGGCTTGTCGCAAACGAAGGTTCGTTGACTGTTGCTCTTGACATAACGGTGACAGAAGAATTGAAACGTGAAGGTGTAGCGAGAGAATTAGTAAACCGTATTCAAAATATACGAAAGGACAAAGACTTCAATATAACTGATAAGATTGCGGTAAAGGTTGCCCCAAATGAAAATACCGATGCTGCTGTTGAAGAATATAAAGAATATATATCAAAACAGGTACTTGCCGATTCTATCGAAATTGCAGAGGTAAATGCACATGAAAGCAAAATAGAGCTTGACATGGACGATTACAAACTGAATATTGTGGTAGAAAAGGTATAATTTATAGGAAATTAAAATATGACTGAAAAATTGCGCTATAGTGATGAAGAATTGCAGGAATTTAAGGAATTGATTCTTGCAAAGCTTGAAAAAGCCAATATGGAGTATGATAGGTTGCGTTCTAATCTGACTAATTTGGATGGGAATGATGTCTCGGACACGTCACCAACATTCAAGGTGTTGGAAGAAGGTGCAACAACTCTGAATAAGGAAGAGGCAGGGCATCTTGCACAAAGACAGATGAAGTTTATACAAAATCTTCAAGCTGCACTTGTGAGGATTGAAAATAAAACTTACGGTGTATGCCGCAAAACCGGCAAACTCATTCCTAAGGAGCGTTTACGTGCCGTACCTCACGCTACGTTGAGCGTAGAGGCTAAGATTGAAGAGAAAAAGAAATAAACAAGCTATTACGGTTTGATGAAAATAACAAAAGGTTGGTTAGCTGCGATAATAATCGTTAGTGTGATAATACTCGACCAATTACTGAAGATATGGGTGAAAACTAATTTCTTCTATGGGGAAGAGTATGTAATAACAGATTGGTTTCGTTTGTATTTCATAGAAAACAACGGAATGGCATTCGGTATGGAATTTGGTAGTAAACTATTACTGACGTGGTTTCGTATCATAGCGGTTATATTATTAATTTATTATTTGTATAGGATAAAGGATAATCCCAAACAGCAGATAGGGTATATTGCCTGTATTTCGCTTATGACGGCAGGAGCATTGGGTAATGTGATAGATTGTATATTCTACGGGGTGATCTTTGATAATCCCATGCCTCCGTTTACAGCCGAGTTATTTCCGGAAGGTGGTGGATATGGTACACTTTTTCATGGAAGAGTGGTGGATATGCTTTATTTCCCGTTGGTAGAGTGGAATTGGCCCGATTGGATGCCGTGGATAGGTGGAGAGCATTTTATATTTTTCCATCCGATATTTAACTTTGCCGATGCTGCATTAAGTGTGGGTGTGATTACACTCATTCTGTTCTATTCAAAGAATCTATATTTTAAGGAAGAAACTTCTGATACGGAAAGTAGTGATAAAGATTCTTCTGATAGAACTAATTAATGTGTTTAAGTACATTAAGGATGAAAAATACGACCGTAATAATATTATCTTTTATAATGTTTCTTGTCGGATGCAGTAAGGCTCCCGATTATGTAATATCAGAAAATGATATGGTTTCATTAATGGCTGATATGTATAAGGCTGAGGCTATGATAGAAGATGATACGGAAAATTTTAATAATGATACCATGAAAATGAAGGTGCGCCAATCAGTTATGATGAAGCACGGTGTCACTCAAGAGACGCTTGATACGTCGTTAATATGGTATTCCCATAATCTTGATGTATATGATAAAGTGTATGATAAAGTCATAAAGCGACTTGATGATGAGTATCGTGAATTGTCAAAAGGCGATTTTACTTCGGTAGCAACCGAGCTGAAAGGCGATTTGAAACCTTCTGTTCCAAGATTCAGGAATGTAGGTGACACCGCAGATATATGGGGTAAGAACCGTACGTGGATTCTACTACCCGGATTTGCCGATAACATAATCTCTTTTGATATGAAACCCGATAAAGAAAATATGCAGGGTGATAGGTATGAATTGGCATTTAAATTAAATAATGTACGTCGTACGATGAAAGTATTTCTTGGTGTGGATTATAAAGATGGATCTACTGCGTATTTGCAGCGTAGCTTGACCGGAGATGGATGGAAATATCATAAACTTCAAGCCGACTCGTTGCGTGAAGTTAAGAGAATATACGGATATATAACCTATAAGTCTCAGTCAAAGCATGCAGTATACGTAGATAGCGTCGAATTATTGCGTACTCATTTAGATCGTAATACTTACGGAAACATAATGAAACAGCAGCAATGGATTGGACAGAAAGAGAAGACCGACGGAAAAGAAAAGAAAGATGACGCCAAGGAACAATCGCTTACAGTCAAAAATGATGTCAAAGTCCATGCTGATAAAAAAATATCGCCAATCACCGAAGAGAAAACTCTTTCTCCGGTGCGAAGAAAGCGATTAAGTGATATTAGAAATAAAAGGGGCAAAGACACGCTAAATATGGTAAAATAAGAAAAATATTTTTTGCTTCGTAGCTATTTAAAATTTGGGAAATTCAGTAAAAAATATTAATTTTGCACTCGGTTTTGAGCATAAGGCTTAAAACTATGTCTTTAAATGATGGTTCGGTAGCTCAGCTGGATAGAGCAACAGCCTTCTAAGCTGTGGGTCTTGGGTTCGAATCCCAACCGAATCACCCCAAGGAGCGGATACACCGCTCCTTATTTATTTGATAGGGGTAAATGGGATTATTTTTGAGTGGCTTTGATTGTGAATGGTTTTGAGGGGTAGTTTTCTTCAGCCTCTATGGTGATGTCTTTATCGTTGAAGTTAAAGGATAATTTTATGGATGTTATCCAATTGACATAATGGATTTTTGCTGTTAGAACATCATTTTGCCATGCGTAACATGAACCGGTATAGAATGGTCCGCTGATACCGCTGAAACGGTTCTTTGCCGTAATGGAGTAGTGTGGATAACCTGTTAATCGTGATGTATTCCATTCTTTGTAACCGAGGCTTATGGTTGAGCGTTTGTTTTCGTTGTCGGTCACTTCTATTGAGTGCTCATTACGATTCATGTTGAATTTGATTGATTTCCACCCAAGTTTGTTCTTTTCGAGCTTGAATGTTTTTCCGTTATATTTATCGGTTAGTTGTGAGTGTATGCTGTCACCATCAAGAACCGGAAGAGAGGCGTTTTCTTCGTATTTTTTCAATGCTGCAAGTTCATCAGGCTTTGCATCTATTGCGCAGTTGATACAGTTTTTTACAATGGTGTTCCATATATTGCTGCGTTCCGGCCAACCTTTGCTTCGGGAGCATTGGTTGAGTACAACAACCATATTCTTTTGCGGAATGATAATGATGTATTGACCGAAAGCACCATCGGCTCTCCATGCACCGGGGTATTCGCACAGCCATATTTGATAACCGTAATCGTTGGCATCACGCACTACTCTTACCGTCATCATTTCCTTAATCCATTCTTTGGATATTAATTGTTTGCCGTTCCATTTGCCGTTTTGCAAAAGCAACTGTCCAAAGAGGGCTTGTGAATGTGATGAGAGGTATATACCCCAACCTCCGGTATTGATACCGTCGGGACATAATTCCCATTCGGCATCGGTGATTCCCATAGGATGGAATATACGTTCGTTGAGCAGTTCCAATACTGTCTTGCCGGTTGTTTTCTGTATTATAGCCGATAATATGTAAGTTTCAATGGAATCGTATGAGTATCGTGTTCCCGGCTCGGCTACAAGAGGTCTTGATAAATAGAAGTCCAGCCAATGGTCTTGGTTGTTACGCATCCATGTAGCAGTCTTGAATCCGGATTGCATGGTGAGAATATCCTTTATTTTAATATTGCGAAGACGGGCGTCTATCGAATCATTGATATATTGTGGGAAGAATTTCACAAGTTGATCCTCAGGACTTATAATACCGTCATCAACGGCAATACCTATGGCTGCCGCTACAAATGTTTTTGACACCGAGTATAATGTGTGTTTATATTCTGCCTTGAATGGTTTGGGGTGTAACTCGCCGGCTATTTTCCCGTCTACCATTACAACAATGTGATGGATTTCCGTCAATCCGTTTGTCATTAAGGAATCATACATCAGCAAGAACTGTTTAGGCTCGATACCAACCGATGCCGGTGATGTCTTTTCCGGTTTTACATCGGCTGAAATACTGCCGGTTGATAACAATGCCGTAATACATAGTATAAAACCGATGATAATGTCACGTTTTTTCATGATTTAAGAGTGTGAATTATTTATTTTTTGTTACTTTTTTATACTGAAAAGAACAAGCATTAATGCTATGCCGCCCATCATCATGTATGGGAAGAAGTTCAGGCTGTCAAACCATTCGGATATTGCTCCTGTGAAATAGTTGAACAGTATTTGACCTATTAAACCTATAGCCAATGCTATGCTGAATGCCGTTCCGGATAATTCTGCAAACATTGCGCCTATAAGGCTCAATACGGTAGGGAATGTTGCTGCAAGTCCTGCCCCTATTAGAAACATTCCGGCATAGGCTCTGACGTAGTCGGGTGAATTGGTTAGCAAAGCAAAGCCGCACATTCCTATAAGTAGGCAATAAGGAAGAACTTTATCCTGCTTAATTCTTCTGTATACTATTGCAAGAACAATTCGAGACAAGGTAAGCCCCACGATCATCAATGTAAGAGCTGTGAGTGCCTGTGGTCTTGTTACTTCTGTTACTTGGTCGAAATAAGATGTAGTCCAAGTGCTGCAACACACTTCAATACCGCTTTCGAAGAATAATATGAAACTGAGCAGTAGCAGACCCTTTTCTTTAAGCAGTCCTATGCCTTTTTTGATAGGAAACCCTTTAGCCTGTTTGGGTGCCGGAAATGATGCCGTCATGAAGAATATTATAGATGCCAGCATGATAAGCCCCAATCCACGCAATATCTCGTTATATGAGAAAAATTCCGATAATGCTCTTAGCAGCATAGGTATGCTGATTGCTCCAACACCATAGAATACGCCTAAGATGCTTAACCGTGAACCTTTTTCATTAGGAGCCGAAACATCGGCTGCAAGGGCATTTGTTTCTCCGTTAAGAACTCCTCCGCCAAGTCCGATGGCAAATATGGATAACTGTAGTAACCACACTTCGGTGAAATAAGCAACACCCTGAAGACCGAGCAATAGAATAAAACTACACAAAATGAGCATAGCTTTATGACCGAAACGGTCTACAATCGGGCCGAAAAAGGTAGAACCAACAAGGCTGCCAACAGGCATAAAAGCCACTAAGGCTGCTGCTTGCAGATTGTCAAATCCTAATTTTGCTGTAAGTTGCGGCAGGATTGAGCCTAATGTTATCGTTGCTATACCGAAAAAACTCATTCCGATACAAGCGATTGCAAAAATAAGGTTTTTATGATATTTGATGTTATTAGCCATTTTTTGATAGAATCTTTATTGGTGTTACAAAGATAAGTTATTTGCCGGTTATAAAAGCGAAAAAACTCTAAATTATCATGAACTTGATATAAGAAATCAAAGATATACTTACAAATCTAAAGGGGCTGAGTCAATTTTTTTTTGACTCAGCCCCCATTGTTGTCTATGAAACAAGGAATAATTTTATCGGTTAGAATTTTATGCTTGTTCCGAAAGCGAAGTTGAATTTAGCAGCATCTACCGGAATAACCTGCTTGCTGTATTTTGCCAAAATGTAGTCACCACCGATGAAGAAGTTTCCGAGGCAAATAACACCGCCGAGTGAACTGTGAGTGTTGGCTACAGAGCCGTTAATGGCAGCCTTGAAATATTTGAAAGGCTTGAAGTTAAAACTTAGCATTCCTTCTGTGTAGGATTTAGGTGTGCCTACACGCATTGTACCAAGCAGACCCACGGAAATTTTATTCTTGAGCAAACCGTATTCAGCACCGGCACGGAATGTTGTGTAAAGTGATGAAGTGTGAGACGTCGTTTTGCCGTCTTTGCCATATCTGATAAGTTCTTCAAGTTGGTCGCCAACGTCCTCGGCAGCATCTTCAAATACTTGGCTGTCTTCATGCGCAATGTTGTCGAATCCTGTGTATTCAAAACTGCTGTTTAAATTGTTGTGAACAGATGCATCGCTCCACTTGATGAATCCAAGGTCGGTAACAGCCAAGGATACATTCAAGTTATCCATTACTTTATAAGTTGCTCCAAGATCCAAACCGAGACCGAAACCGCCCATATTGAATTCATAGTCGAAATCATCTATTTCGCCATTGTCTTTTGTGATAAGGTTGATTCCCTTTGATGCGGTAAATGTGCTTTTCTGTTCAATCATCCATTTGTTATCGCTCATATAGATGCGCATTTTCTCAACGTTGGCATTGGCATATCCTACACCTAAAAGGAATTTAACCTTTGCACCCACGGTTAATTTCTTATTAATGGCGCGGGAGTGTCCGAGAGCTATTTCAGCATAGTTTTGTGTGCGTGCGCTCATGTCATCGATGACATATTCGGTAACATCACTTTCTTGTCCGGCTTTCATGAATGTGAAAATGTCTTTAGGCAGATACAGCCCTGTGCGACTTTTTACAGATAATCCTATTGAGTTGATACCTCCAAAAGCCTTAAAGCCTACAGTAAGAATGTTGTAATCAACATCAAACTCAAAGGTGTTCATGTCCTGGAATTTTGACATTGCATCTTCGGCGGTGATGCTTGGGTGAAGGAATGTTATCATTTCGTTATTGCCGTAAGGACGTAGAAACGCTTCCAATCCAAGGTTGCTGTTCATGTTTATTGACATGTTGAGTGGGGTTGATACCCAGTTGGATTCGCATGTCAGAGCAGGATTCAAAAGATGACGTTGTGTATTGCCGTCAAGAAAATACAAAGAATTCAGGGTTTGTGCCGAAACCGACATTCCTGCTATGGCAATCAAAGATGCCGATAATATATGTTTTATTGAAAATTTCATGATTAATTCTGTTTAAATCGTTAGAAGAATTATAGTTCAGTTGTGATTCCGTTAGGTATTTTTGCAATACCGTTCTTTATAATCAAATATTGTGTTGATTTAAGCACCACGTCTTTTCCGATAGGATTGGTTGCTTTAATAGTATACTGCAATTTATCAAGTTGTTCCAACTGTGTGCTGCCGTCCTGTTCTTCGATAGTAAGAACTATAGGAGTGACAACTTCATTTCCATCGGTAGACGCATTGATTTTAACCATGTTCTTGGATGTGCCTGTTACTGTTATTTCGTTAAGTTCATTACCGTTGATGTCGAGAAGTTTTACTTCAGCTTCCAGTTCGGCTGGTATTGTGCTTATTACATCAAAATTAAGAATGATTTTGTTAGTTAGATCGGCTGCATCTTCAAGGTCTTCCAATAAACCTTCTTCTTCATCGGTATAGTTGATGGTAAGGTTACTGAAAGAGAACGGTATGTCTACATCGTAGTTTCCTGTAAGTTCATAGTTCTTGCCAAGTACAAGACCGGTGCTATTCTTTCCGTCGGCTACAAGTTCTCCTGTTGTGATTTTGTAATAGTCAGGAATAGGACTTAGCAGACAGGGTAGGTCTTCGCAAAGGATGAATGTCTCATTGCTTGCAACAGATTTTTCTTTATTTGAAATTACGTATTTTGTGGTTGCCGTAGGCTTGATTGCATTATTACCTTCAATCCTTATGGTGACAGGTTCGCCTGTAGCGTTTCCGTCCTTGTAAGGAGTGATTGTTAGGTCGGTTGACAATTCAAGACCGAGTGGGTTATTCATGGTGAGGTTGAATGTGATGTCGCTCGGAGTAAATTCAGAATCCTTATCCTTGATGAAATCAGGAAGGTCGTTCAAAGTGAGCTGTTCGTCCACTGTCACATCAGGTGTTACTTTGCCGTTAACGCTTGTAATGTTGGTGGCGTCTATCTCATATTCGAAATAGAAGTGTACTGTATTACTTTTGATTTCAGCCGGAACAACGGTCATGTTGGTGGCTTCTACGGCTAATTCAATATTTTCACCTTCGGTCAACTTGAAGTATGTATCGCCGTTTTTGGTATAAATATATTTACTTTGCAACTCTTCAGGAATATCCACACTTAGTATATATACTTCGATTTCAGCTGTATATTTATTTTCGGCGTTTAAGACAATATCGTGCCTGTATATTTCATGTAGATATTCTCTTTCCTGATTTTCATCTTGAAGGGTGAATATCTCGGGGAATTTAATGTGAACTTCCTCCAAATGGATTTCTTTAATTCCGTTAGTCCCGTTATCAATTTCAGGAATGCGTATTTGAATTATAGACTTTGCACCTTTATGCTTGTTCTCGTTTCTTTCTCCGTCACCATTAAAGTCGGCTTTATAGAGAGCCTTGACTTCTGAGGGCAGTTTGGTGTCGGTAAGTTCTATGTCGTATGTTGCGTGTGTGTTAAGAGGTAATGTTACGGTTAAAGGTTCTTTTACAAATTGAAGTATCGATAGATCAAGCCCCAAATTCAATGCTTGGTCTTCAAAATTTGGAGACAAACCGTCGATTTCAAATACTTCGGTAGATGCGATTTCGGAGTTGAATTCTCCGTTTGCACTCAATTGGTAAATACCGGTTTCTGCATTGGCTGTCAGGTCGTCACCTTCTTCGATTATGCGGCTTAACGGAATTTGTACTGTTTGTCCAACAGGCACTGTAAAATTCTTGCCGACTTCGATTTCTCCGTTGATGTCTTTTGATAAATCATACTCATTGTCGCATGATGTTATCGCTGTAGCGAAAAACAAACTGCACGCTACAATGAAAAAATGCTTAATTTTTTTCATAAAAGTGTGTTGTAAGAATTATTTTTAATATAAATTTTGTTTCCTGTATTGGGGTTAAAATGTCGTGATTTGTTGTTGTAATTCCTAATACCTTTGCAAAGGTAGTGAAAATATCTTAAAAGCTGGATTAAAATTCCCCAAAAATATTAATACAGATTCTTAGATGCAGTATAAACGGTGATTCTTGCCGTTAAATTGATTTTTTGTAAAATTTGCATAAAGTTCTTAATCCGCATTCAAGGCAATTAGGCTTTCGTGCCGTACACACGTATCTGCCGTGCAGTATGAGCCAATGGTGTGCTGTGGCAAGTAGTTCTTCAGGAAAATTTTTTACAAGTGTTCTTTCTGTCTCAAGAGGTGTTTTTGAGTCGGTTGTAAGCCCTATACGGTTGGAAACTCGAAATACGTGTGTGTCTACAGCCATAGTGGCTTTGTTGAAAACGACCGACAGAATTACGTTGGCCGTCTTTCTTCCCACTCCCGGAATCTTTACCAATTCGTCTATACTTGATGGAACTTCTCCGTTGTATTTATCAATGAGCATGTTAGCCATTCCAAGCAACGATTTGGATTTATTGTTGGGGAATGTTACGCTCTTGATATACTGAAAAATATCGTCGGCAGTGGCTTTAGCCATTTCGTATGGTGTGGGATATGCCTTAAACAGAGCCGGCGTTACCATATTAATGCGTTTGTCGGTGCATTGCGCCGATAAAATCACAGCTACAAGCAGTTCGTATGGACTGTTGTAGTGTAATTCGGTTGTAGGAGAGGGCATTGCCTCCTTGAAATAATCGATTACTCCTTGGTAACGCTCTTTGGTTGTCATCAGTGTGCCGGCTTGAATTCATCCAAGAAACGCATGTCGTTCTCGGAGAACATTCTCAAATCCTTGACGCGGTATTTTAAGTTGGTAATACGCTCAATACCCATTCCCAATGCGTATCCTGTATAAGTCTTACTATCTATTCCACTTGCTTCAAGTACGTTAGGGTCAACCATTCCGCAACCGAGAATTTCTACCCATCCTGTTCCTTTGCAGAATGCGCATCCTTTTCCTCCGCACAGATTGCATGATATATCCATTTCTGCCGAAGGTTCGGTAAATGGGAAATATGAAGGACGCAGGCGTATTTCGGTTTCTTGTCCGAACATTTCGCGGGCAAAATATAAAAGCACCTGCTTTAAGTCAGTGAATGAAACGTTCTTGTCAACGTAAAGAGCTTCAACTTGATGGAAAAAACAGTGCGCACGATAGGAAATAGCCTCGTTGCGGTACACACGACCCGGACAAATTATGCGGATTGGAGGTTGAGCATGCTCCATAGTGCGACTTTGAACCGATGATGTGTGTGTACGCAACAATACATCGGCAGGATTACGTTGAATGAAAAATGTGTCTTGCATATCACGTGCAGGGTGATCATCGGCGAAGTTCATTGCACCGAATACATGCCAATCGTCTTCTATCTCGGGACCTTCGGCAAGAGTGAAACCCAAGCGGGAGAATATGTCGATGATTTCCTCTCGCACTAAAGAAATAGGGTGGCGTGTTCCCAGCGGAGACGGAGCCGAGGTGCGTGTCAAGTCGATTGTGTCATCATCGTTTTTCTTTTCTTCAAAAGCTGCTCGCAACGAATTGATTGTGTCGGTGGCAAAATTCTTTAGTACGTTAAGTTTTTGACCGATTTCCTTTTTCTGTTCGTTCGGAACATTACGGAAATCGTTGAATAACGCCGGTATTTCACCTTTTTTGCTCAAATACTTGATGCGAAGTGCCTCCAATTCTTCGGCATTTGCAGCTTTTAAAGATTTTATCTCTTCTGTGAGTTTCTCGATTTTTTCTAACATTGTGATTGCAAGTAAAAATTTCAATGGCGCAAAGTTAACAAAAAAAATGTATCTTTGCCACATGGACGCAAATGAATTTGTCGAAAGAGTTAAGTATTATGCCAAAGTTAACGGATTGGCTGCTGCAGGCGATACGGTGACAGTTGCATTGAGTGGTGGCGCCGACTCTGTTGCTTTACTGCGAGTGCTATTGTCGATTGGAGTAAATTGTCGTGCTTTGCATTGTAATTTCGGTCTGCGTGGAGAGGAGGCCGATAGGGATGAGGCTTTTACAAAGCATTTGTGTGCATCGTTAAATGTTCCGCTAAAGATAAAGCATTTCAATGTGTATGAATATGAGCGGGAACATAAGGTATCGACCGAGATGGCTTGCCGCGAATTGCGTTATGCATGGTTTGAGGAAGAGCGTAGCAGTATAGGAGCAAAGTGTATAGCAGTGGCGCATCATCATGACGATAATGTAGAGACTTTTTTCTTGAATTTATTGCGCGGTTCGGGCATTAATGGGCTTGCCGGAATAAAACCTCGCAACGGATATATAGTGCGTCCATTACTTTGTGTTACGCGTGAAGATATAGAGACTTATTTGCGTGCTTGCAATCAAAATTATGTGGTAGATAGTACCAATCGTGAGAATGATTTTAAACGTAACAAAATACGTAATGTGCTTATCCCTGCAATAAATGAATTGTTCCCTGATTTCAGTGCCGGAATGTCGCGTACATTGCAAAATCTTCAGGGGTGTAATGCTCTCTATAAGGTGAAGGTGAATGAGTTAAGGAAGAACTATTGCTCTTTTGACCGAGATATTTCGGTCGTTGATTTATCATTGATGAATGACTTGGAACGTGAAGCCGGAGTTACGGCTCTCTATGAGATATTAAGGCTTTTTAGTTTTAATTCGGAGCAGGCTTATGGCATATATGCTGCTTGCTTGGATGAGAAATCATTGGGGAAACGGTTTTTATCTCAAAGCCATGAGGCGGTTATCGGTAGGGGCAGGATAGAGATTTTCTCGCTTGAAAAAACTGCTGAAACAGAGACTGAAATGGATGTGGCTCTTTTGAAAATGCTGGAAAAGCCGGAAACGAATTCAATGATTGCGGTGCGCAGGGTGGTGAAAGAGACTGATGAGAATGGGCGAATATCCGGTGTAGATGGGAAAAACACCATAGCTTTGAGTGAGCGTATTTTGAGTGATTATCCTGTGTTGACTTTAAGAAAATGGGTGAGAGGGGATAGGATACAACCGTATGGTATGAAAGGTTCAAAATTGGTAAGTGACCTGTTTGCCGATGCAAAATACTCTGAAAGACAGAAACGCGAGGCGTGGTTGCTATGTGCCGGTGATGATGTAATATGGATACCGGGACTCAGAGCATCGGGAAAATATAGTGTAAAAGGGTTTGAAACAACGTATATAGAATTAGTAGTGTTAAAAAATGTGAATCGGGGGGGTAAAACCTGAACATTATAGGAGATAAGCATAATTATGTTCGTATATTTGCAATAATTAATGAAATAACGACGAAAAACATCGGATATTAAAATTTATTAGGAATTTCTTATATTAACACGCATGATTAATTATGCAATTTAAACAATATTATATAAAATGAATAAAAGGTTTTTGAGCGTACTTGTGGTATCTTTATTTTGCGGTGCGCCTGCTTGTATGTTTGCGCAGGAATTGCTACCGGCAGACAGCTTGATGAAAGTTAGGAACAAACAGCCGTTTGTTGAAGCGCAGAATAATCTTTATTTTGTGTGCGGAGCAAATCAAAAGGGTGAATTATACACCTATTCCGGTGCTCAGTTTGAATTCTTTAAGCCGGTAAAATGGACGTTGACGCCGTTGTTGACAGGTGAAGTCCTTTACTGTGATGATAAAAGAGTGAAATTGTGGAATCCGTATAAGAAAGAAGAGATTGGCGAGTTCTTCAAAACCAAGGAGAAGAACCAAATAGAGAAATTAGCGTATTCGCCGGATGGAACTTATGTTCTTGTATATACAAAGGACAAAAATTTAAATAAGGTGGTTACCGATCAGAAAGTGAAGAATAAACTTAAATGGTCGGTTCAATTAGCCGGAACTCCAAGCAAAATTTTGCTTAACAAGCAGGCAAATGTTGCTTTGATGCTTGAGGGCGATAAAGTTGAAATTTTCAATGTGGAAAGGGGGGCAAGCCGTAAAGTGTTGAACTTCGGTCAGCAAGTTATCGATATAGACTTCTCCGATAATTATCGTGAATTTGCGGTACTACTCGCCGATGGGAGCGTGAAGACTTTCAGCGCTAACGATTTGAAGGAAAAGAAATCCTATGCACCTATTCGCGGCGCATTAAATTGTCGTTATTTCACTCAGGGTAAATATTTGATAGTTAACGCAGGAGAAAAGTTTGAAATGCTTAACTTGCTTACGTCAAAGATTGATTACATCATAGGGGTGGACGGAAAGGATTTGCTGGCATTGGATTTGTTGCAAAACTCTGAAAACAAGGATGAATTGTTACTTGTTAAATCCGATTACTTCGGCGTATATCCTATGTATGACATAGAGCGTTATCATACAATGGATATGAATGTAGCACTTGGCTTGGCTCTGAATGAGTGGGCGGGAAAACGCAATGATGAAACAGAAGATGAATATCGCAAGCGCGTAACAGATGAAAACCGTGCTAATGTTGCGTTACAGTTAGAGTATGACATCGTTTCTCAAATGGCGGGAAACAGAATTAATGAATCCGGTGCAAGATTCGGTAACTATGTGGATAAGAACCAGTCTCTTGTTGTCGATTTTGACAATATGCCGTCTATTTATTTGAATATTCCGTCGGCTGACTTGAACGATTTGAACAGCATTAATGATATCGAGTTCTTCAATACGATTTATGGTCTTGATGCTGAAGACAAATTTGAAGTAATCTATACCGAAGCTCGTAATAAGCATACCGGCAAGGTGTATATGTATGACAATCGCAGTCGTGAGAAAATCACATTTGAGCAGAGCGATTTCGTTCCTATGGAAGTTATACAGCTTGCCAACTTGGAGGCTGCTAAGCTTGAGACGATGAAACAAGAAATCCTTGAACAAGCTAAGACTGAGAATTTGTTGACTGACCATACTCACATCACGGTAAGTACTGAAGTAGAGGAGGATTATGATGCCGATGGTAACAAGATATTGAATTATAACGTTAATTATCAGTATCAGGTTGAAGAGGAATTCAGTGAACGCGACGATTTCAAGGCAGGTAAGTATGTGGCATCGGAGTCAAATGCGGCAAGTCAAATGCTGAATATCGTGGAAAAATCAATGAAGGAAGATTTTGCCAAGTATTTGAACGATTGCAGCAAGGTAGTCATCAACGTGACCGGTTCTGCTGATGCTACACCGATACGCGGTAAATTGAGATATAATGGTGAGTATGGTGAAATAGAAAACCAACTTGCTACTCAAGACGGTGAATTGACAACAATGACCGTAACCAAGTCAAAGGGCATAACTTCAAATGAAGAATTGGCATTGGTTCGTGCGATAGGTGTCGGTGATTATTTGAATAAAGGTTCATTTAACAATTCTGCATCTCCTGTTGAATATAAGTATAATGTGGAAGTTTCCAAGGAGAAAGGCAGCGCGTTCCGTCGTATCAAGGTATCGTTGAAGTTCGTTGATACATTTAAGGAACAAATGAATAAAAAATAAGAAATGCTAATATTGACTTATTTATTAGCAAGAGTGTATTGCTGTAAATAAGATTGTTATGATGATAAAAATCTTTTCCGGAAGTCGGGACAAATACTCTCACCTGACATCCGGAAAAGATATTCATTAATGAAAATAGGAAGCAGCTCGATAATTATTGAATAAATAAAACTAAGTGCGGACGAAAAGGGTATCGGGTTATTGAGCGGTTTATAAAAGAATTGAAAATACATAATAAATTTAAGATGAAAAAAGTACGTGTCTACAGCTTGTTAATATTATTGCTCATGGCAAGCATGGCAGTAATGGATGCGCAGCACCTCGCTAAGAAAAACGGTTCGACAGGTTCCGACTATGCAGAAAAAGAGCATACGGAAGATACAGTGAAGATTATCCCGAAGTCAAAATCGGAAATTGCCGACAGCCTGTATGTAAAATATAATGCGTTTTTATCACAAGGAACTGCATGTGATTCAGCTGCTATGTACAATGCACTCAGCGAATGTTATTCAGGTTATTTTGACGTGCTTGGTGACACTTCAGAGATTGCAGGGCTTAACAATGTTAAAGAGAGACTAAGGTCATTGCATCTTAAATTGTATGAGGGAGGAGTGTACTTCAGTATGAATAAAAACGTAGCTAAATCGGCTGAATTGTTGGAAAAATATGTGATGATGCCTAAGTCTTCATTTTTTAAGGATGAAGTATTCTCTTTTCCGTCAAATTATTCCGATTTGGTGTATTTTGTAGCAGCCGATAAATATAACGCAAAAGATTTCAAGACGGCGATAACATTGTTCAATGATTATCTGAACATGAATAACAACGAAAAATATGAACAGACAGTATTTTTCTATTTGAGTAAATGTTACGGATATACCGGGCATGACAACTACCGTATTTACACATTGATGAACGGTGTTCAAAAATACCCTAAAGATGTAAGACTCTATAAGGAAATAATAGAGCATCATATCAAGACTCGCAATGCCATTCAGGCAGAGTATTATATGATAACGTATGAAACTCTCGGAGTGAACCGATATGAGATTCTCGATATTAAGGCGAGAATAGCCGAATTAAAGGAAGATTTTCATTCGTGCATGCTGTTGAGCGAGCAGTTGTATAATATTGACGAGAATAATATCAACGGCATTACTTTGTACGGGCGTTCTTGTTACAACTATGTTGTGGATGAGATGAAGAATGGAAAGCGAGATGTACGAGGTAATCCTATGCCGGAACTTATTCCATATTTGGAAAATGCTGCGCAGATGTTTGAACTGGCTGTAAAGAGAGAACCCAACGAAAAACAGTATTATGATGCATTAATCGATACCTATTCATTACTTAAAAAGAAAGATGATGCTTTGGCTGTGGCAGAGAACTTGAAGGTGTTGATTGGTAACGGTGCGTTAACCGGAGCGGCGAATTCCAATGGAGCAGTTCAGAAAACCGGTGAGGCAAAAACGGATATGAAGAACATCCACAACGATTCGGATGAGGTGCCGATGCTTACAAGCTATGGCGTACCTGTGTTTTCTTATTTTGCACGAGGTTATGTGAAAGAGCGCCTTGCTTTATGGCTTGAAAAGGGTACATTTGAAAAGACTGCCGATTACAATGAGCGTATTAACGGTGTTGAGCGCATAAACAAGGAACGAGAGCTTATCAATGAGGCAAAAAAGGAATATATAGATATGTATAAAGGAAATATTGCAAGTCAGGTAAGAGATATTAAATTGGCGGGGTATGATGCCGATAATGAAACTTTTTTGATAAAATATCTGATGGGCGATATGCTTATAAGGGTTCCCGTTTCGGATAAACAAGCAGAGAATTTTAAGTCGGATTGGTATGCCAACAACGTTAAAGTTACAGAACCTCAATATGATGTCGTAAGTGATACTTTGATGTTGACTGGGCTTACGTTCTATTCTAATAATTCAGGATTGTCTTATGAGTATTCAGTCAGCAACCAGTTGAGTTATGTGAATGTGGATGTGAAAATAGATCCGGTGATTCTTACCGGTATTAATGTTGGTAAGATCTCCGCACAAGGCGGTCTGATTATAGATGGAGGAGGCGGAGGTAACGTTCTTGTGGGTAAAGTAAGTGATGTAGATGTGAATGTTCCTGAAATTCCTGATTCTTTGGTAAATGAGAATGCCTATGCTTTAATTATCAGTAATGAAAATTATGATAATAGTGATAAAGTGCCGCATGCAATCAATGATGGAACTTCGTTTAAAAATTACTGTGTGAATGTGCTTGGTATTCCTGCCAAGAATATCGAGTTTGTTGCAGATGCAAGTTATGCGACCATGGTGAAGAAAATAGAGCATTTTTCGAATGTATTAAGTGTTGTAGGACCGGAAGCAAGGGGAGTGGTTTATTATTCAGGTCATGGAGTACCCAATTTAGAGACCGGTGAGGCATTTTTCTTGCCCAAGGACGGTGTAATGGGTAGTTTTGAATTTTCTATACCCATCAATTCTTTATATAGTACTTTAGGCTCTACCGGAGCAAAGCGCATAGATGTATATCTTGATTGTTGTTTTGGTGGAGTAAGCAGATCGGGTCATTCTTTGTATGCTGCTCGAGGAACATTAATCAAACCGAGAGAAAGTGCGCCAAAGGGTAATATGATGGTCTTTACGGCATGCTCAGGCAAACAATATGCTAAGCCTCATGATGAACAGCCGCATGGGTTGTTTACTTATTTCTTACTGAAAAAATTGAAAGAGACGTCGGGAAATATAACGATGGGAGAATTGTTTGAGTATGTTAAGAAAGAAGTTTATCTTAAAGCTGATGAGATGAAACATGAACAGACACCTACAATGAGTGTGTCTACAGAAATGTCGACCTCATGGCAAACGATGGACGTAAGGTGATTAATAAAATAAAAGATGATTATGAAAATGGTAGTAAAAATATTGCTTGGTGTGATATGTACAATTGGAATGGTTTTCAATGTGCATGCACAGCGGCAGAAGAACGTGAGTGATGAATATACTTATGTGATGTCGGACAATGAATCGTTGAAAGAGGCTCGACTGAAGGCGATTCAGCGTGCTAAGGTGAAAATTCTTGCCGATAATTTCGGTACATTGATAGAACAGACCAACATTACAGTGATGAAAGGCGGAAAATCGGAGTTTCGTTCGTTGGGTATGAGTGATGTGCGCGGTGAATGGCTCGGTGACACTAAAGCTCCTGAATTTATAAGAGATGTTATCGGAGAAGACGGATTACGTTATATAACCGTAAAAGTGTGTGGTACTATACGTGAAATAAATGCTGCCGAAATCGACATTAAGGCATGCTTGTTAAAGAACGGAATGGATAAACGCCTTGAAGATAACGAATTTAAGACCGGGGATCAGTATTATCTCACTTTTCATTCTCCTGTAAATGGCTATTTAGCTGTTTATTTGATGGGTGAAGACGGCGTTTCTTCTCGTATATTACCCTATAATAGGGTTCCGGAAATGTCGTATTATGTGGAAGCAAATAAGGATTACATGTTTTTTGCACCGAAAAAGATAAACGAAGGTGATGACATTAATTTTGTGGATGAATATATAATGTACACAGATAAGGAAATAGAGTATAACAGGATGTATATAATATTTTCGCCCAATGAGTTTGCTCACCCTATAGACCGTGAGGGAGGTAAAGTAAATTATGGTAAAACGACTTATTCCAAACCGCGTGAAGTGAATTTTGATAGTATGCAGAATTGGTTGATAAAGAGTCGTAATCGTGATAAACACATGCAAGTAATAAGAAAAGAGATAACGATAAGAAAGTAATATATAAACCTATATGGTTAAATTCCAATGTCTTGCATCTTGTCAATTCTTATAAACCTAAATGAGCTGAGCCAAAAATAAATTTAGACTCAGCTCATTTATTTATTATCAGAGAATGACTAATCTAATATTCGGTTTCACTCATGTTGAATATATTGTAAACATCTTGCATTCTCAGGTCGCTATTGAGCGGAATTTCATCCATTACAAATCCTGAAAGGCTTTCCGGTATCTGCATCAGAATAGTGTCACCCGGCTTGAAGAATTTTTCCAACGGTTTCCAAAGAACGGCATAGATACTTGATGTCTCGGCATTGTAGGCATAATCATATCCTTGTGCAGTGATGATTGCCATTTTCAGCAAATATATGTACATGTTGGCATCTAATGTGTACATTTGCGGTTGTTCCATGCCATGACGTATAAAAATAACGTTCAAGTTACCGATAGAATCTTCTTCGCATAATACGAATCCTTCGTTTTCAGATAATTCAAGACTGTCGAGTTCTGTTTCCATTGTTACCACTCCGTAAACGTCATGATTGGCTCTTCTTGCTTTACGAAGATTTTTTTGGATATTGGTAATGACATTTTCATATTTGTTCGGTACTTTTTCGATAAGTTCTTTAACCGAACTTTTCCCGGTAAGTCGTAATGTCAGAGCCTTGGACTCTTTTTTTATTTTGAATCGGGATTCGCGGTCAGAGAAAAGTTGGTCGTCATCGCTGACTATTTGTCCTTTCGTCAGCATACTGTTCCCGTCATTAATGATAATTGTACCCCACACGTTGAGTACTTCGTAACCCTTATCGGTAACGTTATCCGCTAAAGAACAAAACGCAACCGCAGCTCCTACCATGAGTAATAATAATTTACGTTTCATGTCAATTAAATATTTGAATCGTTAATCATGTTGTTTATTTTCTTTTTTATCTTGTTATAAATGGCATCCAGAATATAATAAATGTCAAGAGACCAAGGAGAGAAAGCCACACAAAGCAGCAACCATACGGAGTCTACATAGTAGGAATATTCATAGAAAATAATAAATCCTGATATCAGGAATGCGAAGAAGAACGCATAGGTGCTTGTTCTAACAAGAAAACCGGCGAACCTGCCGTAACGCATGGCATATAAGACCGATAAATAAGAAAACAGCAGGGAAATCAATATCGTAAGTGCAGTAACCAACCAAAGTGGTGCACGGTCTATATAGTCTTCCATGAGAACGGTTGACGCTATGTAGGCATGTATCTTAAGCCCGCTTAATTTATTATTTATGGGAGTGTGGTGTGTATCTTCAGCCGACTCTTTACCGAGAATTATAATTTTATCTTTGAATTTTTCCTTGAAATATGGGATTTCTGTGTAGCTGAAGCTTGATATATCCCGCATATAGTTGATAAACTCATGAGATGAGTTACGTTTTTTCAATATCTGTATTTTTTCAGGATATACAAGTTTGACAGCCTCTAAAGCCAAGCAATGCAGTGTGTCACTTCCACTTAAATAGTGTGGAACAAATGTACGTATTATTGAATTTTCTCCATCTTGACAATCCAAGTTTACAAATCCTTTTTTTGTGCCGGATGTACCCGGTTTTACGAGAAACGGAATAGTGTCATTGTTCTTGTCAATAAAACAGGGAAGAATAAGATTCTTATTCTTTTTTATGGCTTCTATTAACCGGCTGTCGGTTACTGAATCGGTCTTTCCTTTCAAGTATATGTCCATTGAGATGGCAGCCGGCTCACATTCCGCCAATAAATTGAGCGCATCAGTCAGTTCGAGACGTCCTGCTTTTCCCGGTATAGTGACTATTACGATATTATCTTCATAGGTGATATTATCACTGCGTTTTATTAAGTCAGTGTAAATGTCAAACTGGTTGATTTTACCGGACTTGTTGGATGAAAAGAATCCGAAGTCCAGTGGAATCAGCACCAAAAATTTAGAAAACAGGATGGCGATAATGGTTGCTGAAACAACTCTCTTAAATATTTCTGATTTATTATTGTTCATTGAAGGATTATAAGTGTTGCTTGTGTATTCTTGACGGATTTCATCGTACGTCCTGCTTTAGCATAGTATATAGTGGGGTCACACACGGTATATTTAGTTCCCTTATATGCTATGTAGTCGCCTTCTACTTCGCTATTGAATTTTACAGCCGCAGCCAAATGACCGGGGTAGTAGACCAATGCGGTTTTTAAACCGAGTAAATCAGACACGATACGTGTGAACAATATAGCATGGTCTTCGCAGTCACTTGATGGATAGAATATGGTTTCATCGGGGAAAAATGCCCGGTCAAATCCCCATATTTCAGTGTCGTATCCGTATTTGTAAGATTCAATCCAGTCCATAATGATGTTAACAGCTTCATATTCCGATTTGCCCTCTATCGCAGATTTCAGTGTAGGATAAATTCCCTCTTTAGCTTCGTTGCTAAGCGGGGCTTTGGCATAGTACAGCCATTTGGAATAAGCATCATTTTCAGTTTGTGGAGTAGGGTATGTGTCAAAGAAATCTATCAGATTCTTGTTTACCGAATAGCTTAAGTGGATAGGATAAGAATGCAGTTTCTTGTTCAATGCTATTTCGTTAGGAGCAAATTTCGGAAGTTTCTCGATGTGCAGAGATAAACTTTTTTCGTTTGGGAAAGCATATTCGCATACGTGAATTTGCTGAATACGTTCGGAGCTTAAGCAGTAATAGTTGCAATAACCATCGGAACTTAATGTGTAGAATGGTAAATCACTTATATATTGGTCGCTTGCAAACAGAATGTGTAACTTGTTTTCGTTGTAGGCGAACCTCATTTTGTATCCTGACATGCAAAACAGATAGCCTGTGAGCAGAGTTGCCTCATTACATTCGCTACCATAGAAAGACTGGCTTAGAGACATAAGCATCTCTAAGTATGCCCAGTCGCATAATTGTAAGTCCTCCCTGATGTCTATGCAGTCGCCGAGAGTAACATTGATAAGTTCGTTTTTTGTTATTTCTTCCATTGCACTTGAGATTCCCTTGTTGTCGATGGAGGAGAGTGTAAATCGACAACTGTCGTCAATTCTCACCGCAACAGGAGTTCCGAAGAATGTAAACCTGAATACCTCAGGCTCGTCATCTTCGGGTACAATGACAGGAACAAACGGTAAAGCCTTTATGTTGAAGTCGATATTGGAGATATCAACTACGTCTTTTACCGGAAGTTGATGAATACTGTTATTTATAGGGCTTACTTTGGGTGTTTCCCTTTTAGGCTTTGTGTCCTGTACAGGTCTTGTTTCCTGATTGTCTTCTTTTACTGGTGGAACGGTACTTTGGGGTACTTCTTCCTTTATAGGGGAAGTTTCCTCTTTGGGAGTTTCGGCTATAGTTTGTTCATCGAGCGGAATTATCTCTGGCTCGATTGATTTGTCGATAGGTTTTGGAACAGCAGGCTTGCTCTCTTCTTTTTTCCACGGCTGTTTCATGTGTTTAACAAATTCACTAAGTACACTGTCCCTGAATGCTACATATCGTGAGATGGCATCCTCTTTGTATGTGTTATAGTCTTCATTGGCTTTTCTTTTAAACTCTTCAAAGTCCCTTTTTGCCTTTTCTTGAGCAGCTTTCATCTCAGAAACAGCATCCGGAGCTTGGTCGTTGCCTGAAGTATTGTTGTTGCTTGCTGCCGTGAATGAAATAAGAGTAACCAGAGCAAGTGATGAAATGAATTTGTTTGTCTTCATAATACGGAATATGATTTTATATATAGAATAGTTGTACCTATCCTTTAGGGGTATAGGTACAACATATTTAGACGTTTGCGATTAGCGTTAGTTCCAGCCGTATTGTTCCAATTTCTTGTGCATCTCGTTGCCGCGTTTCTTCATATCATTGCGGATAGCTTGTTTTGCCGATTTCTTGATGTTTTCTGCATCATAAGCGATTTGAACCATCACTTCTACGTTTTTGTTTTCCAATGGACGATAAGCTTCAACAAGCGGTATTATGCGTCCGATACTTTGTGAAATAAGGCTGCGGCTGGCGTTGATTACTTCGACAACCGATGCTGCTTCATCCGGACTGAGTTGATTGTTCGCTATGGTAGACTTGATTTCGGCTGTAAGTTCAGATTGAATTTGCGATGCAAGGTTCTGCTTTGCTGCTTCTGTTGCCTGCATTTTTGCAGCATCATAGGCTTCAGCTACGCTTTTACCTTCACCGATTATGTATTTAGGGAGGTTCTCGTCGGTAAATTCATAACGCAAACCGTATGCCCTGTCGAGCTGACGTTCCAAAGGCAATGTTCCGGGATTAACTTTCCAGCCCTCTTTCTTGAGCTGTTTAGCATTTTTCTTTGCATCCTTTGATACTTTTTTCTTCATTTCTGATTTAGCCTTTTCTGAAACGGTCTGTGCGTTTACCGTTGCGTAAGAGCCTGAAAATGCAATAACAAACGCTAATAGAATTGCATGAAATTTAGTCTTTGCCATGATAGAATGTGTTTTAATTATGTAATATGTTAATAGTTCTTCTTTTATGTTATGTGTGTCAGCTACAATATGCATAGCTATTATTTTGTAAAGTAAGTAATATTTTTTGGGAAAATCAAACATAATGTAGTATAAAAAGACAAAAATGTAAACTTTTTAAAGTTTGATTTGTTTTTTATAAAAAATGTAGTAAATTTGCTGTCGATTTCAAAACAACGTTCCGTTGCAATTTGGCAGCTGAACATCCCCTATAAAATTTTTAAAAGGTCGGCTGAAAGCGTAATTATAAATTGATGTGTCAATTTATGGTGTGAGAAGTGTGCCACCTGTGTTTCATGAATGAATTCACTAATTTTTACTTATGTATAATATTGCGGAGTTAAGCACAAAAGAAGAATCGGAATTGAAAACGATTGCCGAGTCGATGGGATTGAAGAAAATTAATTCGATAGAAAAGGATGAACTAATCTATAAAATCCTTGATGAACAGGCTATTATTAATAGTACAAAATCGGTGTCGCCAAAATCGCCGGAAAAGAAAAAACGCGGTAGAAAACCCGGGGAAAAGAAGAAACAGTCCGACCCGATAGCGGAAAAGGCAAGTCTTCCGACCGATGTTGATGCAAATCTTGTTCAGGAACAGCAGGTGGAAGAACAACCAAAAGAATTATCACAATCGGAGAATGTTGTTACTGAAACGGTTGAAACCAAACCAAAGAAAGAAAAACGTAAAAGATTTGTTCGTGGAGTTGAGAACAGTGAATTCTCGGATGCAACGAATTCTGTTGTTGACAGCATCGATATAGTTTCTACAGAGCCGATGGTTGAGGCTGTGGCTCAAACTGAGGAAAAACCGAAAGCAGATGAAATATCCGACACATTTTTAGTTGATAATCAACAGATTCCAGAAATCGTCGCTGAGGAACAACAAGAGGAGAAAAAAGAGGTAGTACAAGAGGTGAGAAAACCTGAATTTTCTCTTGGCTCATTCTTTAATACAGCTGAGCGTAAGACATTTAAGCCGCGTAGTAAGCAGGAACGCGAAGAGGCTGAACGCATAGCGGCAGAAAAGGCTGCACAGTCCACCATTATAATCTCTGAACCGGCTCCGCAACCGGATACTCAACAGCAACCGCAAGCAAAAGGTAAGAAGAAAAAACAACAGCAAAAACAGCAGGAGCAAAAGAATAACAATCAGCAACAGCCCCAAGAAGACTCTTATAGTTTTGATGGTATTCTGAAAGGTGTGGGTGTACTCGAAGTTATGCCTGACGGTTATGGATTCTTGCGTTCCAGCGACTATAATTATTTGAACTCTCCTGATGATATATATGTATCTCAGTCTCAGATAAAGAACAATGGGTTAAAAACCGGTGATGTGGTGGAAGGATTCATACGCCCTCCGAAAGAAGGCGAGAAGTATTTCCCTTTGAGCCGTATTGAGTCGGTCAATGGAAGAACTCCCGATTTTATCAGGGATAGAATTCCTTTTGAACATCTTGTGCCTCTATTCCCGGATGAAAAGTTTGATTTGACCAGTGGTAAGACATGTAATTTGTCTACAAGAGTGGTGGATATGTTCGCTCCTATAGGAAAAGGACAACGCGGTCTTATTGTAGCTCCTCCTAAGACTGGTAAGACAGTCTTGTTAAAGGATATAGCCAACGCTATAGCAGAAAATCATCCTGATACATATATGATGATTCTTCTGATAGATGAGCGTCCTGAAGAAGTTACCGATATGGCTCGCAGTGTTAACGCTGAAGTTATAGCATCTACTTTTGATGAACCTGCCGAGCGTCACGTAAAGATAGCCGGGCTTGTGTTGGAAAAAGCCAAGCGCATGGTTGAGTGCGGACATGATGTGGTGATTTTGCTGGATTCTATTACGCGTCTTGCACGTGCTTATAATACGGTGTCGCCGGCATCGGGTAAAATTCTTTCCGGTGGTGTGGATGCTAATGCGTTACAACGTCCGAAACGTTTCTTTGGAGCAGCAAGAAATATAGAAAATGGCGGCAGCCTGACTATAATAGCTACGGCTCTTATCGAAACCGGTTCTAAGATGGATGAGGTTATCTTTGAGGAATTTAAGGGTACGGGAAATATGGAATTGCAACTTGATCGCAAATTATCAAATAAACGTATATTCCCTGCAGTCGATATTATTGCTTCAAGTACACGTCGCGATGATCTTTTGTTGAGTCAGGATACGTTGAACCGCATGTGGATTCTTCGCCGGTTTTTGGGCGACCGTACTTCTCTTGAGGCTATGGAATTTATCAAGGACAGAATGGAACGTACGCGTTCCAATGAAGAATTGTTGCTGACAATGAATGATTGATGCTGTTGGGTGTAAGCTGTTAAGGGTGTAGAGCAGATATGGCAGGAATCGGTAAAACAAACGTTGCGAGATTGCTTGATAAAGCAAAAATAAGCTATGAATTGGTGCCGTATGAAGTAGATGAGAATGATCTTGCTGCAACGCATATAGCCGACCAATTAGGCGAGAATATCAAACAGGTATTTAAAACACTTGTATTACGCGGTGATAAGTCAGGGCATTTTGTCTGTGTTATACCCGGAGATGAAGAAGTTAATCTGAAAAAGGCTGCTAAGGTGAGCGGCAATAAAAAAGCCGATTTAATTCCCATGAAAGAATTGTTGCCCACGACCGGTTATATTCGCGGTGGCTGTTCTCCTGTGGGAATGAAAAAGCCTTTTCCTACCTTTTTTGATTCTTCATGTGAATGCTTTGACTACATTTATGTGAGTGCCGGAATAAGAGGATTGCAATTAAAGGTAAATCCGCGTGAACTTATAGGTTTTACTAAGGCCGCTCTTGCCGAACTTACCGATAAATGAATAATTTTATAAAAAAACGATAGACGATGAGAAACAGTATAGGAAACATCTTTAGACTTACCGGCTTCGGAGAGTCACATGGAGTGGCTATCGGTGGTGTCATCGATGGAATGCCGGCAGGTGTGAAAATAGATTTGGGAAGAGTTCAAGAAGAATTGAATCGTCGTCGTCCCGGACAATCGGCAATAGTAACTGCTCGCAATGAACATGATAATGTGAAAATATTGTCGGGACTTTTTGAAGGAATAACAACAGGAACACCGATAGGATTTGTTATTGAGAACACTAATCAACATTCAGGTGATTATTCTAATATAAAAGATGCTTTTCGTCCGTCTCATGCCGATTATACATATACTGCTAAATATGGAGTCAGGGATTATCGCGGCGGCGGTCGCTCATCGGCACGTGAAACAGCTGTGCGTGTAGTGGCTGGAGCTTTTGCTCGCCAAGCGTTAGAACAGTATGGAGTTGAAATATATGCTTATACTTCACAAGTAGGAAATATTGCACTTGATAAGGATTATCGTAAATATGATAAAGACGGTATAGAGAACAATACGGTGCGCTGTCCCGATGCTGTAAAGGCTCAGGAAATGATTCGCCTGATAGAGGAAGTGAAAGCTGCCGGCGATACTGTAGGTGGTGTCATAACATGTGTTATAAAGGGTGTACCGGTAGGAATAGGTGAACCGGTGTTTGACAAGTTGCATGCTCGATTGGGAGCTGCTATGCTTGGTATAAATGCAGTGAAAGGGTTTGAATACGGTCTTGGTTTTGATTTTGCCGAAAAACGAGGTAGCGAAGTGGCAGATGCTTTCTGTTGTGAAAATGGAAAAATAACAACCTTAACTAATAATTCAGGGGGAATACAAGGCGGTATTTCCAATGGAGAAGATATATATTTCCGAGTAGCATTCAAGCCTGTAGCTACGCTCTTGCGTGACGTTGATACGATAGATACCGAAGGTAATGATATTGTCCTTCGTGCCAAAGGACGGCATGACCCATGCGTATTGCCGCGGGCTGTTCCTATTGTTGAGGCTATGGCTGCAATTGTGATATTGGATAATATTCTCATAAATAAAACCGTAAAATTGTGAATAAGGAAAAAGGTTATTATGATTTTGCTGAATTTTTGGCGAAACATTTTCCTTATAAAGTACAGAAGATTTCGATAAATGCCGGATTCTCTTGCCCTAATCGTGATGGCAATAAAGGTTTTGGCGGTTGTACTTATTGCAATAATCAAACTTTCAATCCCGACTATTGCAAACCGCTCATGTCGGTGTCGGAACAATTGGAGCAAGGTAAACGTTTTTTTGCCCGAAAATACCCTCAAATGAAATATCTTGCCTATTTTCAGGCATACACGAATACTTATGGTGATTTGGAGCGATTGAAATTGCTGTATGAAGAGGCTCTCGGTGTAAAAGATGTGGCAGGAATAGTTATAGGAACGAGACCCGACTGTATGCCTGAGGAACTTCTTGAATATCTTGAACAATTGAGCAAAAGAACATTTGTCTTAGTGGAATATGGTGTGGAGACATCAAAAAATGATACACTCAAACTGATAAACAGGGGACACACATGGGAAGATGCAACAGATGCCATATTGCGTACAAAGTCACATGGTGTATTGTGCGGTATACATTTGATAATTGGTTTGCCCGGTGAGACACTGAATGATATTTTGTCAACAGCCGATGCTGTATCGCAATTACCGATTGACACAGTGAAACTACATCAATTGCAACTGATAAAAGGTACGAAAATGGCGCAACAGGTAGAACAGGGTATTATCTCGGTTATGAATTGGAGCGCAGAAGAATATATAGATGTGTGCCTTTCATTCTTGCGCCATCTTTCTCCGGAAATAGCTGTTGAGCGTTTTGTATCACAGTCTCCGGAAAATTTACTCATTTCTCCCAAATGGGGATTGAAAAACTACGAATTTACCAATTTGTTGATGAAACGCATTCGTGCCACTCATACATGCCAAGGCAGTGAAACATCGGGATGCGTGAATTAGGCGTTCGGGATAGAGAAAATAAACTCCAATCCGCCTTCAAGTCGGTTGGCAACTGATATGTCGCCACAGCATAGGGTGATTGATTCTTTTACAATGGGCAGACCGAGACCGGTTCCGCTTTTTGAATTTTTGTCTTTTTCAAGCCGGTAGAATCGATTGAATAGTTTTGGTATGGCTTCTCCCGGAACACCTTTACCGTTATCGTAGAATGAGAATGTAGAGTATTTTTCATCTTTTGCCAAACTCTTGAGTACGATGTCGGAACCTCCTGAATAAAGACAACTGTTCTTTATGAGGTTACAGAATACGTTATAGAGTAGCATCTCGTTTGCTCTGACGAAGGTGTCGGGCTTAATTTCATTCTTGAATATGATGTTGTTTTCGCTTAGCGTAAATTTCAGGTCATCTTTAGCCTGATTGGCGATATTCCAAATGTTTACATCTTCTAAGGCAATGGTGTTACTGCCGTCTTCAAGTCTGCTTATGACGGCAATGTTTACTACCATATTCTGTAGACGTTGTGTGTTAAGCATACATTTTTTGAGAAACTCCTTTTGGGTCTTGCTATCGATTTCCGGATGGTTGATGAGGGTATCGAGATAGCCTATGATAATGCCTATAGGGGTCTTGATTTCATGATTGAGGTTGTTTGCCAATGTGCGTTTTGAGGATAATTTGCGCTTTTCTTCCTGTATTGCGGCATCTCTTTCCAAATCATGTTGTTTTATGATGTCTATTTTAGTCTTATATAGAGTGTAAAGGTCTTCTGTAATACCTTTTACGGTGCTATGCCTTGATATTTCGGAATTTTGCATGTTGGCTATATCATTTTCTTCGCTTAGTTGCATTATATATTTGCGAAGACGTGTGATGTTGTTGATATGCTTGTATAGCATGTATGTACATGTTGAAGCTGTGATAGAAAGCAGAATAAGCAGGCTTAGTTTTACCGATGTGTCGGATATAAAGCCGGAAATACTTGTGTTGTTGCTTACGGCACCTTCACTTATTACATACCTTTTGCTTTTCTCTGAATAAGATGTGGTTATTACACATTGCTTTTGTAGAACTGTGTCAAAATATGTGTGAGATTGAGATCCCAGAGCCGAAGTATCGTTTTTTAGATTTAAATTGATTTTGCTAAATGAAAGCACATTACTGTTGCGACTTGAGGTTGCGTTTGTGTACAATAATTTACCGTCTTTGCTATAGATTGAAACAAACACTTTGTCGACCGGTGAAGTGGTACAGTCAAGTAAAGCGCTTGTGGCATTGTTTATAGTGCTTGTGTCGTTAGGTGATATTGTGAGCAGATAGTTGTTTACCACTTCCATCTGATTCTTGGTTGTCAATATGGAGGTAGCTGCATACTTGTTCCATAGTGCAACCACAAGAGCTCCCATTACAATCCAGAATACTATGAAAATTCCGTATAGAGCCTTATATGAATTGTTAAACGTTAAGTTCTTGGAATCCATAGCCATATCCTAAACGGGTCGTAATACAACTTCCGTAATCGCCAAGCTTTTTGCGAAGCCTTGTTATATTGGTGTCGATTGTGCGGTTGGAAACGCTTTCGGAATCATTCCATATCTTAGAGAGTAATTCCTTGCGTGTGTATATGCTATTGCGGTGCTTTAGCAGGAATGTCAATAGTTCAAACTCGGTCTTTGTGAGATTTACTATATCTCCATCAATGTAGCATTGTTTCGTGTTCTGGTCAACGCGCAGACGCTTAAAGCAGAGATCCGGCTCAAATCTGCTTTGCTGACTTTGTGGTGTTACACTTGATACCGGGGTGATAGGTGTATTGTTTTGTGGTACGGTATGTTGAAGTCGTGATGATAATTCTTGTGTGACTTTTGTTCTGCGCAACACACTTTTTACTCTGGCTATTACTTCCCTTGTACGGAAGGGCTTGGTTATATAATCGTCTGCGCCTATATTAAGCCCCATTATATGCTCGTCTTCCCCGCTTAATGCAGAACAGAATATAATAGGGATGTACATTGTGGCCGGGTCTTTTTTTAGCAAACGTGCCATTTCAAACCCGTTTACGTTATCCATCATTATATCCAATATAATCAATGCGTATGATGCAGGATTCTTCGCAAACGCTTCTTCTGCGCTATAAGCGATGTCGGCATCATAACCTTCCAATTGTAAATTGTACTTTAGAATCTCGCAGATTTCTTTTTCATCATCTACGATAAGTATTTTAGTTCCAATATTCATGACACTGTTTTGTTATACGATTGTAAAAGTAGTAATAATTCTAAAACGGTAGCATTAAAAAAGGTTAATTGTAAAAACATTATCCATATATTTGTGTTTTATTGGCAAATTACTATATTTGCACTGTGTTTTTCATGGTATTAGATTAAAGGTTAATGAATAAAGGCTGTCGTGAGACAGCCTTTATTGCAGTATGTGATAATTTATGATGTTACAATTATGTCGGAATAGTTGTTATTCTATTAATTTTTTGTATCGAATGCGGTGCGGCTGGGTGTCGCCCATACGTGATTTTTTGTTTTCCTCATAGTCGGAATAAGAACCTTCATAATAGAATACTTTGCTATCTCCTTCAAAGGCAAGTATATGCGTGCATATACGGTCAAGAAACCAGCGGTCGTGAGATATGATTACAGCACAGCCGGCAAAGTTCTCAAGTCCTTCCTCAAGTGCTCGCAGAGTGTTTACGTCGATGTCATTGGTAGGTTCATCAAGCAGAAGGACGTTACCTTCTTCCTTTAGAGCCATCGCCAAGTGCAAACGGTTACGTTCACCACCGGAAAGCATACCTATTTTCTTTTCTTGATCGGCTCCTGTGAAATTGAATTTTGAAAGGTATGCTCTGGCATTCATGTCCTTACCTCCCATACGGAATGTTTCGTTTCCCTGTGAGACTACTTGGTAGACGGTGCTTTCGGGATGTAAGTCCTTATGGTTCTGGTCTACGTAGGCGACTTTTACTGTTTCTCCTATATCAAATGAGCCTTTGTCGGCTTTTTCCAATTCCATAATCAAGCGGAACATTGTGGTCTTTCCGGCTCCGTTAGGTCCTATGATACCGACTATGCCGTTAGGTGGCAGCATGAAGTTTAGGTCGTCAAACAGAACCTTGTCGCCAAATGCTTTGGCTACATGTTGAGCTTCTATAACCTTATTTCCCAGACGCGGTCCGTTAGGAATGAATATTTCAAGTTTTTCTTCACGTTCTTTCTGGTCTTCGTTGAGCAAACGGTCGTATGATGACAGGCGGGCTTTGCCCTTGGCTTGCCTTGCTTTTGGTGCCATACGCACCCATTCAAGCTCTCGCTCAAGGGTCTTGCGTCGTTTGCTGGCTTGCTTTTCTTCCTGAGCCATGCGCTTTGTCTTTTGGTCGAGCCATGAAGAGTAGTTACCTTTCCACGGAATACCTTCGCCACGGTCAAGCTCCAATATCCATCCTGCTACGTGGTCGAGGAAATAACGGTCGTGGGTGACTGCTATTACTGTACCCGGATATTGCTGTAAGTGTTGTTCAAGCCAGTCGATGGACTCTGCGTCAAGGTGGTTGGTAGGCTCATCGAGCAATAATATGTCGGGTTGTTGAAGCAGAAGGCGGCACAACGCAACACGGCGGCGTTCACCACCCGAGAGAGTTCCAATCAATTGATCCTCGGGCGGACAACGGAGAGCATCCATTGCTCGTTCAAGTTTGTTATCGAGATTCCAAGCGTCTACAGCATCTAATTTATCTTGTAATTCTGCTTGGCGTGCTATGAGTTTATCCATTTTTTCGGGATCTTCAAGCACATCGGGGTCGCCGAAACTCTCGTTTACTTTGTCAAATTCAGCAAGAAGGTCGAGAGTGGGCTGCATGCCTTCTTGTACGATTTCTTTTACGGTTTTTTCAGGGTCGAGTTTAGGTTCCTGTTCGAAGTATCCTACCGAATAGCCCGGAGAAAATACCACTTCACCTTGGTATTGTTTGTCGATACCTGCGATGATTTTTAATAATGTGGATTTACCAGATCCGTTAAGACCTATAATGCCTATCTTTGCTCCGTAAAAGAAAGATAGGTAAATGTTTTTTAATACCTGTTTCTGTGGCGGAAAAATCTTGTTTACTCCCACCATTGAGAATATTACCTTTTTGTCGTCAGCCATAATGCTTTATTTATAAGAAGTATTGGTTGATGATTATTTTTTGTAACCTCGTGTACGGTAGCTGCAACGCACTTTCCCGTCTACTATGTTACGCAGTTTGTTTCTTATCAGTTGCTTGCGTATTGCAGAAATATGGTCGATGAATACATGCCCCTCCAAATGGTCGTATTCGTGCTGAAATACGCGGGCAAGATACCCTTCTATTATTTCATCATGAGGTTCAAAGTTCTCGTCTACCCATGTTACATGGATTTTTTCGATGCGGGGTACCGGTTCATGTATTCCCGGCAGGCTTAGGCATCCTTCTTCCCGGTTAGTCTTTTTTCCGTCGGAGATAACCTCAAGTTTCGGGTTGATAAGAACATAACTTTTGCCTTCAAGTTCAGGAAAGGATTCTTTCAATACATCCACATCAATGCATATAAGTCGTATGTTAAGCCCCACTTGCGGTGCTGCGATACCTATACCGTCGCTTTCATACATTGTTGCTTTCATGTTCTCTATCAACTCCTTTAATTTAGGATAATCAGGAGTAATGTCTTCAGATACATTCCTAAGTACGGGATGTCCGTACAGGTAGATGGGTAATATCATATTATTTAAAATTTATTGCTTTGTAAATAGTCGTTCAGTATTATTGATGCGGCAATGGTATCGACGATTTCTTTATTCTGCCTATCTTTTTTCTTCATTCCACCGTCAAGCATAGCTTTGTGTGCTATAGTGGAAGTGAATCGCTCGTCATACATTTCAACGGGAATGTCGGGAAAGACTTTTCGCAACCGATTTAGGAAAGGTGTGATGTATTTCATGCTTTCACTGGGTGTGCCGTTAAGTTGTTTCGGCAGACCTACAATGATTTTTTCCACACACTCTTTAGCTGTGTATCCTTGCAAAAACTCTATCAATGTGTGTGACGGAATTGTAGTCAGCCCGTTGGCGATAATCTTCAGCGGGTCGGTCACAGCGATACCGCTGCGTTTACGTCCATAGTCTATTCCAATGATTCGTCCCATATAACTGCAAAGATACTGAAAATAATCATGAGTGGGGAATTAGACTTGGGATTTTTTTCCGTTATTTGTGTAAATATAAAAAAACGTGTCGGCAGAAGTGGGAAAAATATGTGCCGGGGGTCTCACGACAGCCGGCACTTTAAAAATGTATAAGAGATATAGTGTTACATATTAGGGTTCTTTAATGGGATTTAGTGTTCTGCGGTTGACATATTCATAGAACGCATCTTTATAGGTATCGGAAATAGGAATGTACTGTTTACCGAATACGATACGATTGCGTTCTATAACCTTGATTTTTGAGGTTTGTACAATAAAAGAACGATGTACACGTAAAAAACGGTCTTGTGGCAGACAACTTTCAAGTGTTTTAAGGCTCATCAGTGACATTATGCCTGTATTACTGTCCTCAAGATATATTTTTACGTAGTCTTTCAGCCCTTCGATATATAAGATGTTTGATATGGCAATTTGAATCAGTTTGTATTCGCTTTTTATTATGATATAGTCATTGTTGTCGCAAATCGTTTTTGAACTATCAGCCATTTCAAACCATTGTAAAGCCTTATTGGCTGCATGAAGAAATTCGTTATAGCTTACCGGTTTCAGCAGATAGTCCAATGCGTTTGCTTTAAATCCGTCAAGTGCATACTGTTCAAATGCTGTGATAAACACAATTTTGCATGAAGGTGGGATTACACAAGCAAATTCTATACCATTCAATTCCGACATTTGAATATCAAGAAAGACCAAGTCGATTTTATCCTCAATAATTGTTTTCACAGCCAGTGATGCCGATGGAAAGGAGTTCACAAGTTCAAGAAACGGTGTCTGTTTCACATAAGATTTAATAAGTTCTTGTGCGAGAGGTTCATCGTCGATGATGCAGCATCTTAAATTTCTCATAATGTCGCCTGTTTTGATGATGTTAGTGATATTGATAATTCGGCGATGAATCGTTCATCTTTCCGAATAGTATTAAATGTATACCGTCCGGCATATAGGATACCGAGTTGTTTCTTCAGATTGTTTATTCCTATACCGCTTCCGCTTTTGTCATTCTCTTTTTTAGGGAAACAGCTGTTTTCCACATGGCAAATAACGCAGTCATCTTTGAGCTTGATGCTGATGTCGATAAAGCAAGGTTTATCACCGCTCACGCCGTGCTTGAAAGCATTTTCCACCAATGAAATGAATAGAAGTGGAGCTATCGTCTTTCCGGTTCCTTCTTTCTCGTTGATATTCACAGTGAGAGATACATGAGAGCTGAGACGCAGTCTCATGAGTGAAATATAATTCTTTACAAACTGCAAATCTTTTTCCAGTGGAACTTCACGCTCATTATTGTCGTAAAGTGTGTATCGGAGCAGTTGACTAAGCTCATGTATTGACTTTTGTGCCTTATCCTGACTGATGGATATAAGCGCATAGATATTGTTCAGTGTATTGAACAGAAAATGCGGGTTGAGTTGGTTTTTAAGGTTCTTCAGTTCGTTCTCTTGCAATTCTGTTTTCATCTGTTGCTCAAGCCGTTCCCACTTCATCCATTTTTCACTGAGACGCAGTACTATGCTCAGTATAATGGATAACAGCGCCATAGTCCCAATTCTCGGGAACATTCTCAAAGCTCTAAGTATGTGTCCCTCCATAAACCCGTGTTGCATGGCAGGAGGTGGTGCTAATACTTCCTGTTTCATTATTGGCGGTAATGGGATGTGCTTAGGGTTAAAAGATGTCTCGAGTATGTAGAAAACAGCTATAACACTTATGAGTAACAATATGTTGATTATGATGAATACCCACATTTTTTTCTTGTTGAAAAGGTATCTGTCAATCAACAAATAGTAGTTGATATAGAATAGTATGATGTAGCATAATGGTGTGAATAACATGGGCTTTGGGAATGTTCTGCCTATGGAGAACACCAATTCCGGACCCACGAATATAATCAGCAACATCAATAGGTGGGTCAGTGCTTTAGTCCATAGAATGCGCTTGGATTCTTGTGATATATGAATGTCTTTATTCATATCTTAATGCTTCTATAGGGTCAAGGTTGGATGCTTTTTTTGCCGGATACCAACCGAAAAATATACCGGTGATTGTGCATACAAGGAAAGATAGAATAACTGAATAAGCCTGTATTGAGATAGGCCATTGCAGGATAAACTTTACGATAACCGCCATGCCACATCCGAGAAGTACGCCGATTATACCTCCAGTGATACTTATGATGACCGATTCGATAAGGAATTGTGACAAGATGTCTATTCCTCTTGCACCGATACTCATGCGCAGGCCTATTTCACGTGTACGCTCGGTTACTGATACATACATGATGTTCATGATGCCTATTCCACCCACAAGCAGGGATATTCCTGCTATACAAGCCAGTAGGATTGTCATCATGTCGGAAGTGGAACTTATCATATTACTTAGTTCCTGTTGTGAACGTATGGTAAAGTTGTCTTCATCACTTTCCCGTAATTTGTGATTGGTACGCAAGATTTCAGTTATTTCATCGATAGCTTCTTCTGTTTTCTCCTCTGAAAGTGCTGATGCAAAGATGCTCTGTATATAATCGATGGCAAGTACTCGTTTCATGACGGTAGTGTATGGAGCAAGAACCACGTCGTCTTGGTCTTGTCCCATTGAGTTGTAGCCTTTGGATTGTAAAGTACCTACGATTGTGAAAGGGACTTTGTTGAAACGTATGACTTTTCCTATTGGATTATCGTCACCGGGAAACAGGTTGTCTATAATGGTTTTTCCTACAACACATACTTTTGCGCTTGAATTTATGTCGCGCTCGGTGAACATAGCTCCCTTATCGATTTTCAGTTTACGTATTTCAAGATATTCGGGAGAAACTCCGTGCATTGAAGATGGGTAGTTATTAGCTCCATTGATGTATTGTCCTGAACTCTGCATAATGGGAGATACAGCACTCACAAAATTTGCATTGTTCAGAATCGATTTATAATCGGTTTCTTTCAGCGTTTGCATGGATTCTGCGCTTTGTCTTACCCCTCCGCGTTCGTGTGTTCCGGGCATAATCATAATCATGTTGGAACCCATTTCAGAAATCTGTGCGCGTATGCTTTCCTTTGACCCTTGTCCTATGGCGAGCATGGTGATAACCGATGCAACTCCTATGATGATGCCGAGCATTGTAAGGAATCCGCGAAGTTTGTTATTGCTTAACGCTTTTACCGCTATTTTTAATAAATTGATGAAATTCATGTCGTAGGATTGTAGTATTAATCGTTTTCAGTCGGCAAATTATCATATACCTCTTTGGCTGACTTTATGTTGTTGTTCAGTTCATCGGCTATTATCTTACCGTCGCGCAGCACGATGTTCCGGCTGCTGAATTGAGCCAATTCCGGATTATGTGTCACAAAGATTATGGTTCTTCCTTTCTTATATAGTTCCTGGAAGAGTACAAGTATGCTGTAGGAAGTGCGAGTGTCAAGATTACCAGTAGCTTCATCGGCAAGAATAATAACGGGATCGTTGACCAGTGCGCGTGCAATAGCTACACGTTGTTGTTGTCCTCCACTCATTTGATTACTCTTATGATACATGCGGTCGGACAGACCTACGTGTGCGAGAGCCTCTATGGAACGATGTTCACGTTCCTTACTGCTTACTTTATTATTATACAGCAATGGCAGCATGACATTTTCCAATGCAGTGGTTTTAGGCAGTAGATTATAATTTTGAAAAACGAATCCTATCTTTCTGTTACGCAGTGTAGCTCGCTCATTTTTACCCATTGTGCGGACGCTTATTCCGTCAAGGTAATATTCGCCGGAAGAGGGTGTATCAAGGCATCCGAGCAGATTAAGAAGTGTAGACTTTCCTGAGCCTGAAGTTCCCATGATTGTTACGAATTGCCCTTCTTCAATTGAAAATGTAACACCGCGAAGAGCGTGAACCTCTTCGTTGCCAACTTTGAAAGTGCGGCGAATGTTTTCAAGACGAATTATTTCTTTTGCCATGATTCTTTTTGTTGTTGGAGGATAAGTGTTATCTTTTCTTTTGTCTGTCTTTTCCCGGTGGTTTAGGCATGAACGGGCTGTTTTCACCGGAATTGGCGGCTTCTCCATTGCTCAATTGTGCTGTTTTATAGGATTCTGCTACTTTATCACCTTCTTGAAGACCTTCGATAACTTCGGCGGTGATACCGTTGTCTACACCAATGAGGATTTCGGTGGGAACAAGGTGATTATCACGAAGAACCCATATCAAACGGTGCATATCA
Source organism: Muribaculaceae bacterium (assembly GCA_017473615.1). Taxonomy (GTDB): domain Bacteria; phylum Bacteroidota; class Bacteroidia; order Bacteroidales; family Muribaculaceae; genus RGIG4576. The sequence goes on along the minus strand of JAFUKL010000010.1, from coordinate 37,144 downwards.
TCGGTGGGGATGGCAGGATCTTTAGGTGTATCTCCTGTGGGAGGCATAGCATTCCTCGGCTTAGGTAATGTGAATGAAGGCAAATCATCTCCGCCGTTTTCAAATTCCTGAGGTGTAAATCTTAAAACCTTAAGCGGTATAGTGAGTACGTCATTGGCTTCTTTGGTTTTGATTGTCACGTTGGCTGTAAGCCCGGGAATAAGCTTATGTCCCGGATTTTGTGTCGATATGAGAACTTCGTAAGTCACTACATTGGATGTTGTGGTTGGGCTGATGCGTACTTGTGTGACATTTCCTTTAAAAATATCATTTGGATAGGCATCAACTGTGAATGACGCATTTTGTCCTACTTTTACCGAACCTATATCAGCTTCGTCAACATTGGCTACTACACGCATGTTGTCAAGGTCGGCAATAGTGTAAAGATTGGCTACGTTCATAGAAGATACAACAGTTTGTCCCACCTCAACCTCGCGTGATACCACAATACCGTCTATGGGAGAGTATATTTCGGCATAACTTAAATTACGTGCAGCTCGCACGCGGTCGGCTTGTGCTTTTTCGTAGGATGATTTTGCCACAAGATAATCCTTACGTGAGGTTTCATATTCGTAGTCACTAATAAGTTGCTTATCATGTAATTGCTTGTCGCGCTCATAATTACTTTTTGTATATTCGTATGTGACTTTTGCGCTTTCAAGGGTGGAATTTGCCGATTTTAGTTCACTTTCTAAAGTGGTCTTATCTATTTCAGCAATTAGTTCACCTTTCTTGACAACTGAATTGAAGTCGGCGAACAATTGTGATACTATCCCTGTGACTTGTGTTCCTACATCGACTGATGTAATACTTTCCAAAGTTCCGGTAGCAGTCACTGTTTCCGATATTTCTCCTTTTGTAACAGTCACTGTTTCCAGTGTTACCTTTTCTTCATGAGAACAAGAATAAAAGCATAATAGAACCGCTGCAGTACACAAATGTGTACCGATTGAATGCGTATTGAATAAATTAACTGATTTCATGATGTATGCAGTTGTTTTTTTATTGTTAACGTTTTAAGGAAGTGCTATACCTTTGTTTTGATAGAAATCAAGCATTTTTATACTGAGTATAGCCATGTATTTTGATTGTAACAATTCTTGCCGGGCATTTAGCAGTTTGTTGTGGGAGGTGAGCAGTTCAAGTGTGTTAACTAATCCTAACTTGAATTGTTCGTTGGTAAGTTCATCAGTAATTTCTGCGCTTTCTAATTGAGATAATCCGCTACGATATTTGGCTTGATTGTTTACAGCTTCTATATATGTACTTTCTATACTTTGCGCAAGATTATTCTCTAAATCTCGCCGGCTAAGTAATGTGTTCAACTTGTCTATTTTTGCTTTTGCTACGGCAGTTTTACTGCTTTTATTGTCAAATATAGGTACTGACAACGTGATGCCGATGTGTTCGTTAAGGCTGTTTTGGAGTTGTTTCCCGAAACTATATCCTGTTCCTGAAGAATTGCCTGTACCAACCGAACCATTCAAACTTACCTTAGGTCTGCTGTTGCTTTTGGCTATCTCGATATCGAGGTCGTTTGCATCGGCTTGCAGACGACTGCTCTTGAATTGCGGCATCCAAGATAATGCAGCAGTATAGATATAGTATTTGTCGGCGATGGGCTGTAAAACGTCTGCAGTTGTGAATGAAAGACTGTCAAGAGCCAATTCTGTATTTATATCGAGTTCAAGAAGTCGTTTCATGTTGAGTATGTTTGTTTTATAATTACTTTCAGCCGATACAAGGTTATATAAATCACTATTGTATTGAGACTCTAATTGGGAATAATCCACGCGCGACATTTTACCTGCATTCATGAGCTGCTTGGCGCGTTCCATTTGCGCTTTGCTCACTTCCAAGGATTGTTTTGCAATGCCTATTGCTTCTTTGGCATATAGAATTTGAAGATAATATGATAGTATCTCTGTTTCAAGGTTATTATGTATCTCTTCTATAGCAAGGTCGTTAATTTTATTTTCTATGTTGGAGCGTTTAATCGAGTTTTCCCTGTTGCCTCCGTCATAAACGATCCATCCGGCGTTTAACCCGTAACTGCCACTGTATCTGTTGCTTGTCGCTCCGTCTACAGGGCTTGGATAATTGGTAAAACCTTGTGAAACCGATGCATCAAGGGTGGGAAACCACTTTGCTTTAGCTGCTTCAAAGGTTATTATACCGCTTTCTTTGGTGAGTATTGATTGTTGCAGTTGTATATTGTTGGCTTTGGCATATTCCACGCATTGTTTATAGTCCCAGTTGTTTTCTTTTACGTAGAGAGCCGTGTCCTGAGCATTTATGTAGCCTGAAAAACAAATTGCCGATAATGCAAATAGTACGGTTTTGAATTTGAATGAAAACATATTCATCTATTTATGAAGAATTTATTCTGAAATAATCATTTTTCTGTATGCAAAGTTATTTTCTTTTTGCAATTTTGAGAAGAAATATAGATAAAATGTGTACAGTAGTCTAAACTTATGCTATTTTAACGCTTAAAAGCATATAAAGTTGATATTTTTCATAATGAAATGTTAAAACATTCTCGAAAAAGATTAGACATAAAAAAACAGCTATGGCTGATATACCAACCATAGCTGTTTATATAGGATATTTTGTTTGAAATTCTTATGCAAGGAATAAGATAAGCAATTGTGCCGTAATAACTCGCAAAAACATAGTTAGCGGGTAAACGGTGGAGTATGCCACTGCGGGGGCATCATTGTTAGCAGTCTTGTTGGCGTAGGCTAAAGCCGGCGGGTCGGTTGTTCCTCCGGAAAGTAAGCCCATGATGGTATAGTAATTGATTTTATATTTGGCTCTTGCTATGATGCTTACCACAACCAGTGGGATAAAAGTGATAAGAAAACCGTATAAAACCCACGTTGCACCTGTTGCATTGAATACCGTATCGGCGAATCCTGTGCCTGCCGCTATTCCCACCGATGCAAGGAACAGACATATACCTATTTCACGCAGTAACAGATTTGCCGCTGATGAAGTATAAGTTATGACTTTGAATTTATGCCCGAATCGGCTTAACAGGATAGCAACAATAAGCGGTCCTCCGGCAAGACCCAATTTCATCGGAACCGACATTCCCGGTAGGGCGAATGGTATCGAACCGAGTACAATACCGAGCAAAATTCCTATAAACATTGTAAATATATTCGGTTCGTTAAGGCGTTTCAGTGAATTACCGAGTTTTGACGCAAGTCGCTCAATGTCATTGATGTTACCAACAACTGTGATTCTATCACCCATCTGCAAAGCGAGGTTAGGACTTGCCAACAAGTCAACGCCGGCACGATTGATACGTGTCACATTCAAGCGGTATCCTGCATGAAGTCTCATTGCTCCAAGTTTTTTCCCGTTTATTTGACTATTGGTGACGAGGATGCGGCGAGATACCACCGGGCTGCTCTCGACTTCCCATTCATGTTCAACTTTCGAGCCTATAATAGTGGTATATACGGCTTCATCCTGTACTGACATTACAATCAGTAGCAAGTCGCCTTCCTTTACTATTGTGCTTGACGTAGGGATTGTGTATTTACCGTTGCTCAGCATACGTGAAATGACGAAATTTCTACCTATTACGTCATGTATATCTTTCACCGATTTATTAAAAATGCCTGAATTTTCGGCACGTAGAGTGATGACATAAGGCATGAGTTGGCTCTGAGTGTTTTCTTCCTCTAATTTTGTGTTTTCTTCTTCATTTTTTATTTTGAAGATAGCTTTTAGAATTATCATGGAAAGAATGATACCTACAACTCCGAGAGGGTAGGCTGCTGCGTATCCCATCGACATGCCCTTGACGGCATCGGCTGCTCCTGCACCTTGTATTTCGGTAAGTGCTTGTTGCGCGGCTCCGAGACCCGGTGTGTTTGTAACAGCACCCGATAAGATTCCCACCATATCGGTGATGGATACATTGCCTGCAGTGTAATAAATGATAAGTGCTACTGCAATATTCAGCGTGATAATGAGTATGGCGAGACCGTTAAGCAGAAAACCTCCTTTTTTGAACGAGGAGAAGAATCCCGGTCCCACTTGCAGACCGATTGAAAATATAAATAATATCAATCCGAAATCTTGAATGAATTTAAGTGTATTAGTGTTTACGGAAAATCCGAAATGCCCAACGAGCAATCCTACGAAAAGAACAAATGTGACACCAAGCGACACACCGAAAATTTTAACTTTACCCAAAAGAACACCGAAAGCTATAACAAATGCGTATAAAAGAATCGCATGAGCTATAGACTCGTTGTTAAATAATAAATCTTGAATCCATTCCATAGTAAGAGCGTTATTTTGTCTTAAAAATTAATATTTCCCGGCAGGGAATATCTGTTTTTTTGAAAACTTTTGCAAAGGTAGGACTAATTTTTGTGATGACCAACTAAATAATCATCGATTATATCACCTTAGAGGAATAGTTTTTAACGATATTAAGTATTTCACTCGGCTTGTGGACTATTTTGTCGGCAAAATGGTCGGTAAGTTCTTTTTCTGTGCGGAATCCCCAAGTTACGCCGATAGAATCTATACATGCCCGGCGAGCTGTTTCCATATCCACACCGGAATCACCGATAAAAACGGTTTCATCTTTAGTCGCCTGTGCTTTAGATAAGATGTCGAATACGATAGAAGGATCCGGTTTTACAGGAAAGCCTTCCTGTTGTCCGTTGATAGTTACAAAGTCAATATCAGGGAAAAAGTGTCTTACAATTTTTTCGGTCGCTTGTTGGTATTTATTGGACGCTACAGCTACTTTTACGCCTGTCTTGGTTAGCTCGGATAATAATTCAGTGATACCATCGTATGGAGTAGTGTAATCGCAATTATGTTCATTGTAATATTCTTTGAATATTTTGAGAATATCATCTATTGCGCTATCTGTTCGCATTTCATCCGGTACGGCACGTAGAAGAAGGTTACGTACTCCGTTGCCTACAAGGTAAGGGTAGGATGCCATATTATGGATGGGCAGCCCTTTTGCCGCTAAAGCATGATTGACTGCTCGCCCTAAATCCTCTATGGTGTTGAGTAATGTTCCGTCAAGGTCAAAAATTGCTAATTTTTTCATATTATTATAGGAATGTCTTGTTATTATAGGAATGTCTTGTAAATGATTATAGTGGATGATTTCATCTCAGAATGGATAACCAACAGAGAAATGAAATGCTGAATCGCGTTTCCAGTCAGGATGCAATAAGGGCCAAGGCTCTTGACCTATGGCAGGATTATGAGCCTTCATGCCCATATCAAATCGCAACAGGAAGTAGTTGAAGTCCATGCGTAAGCCGAGACCGTAGGATACTGCTATCTGTTTATAGAACTCGCTTGGTTTGAACACTCCTCCCGGTTGGTCTTCATAGTCTCTGATGGTCCAGATGTTTCCTGTGTCGATGAATGCTCCAAGTTCCATTACCCAGAATAGCTTGGCACGATATTCGAGGTTCATGTCGAATCGAATGTCTCCACACTGATAAATAAAACTATTCACAGAGTTTTTTCCGTTATAATTTCCCGGTCCCAAGGTTCTTACTCCCCAACCGCGTACGCTATTAGCTCCTCCTGCGTAGAAACGTTTCTCAAACGGTAACACATTGGAATTGCCGTAAGGGACGGCTACACCGGCACCTACTCTGAAAGATAGTGATGTGCGGGGTGAAAAATTGTGTGTGATAGAATAGTCGAAATCAAATTTTGCGTATTGGGAATACCGAATACCGAAAATTTCATATTCTCCGGCTTTCTTATCGGCGCCGGTAGCATTGGAGATTCCGTATAGCAGATTGCCTGCAGTCTCGGCTCCGGCTCTTATTGTATATACGTTTTCTTGGAAAGGAGATGTCAACAAGTCTCGTTCTTTCTTGTTACTATGGTAGAACGAGTATCCGAAACGCATGATGAAGTGGTCTTCATAAGAGTATCTCAATAGTGGATTCTGTATGCTGTCAAGGAAGTTTATTTGGCTTTCCGGAAGATAAACGTAATTAATGTCAAGCAAGGTGACTGTGTGGCGAGTGTTACGTTTTCTCTCACTCCAAATAAACTTATATGCTGCTCCTGCTATGATACGGGTATATTCCGGACGTTCTTGGTAATTGAATTGAGTAGAGATTTCTGTTGATGCCAGAATCTTTTGTTTGAAACTTTTGCTTAGGAAAGGAGCCTTGAATTTCGGGTAAGTAATACCCACCTCTCCGGAGTATTCCGAATAATTCTTGTTGATAAGTCCGTTTAAATCACCCGACAGGCTTTCGTAGGATGCTTTGAACTTGGTGTCGAGAACTTCGGCACCTCCGGCTATATTACGGTGTTGATAGCCGGCTCCAACGCCAAAGCCCAAGTCTCCCTCGGAATTGGTACCTTCGAGAGATAATGTTACCGATTGAGATTTGCCCGGAGTGAGAAGAATGTAAGTGTCAAGCCACACTTTACCATCTATTTCTCCTAAAGGTCTTATTTCTATATTGATGAATTTAAGAATGCCTAATCTGCCGAGAGCTTGGTATGTTTTTGTAACATCGGCTGAATTATATAGTTTCCCTGATTCTATAAAACAGCATTCTTCCAAGACTTTCGGTTTTATGTATTGTGATTTATTGTGCAGTATGATGATGTTCTTATGGTAGGATGTGTCGCTTGCCATGTATTCTCCGGAATTATGCATTGTTACCGGATCATAATTAGTCACGAATACCACGTTTCTCACGAAGAAAGGCTTGTGCGAGGTATAATATGGCATCTTTTCATTGCTGTAAGGAGGCATAGTGTTCAATGTTAAGTCTATATCGTTGCAGCCTTCAGTGGTATCGGCTGTAAACGTTATATATTCCTTATTGAACGCATAATATCCGTTTTCTCTCAATTTCTTGGTTATTTCATCTCGTTGAGCACTAAGTATATTGCGGTCAAACGGGGTGTCAGGCTTTATCTTTGATTCGGCTGTGTCGGCAAGAATCAATTTGCGTAAAGTGTCGTTGGGTATATTGTAAGTAACGGATTTTATTAAGTGGGGCTTTCCTGTTGTAACATTGTATACAATATCTATTTTACGCTTTTTTTTGTTTATGAACGTATCTGCTGTTACATTCACTTTCATGTATCCTTTATTGGCAAACAGGGTGGTGAGTTCTTTCTTTGATGCTTCGGTGAGTGTGTGGTCATATAATACCGGAGCTTCACCCATTTTACGCAGCCACCTGTTGATGCGTTTTGTGCTGTCCTTTCCCGACATGTTATAAACGCCGAGTTGTAATTTAATGCCTCCCAATACAGTGTGGTTTGGTATTTGTTTCAGATAATTGTATAGATTGGACTCTTTGTATTCCTTATTGTCGCTCACCTTTATGCTAACTTTGTTTACCAGCAGCCTGTCCTGTGGTACATGTTTGGAAGAACTGCAGGCACACAATGCCACAGTCAAAACCAAGCAATATAGAATGTGAGTTATATAGAGCCTTTTATACATTATTGAACTATTGAAATTGCATTCTGCGTAAAACGCATGCAAAGATAAGAAATAATTAGGAAATAGATAAGGTGAATTTGAGAGGTAATGAGGTATTTATGACATTGGGAAAAGGGTGATTTGAATAAAATAACGAATAAATGTAACTTTTTTTGAGGGAAAAAGAATAAAATGAAAGAAAAGTGATTTATTTTATGTATTTTTTTTGTTTTTGTTGAAATAAGCCTTAACTTTGCGATAATAAAAACAAAGATTAGAGTTGAGTATGATTACTTCTGTGATTAACAGCCTTAATATATTGTCGGTGACATTGGAATGTGTCGTCGTGGTCGTCGACTGTTAAAAAGGAGGAATCGTTATGGAAATCTACAACCGGATAAGAACTGAAATTTATAATGATATATGACCTTTCCTCCTAATATGGCGTTGGAAAGGTCTTTTAATTAAAAAAAGATTATGAGCATACCATTAAGAAGTTCATTGTCGATGAACGGACGCCGTATGGCAGGAGCACGTGCATTGTGGCGCGCCAATGGAATGAAAGTGGAACAAATGGGCAAACCTGTGATTGCGATTGTAAACTCGTTCACTCAGTTTGTTCCCGGTCATACACATCTTCATGAGATAGGTCAATATGTAAAGAGTGAGATAGAAAAACTCGGATGCTTTGCAGCTGAGTTCAATACCATAGCAATAGATGACGGTATTGCTATGGGGCATGACGGAATGCTATATTCATTGCCTTCGCGCGATTTGATTGCCGACAGCGTGGAGTATATGGTAAATGCTCATCGTGCCGATGCAATGGTGTGTATAAGCAATTGCGACAAAATTACTCCAGGAATGATGATGGCAGCTATGCGCTTGAATATTCCTGCTATATTTGTGAGCGGAGGACCTATGGAGGCAGGTTGGCTCGGTAAAAGGGCTCTTGATCTGATTGATGTGATGATTGATTCAGCCGACCCTACAGTTGATGATGATACGGTTACTAAGATTGAAGATGCCGGTTGTCCTACTTGCGGTTGTTGTTCGGGAATGTTCACTGCCAATAGTATGAATTGCTTGAATGAGGCTATAGGGCTTGCATTGCCGGGAAACGGAACTATTCTTTCCACGCATGAGAATCGTCGTGAGTTGTTCCGTAAGGCTGCTGCTCAAATTGTTGAAAATTGTCGTAAATACTATGAAGAAGAGGACGATAGTGTTCTGCCGCGAAGTATAGCTACTCGTGATGCGATACTTAACGCTATGTCATTGGATATAGCGATGGGCGGTAGTACAAATACTGTACTTCACCTTCTTGCTGTGGCAAATGAGGCGGGAGTTGATTTTACAATGAAAGATATAGATGCATTGAGCCGTAAAACACCGGTGCTTTGCAAGGTGGCGCCTAACGGGCATTATCATGTTCAGGACGTTAATCGTGCGGGTGGTATAATGTCTATTATGTATCAGCTTGCGTCAAGGAATCTTCTTAATGTAGATGTTAAGAGGGTGGACGGGATGACGCTCGGTGAGGCTATAGATAATTATGCTGTTGAAGGTAAACTTTTTGGCGATGAAGCCTTGAAAATGTGGCTGAGTGCTCCATGTAATGTACGGAATATCAAGATTGCTTCTCAATCAAATTATTATAAAGAACCGGATACCGACCGTACTTCGGGATGTATACGTGATTTCGAACATGCTTACGTTAAGGACGGCGGTATCGCTGTGCTTTATGGAAACATTGCTAAAGATGGGTGTGTTGTAAAGACAGCAGGCGTAGATGAAAGTATTTTCCATTTTGAAGGTAAAGCTAAAGTGTTTGAATCACAAGATGATGCTGTAGAAGGAATTTTAGGTGACAAGGTTCAAGCCGGTGATGTCGTTGTCATTACTCATGAAGGTCCTAAGGGCGGACCGGGTATGCAGGAAATGCTTTATCCTACTTCATATATAAAATCAAAACATTTGGGTAAGGCATGCGCTTTAATTACCGATGGACGTTTCTCGGGTGGAACTTCAGGTTTGTCTATCGGGCATATCTCTCCTGAGGCTGCTGCCGGTGGTAATATCGGTTTGGTTCAAGACGGAGATATTATCGTCATAGACATACCGTCTCGTAGCATAAGCATGAAAATCAGTGACGAAGAGCTTGCTGCTCGCCGTGCTGTAGAGGAAGAGCGCGGAAAAGCGGCATTTATGCCTAAGTCACGTAAGCGAGTGGTATCAAAAGCTCTGCAGGCTTATGCGTCAATGGTGACATCTGCCGACAAAGGAGGAGTGCGTGAATAGAAGTAAAACGAAGAAAAAATAAGAACATATATATGAGTGAGAAGATAACAGGCGCGGAAGCGTTATTGAGATCTATAGAGGCTGAAGGCACTGATACTATATTCGGTTATCCCGGAGGTGCTATTATTCCGGTTTTTGACCGATTGTATGATCATGGAGGTAAGTTGAATCATATTTTGGTGCGTCATGAACAAGGTGCTACACATGCTGCTCAAGGGTATGCCCGTGTAAGCGGAAAAACCGGAGTGGTGTTTGTTACTTCCGGTCCCGGTGCTACCAATGTAATTACAGGATTGAGCGATGCCATGATGGATAGTACACCATTAGTGGTTATTACCGGTCAGGTATCAAGTGAATCGCTTGGCAGTGACGCTTTTCAAGAAACCGATGTTATAGGTATCACTCAACCGGTAACCAAATGGAGTCATCAGATACGTACTGCCGATGAGATTGCATGGGCTGTGTCACGTGCCTTTTATATAGCTTCGACAGGGCGTCCGGGACCGGTGGTTCTTGACTTTGCAAAAAATGCCCAAAATGAACAGATCGAATGGAACGGATATAAAAAATGCGAGTTTATACGCAGCTATATACCTTATCCTGAAGTAAATGAGGATGATGTGGATGCAGTGGCTGAAATCATCAATGCTGCTGAACGTCCGTTGTTGGTTTCCGGACATGGAGTAATGATTTCGGAGGCGGAAAAAGAACTTGTAGAGCTTGCCGAAAAAGCAGATATTCCGGTTGCTACCACGCTTTTGGGTTTGTCAACGATACCGTCGGCACACCCCTTAAATAAGGGTATGCTGGGAATGCACGGTAATGTAGCTCCGAACATGGCAACTAATAGATGTGATGTACTTATTGCCGTGGGAATGCGTTTTGACGACCGTGTTACGGGTGACGTTAAGGAGTTTGCCAAGCAAGCTCGTGTAATTCATATAGATATAGATGAGGCTGAGTTTAATAAAAATATAAAGGCAGATGCTACAATACTTGGCGATGCTAAAGCCGTAATGGAAAAGCTGTTGCCCAAGATTAAGAAAACAAAGCATACCGAATGGCTTGATAGTTTTGTCGACGATGAGCAACTTGAACTTGAAAAAGTCATCAAGAAAGAAGTTTATCCTATAACCGGTGACTTAAAGATGGGCGAGGTGGTTAACAAGATATCGGAAGCTGCGGGAGAGACAGCGGTTTTAGTTACCGATGTAGGACAGAATCAAATGATGTCATCTCGCTATTTCAATTATTTTATTCCTAAAAGCATTGTTACATCCGGCGGACTTGGAACGATGGGATTCGGTCTACCGGCTGCAATTGGCGCAAAAATTGGCGCACCCGAACGTCCTGTATGCTTTTTTGTAGGAGACGGAGGAATACAGATGACGGTAGAGGAATTGGGGGTAATACTTCAATATGGAGTAGCCGTAAAGATTATCATTCTTAACAATAATTTCTTGGGTATGGTGCGTCAGTGGCAGGATATGTTTTTCAATAAACGTTATTCGCAGACGCCTATGGTGAATCCTGATTTTGTAGCTTTGGCAAAGGCTTATGGAATACAAGCGGAGGACGTGGTGACACGAGAAGAACTTGACGGTGCCATAAAGCGTATGATGGAGTATGACGGAGCATACGTGCTTAATGTGAAAGTTGAGGAGGAAGGATATGTATTTCCTATGGTTCCGGCAGGCAGCACCATGATTAATACGATTATTGCTCCGGGTGAAAAATACCAACCTGAAAATTAACGAGAACAATGGAAGAAAAGACATTATATACAGTGACAATATTTTCGGAAAACCGCGTAGGTCTTCTGAACCAGATTTCAATTATCTATACTCGCCGTAAGTTGAATATAGAGAGCCTTTCTGTTTCGCCTTCATCAATAAAGGGGGTACATAAGTTCACAATTACATCATTCAGTGACCGTGAGACTATTGAAAAACTGGTGAAACAGATTGAGAAAAGAATTGGTGTGCTGAAATCGTTCTATTATACCGATGATGAAATAATTTATCAAGAGATAGCACTATATAAAGTGCCTACGGAGAAACTTCTTGAAGAACCTAACCTTGAGAAGATTATTCGCAAGTATAATGCGAGAATTCTGGAAATGTCACGCGACTATACAATATTGGAAAAAACGGGGCATCCCGAGGAAACAGAGGCTTTGTTTGAGGATTTGAAGTGTCATGATATTCGCCAGTTTGTTCGCAGCGGTCGTGTGGCTGTGACAAAAGATATAAATGAATATGTAACCATGTTCATAGAGGAACGAAAACGGGATAAGGAAGAACTGATGTGATTAATTATGGAGAATCTTAAATTTTATAAACATGATTTTTTCCTGACGGCAGGAGAGTGTACGCCTCAAAAGGAAATGCCTTTGCCGTTGCTTGTGTCAAGGCTTATTGAAGTAGCTACAGAGCATGCCAATATATGGGGTGTAGGATATGCAAAGCTTGTAGAAGACAATCAGGCGTGGGTATTGTCAAGGGTGACGGTGGAAATGCAAGATTATCCGCACGTTAATGAGCCTTATACTATTCAAACGTGGGTGGAAGGTTATAACCGATACTTTTCGCAACGTAATTTTGAAATACTCAATTCTAAAGGGGAAACTTTGGGGTATGCCCGCACTATTTGGTTGGTGATTGACAGCATTGCCCGTGAAATGGTGGATATATCCAAATTAAGCTATGTAATAAGCAATGTTTATGACAAGAAATGTCCCATTGAACCGCAGTCAAGGCTTAGAGCCGTCGATAATGCCCGCAAGAGCGTGAATACATTCAGGTATACCGATACCGATATTAATCGTCATGTTAACAGTGTGCGTTATGTGGAATTGCTGCTGAATCAGTGGCAAATGGAACATTATGAGCTGAATCGCGTGAAACGGTTTGAAATTGCTTATATGAAGGAATGCTTGGGAGGTGTACCGTATTGTGTGGCTGTAAATGAAGATATACCGGATGATGTCAAACTTGAAATTTTGCATGAGATTGATGGTAAACCGGAAATTAATTGCAGAGCAAGGATTGTATTTGAAAAAAGAGAATTATTAAAGATAAGATACTAACATATTAAATTTAAACTCATTAATTATGGCAGTAATGAATTTTGGCGGGGTTGAAGAAAATGTAATGACCCGCGAAGAGTTTCCATTGGAAAAAGCGAGAGAAATTTTGAAGGACGAAACAATTGCCGTTATCGGCTATGGTGTTCAAGGTCCGGGACAAAGTATGAATCTTCGTGACAATGGATTCAATGTAATCGTAGGACAAAGAAAGAACAGTAAGAGTTGGGATAAGGCTGTGGCTGACGGCTGGGTTCCGGGAGAAACTCTTTTTGAGATAGAGGAAGCGGCAGAACGCGGTACTATAATCGAGTATCTTCTTTCGGATGCTGCACAAATTGCCGTATGGCCTTCTTTGAAGAAACACCTGACTCCGGGTAAGGCATTGTACTTTTCTCATGGTTTCGGTATCACATATAAGGAGAGAACAGGTATCATACCTCCTGCTGACATAGATGTTATACTTGTGGCTCCTAAGGGTTCAGGAACTTCATTGCGTACAATGTTCCTTCAAGGTCGCGGGTTGAATTCAAGCTACGCTGTATTTCAAGATGCTACAGGTCGTGCAAAGGAGCGTTGCTTAGCGTTAGGTATCGGTGTTGGTTCGGGTTATTTGTTCGAAACTACATTCAAGCGTGAAGTCTATAGCGATTTGACCGGAGAACGTGGTACTTTGATGGGTGCAATCCAAGGTCTTCTTCTTGCTCAATATGAAGTATTGCGTGAAAACGGTCACACTCCATCTGAAGCATTCAATGAAACCGTAGAAGAACTTACACAATCATTGATGCCTTTATTCGCAGAAAAGGGTATGGATTGGATGTATGCTAACTGCTCGACGACAGCACAGCGTGGTGCTCTTGATTGGATGGGTCCGTTCCACGATGCTACAAAACCCGTATTCCAGAAGTTGTATAGTGAAGTGGCATGCGGCAATGAGGCTCAGCGTTCAATAGATACTAACAGCCAGCCGGACTATCGTGAAAAGTTAAATGAAGAATTGAAGGCATTGCGCGAAAGCGAAATGTGGCGTACAGGTGAAGTTGTTCGCCGCCTTCGTCCTGAAAATAACTGATAAGTATTTTAAAAATATATGAAAATAGCGGTGAGTAAAAATGTTTACTCATCGCTATTTGTTTTAAATTGTACACAAATAATCTCTAATTATTACCGTATGGGAACTATTATTTGCTGAATGGTAACTAAAATCTGCATGAGATGAAAATGCGGTTTGGTAGATTTCTTTAATAGCGTTAAATTTGTAGCATAAAACCGAGAATACTTATTAAACCATAAAACTGCTACAATCTTATATTAATCACTTAATTATGTGCGCTAGGCAAAAAGTAGTAATAATAGATGATGACGAAAAAGCAATAAACAACTTGTGTGTTTTGCTTGCCGACTACCCCGATATGGAGGTAGTGGGCAAAGCATGTACTGCACAACAAGGTTATTCATTATATATTGAATTGCATCCCGACATATTGTTCCTTGATATCGAATTACCCGATATGTCAGGAGTGGAATTGTTGGATAAACTTAATCAAGATGATGCCGATGTCTATGTGATTATGTTCACGGGTAAATATGGTGACTATCAGAAGGAGGCTTTTATAAGAAACGAGCATGATTATCTGCTGAAACCGATACTTCCGCAGGAACTTGACAAGGCAGTTAAGCGATATAGACATTATATATATAAACAGAATGCTGTTGCGCCTATACCGAGTGTTTCGGATAAAGGCGATATGCTTGCCATAACCACTATGACGAGCGAAATAAGGGTGATACGTATATCTGAGATTGGATATTTCCGTTACAGCACCCGGCGTAAGATATGGGAAGTGGCATTGAGTGACGGCTCATATATAACATTGCATAAAGGAACAAGCGCAAATATCATTTTAGGCTACCATAAATATTTTGTGCAGACACACCAGTCTTATATAGTGAATGTGAACAATGTAATGTTGATAGGGCAGAATAATGTGGTGCTGTTTCCTCCATTCAATGATGCAAAGATTCTTCTTGGCAGGACATTCAGGAAAAGATTGCAGGAATTGTTTATAATGATGTAGATGGTATGAGGTGTTCGTTTTAACTCTTGACGCATTTATCGATGTGCGGTTTGTCGAGTTAAAAAAATGTAGTAAATTTATAGCCAAATTCCATTTTTTTATGAAACTACAATTGTTCTCTATAGTCGCTATACTGATATCAGGAGCGGTTATTTCTGTTTCCGGTTGTAAGCATACGGATGCAGGTATTATGGATAAAGACAAAGCCGATAAAGTTTTGTTGCGTTTCTCCGATTCAATATACATTATCCCTGTGGAGGCAGAAAAGGCATTTGCCGAAGTACAAAAAGAGATGTCAGACAGTGACAGCTACTATAAATTAGATTTGTTTCGGGGTATAGCCGGTCTTATAGCCGGAGATAAAGACAGTTATTATGTCTCTCATGAACGGGCGGCAGATTATTGTCGCCGTAATCCTGATGCTTTCATCGTTAGCGGTATATACTGGAATCATGAGGGAATGGTTCAGCATAGCATGGGAGATACCGATTCAGCCATAGCTTGCTATAAAAAGTCGTACAAAAGCATGCAAATGGCTAATGATTGGAAACGCCTAACCAATGTGTGTATCAATCTGGCTGATTTATACCGTTCAAAAGGAAGAATGGCAGCATCGGCGAAGTTCTACAGGAGGGCATTGTTTTTAGCCGATTCCGTAGGTGACCATAGTATGGATTTTTCTGTGTTGTCAGGGTTAGGCTCGGTTTATGCCGATATGGGTAATTTCACAGAGAGTGGAAAGTATTTTGGTAAGGCTGGTGATTTGGTAAACGACGCTACCGATTTTGATGTGTTTTTTTATTACAATTCATTGGGGAACAGTCTCTACTTTCAAAAACGATATGACGAGGCATTGAATATATTTCGAAAAGCTTATTTCAGGGCTTGTGGAATAGGGCAGTCTGATTTGATAGCTATAGCAGAGGCAAATATGGGGGAAGTGTTTATGTACAAGGATTGCCTTGATTCGGCAACGTATTATTTGAATAGTGCAGAGACGCGTTTTTCATCTATAACCGGAGTAGATCAATCTACATCCTTTTATATGAACAGCCTTCTTGGTGGATTGGCTTTAAGGAGGAATGATATGGCAGAGGCTCGCCGTTATTTGTCGTTGGCAAAAATAGACACTATGGTGTTGCGTCCCAAGTATATAGCGTTACATTATCATCGCTTGCAGGAGTATTATGCCAAAACCAATGATTTTCGTAATGCCTATGATTATGAAATGCTTGCTTCTCGATATGACAGTATGCTGAACAGCCGGATGATTCGCAGCCAAATGGCTGAAATTCGATATCGTTATGACCAAGATACTACTTTGCTACACCGGAATATTAAAATCAGGGAGCAGGAAAAAGAGATGGAAGAGCTGTCTATGTTTAACACATCGGTAGTTGTGGCGATAATTCTGCTTGTTATAATTGCAGCGTTGTATTTTGCCTACAGAAAAAAGAAAGAATCAGTGACACGGTTACAGATGGAGCGCTCGCTGATGTCGTTGCGTGTGGAAAACATCCGTAACAGAGTATCTCCGCATTTTATCTTCAATGTGTTGAACCGCGAACTCGATGCGAAGAATGATGGTGTGAACCGCCTTGTAAGACTGTTGCGCATGAATCTTGACCTTTGCGATCGGTACATAGTGCCACTAAGTGATGAAATTGAGTTTATCAATATATATGTGGAATTGGAGCGGAAAGCTTTGGGAGATGATTTTACCTATAGACTTGATGTGGATGACAGTGTAGACTTGGATAATTATCATCTGCCTTCCATGATGATACAGATATTTGTCGAGAACGCATTAAAACATGGACTTAGGGGAACAGATGGTGAAAAATGGTTGAATTTGAGCATAAAGCATGTTGAGAATAATCTTGAAAATACGGTTGAAAACAACGGCAGCAATCACGGTGCTGTAGCCGGCCGTATAGGAACAGGGTTGAAAGTGGTAATGAGAACCATTCATATGCTGAATGAACGCAATGAAAATAAACTCATTCTGGAATATGGCTCGAGTACAGCCGGAATGTGGAGCGTGAAGATTGTTATTCCCGATGGTTACGATTTCTCAATGATGCAATAAGAAAAGAATTGTGCATTCTATGTGTTATTTGCATAGAATGCACACTGCCTTTTATTGAAACTTAGAACAATCTCTTAAAAGTTGTAGTCTTGTCGGGGTGTGTACACGAGAAGTCCCTCAGCTATTTCCCTTGCTTTCTCTTCGCATAGTGCTGCAGCCACTATGGCGAGAGCGAATGCAATTGTGTTACCCGGTCCGTTGGCGGTGATGATATTTTCATCGATTACAACCGGTCGGAATCCTACTTTGCAATTTTTGAGAGCTTGTTCAAATCCCGGATAGCATGTGGCTTCTTTTCCATCCAGAATGCCTAATGGGGCAAGAACTACGGCGGGAGATGCGCAGATGGCTGCAATATGTCCTTTATGCTCGTTATGAGCCTTGAGCATGTCGCATAATTGTTCGCATTCTGCAAGATTGGTAGCACCCGGCATACCACCCGGTAAGATGAGCCAGTCGTTCAGATCGTGTACGACATCACTCAGTGTGATGTCGGCAGTGACTTCGACACCATGTGCGCCTTTTACTTGCTGCGAAGATGAAATTGTAACTATAGCGGTCTGTAAACCGGCTCTGCGTAGAATATCAACTGTAGCCAATGCCTCGATTTCTTCAAATCCTTCGGCAAGAAATACATAAGCCTTTTTCATAAGCGTATTAATTTTGAGTTAACTATGATAACAAAGTTACAGAAAAAACGATAACTTTGTTGTCAATAAAGATTCTTTTTGTAAAAAATATTTTTTATGAGTGATTTTTTTAGAAATAAGAACGGCGTATGGACTTTTACGTTGGCTGGTATTGTGATAGTAGTGGCTGTGGTGTTGTATAATGTGCGTTCCGTAATGTCTTATCGGTCATGTTCTGGTGTGGTATGGACTACTCAATATAATATAACGTATGAGAGTGACAGAATGTTTGATGATTCCATACAGAATGTTTTTACAACGGTAGACAACAGCATGTCAATGTTTAACAAAACGTCACTCATATCAAAAATAAACAAAGGTGAAAATATTGAAGTAGACAGTATGTTGGCTGTATTGTATAAGGCATCTCTGAATGTTAATCGAGAAACAGGAGGTGCTTTTGACCCTACGGTATCGCCATTGATGAAAATATGGGGCTTTGTGGATAAGAACGGAATAATTCCGGATAGTTCGGTGATTGATAGTGTGCGTGAGTTTGTAGGAATAGAAAAGACTTCGTTTGACGGTAAAAATATAATTAAGAATGACATACGCACCGAGTTTGATTTCAGTGCAATAGCCAAGGGCTTTGCTTGTGATGAAATAGGGCGTATGTTGCGCCGTAACGGAGTAGAGAATTATTTGATTGAGGTAGGAGGAGAAATAGCTTTAAACGGAGTTAATCCTAAGGGGATAAAATGGCGAATATCTATAGATGCTCCGGTGGAAGATATGGATGCCGTGAATCATGAAAACACAGTGATTGTGAATCTTGATAAGGGCGGGATTGCGACATCGGGCAATTACCGTAACTATATGGAGGTGGACGGACGCAAGATTGTACACACAATGAATCCAGCCACCGGTTATCCTGAAGTATCTGATTTATTGAGTGCAACGGTTATCGCCAATAATTGTATGCTTGCTGATGCATACGCCACAGCCTGTATGGTAATGGGGCTTGAAGGTAGTAAGCTGTTTCTTCATGGACGTGATGATTTGAGTGTGATGCTCATTTATGCAGTAGGGAGGGATTCTATGGCATTATGGAGCAATGACGGTTTTAGTCGAGTGATGGCTGAGCCGTAATTGATATTCGGTTAGGCTATAAAATAAAAAAACTCCGATTGGGTATCGGAGTTTTCTTGAGGTTCCTGGCGGATTCGAACCGCCGTACACGGTTTTGCAGACCGCTGACTAAGCCACTCATCCAAGGAACCGTGTCATTTTGTTAGTGCAAAGGTAAAATATTTTTTTCTACTTTGCAATACTATTGCTCTTTTTTTTCTTTCCACATAGTGATTTTGAAGAACAGCATTGGCATATATCTTCAGTCGAATCTTCTGAATGGCATTGTTTTATCTTTTTGAAATATTTGATTATACGTATTATTACAAAAAGACTGATAATACCGATTATAAAATATTGTATTATATGATTAGTACTCATTGTATCCTTTTTTTGATAAGTCAG
This sequence comes from Muribaculaceae bacterium, assembly GCA_017473615.1. GTDB lineage: Bacteria > Bacteroidota > Bacteroidia > Bacteroidales > Muribaculaceae > RGIG4576. The sequence continues at coordinate 17,922 of JAFUKL010000010.1, read as the reverse complement.
CTTTTTTTATGTGTCTTCTGAATATGTTCTAAAAAGGCTGACATATCATTGAATTCCGACTCAAAATTTGGCGTGAAGACACCTTTACCCAGATTTTTTCTGATTTCATCGAATTGCCAGAATCTGCCTTCATCGATTTCATTTTTGTCTATAACAAATTTTATGATGTCGGGGTTCACGTAAGTATAATAGCGATGTACCAGTTCCCGTTCTATGCTGCTTTCAAAGATGTAGCTTTTGTTATAGATTAAATCAGGTAAATCTTCTTCTGTCAGCCCTAATTCTTCTTTAATTTCGCGACGCAACGCCGTAATTGTATCTTCTCCGTAATCTATATGACCGCCTACGGCTGTGTCCCATTTACCCGGCTGTATGTCCTTTTTCGTTGAACGTTTTTGGAGATATAAAGCGTCAATGGTATTGTTTATGATATGCAGATGAATAACCGGATGCAACAATTTGCTGCCTGAGTGACATTCTTTACGTGTGGCAGAGCCAATCACTGTTCCTTGTTCATCTACTATAGGAAAGATTTCTTCCATAAACTTATCTTTTTGTTTTATTGTCTTCGATAGGAATGGAACTGTGACTGTTGTCTTTCAGTACATCCACAACGATTTTATTAACCATTTCTTTAAGCTCATTGATGAAATTGCCTGCCGCATATTCCTTCTTCTCGATTTTGCGGAGTTTGTTTTCCCATAAGCCCGTGAGTTTAGCCGATTTAAGTAATTCTTCATTAATCGTGTCTATGAGAGAAATGCCGGCTTGAGTAGGCTGCAGATTTTTCTTTACCTTGCGAATATAGTGACGTTTAAACAGTGTTTCGATTATAGCAGCTCTTGTTGACGGACGCCCGATACCGTTTTCTTTCATCGCATCTCGCAGTTCTTCGTCTTCGACCAGTTTACCCGCCGTTTCCATAGCCCGCAGCAAAGTTCCTTCAGTGTAATATTTGGGCGGTTGGGTCTGTTTCTTGAGTAGTGACGGTTCGTGAGGTCCGCTTTCACCTTCGGTGAATATGGGCATGGAGGCATTACCGTCATCCTCGCTCTTTTCCTCGTTGTTTTTGTCTTTCAGATATAATTCTCTCCATCCGTTTTTCAAAATCTGTCTTCCTGTGGCTTTAAATTCAGCTTTGTTAATCTCTGCCAATACCGTAGTGGATGAAAATTCACAATCGGGATAAAATGCAGCGATAAAACGTCGGGCAACAAGATCATAAACCAATTTTTCCTCACGTGTGAGCGGTACACGTTGTGGCTCAACGTTGGTAGGGATAATGGCATGGTGGTCGGTAACTTTAGAGTTGTCGAACACCTTTTTACTTTTGTTAATCTTGCCCCCATCCAAAATGGGCTGTATGAAGTTCATATACGGTGTGAGCTTTTCGAGAATGCCCGGCACTTTTGGGTATATGTCTTCGCTTAGGTAAGTTGTATCTACACGCGGATAGGTGGTTACTTTCTTTTCATAGAGGGATTGAATGTAACGTAAGGTTTCTTCAGCCGAGAATGAATATTTTTTATTACATTCCACTTGTAGGGAAGTGAGGTCAAACAATCTGGGCGGAGCTTCTTTCCCTTTCTTTGTCGATATTGATTTTACGGTGAGAGGATATTCCTTTATCTGTGCAATAATGGCTTCAGCCTCTTCTTCATTTTGGTATTTTCCTTTAATGGAATTGAAAACCGTATTGCGGTAGAGAGTTTTAATTTCCCAATAGTCCTCGGGAATAAAATTGTCTATTTCCCTTTGCCGGTTTACGATAAGTGCCAAAGTGGGTGTTTGTACACGTCCAATCGACAGTACGTTTCTGTTTTGTGCATATTTCAATGTGTATAGGCGTGTGGCATTCATTCCTAATATCCAGTCGCCTATAGCTCTTGATAGTCCGGCGAAATACAGCGAGTCGAAATCTTCTTGTGGTCTCAGTGTCTTGAACCCCTCACGGATACTTTCATCGGTAAGGGACGAAATCCACAAGCGTTTTACGGGTTTGTCGCATTTAGCTTTCTGCATAACCCAGCGTTGGATAAGTTCTCCCTCTTGCCCGGCATCACCGCAATTAATCACACCCTCAGCATCTTTTATAAGGGTTTCAATCACGTTGAATTGTCGCTTAATACCTTCGTCATCGATAAGCTTAATGCCGAAACGTTGAGGTATCATGGGTAATGCCCCGAGGCTCCATCTTTTCCATTGTTCGGAGTAGTCATGTGGTTCCTTGAGGGTACAGAGATGACCGAAAGTCCAAGTTACTTGATAGCCGTTACCTTCGTAATAGCCTTGTCTACGGTCTTCCGCTCCCAATATTTGCGCAATGTCTTTTGCTACGCTCGGTTTCTCTGTGATACAGACTATCATTTGCTGGATTTTTCAAATTGTTTAGCCTCTTCCCAAAACACATCCATCTCTTCCAAGGTCATTTCTTTCAGTTTCTTGCCTTGTTCTTTGGATTTAGCCTCAATATAGTTAAAACGGTTAATGAATTTCTGATTGGTTTTTTCAAGCGCATTTTCCGGATTTACACCATATATACGGGCTACATTAACTATGCTGAAAATCAAGTCGCCGAATTCTTTTTCCAAGTCATCGGCGTTACCTCTTGTTATCTCTGTTTCAACTTCGGTTATTTCTTCTTTCACCTTGTTCCATACATCTTCGGGATTTTCCCAGTCGAAACCCACATTAGAAGTCTTTTCTTGGATGCGGAAAGCTTTAATAAGAGCCGGAAGTGTAGCGGGAACACCGGAGAGTACAGTCTTGTTGCCTCCTTTTTCTTGAAGCTTCAATTCTTCCCAGTTTTTCAGAACATCGTCCGTACCATCTATATGTGTTGTGCCGTACACGTGAGGATGCCTGAATATAAGTTTTTTACGCAGGGTGTCACAAACATCGGCAATGTCAAAGCGTTGTTGCTCATCGGCAATTTTGGAATAGAATAGCACATGAAGAAGAACATCGCCCAGTTCTTTTTTGATGTCTTGAACATCATCCCTGATAAGGGCATCGGCAAGTTCCTGCATTTCTTCTATTGAATTGGGACGTAAACTTTCATTGGTTTGCTTTGCATCCCACGGACATTTTACGCGTAAAGTATCAAGGACGTCGAGCATTTCGCCGAACGCCTTGAGTTTTTCTTCTTTGTTATGTGACATAATTTGTTCTTTGAATTACTTCTTTCCTTTATTCAAGAAATTTATAAATCGGTTCACGTCTTCGTTGTAGAAATAAGGACCGGAGAGTAATTCTCCATTACCGTTTAGTACAGCGTAATAAGGTTGTGAATTGGCATTGAACTTATGGCGTTGCAGGTAGCTCCATCGGTCGCCGTATGTTTCAAGTTTCACTTGTTTTCCGTTTTCCATTACGTAAATAGGCTCGGGAAGAGGGCGTTTGTCGTCAACCATAAGCGTTATTGTGACAAAATCTTCGTCAAGTGTCTTGCGTACTTGTTCGTTGTTGATGACAGCCGCTTCCATTTTACGACAATTCACGCATCCGTATCCGGAGAAGTCTATGAATACCGGTTTACCTTGTGCTTGAGCAGCTCGCATTCCTTCATCGAAATCCTCATAATGCGTCATTCCTTTGTCATATAAGTTGAAATCCTGAGTGTTTAATGGAGGAACGAATGCGCTTACGCTTTTCAATGGCGCACCCCATAATCCCGGAACAAGGTACACAGCAAACGATAAAGATATAACAGCAAGGAAGAAACGGAATACTCCAATACCTTCGTTTTCTTCATCATGAGTAAAACGTATTTTACCTAATAAGTATATTCCGAGCAGAGCGAAGATTACAACCCATAAAGAAATGAACACTTCGCGGTCGAGTATATGCCATCCGTAAGCTAAGTCTGCCACAGATAGGAATTTAAGAGATAAAGCAAGTTCTATAAATCCTAAAGTTACTTTCACTGTATTCATCCAGCCTCCTGATTTAGGCACTTCTTTAAGCCATGACGGGAATATAGCGAACAATGTGAACGGAATTGCCAAAGCAAGAGCAAATCCGAACATTCCTACTGCAGGACCGGTGTAATTGCCGAGGTTGGCAGCTTCTACAAGCAATGTGCCGATGATAGGACCTGTACAAGAGAACGATACCAAAGTAAGAGTGAACGCCATGAAGAAAATACTGAGCAATCCGGTAGTCTTTTCAGCGTTGCGATCCATTTTATTTGCCCATGAGTCAGGCAACTTGATTTCAAATGCTCCGAAAAAAGATATGGCAAATACAACAAGCATCAAGAAGAATATTATGTTGAATAGGGCGTTTGTTGATAGTGCGTTCAGCGCACTTGCTCCGAAAAGGATTGTTACCGCCAAGCCTAAAATCAAATAGATGATGATGATAGATATGCCATAAAGGAATGCGTTTATGATAGATTTACGGCGAGAACCGCTCTTTTTTAAGAAGAAACTAACCGTTAGCGGTATCATTGGCCATACGCAAGGTGTAAGCAGTGCAAGAAGTCCGCCTGCAAACCCGCCTACAAATATAAGCCATGATGACATTCCCTTGATTGATGCCTCATTGTCGGTGTTTTCTTCATCGGTGAATTTTACCGGTTGCCACAAATTACCGTTATCGGTTGTGTTTGTTGTTACAACATTTTTTTCTGCCGGTGTATCGTTGCTTTTGCTTGGAACAGTTGTTCCGGCACTGAATTCAAATGTCTCTTTTGTCGGTGGTTGGCATGTTTCATTGCTGCACACCATATATTTGATGTCTCCTGTTATTTTATATGCTTTCTCGGTTAATTCAAATTTTTGAGTGAGAGTAATATCTTTCTCCCACCACCCGAGTTGCATGTTCATAACAGCGTCAAATTCCTCATGTGCCGGACGACTCGGGGTGATTTCTCCGATAAGTTTCACCCCTTCAAGTTCTTCCCATCTCACTGTAGTAGGTTGAGGACCATCGGCGGGCAATTCAAGTCCGTACATGTGCCATCCGTTTTCGATTGTTGCCGTAAATATTACTTCTCCCGAAGATTCCCCGGTCATTTTGATTGATTTCTCCCAGTTTACCGGATTAATGATTTGTGCCGATAAAGAGACAATTCCGATAAAAGTAAATAATAGAAGAAATAATGATTTCTTTGTCATAAGTCTTATTATAAATTAACGTTTTTGCATTTTTGTCACAAAATTACAGCCTATTGTCCATAGACATACTAAAATCAAGCACAAAAAAACTTAAAATTCCATTAATTTGCCATATCTTTACGAAGATATTAATTAAGCAACGGCAAAATAAAAATTTTATTTTTATCTTTGTGGGATGATTCGCAGACTCATGATAAAAAGAGTGGTTAAAGACGAGAAGTTGCAAGAACTCAAGCGCATGCTGAATGCTGCGCAAAATATTGTGATAACTTGCCATGTGTCGCCTGATGGTGACGCTATTGGTTCGTCTTTGGGCTTTATGCACTTGCTTCGTAAGTGGGGTAAGAATGCACGTGTGGTAACACCTGATATGTTGCCGCCATCGCTTACATTTCTACCCGGAACAAAAGATATTGTGGTCTTTACCCGTCAAGAATTAATGGCAAAGCATCTTATTGATAATGCTGATTTGATAATATGCTTGGATTTTAATGCCTTGTATAGGATTGACCGATTGGCTCCTGTGATAGCTGATTCTTGTGCGAAAAAAGTGATGATAGATCATCATCTTGATCCGGAAGGTTTCGCAGATTTACAGATTTCTCATCCGGAAATGTCCTCTACATGTGAATTGTTGTTCCATGTAATATACTTCATGGGGATGAAAAGGTTGATCAGTCAATGGAGTGCTATGTGCATTTACACCGGCATGATGACCGACACAGGTAATTTTACATATAATTCAAATAACCCCGATCTGTATATTATAATAGCGGAATTGTTGCGTCGCGGTATAGACAAGGATAATATCTATAACGTGGCTATAAACACTTTTTCGGAGGAACGCATACGACTTATGGGATATGCGTTGAGTGAAAAAATGGAATTATTCCCTGAATCGGGCGGAGCTTTGATTGTACTTAATCATGATGAACTCGTAAAGTATCGTTATCAAAGAGGGGATACGGAGAGTTTGGTTAATCGTCCGTTGTCGATACCCGGAATAAACTGGTCTTTCTTTTTACGTGACGATGTGGAGTATATAAAAGTATCGGCGCGCTCTACCGGTGATTTTGCAGTAAACGGGTATTGCGAACAATACTTTGGTGGCGGAGGTCACAAGAATGCAGCCGGCGGGGAATACCGCGGTTCGTTGGAAGAGGCGAAACAGCTTGTGTATAATATAGCTGAAAGCCTTAAACAGCAGAATGATACCAAACAAGAAAATAATTGAAAATAAGATATGAAATTAAAACTATTTACAATTTTGACGGCAGGTATTGCATTATTGTCATTAGGCTCATGTGATGATGACAAGAGCTATGCCGACTTGCTGAGAGATGAGAGAAGGGCAACTAATTCATTCTTGTCTAATTATAGGATAATTAACGAAATACCGTCTGATACCATATTTGAGTATGGTGAAGATGCTCCATTCTATAGAATAGACCCTGATGGTAATGTGTATATGCAGGTGATTAAACTTGACAGTAAGGAAAACCGCCCGAAAGTGGATCAACCGGTTTATTTTCGCTTTATGCGCATGGATTTGAATATGCTTTATACCGATGGAGTAGAGTATTGGACGGGAAATGCCGAGAATATGTTTGCCGATCCTACATTTTTCTTATTTGATAATTATACGTTGAATTCATCTGCTCAATACGGATACGGATTGCAGTTGCCGTTAAAATTTGTGGGAGTAAATTCAACGTTGAACCTTGTGGTTAAATCGCAATACGGATTTACCGATGAAATATCCTATGTGGTGCCGTTCTTGTATGAGATTACGTACTATCCGAGTATGATAGGCGGAGGAGATACCGGAGAGGAATAACAAAAGAAACAACAACAGGAAAACTAACAATAAAAGAATCAGAACAATGTCACTAATTAAATCTATTTCGGGTATTCGAGGAACGATAGGTGGAGCAGTGGGTGATGGTTTAACCCCTCTTGACATCGTGAAGTTCACATCTGCTTATGCAGCATTTATCCGTAAAACTACTACAAAGACTTCAAATGTGATTGTCGTCGGACGTGATGCCCGCATATCGGGAGAAATGGTAAACGACATCGTCGAGGGTACCTTGGTGGGATGCGGCTTTGATGTGGTTAATATAGGTATGGCTTCTACTCCTACCACTGAAATTGCGGTGGTGGAAGAAGACGCTTGCGGAGGTATTATCATTACTGCATCTCATAATCCTAAACAATGGAATGCGTTGAAGTTGCTTAATGAAAACGGTGAATTCCTTAATGATGCGCAAGGGAAAGAAGTTTTACGCTTGGCACAGAATGATGAGTATAAATATGCAAGCATAGACAGATTGGGTAAGATATATTCCAACACTACTTATGCACGTCACCATATTAATAAGATACTGGCATTGGATTTGGTAGACGTTGAGGCTATCAAGAAAGCCAATTTTACAGTAGCAGTAGATGCTGTAAATTCTATAGGCGGTGTTATTATTCCGGAACTTCTGCATAAATTAGGCGTGGAGAACGTGGTTGAGTTGTACTGCGCACCTACAGGAAACTTCGGTCATACACCGGAACCTGTACCGGAAAATCTTACCGATATATCTACTTTGATGAAAGAGGGTAAGGCTGACGTGGGCTTTGTTGTCGACCCTGACGTTGACCGTCTTGCAATCGTTATGGAGAACGGAGAGTTCTTTGTGGAAGAATATACGCTTGTGGCTATTGCCGATTATGTGCTTTCACGCACTCCGGGTCCTACAGTATCTAATTTGTCATCGTCTCGTGCACTTGCCGATGTTACGAGAGATTACAATTGCAGCTATTCTGCATCGGCTGTAGGTGAAGTAAACGTAACTACCGAAATGAAACGTACAAATGCTGTTATAGGCGGTGAGGGCAATGGTGGTGTAATTTATCCACCGTGCCACTACGGACGTGACGCATTGGTTGGTGTAGCATTATTCCTTACTCACCTTGCCAAGAGTGGAAAGAAAGTAAGTGAACTTAAAGCAGGCTATCCTCAATACAGCATTTCCAAGAATAAGATAGAACTAACTCCGGATATTGATGTCGATGCTATACTTGAGGCTGTTAAAGTAAAGTTCGCAAGTGAGCGTATAACCGATATTGACGGTGTGAAGATTGATTTTAAGGAAAGTTGGGTGCATTTGCGCAAGAGCAATACCGAACCTATTATACGTATTGTTGCCGAGGCTCATACAATGGCTGAGGCTGAAACACTTGTGGAACAAATCAAGGATGTGATTAAGTCGCTTTCATGAATGGATAATTGCAACGTCGGTCGATGTTAATCGACTGATGAATTGATAATAGCGTAAAAGGAGACATGCCGTTTTGTTTCGGCGTGTCTCTTTGTTGATTTTGGTACTTTTTTGTTATTAATGTGAATAAAATGAAAAAATGTGGTGATATGTATCGGTATTGTCAAATATTGTTTATCTTTACATGTTAAATTACTATAAAAGTTGCCATTACCCTCGGTTGATGCCTGCGGTAGGTGCAATGTGATAGTATAAATGATTGATTATTAACGTATATTTAATATAAGATGATTAAAAAGTTTTTTTCAAACGTAGTGGGTTCATTTGTTGGAGCTTGGCTTGCGTTGGTTGTATTCAGTTTTGCATCAGTGGTAATAAGTTTCTCTATTATTGGTTCGTTTGCCGGTGATGTATCGGTAGGGACAACATCAGTGCAGGATGGGTCGGTGTTGCATTTGAATCTGTCAGGTGGATTCAGTGAGCGTAGTAGCGGAGATGAGACATTGGATGCATTATTGGGAAAAGAAGAAGGTTTAAAGAGCAGTCTTGCCACGGTGATAAAGGCATTGAAAGTGGCAAAGGAAAACAATAAGATTAAGGGTGTGTTTATTGAGTGTAAAGGCAGTGGAGCCGGATTTGCTTCTTTATATGAGATTCGTAAGGCAATACAGGATTTTAAGGAAAGTGGTAAATTTGTAATTGCCTATGGAAACGTTGGAATTGTGCAAGGTGATTATTATGTAGCTTCTGCAGCCGATTCTATTATGCTTAATCCGGTGGGAGCTGTTGATATTCATGGATTGAGCGCCACTATTCCTTTTTTCAAGAACATGTTGGATAAAATAGGCGTTGAAATGCAGGTTATTCGTGTAGGAACTTTCAAAAGTGCTGTAGAACCATACGTTGAAACTCAAGCGAGTTCAGCTAATCGTATGGCTATGGAAGCTTACATGAATTCTATATGGGGTAACATGTGTGACAGTATCTCGGTGTCGCGTTCTATTCCGGTAAAGAAACTGAATGAAATGGCTGATAGTCTTATGGTAACCCAATCGGCAGAATATCTTAAGGCAAATGGTATAGTAGATGGACTTTGTTACCGCTTTGAAATGCTTGATACCTTGAAAGATATGTGTGGGTTGAGCAGCAGTGACGATGTGTCCTTAGTGTCACCGGAGCAGGTAGCGGCTCTTGATGTTCCGAAATTACATGCCGATAAAGTGGCGGTAGTGTATGCAGTGGGCGAAATAGACGGTTCTTCCGATGATGAAGACGGGGTAAATTCAAGAGAATTGGTTAAAGATATAATCAAAATAGCTAAAGACAATGCAGTGAAAGCAGTCGTGTTAAGAGTAAATTCCCCGGGAGGAAGTGCATTTGGTTCTGAGCAAATATGGGCGGCACTTGAAGAAGTGAAGAAAGCGGGAAAACCGTTTGCGGTATCTATGGGAGACTTAGCCGCATCTGGAGGTTACTATATTTCATGCGGTGCCGACAGGATTTTTGCTGAACCGTTGACTATTACCGGCTCTATAGGTATATTTGGTATGATACCTTGTTACAAAGAATTGATGAATGATAAGTTGGGTATAAATCTGAGTGTTGTTAATACAAACGAGAACGGTAATTTTATAAGTACAACAGAACCACTGACACCGGTGCAACGTGCGGCATTGCAACGTATGATAAACGAAGGATATGAGTTGTTTACTACCCGATGTGCCGAGGGACGCGGAATGGAACTCGACTCTTTGAAATTAATTGCTGAAGGTCGTGTGTGGGACGGTATTACAGCTAAAAAATTAGGTCTTGTGGATGAATTTGGTAATCTTGATGATGCTATTGATTGGGTTGTGGAAATGGCTAAAATGGGAAACTATTCAATCTCTGTTTATCCTGAGCAGGATACTTCATTGATGCGTTATTTACGCAGTTATGTAACGGCAAAAATAAGTAATGCAGTGGGTGTTAAAGCCGGAGAATTGTATAAGTATCAAGATGAAATCAATGCCATTATGAGCCGTGACCATGTGCAATGCCTTATGGAACCTGTGGTAATTAAATGATAATAATAGAACGCTGTAATAAATAATTCCATGGCATCAGAGTACAAAAAACTGCTTGCAAAACTGATACTCACGCCATGCTCCTATATTTTCGGAGCAGTGGTGAGGGTGAGGAACTTCATGTTCAATGCCGGTATCTTAAAACAGCGGGAATTTGAAGTGCCGGTTGTAGTAGTGGGTAATCTGGCTGTGGGAGGAACGGGGAAAACTCCTCACACCGAGTATATCGTCAGCAGGCTGTGTATGCATTATAAGACGGCTGTATTGAGCAGAGGATATAAGCGTAAAACCAAAGGATTTGTTCTTGCATCTAAAAATCTGACGTCTTATGATTTGGGTGATGAACCGTATCAAATATATCGTAAGTACGGTTCATGTATAGATGTGGCAGTATGCGAAAGTAGAGTAAAGGGGATAGAAACATTGTTGGAGATAAATCCGGAAATAAATTTGTTTGTACTTGATGACGCTTATCAGCACCGTTACGTCAAACCGAGAGTGTCGGTTCTGCTCACTGACTATAAGAATTTGCCCTGTGATGACAAGATGCTGCCGTTGGGTGAGTTGCGGGAACCTGAAGAGGGCATCTCTCGAGCAGATATTGTAGTAGTGACGAAGTGTCCTAAAGACATGAAGCCAATCGATGTGAACGTGGTGAAGAAAAAACTGAATTTGGCGAAATGGCAAAAAGTACTGTTTTCTACATATAAATATAAGGATTTGTTGCCTGTGTTCAGCGGCGAACCGGAATATCAGCCGGATTTGAACTGGTTGAGCAGCAGAGATACTATACTTGTGGTGACTGGTATAGCCAATCCCGTACCTTTGGTGAAATACTTGAAACAATATAACGCTAAAGTGAAAGTGATACATTTCAACGATCATCATGATTACAAGCGAGAGGATTTGGCTTTTATCTCTAAAACATTCAATCGCTTGGAAGGTGAACGCAAATTTATCATAACTACGGAGAAAGATGCTGTACGACTGATTAACAATGCATATTTTCCACATGCTTTGCGTAAACAGATGTTCTATCTTCCTATAGAAGTGGAATTTTTACAGGATGATGAGGATTTGATTTCTATTATAACCTCAAAGATTGCTAAAAAATAAGAGCCGTAATTTAGTTGATTTGATATATATAATAACATAAAATACATATATTTATGGAAAAGGAAATGTTGGATTTAATAAAGCAGACTGCCGGTTTTATTTCCGGTAAAGTGAAAGATATGCCCAAGACGGCGATAATATTGGGAACCGGACTTGGTGAACTTGTAAATCATATTGATATAACCGATGAACTTGCTTACGAAGATATTCCGAATTTCCCGGTATCAACGGTTGAAGGTCATAGTGGAAAATTGATTTTCGGACAACTTGGCAATAAGCGTATAATGGCAATGAAAGGAAGATTTCATTTCTATGAGGGCTATGATATGCAACTTGTGACATTTCCAGTGCGCGTGATGAAGGAATTAGGTATCACTACATTGTTTGTATCCAATGCAGCCGGTGGAATGAATCCTGAGTTCAGAATCGGTGACTTGATGATTATTACCGATCATATTAATTTATTTCCGGAACATCCTTTGCGTGGTAGAAACTTTGAGGAACTCGGACCGCGTTTCCCTGATATGAGTGAGGCATATTCCTTGGAACTGATAGCGGATGCTAAGAAGGTTGCAGCGGAAAATGGCATACGTCTTGTAGAGGGCGTATATGTGGGTACGCAAGGTCCTACTTTTGAAACTCCTGCTGAATACCGTTATTTCCATCGTATAGGGGGTGATGCTGTGGGTATGAGTACTGTTCCCGAAGTGATTGTTGCTCGTCATAGTGGTATTCGCTGTTTTGGAATGTCGGTTATTACCGACCTCGGTGTAGAGGGTATTGTAGAGAAAGTTTCTCATGAAGAAGTACAGAAAGCTGCTGCTGCTGCCGAGCCTAAAATGACTTTCATTATGAAGGAACTTATCAATAAGTTTGAAGAATAAACCCATATTATATGATGAACCCGCAGGAAACGGAAATATCAACACTTGGTGAATTTGGATTGATTGACAGACTTACCAAGGGAATCGAATTGAAAAATGCTTCTTCCCTGAAAGGGGTGGGAGATGATTGTGCCGTATTAAATTACGGTGAAAAACAGACGCTTGTAACCACAGATTTGTTGCTTGAGGGTATCCATTTTGATTTGACTTATACACCCTTGAAACACTTGGGCTATAAGGCGGCAGTCGTTAATTTTTCCGATGTGTATGCCATGAATGGAGTGCCGAGACAGTTGACGGTGTCAATAGGAGTGTCAAAGCGTTTCACCGTTGAACATATTGAGGAATTATATGCAGGAATACGCCTTGCTTGCGAAATCTACGGCGTGGATTTGGTGGGAGGTGATACCTCGGCATCGGTTACAGGACTTATAATCAGTGTTACTTGTATAGGTGAGGGTGATAAGGATAAACTTGTTTACCGCAATGGGGCAAGAGATACCGATTTGATTTGTGTAAGCGGTGATTTGGGTGCAGCATATATGGGACTGCAATTGTTGGAGCGCGAACGCACTGTTTCAAAAGAAAGTAAAGATGATTTTCATCCAGCTTTTGAAGGACGTGAGTATATATTGGAACGTCAGTTGAAACCGGAGGCTCGCCGTGATGTAATAGAAGAACTGGCGCAGGCGGGGATAAAGCCTACGGCAATGATGGACGTGAGTGATGGGTTATCATCGGAACTTATGCACATCTGCAAACAAAGCAATGTGGGATGCCGTATATATGAAGAGAGAATACCTATCGATTATCAAACTGCTGTCATGGCGGAGGAGTTTAATATGAATCTTGTTACTGCAGCATTGAATGGTGGAGAAGACTATGAATTGCTGTTTACAGTGCCATTAACCGAGCATGAGAAGGTTGCGTCAATGAAAAGCGTGAAGATAATAGGGCGTATAACAAAACCCGAATTGGGGTATTGTATGGAGACACGTGACGGTGCTGAACTTGAGCTTCGTGCGCAAGGATGGCAGGCATTCACTCATTAAACGGTGATTTTATTGTATTGTGTATGTCGGTAGTTACGGCTTAAATATACCTTGAATAGCAGTGTTTATTTTATTCTGTACAAGGTTTGGTGGTTTTAGTGAAAGATTGTAACTTTGCCGATGCAAAAAACAAGCAATAGTTTTGCGGTAGTAGCTCAGTTGGTAGAGCATCAGCTTCCCAAGCTGAGGGTCGCGGGTTCGAGTCCCGTTTACCGCTCTTCTTTAAACTTAAAGAGACTGACCGAAGTCGATTAGACTTTTAGGTCAGTCTCTTTGTTCTATAGAACTTAATCCGAATAGTTTACGGCTATCGTCCGCCACCTTGAACGGAAGTCACGATTGAAGAAAGTGATACGGTCTTCTTTAGAGTGCCTGCTGAATAAGAGCCATTGTAAACAAGGTCTTCAAAGGTTCCGCCCGGAGTTGCAGTTCCACCGGTGTATATCTTGTAGGAATTTCCTGTTTTCAGTTCCGGAGAAGAAAGTAATATTGAAGTACCGCCGTTGCCGGGACCTCCACCGGTATTTACGGCTCTTGGATTGGTGAATGACAATATATGGTTGCCGTTTGTATCGGTGAGTGTAAGAACCGCATTTTGAGCTAAATTTCCGGAATATAAAATTACGCCTTGTGTGGTTGTAGATGTAGATGGTTTGGTGTTGGAACCGCCAATACCTACAATTATACCACCGGTAATAGTGAAGTTTGCGCTGTTGTCGCAATCAAAACCGCCTTCAGGAGTTTTTGCACCTGATGCAATAAATATGCCGCCGTGAATTTTAAGTGTTCCGTTAGAGTCTACGGCATCATTACCGGAAGAAATACAACGTAATTTTCCTCCGTTTACAACGATAGAGTTGGCTGCATTGATACAATCATCAACAGTGTTGATGTTAATATATCCGCCGTTGATTGTCATAATATTCTTGCTTTCAAGTCCTTCTCCTCCATCCTGTGTAGACGATAAAATAAGATTACCGTTATTTATTGTCATATTGTTATCTGCCTTAAACACTTTTGGGTTGGCATAATCGGTATTTTCTTCGTTTGTCCCTTGAACTTCAACGAATTTTGCACCTGTGGTTTTTGCTGTTATTGTCGGTCCGCTTGTTTCGTCTCCTACAATTGCATCACTATCGGTACTGATACATTTTCCTCCTATTCCTGTTGAAAGAAGATTGAAAGTGCCACCTAATAATTCTAAATTGCCATCTACTTTGATACATGTGGCTGCATAGGAATCGGCTTTACCATTGGTGTTAGTATATGCTGCACCGCCTCCGGATACTGTTATATTTATATTTCCTCCGGTGAATTTTGCATTGCCGTCGATAGAGAAACCCTTACCGGCTTCTCCTGTAGATGTGATGTTTACAGTACCGCCTGTCATGAAGAAGTCACCATCGGTTTTAATTACGGTACAATATGAAGGGTCATTATCGGTAACAACCACATTTCCTGATGCTGTTGCTGTTATAACACCTCCGTTGATAGTCATGTATGATTTGGTCTTGAATGCTTTACCTTGGTCGGCAGGCATATTGATTTTGATGTCACCGCCGTTTATGGTTATGATGTCATCAGCTTTGATTCCCTTGGTGTCGTTTGTTGCAACTTCAATATCAATAGTTCCATTATTGATTTCCACAGTGCCTTCATCTCCGTCTATGCCGTCACCTCCGGTCTGTCTTGTAGTGATGTATCCGCCGTTCATTATGAATGTTGCGCCTGAGTGGATACCGTCGGATGCACTTGATGTCACGTTGATACTTCCTGATTGTACTTCGATGGACTTTTGAGCGGCAATACCGTGTTTTGTGTTTCCGATCAAATTTAAAGTACCGTTACCTTTAAAAATCAATGAACCGTTTGTATAAAGGCTGCCGTTTTCTCCGTCAGTCCCATCGGTAACAGTTGAGGATGTTCCGTCGGTCAACTCTATGGTGGCAGTAACAGCCGATTGAATGTTTATTGCGCTACCGGTACTATTGGTAATATTGGCATTGTTTAATACTAATGTGAAAGAACTATCGGAAACGAACGTAACCGAGCCGTCGGTTGCAGTTCCGGATACCTCATAACGGACATTCTCGGAACAGGTGGATGTAATGGTGATGTTACCTCCTGTTTTATCTATTGTTACGCCTTGGAAAGCGTAGGGATTGATGATGTCGGCATCGTTACCATCGAAAACTATTGAAACAGACGATTGTTTTTCCCCGAAAACGATATTTTTAATATCGGAGTACACTTTACTATAGCTGCCGGCATTATCTTTCATGTTGATGTTTACGGTGGTTCCGTCATCGGATAATGTAATGTTATCTGCCATAGTCGTTGGTATACCCAATGTGATACGGTCGTTCTGATGAATCCAAATGGTTTCGGTCGCCAAGGCTATTGTTGCCACAGAAATGAGTGACACTATGAATAAGGAATATTTTTTCATCGCTTGATAAATTTAGTTGTTACATTTCCTGCTTTGATAATGAAAATCCCGTTAGATAGGTTCGAGATGTCAAGGCTTGAACCATTAACTTGAGTGGCTAAAGTTCCGTCGAGAGAATAAACCTTTATAGTACCGATATTACCGGAGGCAATGAGTGTATTCCCCTCTAAAAAAATCTTGGATTCTGAACTCTGTATGCTGTCGATTACAGACGACTCAACATTGAATTGAATCATATTGAATGTCTCTTTCGAAAAATAGAGCGATGTGTCATCGTTAAAGGAAACTTTTACGCCGTTACCGTCAAATGTGATGTCTCTTACTAAAGAAATTGTCCAAGAACTTTCTCCTGATGTTTGTTTTACCGTAATTTCATCTACTGCATGAACTGATAGAAACAGCGACAAAAATAATGTGAATAAAATTTTACGCATAATAAAGCTAAATTTGATTTTGATGTGCAAATTTAAGAATCATCAGATGATTTATCCAAATCCCAATCTGTTGATTTAATGCTTGAACTCTGATTTGTAGATGAATAACCCTAAAATGTCGATGGCTTAACAATCGTTAATATTTTAGGGACTAAGAAAATAGGAAGGGTTGTTTATGGATTCTCTTATTTGTTCTTTATGTGGCTTATTTATGGAAACGATGTACCTTTGATTGCTTTTTCATAGTCAACTTCTTCATAGGGTACAATACGTCCGTATACGGTAAGATTTCCCGACCAAAAATTAGGACTTACAATTGCGGTCGCCTGATTATCTTCACCATACAGTGTGATATGCACTTGGGCTGATATTGCCGGTCCCGATACTCCGAAGTTATATGTTATTTTTCCTTTCTTGTCGGGAATACCACCCTTTAAACCGTTTATTTTTCCTTCTACCGTAATTCCTCCCAGTCCGTTTAAGCCGGTGCGCCCGTTATTGGCAGCTAATTGTATAATGGCATCGTCGCCTTGTATAAGAATAAAATTAGTATTTGGTGTAGGATTCATAAAGGCTCTGCCTTTAATCATAATCCTATCAGCCATGAGTACATAGAAACCCTTTGCCATAGCTTCTGCCGCTGTGGCATGATAGATGGAGTCCTGAATTTCTCGATTTCGCTTTTCTATTGCTTTTTTCTGCTCTTTCGTTAATTCCGGAGCAGTGTTGTTGTCGGCGTAAATATTATTGCTTAAGCCTAAACATATAATTATTAAAAACAGCCACTTTTTCATACAGATACTTTTCATTGTTGTTTTACGGTTCAAAATAAATGCTTATACATTACAATAACAACAGATTCTACACATAATAACAAAAATATCCCCGATTCTTAACTATTTTTCGTAACTTTTGCAAGAAAAGATAATTTGCTAAGATAATTGCCTGGTAGGACTGCTTAAAAATTGGGTAACAAGATAGCAACCGTTCGTATTTCAGAGTTCTTCATTGCTTTGCCACAATGCGTGTATCTCGCACTGCAAAATTAGGAAATAAAAAATGAATGGGCAATATTATGTCTATTTTATGTGTGCTAAAAATAAAATAGAGTACCTTTGCAATGAAATTTGTTTCAACAACCCTCAAAAGGCATAGATATATCGTATTATCTAAATAAGAAAGAAATGGCAACGATTATAAGGAAAGACAAAAGGGATTTTCAGCCAAATCCGAACAAAATAGACGGTTTTAGACTATTGACTGATAACACGAGAGAGAATATGGGAATCATTCCCAAGTGGCTCAATTTTGATGTGCGAAAACTCAACCCTCGTGAATGTAATGCAGCCTATCATTTTCATCGTTATGCAGAAGAACTATTTATCATACAACAAGGAGAAGCCACATTACGTAATCCCAAAGGTCTGGAAATAGTAAAATCGGGAGATATGATATTTTTTGAATCTGGAGAAACAGGTGCTCATCAGCTTTATAACCATACAGACGCCCCCTGTATTTTTCTTGATATACGC
>JAFUKL010000009.1 GCA_017473615.1 Muribaculaceae bacterium | reverse complement strand
GATAACTGCCAACAAGGCGTTTGCCCGTGTACGCAGTTATTATCGTGGCTCTAATATTCATCGTGTATTGTACGCTAAAGATGTGGATATGTATTTTATAATTAGATGTATTCGCAACGAGTATGTGGAAACAAACTCATTTGGGCGTGATATTTACGACCGCATTTGTATTCTGCAACCGGTAAATGTGTTTGGCGACAGAATTGTCGATGAGAATACAGACAACGACATCGAGGTGGAGTTCGTGCCGGCATGGATTGACGAGACGGAGGAGAGCAAGGGCAACTGCCTGTTCCTTGAAATCGAGGGCTACGACGAAACGGAAGTATCTTCGGCTACAAGAGAAGACACCGACCCGGCTACGACAATCTACCAACCCTCGGCTATGCAACGACTGTCTGCCGGAGAGAAAGAGGAAAAGACAGAATACTTCGATAAGATATACATCGCCTTTTGGGACGGTGCGAACAACAATATCGGCAAACTGCCGTGTCCGACGATTGATTGGGTAACAGTCAAAGAAGATTGGACTTATTTCATCACTCAATTCTCAATGCGACTGTCAAAGGGTGCATTATCACTGCCCACCTACAAGATAAATCCGAAGCAGAAATATCAGTTCTCCTTTATCAGCGATGAAATACCCAATGTCCGCTCACTCTTTTACATCAAAGGCAAGAAATACCTCTGTGAAAAAATAACTGCGACATTCACCGAAAACGGAATGTCGCAGCTCCTCAAAGGCAATTTCTATCGTGTGGTTTAGGTATCTTCATCAAAGACTCCTTTGAATTTTTTTGTTTCGACATGAACTGCCATATCTCGACCTTGAAGATATTTGTTAGTTGTAGCTACATCTGTGTGTCGAGCTTGGTCTCGTGCAATTACAATACCTTCTGAGTTAGCGAGGTCTCTAATACCGCTATCTTTCAATGAATAGAATTGATAGCAATCGTCCCATTTCAATTCATTACGCATTTTCTTCCACCGTCGATTGTAACTATCGGCATTGGCTCTTTTTTCACTCGGTATAAAATCTTTGCCAAATAAATAATATGAATCAGGATATTTGAAAGTGTCAAGTTCCAATAGCAACTTTATTATAGTTTCATTTAATCCTACATTAGCGTCTCGTTTATTCTTACTTACTTCTTTGGGTACAAAAACCGTTTGAGCCTTTAAGGATATATCGCCAATCTTTAAGTGGCTCAATTCGGTTGGTCGTATGAATGTGAAGTATTCGAAATAGCAGGCTAATAAGAAATGTTTATCTGTTTCTTTTAGATGAGCAGACATTTTCTTAAGCATTGCCGGTGTCAAATCTTTTCGTTTTTTAGCATCTTCCTTTAATACCTTTATCTTTTCAACAGGATTAGATTGGATATATTTACGTTCTATGAGAAATTCAGCTAATGCTGAACACCAACCCCTATAATTATTAACAGTTCGAGGGCTACTATCTCGGTCAAGATATATCCAATCTAAAAAATCGGTTACAAAAACAGAATCAAACTGATAAACATATTTAATTGGTATTACAAGGCTTTCTATATATTCTCGCAGTATATTTACACGAGAACGATAACTGCTTTGTGTTTTAGCTCTATCCATTCGCATAATATATTCAAGGTATCTTTCCAAGCAATCCTCGAATAAAGTATATCCTCTGCTTTCTTCCGTGTTTACCCAAGGATTCCAACCGGATCTGAGTTGTTTCATTAATCCTTCGATAATTTCGGTAGCTCGTTTTCTTCTTTCTGTAATTTTGGGAATGTTATCAAGGTGATATTTTTTTCTTCGCATTTGACCAATGGCAGGGTCGAATGCAAGAAAATCAATATACCAACTTTTACCGGTGTGTAGCTTGGGATAGGTAAAACCTAATACCTCTTTAATCGAATTTCGTTTTTTTACTACAGACATTTTTTTAACATTTTTTACCCACCTTTCGGTCGGGCGAAAAATGCAATCTAATTCTGAGTCTAATAATTAGTGTCTATAATGCGTCTATGGCAAAATAGAAAAAAGCAAGCTAATCGTTGATAATCAATCAATTAGCTCGCTTTCTGCGGAGAGAGAGGGATTCGAACCCCCGGAAGCTCTCACTTCAACGGTTTTCAAGACCGCCGCAATCGACCACTCTGCCATCTCTCCTGACGACCTCTTACCGTAACCGATAATCGCTGTTGTCTTTTAACGAGTGCAAAGGTATGACTTATTTTTATTCTATGCAAATATTTGACCTAAAAAAATCAAATGTTTTTCAAAAAATACCTTTAAAAAATCACTACACGGGCATCTGCTATTTACTCCAATTCTACAACAGTGATTCCTGCTCCACCAAATTGGACATGCTCATCACGATAGGATTTAACTCCCGATAAGGCATTAAGATATTCACGTATCCTCACTTTCAATACTCCCGTTCCGGTTCCATGCAGAATGCGTACTTGTCTAACGTTAAATTGCATAGCGTCGTCCATAAAGTATGTCACAGCTTGTATAGCCTCATCTGCTCTCATACCTCTGACATCAATTTCCTGCTTGAAATTCAGTTGGCGTTTTCTTATATCATCGCTTGTAGCCTTGCTTACAAATGATTTTTCTTGTTTGACAGCAGTTTTGGCTTGTGATTTTCTCAATTTCTTCAACTCCACCTTGGTTTTCAACATACCGAATGCGACAACAGCCCACTTACCATCGACTGACAGAATTTGCCCCACAGTGGAGTTACCCTCCATTACGACATAATCATTAACATTAAACTTAATCTCTTCTGTACCGACCTTTATCTCATTTTCTTTTGACTTCTTGTGCCGCTTATTGACCTTTATAGTCTGTACAGCATCATTATTTCCCAAATTATCGTTCTGTAAACGTAATTTAAATTCATCAAGTTGCTTACGCAATTCTTTGGTCTGTTCTTTTTCTGCCTGCACACGTTTTATGCCGTGTATGGTACGTTCTATGGTTGAATTGCTTTTTGCAAGCAGCTCTTTCGCTTCTTGACGTGCAGCATGTATTATTTCTCTGCGTTCTTTGTTTAAACTTTCAGCCTGGGAATTATACTTCTCTATAATCTCATCTATTTTCTTCTGTTTAGCGTGAATTTCCTGACGTTTATGTTCCCAATAACGTCTGTCACGAGCTATATCAAGAAGATATTTATCCATATTCACATAGTCACTGCCTACTATTTCCACAGCCTCCTCTATCACGTTACCCGGCAAACCTATTTTCCGTGCAATCTCTATTGCGAATGAACTACCCGGATAGCCTATCGACAATTTAAACAACGGCTGCATTTTCCCCCTGTCATAAAGCATGGCTCCATTCACAATACCATCACTGTTCTCTGCATAGGTTTTAAGATTCTGATAGTGGGTGGTGATTACGCCAAAAACTTTTTTTTCATTCAATTGGTGAAGAAGAGCTTGGGCTATTGCCCCACCTATTTGCGGTTCTGTTCCTCCTCCAAATTCATCTATAAGAATGATAGTGGAATTATCTGATTTAAGCAGAAATTGTTTCATATTGGTTATATGAGAACTATATGTACTCAAATCATTTTCTATAGACTGCTCGTCACCTATGTCTATGAAGATATTTCTAAATATTCCGATATGAGAATTGGAATATACGGGCGGAAGCATACCACACTGCACCATATATTGAACGATACCCACCGTTTTAAGGCACACCGACTTTCCTCCGGCATTAGGTCCGGAAATAAGCAATATACGGTCTTTTCCGTCGAGTTTTATATCAAGAGGCACAACGGTTTTTCCATGTTCCCTCAACGACAGGAACAGCGACGGATGAACAGCATTATACCACTCGATTTGCGGTTCTTGTTCAAGATGCGGCATACTGCAATTCAAGTCTTGAGCAAAAAGAGCCTTGGAACGGATGAAATCGATCTGTCCGAGGATGTCGTATGATACAAGCATATCATCGATATGAGGACGTATTACATCTGCCATTTCGGTAAGAATGCGTATAATCTCCCTACGCATATCTCCTTCCAACTCTCGTATAGTATTATTTGCCTCTACAATTTCGCCCGGTTCTATATACACGGTTTTCCCTGTAGCCGATTCATCATGCACGATACCTTGAATCTTTCGTTTGTTCATAGGTGCTACGGGGATGACGAGCCTTCCGTCACGCACCGACGGAGACACATCAGCCTCTAAAATACCCGACATCTTGCCTTCCGATATAATCCTGCGAAGTATACTGTTCACACTTGCCGTTGCCGACTGAATAGCTCGTTTTATCGACAATAATTCAGGTGACGCATTATCCTTTATGTTTCCAAACTTGTCAATAATCCTATCAATCTCTTTCATAACGGGGTTGAACGATTGCATCCCGGCACATAATTCCCTCAAATAAGGATATTGCTCCACGCCCTCTGCTTCACTGCGTGTAAAAAACGAAACAATTGCGCCTATTGTACACAATGATTTTCTCAAGCGAAATAATTCTTCAGCAGGCATATAAGCTCCCGGAACTCTTATAGAACTCAATGCCGGTGTCACATCGAGAAAATCATTTAACGGAAATTCCACGCATGAAACAATTATCGTCAGGAACTCATCTACCTCACCTAATCTGCGCTTAATCAAGTCATAATCGGCAGAAAAAGCCATCATTCTACAATGTGCCACACCCAATGGACTCATGCAATGCTCTTCCAATACTTTTCGCACTACATCAAAACCAACTTTCAACTCAAAATTACCGGGATATATCATTTCAGCAATAGTTAATTGAATGTTATACAATCTCGTATATAACCTATATAAATAATAAGAGACAATAAATAAAGTGTCACCGCATTATATAGGAAACGGTGATTCGTTGTCAGGTCTCGCTTGTTACGCCATATCAGGTATAGATGTATCACTATCCATGCCAAGACAAAAATCTGCCAAAACGTCCATCCGGACTCCATGCTTATATTCAAATGACCTATACTCAAGTCAAAACCCAATTTCAAATAAACAAACACCACTGCACCAATAGCCGCTGTAACAGAAATCAGACGTCCGGTAACAAGCAACGCCATAGGATGATTCTTAAAATGTTCCAGCACGTACTTCACTAATGAGGGAACACAAATAAAAAGTACAATTATAAGTACAGCACCCACAATCTGCAAATATACAGGGAACGAAAAATAGACAGCATTATAGGCATTATCCAAAGTCAATATTGCTGCAAGAAACACAAGAGATGACAGAAATGAATTATTCAAGTTACCCTTTCTGCTGTCAACCAAAAACACACCAAGCGACAACAATGTAATTGTAACCACATTATATATGCCTATACCAAGATTATCTATAATAGGTAATATAATGAGTGCATTAATGGCAATCAAGACTATAGACAAAGCTTTTCTGGATTCAATTTTCTTAGCCATTATTCAGTTCTTTTTCTTACTGTCATTACCCATTACCGGAAGGCTCCAGTTATATACAACAGAAAGTACCCTTACGACAATTATTATGGTTGCACACGCTACTTGCTGAACAACGGTAGAGCCATTACAATACGCTATCAGCCAATAAACAAGACCACCGGCAATACATGCAGTGGCATACACCTCCTTGCGGAATATCAATGGCTCTTCATTAATAAGAATATCCCTAAGAACACCACCGAAAGCTCCGGTAATCGTACCCATTATAATAGCTACCCACATAGGGAAACCGAAATCAATCGACTTCTGCATGCCTATCACCACAAATAAGGCAAGCCCAATGGTGTCGAAGATAAACACCGTATGATCAAGGCGAACCAGATACCTTTTAAAAATTATCACAAGCCCTAAGGCTATTGCAGTAACCACAAGATACCAGTAATTGAGCATCCAGAACGGAGTGGTACTCAAAAACAAATCCCTGATTGTTCCGCCACCTATAGCTGTAACCAAACCGACAATATATGCACCGAACCAGTCAAAACGTTTAACGGCTGCCAGCCTGATACCGCTTATGGCAAACGCCAATGTTCCTATTATTTCTACTATCAGCAGGAATGTTATCTCCATTATTATCTAATACGCTTTTCTTTTGCAACTACAAAATTAATCAAATTATTTCGGAACAAGTCCCATTTCCTTGGCGCATTCAAGCATATAATCATAAGCTTCCTCATGATTATTCCCAATAATGCCGTCAAGTATAGCATTTTTGATTTTCTCTTTCAACAATCCCACTTCTTGACAAGGCTCAAGCCCGAATATACGCATAATCTCTATTCCATCGACTGGAGGCTGAAAATTGCGTATGCGGTCTTTCTCCTCTATTTCTTTCATTTTTTCCCTTACCAACTGAAAATTATCCAAGAAACGCTTTACTTTCTCCTGATTCTTAGATGTAATATCAGCCTCGCACAAGAGCATCAAGTCTTCGATGTCATCACCGGCATCAAATATAAGTCGGCGCACTGCCGAATCCGTCACCGTATCTTCAACAAGCGCAATAGGACGCATGTGCAACTCAACAAGTTTCTGCACATATTTCATTTTGGCATCCATCGGCATCTTCATTCTCTTGAATATGCGAGGTATCATTTTCGCACCTATGAAATTATGGTTGTGGAATGTCCAACCTATGTTCTTGTCATATAGTTTAGTTACCGGCTTTGCAATATCATGCAGCAATGCACCCCAGCGCAACCATACCTTATCGCTCTTTGACGCTACATTGTCAAGAACTTGCATTGTATGCTCAAAATTGTCTTTATGACCTCTTCCATTAACAACTTCAACGCCGCTTAATGCGTTTAATTCAGGCATAATGAGTTCCAGCAAACCACACTTGCGAAGCAGATAGAAACCACGTGACGGTTTTGCCGATTTCATTATTTTCATCAATTCATCGACAATACGTTCACGGGTAATAATCTTTATTCTATCCTTATTGCGGGCAATAGCATCAAAAGTTTCCTTATAAATATCAAATTCCAATTGAGTGGCAAAGCGAATGGCACGCATCATGCGTAATGGGTCATCGGAAAATGTTATATCAGGATTTAACGGCGTGCGTATAAGACGACGTTCCAAATCGCCTATTCCGTCAAAGGGGTCAAGCAACTTACCGTAATTTTCCTTGTTTACACATATCGCCATAGCATTCACAGTGAAATCCCGGCGGCACTGGTCATCCTCAAGCGTACCGTCTTCAACAATGGGATTTCTGCTATCACGTGTATACGACTCACGTCTCGCCCCCACAAATTCCAATTCCACTCCGTGAGATTTAACCTGAGCTGTTCCATAGGTACGAAAAACAGCAATAGCCGTGTGTGAACCTAATGATTTTGCCACATTTTCCGCAACCTCTATACCACTTCCTACCGTAACGAAATCTATATCTTTTGATACACGTTCCAAAATAATATCTCTTACATAGCCACCCACGACATAGCATTCCCTGCCCATTTCGTCAGCAGCATCACCTACGACATGGAATATAGGTTTCGACAAATGTTCTTTTATTCGCTGTTCTATATTATTTTCTACCATCGCTTATCACAAAATCCCAATTTAATACAATTCAGCCATTTCCTCAGGGAAATTGGTGATGCACTCAAGCCCGTCATCTGTTACTACATAAGTGCTTTCCACTCCCACTGCACCTACATGGGGGATAACATATTTCGGTTCAATCGCTATCACATTGCCCCGCTCCAACAGTTCCTTGCTGCGGGGTGCCAATACCGGAGCCTCATTAACCTCAATGCCCACTCCATGACCTATATAACCGGCTTTCTGTTTATGTCCCATAAAATAATCTTCAAGCCCTGCATCTTTTGTCATCTCTAAGGCTATTTCATACAAACGAGCAGCAGGAATTCCCGGACGACTTTCCTTTACAAGGCGATGATGAATAGCAATCGATGTCTCATGCGCAATCTTAGCCAATCTATCAAGTCTGCCCACATAGAATACTCTGGTCATATCAGTCATATAGCCGTTGAAATTGCCACACATATCCACCATTACCGTCATTCCGGGTCTTATGGCAGTTCCATTACAGCCCACAGGAAGTGAGTCATTAAGCCCTGCCCCACCCATCGCAAAATCATAAGGCGACGGGGCATCGGCATTATCCCCACATAGCACATTTCCCATGAACAACTCCATAGATTCGCCATGTATCCTGAAAATACCCAAAGAACCGTTAAGACGTAATTGGCGTTCAACTTCTATTTGTAATTCTATATCGGTCATTCCTTCTCGATATATCTTATGTATATGCTTATAAGCCTCATCATGACGCACTCCGCATTCTTTCATCTTCTCTATCTCAAAATCGGTTTTCACCGAACGAAGATAGCGTAAAACAGCCGATGCGTCTACAATCTCGCTTTCAGCAAACACCTTACATAGGCGAATATAGTCGTTTACCGAGAGGCTATCCAATTCAAGTGCAATCCTATGCGGCTTTTCTTTCAGTAATTCCGAAATCTGCTCAGGTTTTCTGATATACTCCACATTATCGCCCGATAGCCCTACCGGACGCTTCACAAAATATGTTGCGCCTTTGTTTGCATCGATATAAGTGTACCCGCTGAATATCCTGCCGGAAGTATAATACAGATTGGCATTGCTACTCACCAACATTGCATCATACCCGTTTTTCTTCAATGCGCTACACACACGCCCTATTCGCAAACCTATCTCATTTTTTAATGCTGATGTAATCATAATCCTTTAAACCTTAATTTATATTCAACGAACCTTAACCAAAGATATTCCTACTTTTGTGACACCGGTCAAAGTATCACAATCAAGTCCCTGCCATACCAGCACTTTGTCAAAATTGCCCGGACGTAATCTTGAGGCAACAAAATGCTCTGATTGATATGCCACTCCGAATCCGGGTATTTCCCAATTTCCCTCGGTATCTGATAGAATAGCATCTACAACGGTACGTTTCACCAATGAATCACTTTTGATAAAATCAACCGTTGCGCTTATATTTCTAAAACAATACTCATGTGCAAAACAAAATGATAATCTCATTTCATATTCAGACGATGAATCCGGATATTGCAACATAAATTCACAAGGCGTTTCCTTAATCCAACCGTCTTCTGCCACATCATAGTACTCACTATATGAAGAATGCTTAGGAGAACAAGCTCCTAAGCATATTAAAGTCATCAAAACGGAAAGTATGCCTATGCTGTTCCCTCTCACCGAAATATTAATCAGTTTTGGACGCATTTTGTTCACCTTTTACAGTTTCTACATCATTTGATGAATTGTTATCCTGACGTACTCTCTGTTCACCGTTCCTATACTCACCCCTTGGTCGGCGATTATTGTTATTGCGTTGACGCCGCTCCTTAGACTGCTCGTTTTTACCGGAATCTTCATTTTCATGAATATGACCTCCACCGTTTCTCTGAGTAAAGTTGCCTTCTTTACGTTCTCGAGAACGGTCGTTTCCGTTTCGGTTCTTATTACGTTTCTTTCTTGTCTTATCGAAACGTGTCACACTTTCTTGTTCAATGATGTCTCCAAACATTTTAAGTTCTTTCTGACGTTCATCAGAATCAAGATTCAATTTATCAGGTTTAACACCATTCTTATTAAGTGCCATGACCTCAAAAACACGATCGGCAGAAAGAACCACTAAATTGGCTGCAATATTCTTATCGGTAGAGTAAGTCATTTCACGCTTGAATATATCAGTCTTGAAATGATAATAAATATTATCCTTGGTTTCAAGCGGAACATTCTTCTCAGGCAATTGCTTCACAGCCTCCACATAGGAGTCTATCTCAAAATTCAAGCAGCATTTTAACTTTGCACACTGTCCTGCCAACTTCTGCGGATTGAGAGATATATCCTGATAACGTGCAGCACTTGTCGCCACCGAAACGAAATTAGACATCCAACTTGAACAGCAAAGCGGACGCCCGCATGGTCCTATACCGCCTATTCGTCCCGCCTCTTGTCTTGCGCCTATCTGTTTCATTTCAATTCTCACCTTAAAGACATCGGCAAGAACCTTTATGAGCTGGCGAAAATCAACACGTTCATCGGCTATATAATAGAAAATAGCCTTGTTTCCGTCTCCCTGATACTCCACATCGCCGATTTTCATATTCAATTTCAAATCCTCGGCAATTTTCCGTGAACGTATCATAGTATCCACTTCTTTGGCTTTTGCTTCTTCATAACGTTCCAAGTCGTTCTGCTTAGCCTTGCGGAAGACCCGCAGAATCTCTATATCGGGGCGTAAATTGGCACGTTTCATCTGCAACTTGACAAGTTTGCCCACCATCGACACCCTGCCTATATCATGACCGGGATTAGCCTCCACAGCCACCATGTCGCCTATACTTAACGGAATGTGCGAACTGTTCTTGTAAAAACCTTTTCGAGTATTCTTGAACGAGACCTCTACAATTTCATAGTCATTATAACCGCCCGGTACGTCCTCCAACCAATTGCAGCTATGTAATTTGCTGCGTGAATCACAGCCACCGGCACAGCATCCGCTTGAACATTGTTCGCAACACTCTTTATTGTAATCTGAGTTATTGCTATCCATTTTGTACCCTGATTTTATTTAGCGAAACTTACCGCACGAGTTTCACGTATAACGGTTATTCTCACTTGACCCGGATAAGTCATTTCATCTTGTATCTTTTTAGCAATTTCAGCCGACAACTGTTCGGTTTGTGCGTCATCTATCTTATCGGCACCCACTATCACACGCAGTTCACGACCTGCCTGAATAGCATAAGTCTTGATAACACCGGGATAAGATAAAGCCAATTGTTCCAAGTCATTCAAGCGCTTGATATATGCTTCAACCACTTCACGACGTGCGCCGGGACGTGCACCCGAAATTGCATCACAAACCTGAACTATAGGAGCAAGCAGACTGGTAGCCTCCTCTTCATCATGATGCGCACCGATAGCGTTGCATATATCCGGTTTTTCCTTGTATTTCTCAGCAAGTTTCATACCGAGCAATGCGTGTGGCAATTCAGGTTCTTCGTCGGGCACTTTGCCTATATCGTGCAATAGACCGGCACGACGAGCCTTTTTAGGATTCAATCCGAGTTCAGATGCCATTATAGCACAAAGGTTAGCAGTCTCGCGTGAGTGCTGAAGCAAATTCTGTCCGTAGCTTGAACGATACTTCATTTTTCCAACTAATCGGATAAGTTCAGGATGCAAACCATGTATTCCAAGGTCTATTGCAGTGCGTTTTCCTGTTTCTATAATTTCTTCTTCAACCTGCTTTTTAACCTTTGCCACAACTTCTTCGATGCGTGCCGGATGAATACGACCGTCAGTCACAAGTTGATGGAGAGCCAAACGCGCTATTTCTCGACGCACAGGGTCAAAACCGGAAAGTACTATAGCCTCAGGGGTATCATCAACGATGATTTCTATTCCTGTAGCCGCCTCAAGCGCACGTATATTACGTCCTTCACGACCTATTATGCGCCCTTTTATTTCATCGCTGTCTATATGGAACACTGTCACCGCATTTTCTATGGCGGTTTCAGTAGCTACTCTCTGTATAGACTGTACAACGATACGCTTAGCCTCTTTATTAGCCGTAAGCTTTGCGTCATCCATAATATCATTGATATAGGATGCAGCGGCAGTCTTGGCTTCATCCTTCAAAGACTCAACAAGCTTTTCCTTTGCTTCCTCAGCCGACATTCCTGAAACTTGCTCAAGTTTTTCAAGAACGCTCTTCTGCATTTTTTCCACTTCAGCTTTTTTCTGTTCAAGGCTGTTCAACTGATTCTCCAAATTGGTTTTCAACGCCTCGTTTTCATTTTTCTTGCGTTGATTCTCCGATTGTTGCTGATTTAATTGAAGTTCGCGCTGTTTCAACTTTGCCTCAGTCGACTGAACCTTAGCCAACCGCTGATTTGCTTGTTTTTCAGCCTCCGACTTAATAGCCATTTCAGCTTCCTTGGCTTCAATAATCTTGTTCTTCTTAATAACCTCAGCCTCCAATTTCGCTTCTTCTACGATAGCGTTGGCACGAGACTTGGCTATAATACGATTTATTATGAGTGTTCCTACGATACCCAGCACCAATGCGGCTGCGGCTATCAACACTACCGGTACTATACCTAAACCTGATGTCATTTTTTTAGTTTATTTAAATTGTTATATATAATAAAAAATAGCACTCATCAATGCGCACACCACAAGTGTTCACGCATCAAAAAGTGCAGGTTAACTCTCTGTAAACAAATATTTTTATCTCACAGCTCTATAGTGCTGTTTTTTATATATCTAATTTTCTTCATGCTGAACTTTCACGATTATATCGTTTAATTTCCGCTCAAAATCCATTAGTATATCATTTACCTCGTCATTACGCGTACTTGCCTCTACATAAAGCCGTGCAAATTGGAATGCTATTCTTGCCATTACCTCTTCTGAAGACAACTTGTCAAATTTAGTCTTCCAAGCTCCCCACAGCTTATTCACCGACTGTTCTGCCCTACGGTAAACATCAATATCCGAACGCCTTACCGACAATGGAACATTTTTCACATCGCCCAAGCATATCCATATCTTTTGTTTCTCTTCCTCAGCCATATCAAGTCAATTGTGAGATGCATTTATCCACGTCCCGCACCAATTGGCTTATGATGGAACGACTCTCTGCCAACTGTTCATACGAAGGGGCTATTGAGCGTGCAATACGCAGATATTCATTATCCTGACGCAGCTTTTCAAGTTCTTTCCTCAATACCGCTATCTCTTCGCGCAATTGTATTATTTCTTGCTCTGCATTCGCCTTATCAATCTCAAGCGCATGATATTTCTCCACTAATACGCTCGACTTAGAAAGTATCCTTTCTATGGTAGAATGCAAATCGGTCGTCATCTTTTAATCCAATTTTTTACAAATGTAGCGTTTTTTATTGCATTTCACAACATTTTCTCCACAAAAATATTTCCCTAACAAAAGAAAACACCGCAACCTAACGCTATCGATAACCTCTCCATATTAATATGGTTTCCTATATTTATCATCGTCTCCATCTTCAAGAATACTCAGATAACTCTGATAGCGAGATCTGCTTATATAATGATTTTCAACAGCTTCAAGTACAGCACAGCCGGGTTCATGAGTATGGGTGCAATCATTATACTTGCAATCTGCCGAAAATTGAAATATTTCCTTAAAATAATGCGCCACCTCGGCTCTATCGAAATCTATTGTGCCAAACCCTTTCACTCCGGGCGTATCGACAACAGCTCCTCCATCGGGCAGTTCAAACATTTCAGAAAAGGTTGTGGTGTGCATTCCGGTGTGATGCGTTTCCGATACACTTCCTGTCTTCAAGTTCAGTCCGGGCAGCACCGAATTAATTATCGTAGATTTGCCAACTCCCGAATTGCCCGATAACAATGTCACCTTACCGCACAATTTGTCTCGCAATTCTTGCAAGCCTTCTCCGGAAATTGCATTCGTGACCACTACTTCATAACCTACCGTTTCATAAAGCGTCTTCACGCCTTCAAGATAGTCACGTTCATCAACATCTTTCAACAAATCCACCTTATTTATCACTATTACCACAGGTATATTATAAGCCTCGGCTGTAGCAAGAAAACGATCGATAAAAGTAGTGCTTGTTAACGGTTCCTTTAACGTAACAATAAGCAAAGCCTGATCTATATTCGCCGCAAGTATCTGCGACTCCTTCGACAAGTTGGATGCACGCCTTATTATATAATTACGTCTCGGTTCTATACTGACGATATATGATGCACCGTCTTTTACTGAAACTTCCACATTGTCACCCACAGCCACCGGATTGGTCGTACGAATGCCTTTCAATCTGAAAGTCCCCTTTATCTTACAATTCACAAGCGAGCCGTCATCAGTTTTGACGACATACCAACTTCCCGTATTTTTTACCACGAATCCTTTCATCACCTGCAAAGATACTAAAAATCAGCATCAATTTTGTGAAAAAATACTGTTCTCGGAACAAAAAACAAATATATACATTTCCAACCGAGCCATAATGAATTAAACTGAAATGCACAGAAATAAGAGAAGGCAATAACCATATCGGTAATTAAATAAGAAACTCAACCCCAAAATGAGACAATCCATTTTTAGAGTTGAGTTTTCCTAATATTTTGGATATTAATCTTGCTAAATGCTAATCACGAATCCAATCTCCTCCATCTCTACGCCATTGTTTACCATATTGGTCTTCTGCATAACCTCCTCCGGTACTTTTCAGGTCAATCTGTGATCCATTTTCATCTGTTGTAGTCCAATAGCCCCTTCCTTCACTTGGCATTTCGTCTGAGCTACCGGAAGAAGACACAGAAACAGACGCAGCAACCCTCAAAGCTGTTATCAACAGAAAACCTACTACTACGATAATTATGATTGCAAGAATGATAACCGACAAGACTGCACCTAATATACACCCCAAAATAAGAAATCCATTCACCATCAACGCTCTTAATGTTGCAACTTTAGCCGATTCGGAGGCAATAATTGATTCTGCAATGTTATATCCCATGAATAAAATCAGCATACCAATTAAGGCAGTTAAAGAAATCGGTTCCAAATTCCAGCTAAATACTTCATTGAGAAACTCACAACCGGCTTTCAAGCTACCCGCTAATGCAGCAATAATGATTGAAAGAGGTGCCAGATATTTATTTGCATTTATTTGCTCTCCCCAAATGCGTTTTTCCAAATTATATAATGCAAAAAATTTGTCTTTCAATGACGAACCGGATTTACTATTACTTGAAAAATTCTCATCCTCAGCTCGATCTACCAATGAAAGTTCTTGTTTATTTTCAGCCTTTGAAAATTCGAGAGAAGGATTACCGGCATATTTCGGAGATACTCCATATTCATTCTCATTCGGATGACTATCTTGGCAAAAGAAAACCAAGAGGATTATTCCTCCCACAAAAGGCACTAACAGCAATAACAAAAACCACCCGCTCTTTCCTATGTCATGCAAACGTCTTGCTCCCACAGCAAGCATAGGAATCAAAGTCACCAAGCTTCCTATATAGCCCACTACCGGAATCAATGACATGATTGTAACAAAAAATGCAAACCACCAATATTCGCTTCGCCTTGCACGCCCGGAAAAATCGGCATAATGAGAAAATGCGCTTTTCACAGCCTCCGTAAATGTCATCATTTTATTTTGAGACACAATCGTTTCATCTCTATCTGAGCCACCATCCTTATAATTTTGCACCAATAAAGGGGTTGTTTCTGAGACAGACTTTTCCGTTTCTTCAAACATCCACTGCGGAAGAGCATATTTATCCCATAAATTATCTTCAATAACAACTTCTCCATTTTCGGAATATATCATTGCCGTTGATACTATAATTTCTTCAAAGTACTCTTTTAAAGGACGGTATCGGCTTTCAGATATGTCATTATTAAATCGCTGTAAATATACGATATAAGCAGAGGCTTCACCACCCGATAACATAATCAGTGCATTATAGGACATTTGAATAACTTGAGCCCAAATCATCGTTATCTCTAAGTTGTTGTTAGAATAGTACTCATCTATTTTTTTGCCAACAAACTCCAGCCCCTTCAATTTATCCTCTATGGGAATATTCCGATTCACCAACAAATTCATAACATTTCCTGACAGAGTTTGGCTAAACACTTCACCCCGAGGAGAATCATTCAAGTTTTCTATACTTGCGACAAAATCATCGTATAACCATAAATTACTCATATTCTCAAATTTTATTAATGTTCATGTTTTAACTATTTAAAAAATAAGCGCTTCACTTCGATATAAAATATACCACAATCCACCGATTATTACCACGGTTATTGCTGTTGCCGCAAAATACTTGTTGAGCGGAGAATAAATCTTAATATCGATAGATTCCGGATTATAGTTTCCCGTAAATGCCGCACATTTCACTAAACGATATTCTGCAACAAGAATCAATATTCTTATGCATAAATCCCAAGCAAACAGTGCAATGTTATTACATTGGAAATTATAATCATAGGGTATACCATAAGTACGATGCACACCAATCAAAATAACTACTATTTTAAAAACTATTAAAAGAGCAATCCAATTCTTATCGGTATTACTGATATTATTGGATCGTATTAATGTCGCATAACAATAAATCCAAAGTAATGGCACTCCAATAGAAACACCCAAAGAAGTACCATTGGAGAATGCATCAGGCGAGAAGCAGTTAATCGCACCCAGAACTACATTGATAGTTATTAAAAAAGCAGCAACAATGGATATAATTCTTGTGACTTTGTTGGATGCAATATTTATTAAAAAACACCATGCAATAAAACAAATTACCCCAATAATAACACTCTGTAATAAATAATACCCAAGGTACACATCAGTACCCGATAACATAGATTGCATTGTTTCGTACGGAATAATTTCCATAAATAAATTTCCCGTAACATCAGCAACAAGCCAATATACATTGGTCAAGACCAACAGCCATGCTGCAATGTTTCGTTTTATCCTCACTGACTTAGACAAGGACAATTCTTTGTGTTGATTACAATTGCTCATAATTTTATTATTTAATTAATTCTATTAGAAATTCATGGTTACACTTCTCTTGATAAGAGAGAATACACTAAGTGTTACTATCTGTATTACAGTCATATAAGGACATATTCTAAGTGAATTTGCTAAACAAATTGATAAAATTTTCTTATATATATTTTTTTCCTTGATAAGTTAGCTTTTGATTACAATATTTTACGTACTTTTGTGATTGGTGTATTCTCTCTTATCAAGAGAGCGTTTATTTTACAACATATATTATAGCTAATTTAAAATTCTACCTTTACCCTTATCCTCTACTGAGAAATCAAGTATGTTGCCAAAGTCTTTCAGTCGGTGTATATCCATCTATTTCCTACAATTTAAAATAATTTCGTGGATTTCAGCAGTTTTTAAAGAAAAAAGTTGCTTTGATTTACAAAAAATATGTACTTTTGCACCCGAATTTGAAAAAACACTTTTTTTTAACAAGTTTTTTTATTAATCTATTTTATTAAAAGATGAACGTAGAAATTATTGGAGAATGGGCTGGTAAAGCATGGACAGCTCTAAATGAACAAGGTACCTTGAGTATGAAAGGTTTGAAGAAAGCTACAAAGCTAAAAGAAAAAGAACTTTACGCTGCAATCGGCTGGTTGGGACGTGAAGGTAAATTGAACATTAGCGAAGTAGAAGAGGAAATTATGATATCACTTATCTGATGTAAAATTTCATTTGATTAATATTAAGGAATCGATTGATTCTCTTAAAATCTATATAAGAAAGGGGAAATTCATTTGCAGTTTCCCCTTTCTTGTTTTTTCCGATTCATCGGCAGACAGTCTTGCCCGCCATGCATTATTTTCTATTCATTATAAGACATAAAAAAACTATCCTGAAACAGGATAGTTTTTTATTAGTTTTCAAAGTGTTCTTTCTTAATCTTCCTTGTTTACTACGCGACGCTCTTTAATACGAGCTTTCTTACCTGTAAGGGCACGCAAGTAGTAAAGTTTAGCACGACGCACTCTTCCGTAACGATTCACTGTGATGCTGTCGATAAACGGAGATTCCATTGGGAAGATTCTTTCCACACCGATGTTATCACTCATTTTGCGAACTGTGAAACGTTTCTTTGCGCCTTCGCCTGTTACCTTGATAACAACACCGCGATACTGCTGTATACGTTCCTTGTTACCTTCTTTGATACGATAAGCCACTGTGATTGTATCACCTGCTTTAAATTCAGGATGTTGCTTTCCTGTTGCGAAAGCTTCTTCTGCGACCTTAATTAAGTCTACCATTTCTTCTTATTTAAAATGTTTTACATAAACCCTTGCAACATAACAAGCCACTCATTTTCTTGCCAGCGATTACAAAAGCGGTGCAAAGTTACTCATTTTTTTCTAATTAACAAAACTTTTTTATTTCTGCTGAGCTGCTTTTACAGCTTTTATATAATCCTCCAATGCAAGCACTACCTGTTTTGCGACTTTCTTGTGGTAGAGTGTATCGGCAAGTTTTTCTTCTTCCGGCAGACTGCTCATAAACAGCACTTCAAGCAACACATTAGGATACTCTGTAGGAGCATTCAACGAGAAATTAAAATTACCTATCAGTCCGAAATTCTTATGCCCCAGTTCCGTAAGGCGATTTTGCATCATAGCGGCAAGTTCTCGGTTAACTATGTGCTTATATGCCGTGCATGACCCCATCTCTACAAGCGGTGAACCTCCGGAATTGTTGTGAATGGAAATCATCAAGTCCACTTCTGCATCCTTGAAAGTCTTCTTACGCTCTGCCATAGTAGGCTCTTGGTCGCCATCACGGCTCATGACTATCGATGCACCCTTCGCCTCAAGCAATGCCTTCAGTTCTTTTACCATCGACAGATTCACGTCTTTTTCCTTCAGACCTGACGGACTTATAGCCCCCGGATATTTTCCTCCATGACCGGCATCAAGTCCTATCTTCATACCTCTTAGACTAAGTTCCGGCGCATGCTTAACATTTATCACCAAATTGTTGCCCTCATACGCCACTGAATAGCCCCATGAGTATGCCTGTTTCAACTTTATTATTACACGATATACATCACTGTCCACCTGTAGGAAGTCAACATAATCGATCATTTCAGTATCATTGAGCTGAGTAATCCAGTTACTGTTGTTCATCGCCCCAAACACATCCACACATATACGGGTGGGATCAAGTTCAGTCCACGAATGGTAAGGCAATCGACAAGGAAGACTCACCGAAACCCTGTCATATTTTCCATTTTTACCCACATGCCAACTTCCAGTATTAACGGTCTGAGTAGTCATTTCTGTAGGTTCCAAATAATCCTTATCGATGAATGCGTATCTGTTTTGTGATAACTGCACTTTATAAAGTCCGCCCTTCTCACCCGTCACCTTAAATACTATACCGGCATCCACAAACCCCATCTTAGAGCCACCGAGACGGTCATCACCGTCACCATATTGCAGATATGCGCCTTCCTTGGAAACGGCATTAAAATCACACGCTTTCAACTCATTTTCAGCCATTGTCTTCTTTGCACGTTCCATAGTGTACAGCTTTTCGGGACGTTTTTTTGAATAGAACACCTTTACATACTTTTCATTTTGTCCCATTCCGTCATCCACTATCACTTCAATGGAATTAGCACCCTCTTTCAGCATGACCTCAGCCCCGAAAGAACCGGTCTTATACACTCTCACCGACTTGCCGTTCACCTGAGCACGGTTTCCGGGATTGGTAACACCCACAATGTAATGTTTCTGCTGATAAACAGTATCACGCTCACCGCGCACAATTTTCAACGGCACTGCAGCCTGAGCAGTCCCGCATATTCCCATTGATAATAAAACCCATCCAATTATTCTTATTTTCATATGTTAGAATGTTTATGTTTTTAACTACGCAAATATAACTTATTTTCTCTAAACAGAAACGTTAGCCCTCTAACATTTTCACAACAAAACTATAGTTACACTTGATACTGCGGTTATATAACTCACGCTCTCCTCACCGTCCTATGTTTTTTTACTTTTTCAAGGTATTGAGTTTACTGCTGTCACCCACTACCCACAAAATATCTCCCGCATTAAACACCTCTTCTCCGGTGGGTTCTTTAAAGCGATTTCCGCTTTGAATAGCGACCAACAATGAGGAATAATCTTCACGCAACCTTGCCGTTGCACTGGTTTTACCCACCAATACCGAATCAGGTCCAACTTCAAAATGAACAAATGCCATATCGTTTTCTTCGCCTGAATGCGCAAGATTGGCATTTTCCTCAGAATCTTCCACCACCGGCAATAATGCCTGTATCTGTTCCTCGGTACCTATTATTCCTATTTGGTCGCCGGGAAACAATCTCATATCGGCACATGGTATAGGGAACAAATCGGCTCCGCGCTGAATGCTCACTACATTTGCACCGTATTTTTTCCGCATTCCGCTATTACACAGCCTTTCACCCACAAACGGGCAACTATAGCCCACTGTCATATATGCCAAATGAAAATCGCTAACCAACGTGTTTCCCTTACCACTTTTGCGTAATTCTCGCTCGTTCAGATTACGAACAAATGCGCTTTCCAACTTCTTCATGCGCCGTCCCACTCGCTTCGACAGCAGAATCATAAGCAGCAGTACTGCAGCTAAAGCACACGCAGTCCCCACCGTATGAGAATACACACTTCCAAGATACACTTCAATGAATACAACAGAAATCACCAAGCGCAGAATGGTGAGCATAACTAAAGGAACCATATAGCGCCTACCTTCTTTCTGTAACTCATTACGCTCCGAGCGTTTTGTACTCGGATATACAAGCGCAAGAAAGAAAGGAGACATTACCCCTAATGACAGCACCACAGCAAGCAGTTTCCCCAATACGTTACCTGCCACACCCTGCATAAAAGGTATAAACAGCTTGATGGACACCAATATAAGTGCCGTTATCAGCACCGAATATAGCAGAATACGCCATGAATAACGTCCCAAGACGGTTTTCCACACCCGTTTGGTGGCATTCTCGGCTGTTGCGCTTGCTGTATATGCCTCCAATGTCTTATTCCACCTTGAAGGCAACCGTTTTGCCACCCATTCATAACAAGGAATAGCCCCTTTAATGAAATATGGTGTAAAGAATGTGGTTATTACGCTCACCGCCACCACGATAGGATATAAACTGCCGTCCAAGACCTTGAGCGACATACCCAGTGTGGCTATGATAAATGCAAATTCACCTATCTGCGTCAGACAGAAACCGCTCTCCATTGCAATTCTCAAAGGCTGCCCCATTGCAAGCATCCCGAATGTACCGAAAACTATCATCCCCACTATCACCACAACCGACAACAACAATATTATTCCAAGATAATCGGAGATTACCGACGGATTCACCATCATTCCCACAGATATAAAGAAAACCGCTCCAAACAAGTCCTTTACCGGTTTCATCACTTTCTCTATATGCTCAGCCTCGCTTGTACCTGCCAATATAGACCCCATTATGAATGCTCCAAGTGCCATAGAGAATCCCGAGTACACAGAAAAAACTGACATCAACATGCACAAGCCCACTGAAATTATAAGTAGCATTTCATCATTGATGATTCTGCGGTAACGATTGAAGAACGTGGGCAGAACATATACACCCACAGTAAAGCATATAACAAGAAAAAACACTAATTTACCAATGCTCAACAGCATTTCACCGCCTTCAACACTATTGTTCAATGCTACCGATGACAACAGCACCATCATCACCACAGCAAAAAGGTCTTCACAAATCAGCACCGCAAGCACGTGAGGGACAAAACGTCGCTGCCGCAAGTTCAAATCGGTAAGAGCCTTTATTATGATGGTAGTGGACGACATCGACAGCATACCACCCAAGAAAAGCCGGTTGATAAAGTTAAAATCCAAGAAACCGCCCACGACAAAACCCACACCCATCATTCCCGCTACTATAATCAAAGCCGTGACAGCCGCAGATCCTCCCACATTCATCAATTTCTTGAAACTGAACTCCAATCCAAGGCAAAACAATAATACCACAATGCCAATCTGAGCCCAAAAATCGATATTCGCCTCATTGGCTACCGTAGGGAAATACTTAAAATTGCTGCTGGCTATAAAGCCTGCAACGATATACCCCAGCACCATAGGCTGTTTAAGTTTCTTAAAAATCAATGTAACCACCGCACCCAGCATCAAGATTAATGCGAGGTCGGCTATCAATCCCTCTATATTCATTCTCGTCAGTTATTTATCTCATTTGTAAACATTATCGATAGTGTATCGTTAAGATGTCCCAATTTTATGAACAAAGCACCGCTCTGAGTGATTTCGGCACAGAATATGTCATTTATAATATTGCGCAGAACTTCCATAGCAATCACAGTTTTTAACTGTATTACAAAATTAAAAACAATATCTTTCATATAACACAATTTCTCGCCATTTTTCTCTTTTCTCGTCACAGAATTGTTTATATTATGCTTGAAACAATATAATATCGGCAAAGAAAAAACATGTTTTCACTATTTTTTAGCCCTGAGCGCATACT
Organism: Muribaculaceae bacterium; assembly: GCA_017473615.1. GTDB lineage: Bacteria > Bacteroidota > Bacteroidia > Bacteroidales > Muribaculaceae > RGIG4576. Next base: position 6,619 of record JAFUKL010000009.1, on the reverse strand, counting down.
ATATTCTATAAATATTATTATTTTTGTAACATATAATTTTGGAGGAAACAATCATGGACAGCGAAAAGCGACTATACATTATCAGTGGTTGCAACGGTGCAGGAAAGACTACTGCGTCCTACACTCTACTGCCCGAGGTATTCCAATGCAAAGAGTTTGTCAATGCCGACGAGATTGCCAAAGGACTTTCCCCGTTCAATCCCGAAGGAGTTGCCATCGATGCCGGCAAAGTAATGATACAACGCATTACCGATCTGCTTGCGCGAGAAGAAACGTTTGCCATAGAGACAACGCTTGCATCACGCTCGCTAAATAATTTAGTAACAAAAGCACAAGCAAACGGCTATTCGGTAAAACTGCTGTTCTTTTGGCTGAACAGCACAAAATTAGCTGTACGCCGTGTTGCCCAGCGCGTAAAAGAAGGCGGACACAATATACCGATAAACGTTATCAAGCGCAGATATGTAGCAGGCATCAGGAATCTGTTCAAGATTTATATCCCCCACGTAGACAATTGGCTGATAGCCGACAACAGTTCCGTTCCACGCACACTTGTAGCAGAAGGTGGAAACGGTTTGAAGACAGTTGTCTATGACACTAAACGCTATAACGAAATACTTAAATATGTGGGAGAGTAACGAATACAGAATCAAACTGCGCAAAGGACTTGCGCTTGCCGAAAGGCGTATGCTTAAACATAAAGCCGTGCTTGACGAACTTGTGATAGAAAGTACGCCTGAAGGCAGAATAATAGAAACTCCGGCAGCAAAACTGCTTGAAGACCATTACGGGTATCACATCAATAAATAAGAATTCAACCGAAGATATTCACATAAGGTCAAAGCCACCGGCAACAATCAGTTGGGAATGAAATCAGAAACAGGTGTGCTCAACAAGAATTTTAATACCCATAAGCACCAATACAACACCTCCGGTAAATTCAGCCTTTGACTTATATTTATTACCGAATACATTTCCTATTTTCAGTCCTATAGCTGAAAACAGGAATGTTGTTATTCCTATTACCGATACCGCCAACCATAAATCCACACATAAAAATGCAAACGATACTCCTACGGCAAGAGCATCAATACTTGTTGCGATAGCAAGCATAAGCATTACCCTGAGAGAAAAATCATCATCATGCTTTTCTTCATCCCCGGCAAAGGAATCCCTAATCATATTGCAGCCGATAATTCCCAAAAGAAAAAATGCCACCCAATGGTCGAAATCATTTATAAAAGACGAAAAACTCGAGCCAAGCAAATAGCCGATAAGCGGCATCAGAGCCTGAAAACCACCGAACCACAATCCAACGCTCAACACATGGCGTAACCGTATGCTACGCAAAGACAGCCCCTTTCCTATCGACACAGCAAAAGCGTCCATTGAAAGCCCCACCGCAATTATCAAAAGCTCTATTATATTCATTTCAATTATCTGATATGGCTGCAAAATTAAATAAAAAAGAGCGTGCATCAAAATTCAAATATAGAATCGACACACGCTCTGTCTCAGATTAATAAACCGTTTTTGAATTTTCTTGAAAATATTATTCCGGTTTTTATTTTTCTTTGGCAAGGATAAGGGCTGTGCGCGGTGCTACCGTGAGTTTTCCGCCATCACACATTCCCAATCCTGTTTCACTTATTTTTCCGTCTTTCACAATGATTTTCCAATCGCCGGCAGGCACTACCACCTCATTTGCTTTTGCCGCTCCATTCAATATCACCTTGATTTCATTCCATGAATCACCATTGGCGTTATTTTTTATCGAGTACGATATAAGATTGTCGGTATCGACTTCATCAAAAACTATGTTCTTCGCTACTTCTTCAGCCGTGGTCATACGGAACGCAGGGTGAAGTTTTCGCATATTAATCAAGCCCCTGTAGTAATCAAACAAGTCACGGTACCGGCTCTTTCGACCCCAGTCTATAGCATTTATTGAGTCGGGTGAATTATATGAATTATGCACGCCCTTCTTAGTGCGGTACACTTCTTCTCCTGCAAACATGAACGGAATACCTTGTGATGTAAACACAATAGTTTGTGCCAACTTCGCCACAGCAATGCGTTCGTCCTCAGTTGTTCCGGGCATTGACTTCTTCAACTTGTCGGTCAAGCACGGATCATCATGACATGACACATAATTCACAACCTGCACAGGTTGATTGGCATATCCGAATTTAGAATTATTACACTTAGCGAAATCAATCTGAGGGTGAGCTGTCGCACCCACAATACCGAATTTAACGGTTTCCTCATTACCGGGCTTTCCCGATGCGAATCCCGGATCCTCGACATTGCTATAATGACCTTTCACAGCATCTCTTATATCATCACTGAACACTGCTATACCCGGCATCTTATTTACATGTTCTTTCAATGCACGTCGCTCTACCGGTAGAGGAGAATCGCTTGCAGTCCAACCTTCTCCATAGATTATCACATTAGGATTAATAGCGTTTGCCACCTCGGCTATGGCATTCATCGTCTCAATATCATGAATTGCCATCAAATCGAAACGGAATCCGTCGATATGATATTCATTCATCCAATATTTAATGGAATTTATCATGAAATTACGCATCTGAGTTCTGTCGCTCGCTGTTTCGTTTCCACAGCCCGATGCATCACTGAAACTGCCGTCTTCACGCTGACGATAATAATACCCCGGAGCTGTAAGTTCAAAATTAGAACCTTGAGTGATTCCTGTATGATTGTAAACCACATCCATAACCACACCGATACCGGCATTATGAAGGGCTTGTATCATCATCTTCATTTCACGAATACGCGTCTGAGGACATGCCGGATTGGTTGAATACGATCCTTCCGGCACATTGTAATTGATAGGATCATATCCCCAATTATACTTATTAGAAGCCAATTGAGTCTCATCAACACTATTGTAATCGTATGACGGCAAGATGTGTACATGAGTAACACCAAGCTCCTTCAAATGGTCTATACCGGTACTTTCTCCGTTAGACGACAATGTTCCGTTCTCTACCATTGCCACAAATTTACCTTTATTCGTTATTCCTGAATTCTCATGAATAGAGAAATCACGGTGGTGCATTTCATACAGCACAGCATCGGTATTATGCTCAAGAACAGGTCCTTTATCAAGTTCCCAACCTTCCGGATCGGTGGTTTTCAAATCAATTATAGCCGCACGCTCTCCGTTTACGCCAACTGCTTTCGCCCACACACCCGGCGTTTCATCAAGCCAATTTCCGTCAATCATTACTTGGAATGTATAGAACTTACCCATTAAATCACCTTTCAAATCCGCACTCCATGTTCCGCGAGTCTTATCGGCAAGCATTTCATGCCGGCTTACAGCTGCACCACCCAATCCGTTTTCATAGATATTCACTGCTACAGAATCTGCCATTGGCGACCATAGTTTGAACTTATAGACGATACCATCTATCACCAATCCCAAATCTTCGCCATCATAAGTTGGATAATTAGCATAATCGGTAATGCTTTCCGGTTGAGTTGTCATAACAGTCTCGTTGTTTGCAGTACCTTGGCAAGAGGCAACCAATGCCATACCTGCACCGGCAACACATAGGTTAATAAGAATTTTATTCATAAAAAAGATTCGTATATAAATATTAAGTTTTGCTTTTCAATCACAGGTTATTCCGTCATGCAAATATACACAAACATTTACACACCAACAACCATTTCTGCCGGTTTCACAACACTTTTCAAAATTAAGGCACAAAATTAAGGCGGTGTCTTGCACTAACAAAACACCGCCTTAATATCCGAAATAATATTATTTCAATATTACTTTTTTCGTCTTTGTACCTTGTTTCATTATAAAAATACCCAATTCCGGATTATAAACCCTCGTTCCATTCAAATCATAATACTCTATAGGCATTGTTTCCTCAAACTGCAATTCATCCATACCCGATGCTGAATATTCAACAATATTAACAAAATCCTTCCAAACGACAGCCACAGAATAGTCCTCCATTGCACCATCCGGAACATATAATTTACATGTATTTTTATTTACGCTCGTTAAAGCAGTATTAGCGCATATTGGAGGTATTATAGCCTTACTATCTATTACTTCAACATTATTACAACCATAAAAAGCATATTCCGATAAGCTCTTCACATCTTCCCCAAAATTTATCGTTTTTATAGAAGTTGAACCTATCGCAGAACTTATCTGCCCTTTTCTATCACGAGCATATATAATCTCACAATTTTCGGCATTATAATTAACTATCTCCAAACGATTACATCCATAAAATGATTTATTTCCTATACTTTTAAGCCCTATACCGATTGTTAAGCTCTCCAAACTGTCACATTTATTAAAAGACGACGAGCCAAGAGATTCTACCATATCCGGAATTGTTATCGACCTTAACGAAACACAGCCTGAGAATGAGTTATCTCCTATCTGCTCCAATGAATCACCAAAATCAGCCTTAGCAAGACTACTGCAACCACTAAAAGCATTATCTCCAATACTTTTCAGTCCACTAATCTCATCTAAATTCTTTAACAATAGACAATCCTCAAACGAATTAGCTCCTATTGTTGTAATACAATCACCCCATACTACATTTTCCAAGGAAGAACATCCATAGAAAGCATAATCTCCAATAGTTGTGACCGACTTCCCTATTTCAACATTTTTTAGTTTTATACAGCCAAAAAAGGTTTCATTTCCTATTGTAATTACATTATCTGAGATTACAACCGATTCAAGTTTTTCACATGCTTTAAACGTAGCATAATTTAAGACTTTCACGTTTTCACCAATTTGCAACTCTCTAATCTGAGAAAACACTGTGTTGTTTGCTACCGTAGCATTCTCTGCATTATAATTTAATTTTATATTTACTGAACATGTACCTATATATCCGGGAATATAAGTAACCTTTTCGCCAATGCTTATTTCTTCCACGCCATTACAGCCACTGAATATGTCGTCATCTGAATATGTCGTAGTGATATTTATTGCATTAAAATTAAGTTTTTTTAATCCAGAACAATCTTTAAAAGCCGCATATCCGATAGTAGTCACGTTCTCTCCAATTGTAACTTCTTCCAGAGCAGAGCAACCTACAAATGCATAACTTTTAATATCCTCCAATCCTATAGGTAAATCTATTTTCTTAAGACTTGAACAATTCAAAAACAAATAACGACCAACTGAAGTCATTGCATTCGGTAACTTAACCTTTTCAAGACTTTCACATTCACTAAAAACACTTTCTTCCAAAATTGCATTATCATTATGAATGCTTACATCTTTTAATGAAGTACAATTAGAAAAACATGCCATTCCTAAAAGTTCCACATTTGCAGGTATTTCAATAGTTTTAAGTTCCACACATTTATAAAAAGCTGTTTGTCCTATCTTTCTTACATTATGCCCTATTTCCACACCGGTAATTCCGGAACATTCCTGAAATGCATTATTTTTTATTTCCGTCACTTTGAAAATATCTCCATTATAAATAATCTCATCAGGTATCACTATAGCTCCGGAAACGGTCTCACTGTATGATAATACATAAGCCTCGCTATCGGCATAAGACAAATAATAAGTCAAACCATCTAATACCACATTTTTATTTTCAATATCATCAAACACTTCATATACATTAGTAAACCAAGACCAATATGCAGTCCCTTTATATTTACTCTTAGTACCAATAGGAACATTCAATATGGATGTTTCATAATTATGAAAAGTTGTCACATCAATTGGTTGGGGATTTTCTATATGGGAATTTATTATTTTAAGGCTATCACATTCACGGAATACATTTTGCCCGATTGTAACAACACGCTTTCCTATTGTAACTTCTTTTAGATTTTTACACCAATTAAAAGCACATTCTCCTATAACTTTTACAGAATTAGGAATTACGACATCAACTAAAGATGTGCATCCACTAAATGAATATATCCCAATACTATCAATTTCATTATGCAATTCGATTGATAATAATGACGGACAATTAAAAAACATCCAATTCTCTACTTTCTTAACTGAAGTAGATATATTAATTTTTTCCAAAGATGTACAACCACTAAATAACCCCGCACCCATATGGTTTACAGAATCAGGTATTACACATTCCTTTAAGCTTGTACAATCTTTAAATGTATAATAATCCAACTTTTCCAAAGAATCGGGTAAATCTATTTGAGACAGACTGCTACAACCGGAAAAAACATATTTCCCAATGGATATTAATGACGTTGGCAATTTCACTCTTTCAATAGCGGTACAATATCGGAAATTAAAATTTCCGATATGTATTATACCTTCATCAACAACAACAGTTTTTATTTCTGCAACATAATCCAGCCATGGTTGTTCTTCATAACTACTGAAATCTGCCATTTTCCCTGTTCCTGTAATAGTCAATTCTCCGGTGGCACTATCAAATGACCATTTTGCATTTTCTCCACATGTTCCACTATTTACGGCATATAAGCACACTGAAACCAACAAAAACAACCCAGATATTAAACATCTCATAATTTTCCCCAATTTAAAGTTATTACATTCACTTCTATCTCTTTTGCAAATATATTATATTTGAAGACAAATCGCAATAAT
>JAFUKL010000008.1 GCA_017473615.1 Muribaculaceae bacterium | reverse complement strand
CCACAAGGAATGTTTTACCATTCTGTTTAATCTGTTTCACCCATTTACCGGAGTTATTCCCGGTTAAATGATTTTGGTTAAGGAATGTCGATATGGCATCTCGCAATACAATCAAATCCGAAATATCGTTAATCTCCAGACGCTCATTAAGGGTAATATCATCGAAAACACAAAGCGAGCAGGTTTTAACTTGTGATTTGCCATCAGCAGAATACACATAATCCGGGGAAATTCTAACTTTAATCATAGTTCATCGGTATTAGAGTTCTTAAATTCGTTTAATAATCCCCATGCGAAAGGGAAAATAGAGACTACGGCACACGATTTATAGAGCATATCGCAACCAGTTGCAAATCCGTAACACATTGCCATAACAGCAATGGCAGTGAGCACCCAAGGGGTGGCTTCGTGTCGGATAATGTCATTCACTGTGCGACCGGCTATGCGTGTCGCTGTTTTTGTTACTTGCTTCCAATCGATAGAAGATTGAAGCCCTCCGGCATGTGCCGGGAATGAAATTGATTCTTTCATTTTGGTAAGCATTTAAATGAAACATTAGTATTAATTATCACAGGGTACGAAAAAAGTTCCGCTCCCCGTTGCTTACCACCTGAATCAGGCTGTGGGCGCATTAACGCTCCACACGGGACGGAACTAATATTGTTTTCAGCCAAGGCATAAAAAATGCCAACGGCTTTAGTTGGCGACGCTGTCGCCTGATTCAAATGGTAAGCGTTGCAAATGTAAGGAGATTTTTGAAATCCACAAACTAAAAAAGATGATTTTTTCATTTTGCCTAAATTTTTATCGTTAAACAATAAGCAAAAAAGAAATCGGCCGAACTTCTCTTTTATGTTGCCAAACATCACACTCGAACCTCGTAAAGGATTGAATCAAGAGAAGCCGACCGATTTATAGGTGGCAAAATGATTTTAAAGTTCAAATGTGATTTTTGGCAATGCAAATATCATTACAAAAATGTTATCGACAAAAAAAAAAACGTTAATTATATTTAATATGATTATTTTAATTATAACACAGCAAAAAATAAGAATTTAAGAAAAATAATTACCCAAAAACTTGTACATAACAAATTTATTATGTACATTTGTAATGTAATCAAGAAAGGAGGTGTAAAATGAAATGAGTTACAAAAGAGGGTTGATTTTCAAAATATTCCGACTACTGAACCTAATCGAAACAGAGAAAAATCAACCCATAATCAGAAAAATCGAGGGGTTATTAAACGAACTCCTTAGTGATGAAGAAAATTAGTTATTAATTGCCCCCGAATTCTCGGGGGCTAAATTACAAATAAATTATGTATTTAGGAAAAAGAAAAATTTTCAATCCCGAGAAACACGAAATTATCCGCAAAGAGGTTATCACCGACAAATGCGGTGCCACTTGGAACGCGTTTATCGAACTTGAGGGACTTATAAACAAATCACAACTCGCTCAACAATATTTTGAAAAATCACACGGCTGGCTTTCTCAGCGTCTCCATGGTTGTACCGTTAGAAAAAAATCTATGTCATTTAAAGAGGAAGAATACCATGAATTAGCTGAAGCATTCCGTCACATCGCCATGCGACTAAACGCACATGCCGATGAGATTGACAGCGCCACCATGGAGAGTGCCGACAGTATGAGATAAGCCCACCGAAAAAGGCATAAGGCTACTTTTGATTATACCCAAGCCCTTTGCTTTGAGCCGAGCAAAGGGCTTTTTATTATGAGTTACATAAACTTTTGTAACAGTCAAATTTAAGGTATAATTTGTTTAGTCAGTGATATTATTTACGTTTAATCACCATTAATCTCTATCTACACCATCTTTAACTCTATTAACATGGTATGATAACTTAATATCAAAATGATTTAAGAATTATTTCTCATCAAAATAGTCTTGTCTGCGTATATTCACCTATAAGCCTGTTTACTTCATTTATGACACCGATCGAAAACATAGAGCCGTATTTCTTTATGTAACCAAGAAAATACAACACAGCATTTCCGAAACTTGTGCAATAACCGCTCTCAAGCGACGGCAGACGGATGGCGTGCCTGCCGTTAAGAAAATAAATGTCATAACCGAAAGCATAACGACCGTTGCCCGCATCGGCTACAAGGATCTTAACAGTCTCCTTTCGGTCGTCATACACCGTTATAGTTTCAAATTTTTCTTTTATGGCTTCGCTGTCGGCTATGCCGGGGCAACGCAGCCTCTCAAAAGGATTTACAGATTCTTGCATACTTCTTATTTTATTAGCAAACAGTTTTTAATTGGTAAAATCACCATCCTCCTATAGCCGGTATTACCACTATCTCCTTAGAAAGGCTCACTCTTGGCGCGTGCCGTGGAGAACACCGAGAAGTATTCCACACCGCCCGATTTATCGCTTTCGCCGATAAAACTTTCCTCGGGATGCAATTTCAACCAGTCGCCAAAGGTGATACCGGCTTTATTTGCCTTGCTCACGTTCAGGTGATAACCCTTAAACTGGCAATACAGTATCAGCTTCGCCCGGAAATTGCTCGGCGTAACGCCAAACTTGGCATCAGGGAATTGACTATGGAATGCATCATAGATGCTTTTTCTCACTTGGCGTTCATTTAGATTTGAGCCGTTTTCATCATAGTAGACTTCTGCCCACTGATAGAAAGCTTCTCCCATTTGTTGTTTAAGTGTTCGCATTGTAATATCTCTCATTGGCGGAGGAACAGCGCCTTGACCTGTACGATACCAACCCTCCGACAATGATTTGAGGTAATACATCACACATTCAGCCATAAAGTTGTCAAACAGGCACCATTGGTCATCGTCCCAATCGGCAAAGAACTGATGACCGAAATCATCAATCGGGCGGTGATTGTCATTATACCAATCACTAAACGCCATAAACGTTATACGCTCAAGTGCCGAACGATTATTAGCATTGATAGCATGATTTGTGGTGATATAGAATTTAGGAGATTTCTCATTCGGGATAATGAAACGTGCCTTTGTCTTGGGGTTAACGGCAAGGTCGCCGGTAACGGCTGCGAAGAAACGTTCAAAATCGAAATTCACCCTCACGTCATCAATGAACACATTACGGGTGCGCAGTGTAACATTTGAATAGATGTAATCGTCATCGTTTTTCAGCGTCTTGCCGTCGATGGTGGTTTGCTCAAGCATCATCTTCACGGCAACACCCACAAGCGACTTTCCGGTACGACCGTTTGATTGCGATACCTCACCCATTTGACCGTCCATTGCCACTATTGCCTTCAGCTCTGTCTGATATTTGTAATCACACAACAGAAAGCCTATCGACGTGATTTTATTCACTATATGCTGTTGATATTCTTTCTCATCAGTGGCACTCGGGGTATAACCGGGCATACCCCAAAAATTAGACACATTCAGCAAGAACCTGAAAAATTCGCAATTCATGCCCTCTTCTGTCGGATGAACCACAAAACCCGATTCCGAATCATGATCGATATGGTCGATAATCGAAACTCGCTTGAATTTTCGGCGTATAACCTTGTCTTGCCACACTTGACCGAGCATGTCGCCAAAATCTATTCCACTCGATGTTATCTGAAGCTGACCGTTACGGTAGAACATTCTTTGTATATGAGGCTCGAAACGGTCAAAGGAATCATCTATCTTAGACAGACGCTCAAGTTTATCGGGTCCTAACAACGTGCCTAATCGAGACGCAAGCATGGAGTGAACATCACGATCTTTGCACGCTTGCAAAGCATAATGATAAACGAAATCTCGAATTTCAGTAGGTCCGGACAACGAGACCACGCCATCATCGATTCTCACAAATTTATATTGATCGACTTCGAGATCCGAAGTGTGAATACGATAGAAGCCGTTGGCTGATATGAATTGCAATGCTTCGATGTAGTCAAATTCAACAGTTTTACGGCCTTTGTCGTTGCACCCTATAATCCATAAATCACGATCAGATGAATACTTTGAAGCTTGTATCAATTTGCCGTCCTCAATACGATAATTGATTTTGGCAAAACGGAATTGAGGCAGCTCCAAGAGCTGTGTTTTGTGGCGTTCAAAGAAACTATCTCGGTCGTTTAGAGACCAAAAGTCTTTTATTTGAAATTCTGTCTTGGAGGAAATCTTGTGGATGTCAAGGAACGTACCCTTGCCGTCATGGGTGTGAATAACCGTGTCTATCTCTTTTGCCAGCAAGTCCTCACGCCCTTTTAGGGTATTGACAAGAAGGTCATCGATTCCCTTGTCTTTGTTCTCGTTATCATTGATATGACCGAAAAAGACATCGACACTCACTCCTAAGTTATGCATCGTCTGCACATACTGCTTGAACTTGATGACCGCTTTGGCAAATTGATTAGGTCGCTGATCCACGTGGTCGCCAATCTGCAAATTACGATGTAGATTATCCCAGTCGCTATCCATTAGGAGCACTACATTTTTAATCGTACATTGCTGTACGAGATATTGCAGATCCTGAATTAGTCCGGTTTCGGCATTGCCAATATTGTAGATGCCTTGAATCCCAATAGAAGCAATCCCATGTTTGCATGCTTTTTCTGCTTTCTTCTCGCCCTCTTGAACGATAAGCGTCTCTATATGCGTGTTCTTCAAGAACCGGGTACGGATGTATTGCGGTATGTAAAACTTGGTGGGTGCACCCTTGGGAGTTTGGTATTTAACCTCCCTGCCGTCTTTGTCAAGATGCAGGGCGGGATTCGACCACCGCACTCTGATATATGGCTTCAGGTAGCCGGCAGCCCCCCGGGTGGCATACTGCACAGGCTTTCCCCACAAGTCATAATAATAGATAAGCATCTCATCATCCGAAGTGTTGACGTTAAAGAACTTATCCATACCGCCGCGCCTGAAGGTCTGCACGTAGGCGATACCGTCCTTGGAATCAAGCTGCACCTCAGCCGTTACATCATCTATGGTTAAACCGCTCGATTCTAATTGTGACAGGCAAAACGTTTTCTTCGTCTTGCGTTTGTTCGTGTCGATGGAGCGTTGACGTTTTTCTTCTTCGCTCTCAAGAAGAATGCCGTAACGAGAGGCAACACGCCTTAAGGCTTCCGGAAAATCAACTTTACCGTAATGCTGCTCGGCATCGATAGCCCCGTTTAAGGAAAAGCCGCAAGAGAAGCACTTGGCTATATCCATATTACTTTTATGCGTTACGCACAAGCCTTTGTTCTTCCCCTCTTTGCCACACTTGGGGCATTTAGTGTATTGCGACGATCCGCGACCCGTAAGTTCCGGGACAAAATCCCTTATGTCGGCGGATTTGCGCACATGCTCTATATCTTGTTCGCTGTATCTCATCGAAATAGGTTGTTAGTTTCCGCATATTTGACAAACTCGGCTTTCTCGTGAATACCGAGTCTCATAAAAGCATTACGGATATGGTTATTGACTGTATGAACCGACAGATACAATTCTTCGGCAATATCTTCTTTTCTCTTTCCATGATACCACAATCGCAGTACTCTCATTTCAGCATCAGAAATACGATGATCAAATTCAGGCTGACAAATCACGTGTTCCCAACGGCACTCTCCACGAAGGGGGCAAGGTACAAACTCAAAATTAAATCGACCAAAATTATCAATATCCGGGATATTGTCGATATTGCCAAAATTGCATTTACAGAATCGAGAAACGACTCTAAACCTAAAAAATGAAAGATTTGGTTTACACCGTTCATATTCCTTGCATAAAGCAAGGTATGCTTTGGGGTAGAATCTTTCTATTTTAGCCAAAGCTGAAGAAATAATATCGGTGTGCGTTTCGGTTAGTCTGTCTGAAGAACCGTTAGACAATCGAAACCAAACTTCATTCTCAAACGTAAAAAATTCGCACATAAATGATTTATTTATGTCATTTTCCTCAATTTGTTATGCGAGTGAAAATATTTTGTCCAATAGTTTCTTCAATTTTGCGCTTGTGAAGTTCAGGAATACGAGCCAATCCGTATTTCCAGTTACGCAATGTATAAGAAGGAATAAGACATGCTTTACAAACCTTCTCTTGCATTAAAAGGCGTTCATAACGAGACTCGATACCGTTAAAAAAATCGGTTAAAGCTTGAGAATCTTTTTTAAACATAATACAAATATTTTCTTAAATTAAAAACAATAGTGCAAATATAGATATAAAGTTTCATTATATGCAAGCATATTGTGCAATTATTGCATTTCAAGTTCAAAAAAAGATATAAACAATCATGCTATTATGGCTAATTTTGAAATATGACAACGAATAAGAACGAAATTTCAGTAATTATTGAGAATTTGCGAAAAATCATTGTTGACAAAGGCATAACGCAAGCAACAATGGCATCTTTTTTAGATAAGGATGCATCTCAATTCAGTAAAATTCTAAATGGAGGGATTCATTTAAGAGTAGAGCACCTTGCAAAAATTGCAAGCAATCTTAATATGTCAATTGTTGACATTATTACATATCCTGAAAAATATTATCCACAAAGCCAAAACGATAATACAATACGAGCCTCAGTTACCCTCGAATTAGATGAAGAAAAACGTGATCGTGTACTAAAAATTCTTTTCGAGACAGAAGATATAGATTTCTTAAAAAACAAATAATATGGAATTAAAACTTATAGCAATAAATGATATAGACAAAAAAGCAACAATATATATTAATCCTGCACACATAGTATCTATTGATGCCGAATCAAGCAATTATAGCGAAATCTTTTTAAGTAATGGTCATAGCATAAAAACCTATGACTCATTGGAAGAAGATCTAAACATAAAATTATGAAATGAAGCATATCGGACAAGAATTGTTTAATATTATTGAACAAAAGAAACTCATAAAAAAGGAGATTGCAAAACAAATCGGTATAACCCCTGTGTATTTCTCTGCAATAATGCGAAAAGATTCTATTGATGCAGAATTGTTAGAACGAATATGTAAGGCTATCAGTGTATCACCTGCCTATTTTTTCGATGACTACACAGAAAACAAGAACGTTATAGGCGATGTAAGCATATCACAAGGAGAAGTAGATTTGTTAAAATCGATGCTTGAAGAAAAGGAAAGAACTATTAAAATCCTAATGCAAGCAAAAGGATTTGAATCGAGACAATAGCAGGACAAAGCACGTACAATTCAAGCCTAAAACAGATTGTAGAATCTATATAAAAACATTCAAACACCAACAACCGGCTTCCGCTACAAATGCAGAACTGCGAACGCAACGAGTCTGAAATCAGCTTGTTGCGTTTCTTTTCTCAAAACAACCGAGACAAAATCGGGACAAATTTTGTTCGGGATTTAGCGGATTGCCACAATTAGGGTTCAGCTGATAAAGCCCGTTGATGAAAGGGGATATTCAGGCTCTATATTCTCTGCTTATTAACCATTTAAGAGAAAATTTCATTAAATCGATTATCCAAACTTGTTTTTTAATCACAAAACCGTTAAGTTTGTAAAAAAATATCTTAAAACATTGCTATTGTGATTAAAGGCAAATATATCGTGCTTGCTATTACCATTATTTTAATTAATTTGACGGGTAATACGGCAAGGAATCTTACACTACGAATAAACAACGCATACGGACCGTTTGAATACCTGAATAAAGACGGGAAACCGGTGGGCTTTACTGTAGATGTTTTTAATGCTATCAATAACATTAACCGTTTCAATTATAATGTAAAATCCGATAAGGAGATTTTCAATTTCTATTCTACCGTCATAGACAGTACCGAACTTGTCACATCTATGGACTCTGTTCCGACAGATAGTAAATTCATTGTATCACAACCTTACGGCTATGTCGACAATGATTTGATTACCCGCATTTATTCAAATATAAGCAGTTGGGAGGATATGAATGGTAAAAATGTGTTGATTATAAAGGATTCTCCTCTCATTCTACAATTTGAAGAACACCGGGTAAAACCTAATTTTGTATTCATCAAGAGCGTTCCGGACGGACTTCGATTGCTATCTTCAGGTAAATATGACGCCATGATAAGCAGCAATGATGCAGCATACTTCTATATCAATAAACTTGAATTATCCAACCTTTCGGTTAAGCCGTTATTCTGTCAGCCGTTAGCGATAAGATTCGTCATGCTCGACACTCCTTCCAACCAAAAGGTTATAAAAAAAATCAATAATGCGTTGCAAGCAATCAGAGCCGATGGCACATACGATTCTATTTATTCCAAGCGTTTCTTTCCTAAGGAAGAAGAGACATTGGCAGCATTTGAACTATGTCTCATCATTTTGGGCATTACCATCATGATGGTTCTCATTATATATATCCTTTATATCCATTGGCTCTATCAGGCAGAAAAAAGAAAAAAGAACGCTCCGGTATTTGATGATACGCCGTTAATCACCAACATTGGTAAGATTTACGATTCTCTACCTACAGTAACAGTCTTTTTTGACAACGTAGGCAGAATTAAATTCATAAACCATGCCGGTTATGATCTTGTCAACGCATCCAGAAAGACACGTCTGCACTTAGGCAATTTTACCCTATTCAATCACACTATATTGAACGATGAGATGATTGATAACCTTAAAGACAACAAGGCTGTCAACTTCACCTATAATCTCATAAGTAAAGACAGTATTTTCAATCACCTCGGCGACTACGTCCTTCCAGCCAATAAGGTCTACAACATTTTCATTATGCCGGTTGCCAATTACGGAACTGCTCTTAGCGGATATATAGCATATATTTATGATATTACACACTTGCACACCACCGAACGAACTAATCTAAAATATGTTACTTCACTTTCACAGATTGCCGACAACAAGTTGCTTGACATCAGCTATTATAATAGTGAAGACAACATGTTTTATACATTCTCCAACAACACCGCAGTAAATACCGGCACTACCTATGAGAACGGACTTACATATATACATCCACTATACCGTTCCATATTTATAGAAGAGTTCCTATCTATTTTGAACGGAGAAAAGAAAACAGCAAAAATCACAATTAAGAAGAATAGCATTAAAAACCCAAAATACAGCACATGCGATGTTACACTCAACGCCATCAGAGTGGACAGCAATAACACCATAGGCATCTCAATGGTTACCACTCCCACCGAAATAAAGCAGGCAATGGTAATCAAGAACAAAGAACTGCAAGATAAACTGTCTTTCTTGCAGCATTCAAGCGGATACCAATTCTTCGAATATAATCCGGAGACCGACAAATATGATATATTCACACAGAACAGTGCACATAAGCAATTCACTTCCAATCAATTGCTTAACATGATACACCCCGATGATTGCGAAAAAGCTGTTGAAATCATAGAAGACATCAAGACTCAAAAGACAACTTCGGCATATATGGTCATCCGTTACAAGATAGACAATTCCAATCATTACAACTACTACGGCATAACTTTGCGCTCATGCAGCAACGACACACCCTATTCCGATAAGATAATCGGAGTATACCATAATATAACCGACAATATGCAGAGACTGCGGGAACTTGAAGAGTACAAGGAAAGTACAACCTTTGTATGTGAAATGAATGATATGGGATATTTCGAATACGGCCCCAATGATTTTGAGCATCTGTATATTCCCTATCTGTTTACCGAAAAATACGGTATCGATGACGATAATTTCACCGACTGCATGGACGAGGAGTCACGCATTACATTCTTCTCCCTAATCGACAAGTTCAATGAACGTTCAGCCGATGTTAACAATTACCATATCAGAATGAAATCGCCCGATAGCGGAAAATGGGTTGAATTTGAGTTCATTCTAAACCCGATAAGAGACGACATCAATCAAGAGATTTACAAGTATATGGGATTCATGAAAGAGATTTCAATCCAAAACAACGAACAATAAAAATGACAGAAACATATACACACAATCCCAAAGTAAGCATAATAATTCCGGTCTATAATGTAGAACCGTACATCATTACTTGCGCTGAGTCTCTATTCAAGCAAACTTACCGAAATATCGAATATATCTTCATTAATGACGCTTCGCCTGACAATAGTCTGCCTAAATTAGAACAACTCGCAAAAAGATACAACAATAGAGATATTAAAATACTAAACAACCCTACTAATCAAGGTTTGTCTAAATCAAGAAACAACGGTATTAAAGAAGCTACCGGTGACTACATTACGTTTTGTGACAGCGATGACTGGATAGAGCCTACGGCAATAGCAGAAATGACAGAAAAGGCAATACAAAACAATGCCGACGTTATAGTGACACCGTTTTATACCAACACTTTCAGCAAAGAAAAAATTCTATCTTTCCCTTCAAGAGACATTGCCGATTTAAACAGCATACCCATCGATTTCATGCATTTTTCGTTATGCAATAAACTCATTAGAACTTCCTTTTTTAAGGATAACTCAATATGTCCGGTACCGGGAATTGATTGCTGGGAAGATTTATCTGTAACATCCCGCCTATATGCTTTATGCCCCAAAACAGTGCTGTTGGACAAGCCCTTTTATCACTATCGCAAATTCGAATACAAAACGCTCTCAACCGCCTCTCACGAACGGCAATTAAACGATCGATTGAAGTATACCGAATTCCTTATCAAATGGTTTTCCGAGCGTAATCTTACGGAAAAATATATCCGATTCCTCAATCATCTTAAATTTACTGCCAAGATAAAGATGTTGAGAACATCTCCTCGCCAATTCAGGCGTTGGAAATACACATACCCGGAATCAAACAAGCACATACTGTCATATAAGGACATTCCTATGCACTATAGGCTGCTATTCTATATAGCCGACCTTATAATACACCCATAAGCATAGACTAAAAACAGTCCCCGAGAGAATCTCCCGAGGACTTGCAAGCTGTGAGTTAGGTTTATATACTATTTACCACCTTTTTCGTAGTAAAGAGTGCGTGACGGTTGGTCGCAAACTTCAGTCGGGCCAAAATATTGGATCGGTCCCGGATAAGTGTAGCAAGTATTCATTGCCCACTCTTCACGATGTTTTGCGAAATATTTGAACGGTTTACCATCAAGGTCTACAAGAGCCTTTTGTATAACCGGTTTCATTTCTCCATGACGACGTTCCATATTCATCATCATTGTGATAGGTATACCTCCGGCAATCCATTGAATTGATGGACAAGTCAAGTTACGTACCGATGACATATAACCTGTTGCTCCACACTTAATCAATTGAGCTGCATTGTAACCAAGGGCATAGCAATAATCAGCATCAAAGTTTGAAGGATCGGCACAACGTCCTTCATATCCGAAGAAGTGGTGTAATGCAGAGAATTTACCGACAAATTCACCTGCTTCAGTCATTTCTTTCAATCGCTTGCCTACCATTTCGCTCAATAGTTTTTCAGTTTCGATAAGAGAAACCTGAACATTACCATGAGGGTCACGGTCAAGAGAAAGTTGACGTGCAACACCTTCCGGAAGGCTTGCATAAGTCTCTGCGTTATCCTTACTCAAGTTAGACAAGATAAATTCACGCTGTTCTGCCGGTGTCTTTTCAGCAAAATCAGGTGTTTTAGCCAACAAGTCGTTAAGCTCGGCAATAAGTGTCTTCATCGCCGGAATAAATTCTATTAAGCCTTCAGGGATAAGAACAATACCAAAGTTATTGCCGTTTTCAGCACGTTTAGCCACAACTTTTGCTATATCATTCACGATTTCATTCAAAGTCATCTTTTTAGCCTCAACTTCCTCTGAAATAATACAATAGTTAGGTTGTGTTTGCAATGCACATTCCAAAGCGATGTGAGATGCAGAACGTCCCATCAACTTAATGAAATGCCAATATTTCTTTGCTGAATTACAGTCACGCTCTATGTTACCTATAACTTCTGAGTAAACCTTAGTAGCAGTGTCAAAGCCGAAAGAAGTTTCAATCATTTCGTTCTTCAAGTCACCATCGATAGTCTTAGGACAACCTATCACCTGCACACCCGCATTCTTAGCCTTATAGTACTCGGCAAGAACACAAGCATTGGTATTAGAGTCGTCACCGCCAATGATTACAAGTGCAGAAATGTTAAGTTCTTTAAGAATTTCAAGACCTTTTTCAAATTGTTCCGGTTTTTCAAGTTTGGTACGACCTGAACCGATTATATCAAATCCGCCTGTATTGCGGTATTCATCGATAATATCAGATGTCAATTCCATATATTTGTGATCCACAAGACCACCCGGTCCCATCAAGAAACCATATAGACGGCTATCCTTGTTCACAGCCTTAATACCATCAAACAAACCGCTTATTACATTGTGTCCGCCGGGAGCCTGACCGCCCGATAGGATTACACCCACATTAATAGGAGCGTGTGATTTCGCACTCTTCGAAGATTTTTCAAAAGTCAGTACAGGAAGTCCATAAGTATTAGGGAACAATTCCTTGATAGCATCTTGATCGGCTACCGATTGAGTTGGTTCGCCCTCTATTGCAGTCACTCCACCCCACAAAGCAGACGGAAGTTTAGGTTGATAAGCAGCACGGGCTGTTTGTAAAGCACTTTTTTTTGCCATTTGATTTTATTCTTTAGTTTAATTTTCTCAATTTTAGAGATTGTTTTTAAGATAAAACAAGTTCTTTGATATTTTTTGCAAATTTCGCAAAAAAATATGAGTATCGCAATATTATTCGCCGTATAATTTTAACTGTTTTTCATCACCTGCTATCGCCGTATAAAATTTATCGGCATTTAAGTAAGTCTTCGCTATACGGCGTAATTCTTCGGGGGTTATAGCCATAATATCTTTCACCTGCCTGTTAAAATAATCCTCACCGGTAGCATATAGTATATTTGAACTTACACAAGATGCCATTGAAAATGGCGAATCCAGCGTTTTTGCGAGGTCGCTCAGCATGCAGTTTTTCACCGTATCTATTTCTTCAGCATCCATGAGTTCATCCTGCAACCTTCTTATTTCCTTTTTCACCTCGGATATAAGCGGATAAGTATATTCCGTATCGCATTCGCTTGTTATCACAATTTTTGCACCACAGCGTCTACCCACAAGCATTGCGTTTATTCCGTAAGTATACCCCTTATCCTCTCTAATATTTTGCATCAGCCTGCTACCGAAATATCCGCCTAAAGCGGTTATGAGTATCCGCAGTTTTATGTAATCGGGATGACTTCTTGGCACAGCCTCTTGAATCATATATACAGCTGATTGTAACGCTCCATCCTTATTCACCATTACCTCTTTATCGGATGATGGATTTCTCTCCACAGCACACAACAGAGCCTGTTTGCCGCCTGTTTTCTCGCCTCCGAAGTATTCATCGACAAGCCTTTTTTCCTTCTCCCCTATTTTTCCGGAAAGAATCATCACATAATTCTCAGGCTTAAAATACCGGGCATGAAAGCACTTTACATCCTCCACCGATAAGCAATCTACATCCTCATCGCATATAATATGCGAAAATGGATGGTTCTCTCCGAAATACAGCCCTCGGCAAGCCATTTGCGAAAGATATTTGACCTTCTCACACGCCGTTTTATAAGCACCTTTCACCTGTGTTTTCAGCACCTCAAATTCTCGTTCCGGAATAGACGGACGCTGCACTATACTACTGAAAACAGGAAGCACTTCACCGAAGTTTTTATTTAACGAACTTATGCTTACATGAATAAAATTATCCTGACTTACTGCATTCATATACGAACCGTTATAGTCAAGTATTTCTGCCACATCACTCGACGAATATTCATCACTGCCATGCACAAGCATCGAAGCCAAAGCCATTGCTTGCAGCGGTTTTTCTTCGTCTAACAGTCCACCACGGCAAATAATTTCCAATTTATTCACTTCTTGATCGCCATTATCCACCACATAAAGGGGAATGCCGTTACTCAGCGTTACATGCGATGGATAATCAAATCGCAAGTCTTCAAAACTCCGCAGTTCAGGGCATTTGCTTCTATCAACCATTTTTACAATCATTTTTTACCGACACAAAGATACAAAAACTTACGGCAAAAAAACGGACATCACCTATTTACCCGGCATAAGGCTAACCAAACTTTGCACGTATCGGATTTTTATTAGTTCTCAGTCATGTACTTCAGCGCACTCCTATCGAGCTAAATCTCAACACCTTACATCTTATCAATTCTTACAAATCTAAAAGAGCTGAGCCAAAAATAAATATTGGCTCAGCTCCTTTCATTTCTGCAATTCGATATGCTGTCAACACTCATAGTCCACACAAGCGCGGTTTTCTTTGTGTCCGGCAAGCAATCCTGCCGCTGCTACATGCGCAGGGTGCTTGGCATACACATCAACGTCTGCCATTGTGTCCACAACAGCAGTCAACACCACATCCCATGTTTCATTGGGGTTTTCATTGATTCCCACTTCCATGCTACGCAATACTTCAATCTGCTCCGGCAACGCCTCAAGAGCCGACTTAAACTTTAATGCAATAGTTTTGCGTTCTTCGGGCGTTCCTGCCAATTTAAAACTTACAATATGCTTTACCATAATTATTCTGTTATTTAGCGTATAATTTTTCTTTTAATGCCAACACCTTTTCATCAGAAATGAAATCATCATAGTCCATAATTTTGTCTATTATACCGTTAGGCGTGAGTTCTACCATACGGTTACAAACCGTCTGTATAAACTCATGGTCATGAGATGACATTATAATATTCCCTTTAAATGACTGCAAAGTGTTATTGAAAGCTTGGATAGATTCAAGGTCAAGATGATTGGTAGGTGTATCCAGAATCAAAGTATTGGCGTCAGTCATCATCATTTTGGCAATCATACATCTCATCTTTTCACCACCCGAAAGCACCGAAGCCTTTTTAAGCACTTCTTCACCGGAGAAAAGCATCTTGCCCAAGAATCCTTTAATATATATTTCGCTTGTGTCATTACTGTATTGCGACAACCAGTCCACAAGATTCATATCTGTATTGAAATAGGTTGAATTATCGAGCGGAAGATAAGCTGTGGTGATGGTTTGCCCCCACTCGTATGTTCCCGCATCGGCTTTGCGCTTTCCATTGATAATTTCAAACAATGCCGTCATGGCACGCGGGTCTCGGCTCAAGAACACCACCTTATCATTTTTCTCGATAGTAAGATTCAAATCACGGAACAGAATTTCACCGTCAACCGATGCCGTCAAGCCATGTATTTCAAGTATCTTGTTACCGGGTTCTCTGTTAGGAGTGAAAATAATACCCGGATAACGGCGTGATGAAGGCTGAATTTCTTCAACGTTAAGTTTCTCAAGCATCTTCTTGCGACTTGTAGTCTGCTTGGACTTAGCGACATTGGCACTGAATCGACGAATAAATTCCTGCAATTCCTTTTTCTTTTCTTCCGCCTTCTTATTAGCCTGTTGTTGCTGACGAAGAGCCAACTGGCTTGATTGATACCAGAAACTATAGTTACCGGCAAACAATGTCACCTTATTATAATCAATATCCAATGTATGGGTGGAAATAGCATCGAGGAAGTGGCGGTCGTGCGATACTACAAGAACAGTCGTATCTTCACATTTCGACAAATAATCCTCAAGCCAACTCACAGTGTCAAGGTCAAGGTCGTTGGTAGGCTCATCGAGAAGCAGATTATCGGGATGACCGAATAATGCCTTTGCCAGCAACACACGCACTTTTTCTTTTGCACTCATGTCTTTCATAAGCATGTAGTGCTTATCCTCCTTTATACCAAGTCCGCTCAGCAATGCAGCCGCATCACTCTCGGCATTCCAACCTTCCATTTCGGCAAACTTTTCTTCCAACTCGGATGCACGAATTCCGTCTTCATCGTTGAAATCAGGCTTGGCATACAATTCCTCTTTCTCTTTCATTACAGCCCAGAGAGTGGTATGCCCTTGAAGAACCGTATCAAGGACCGAAAATTCATCGTATGCGAAGTGATCTTGGCTCAATACGCTCATACGCTCACCCGGTCCCTGCGACACAGTCCCCTGAGTGGGATTCAAATCACCGCTCAATATACGCATCAACGTACTTTTTCCCGCACCGTTGGCTCCTATTATTCCATAACAATTTCCTGAAGTGAATTTTAAATTCACATCCTGAAACAATACTCTTTTTCCAAATTGAATACCTAAATTACTTACTGCTATCATACCTTATTTTATTATGAGTGCAAAATTACTAATTTATTTCCATATTCGACATATTTTGGTTTCCCTTAAATAAGAATACAAGCAAACGCACCACATGCCACACTTAACATTTTAACATTACACATGTTAATTTTTTAAATAAACCAAAGTAAAATCAGAATTTTAGAACAATGGTTAAGAATAATAGACATAGTTAATAATCTTTAATATTTATAAAGTATTTACGTAGTTTATACAATTATACATACCTTTGCATGCGATTTTTATTAACTTAAATTATTTATGAATAGAATCTTTTTGTTTATATGTGCTGCAACAGTAGCATTAACTTCTCATGCAGGTGGGCTATTAGCCAACACAAATCAAAACGCTGCATTCCTTCGCAATCCTGCCCGCGATGCGGTTATCGCAATAGACGGTGTATATAGTAACCCTGCCGGTACGGCATTTCTTCCTGAGGGTCTTCACCTATCATTAAGTTGGCAGGCAGCATTCCAAAAACGCCAAATGGAAGTAAATAATAATTTATTTACTTTAAATAAAGAAAATCAAAGCCCTTCTCGTAATTTTGAAGGAAAAGCTACAGCTCCTGTCATTCCGTCATTCCAAGCAGCATACGTCTTCAACGACAAATGGTCGGTTTCAGCACAATTTGCCGTTGGCGGTGGTGGTGGCAAATGCGAATTTGAGCAAGGGTTGCCAATGTTTGAAGAACTGATAGGCGGTATTGTAGCAAAAAACGGAGGAGAATCATACCAATTAAGACAAAACCTTACCGGAGAACAATATTTCTACGGTCTACAAGTAGGTGGAACTTATAAATTCAATAATAATGTTTCTGTATTTGCCGGTGTACGCGGAGTATTAGCAAGTTGTTCTTATACAGGTGCTATTAATAACATAAAAGCTAACGGCATGAGTGCTGACGAATATACAGCTCTTTCACAGCAAGCTATAGCCGGAGCAGAACAAGCTGCCGCAGTAGCAGCTCAATATGCAGCATTAGGAATGACCGAAGAAGCTCAAAAATATACCGAGAAGGCTGCAACTCTTCAAGCATCGGCAGCAAAAGCCGGAACCATTGCAGCAATGATAGGCGACTACCAACTTGACTGCTCACAAGACGGATTTGGTGTTACTCCTATTATCGGTGTTGACGTAAATCTCGGCAAACTTAATCTTGCCGCAAAGTATGAGTTCCGCACAAAAATCAATTTGGAAAACGAGTCTGACAACAGCGAAAATCTGGCTCAATTAGCAACACAAGTTCCGGCTGTAGCTGTATATGCCGATGGAGCAAAAGTACGTTCAGACATTCCGGCACTATTCACATTCGGAGCACAGTATCAAGTTTCCAACTCAGTACGTGCAATGGCAGGTTATCACCTCTACTTCGACAAAGACGCTCAAGGCAGTGCAACAGCTGTATCCAAGAACACTTGGGAAATTACAGCCGGCGTAGAATGGGACTTAAACGACAAAATCTTATTAAGCCTTGGCGGTCAACGCACAAAATACGGTTTTGCCGACAGCGACATGACCGATACCAACTTCAACATCAGTTCAATAGCTCTATGTCTTGGCGGTGCTTACAAGTTCAACGACAGAATGAAACTTAACGTTGGTTACATGCATTCATTCTACGAAGACCACAAGTTTACCAACGCTAACGGCTCAGCTTGTAATTACACACGCAAGAACGATGTTGTGGGCGTAAGTTTCGACATTTCTTTCTAAGTTTATTGAAACAATCGACATACTTTATTGAGAGATATTATTATTACGCAGAATAGGGGAAATCGTGAGATTTCCCCTATTCTATTATCATCCTATTGTCTAATTATTAACCATTACGCAAATCGCTGCGTTTTTTATTGAAATACAAAGAAAAAGTTAAGTAGTTTGAAGCTTGTTTTATCTTGTTTGATGTTTTGACTGACAATTTGCCACTTGGTTTAACCGTTACAGTCTGTTTTAACTCTTCTTAACCAAACAAAAATCGAAATGCCTCTTCCACTTTACACACCTCTACTAATTCTAAATGTAATTTTGAGGTATCAAATCCTTTCAAATTATGCTTTGGGATAATCATAGACTTAAAGCCCAACTTCTCAGCCTCGCTTATACGTTGCTCTATACGGGTCACTTGACGTATTTCACCGCTAAGCCCCACTTCGCCACTCATACACACACCTTTTTTGATAGGTATATCCACATTGGAAGATAATATTGCGCATATCACAGCCAAGTCCAACGCCGGATCGTTTACCTTCATTCCGCCGGCGATATTAAGAAAAACATCCTTCTGAGCCAACTTAAAGCCTACTCGCTTTTCGAGTACGGCAAGGAGCATATTCATGCGCTTTCCATCAAATCCGGTCACAGAGCGTTGTGCTGTACCGTATGCCGCCGTACTCACAAGAGCCTGAGCTTCTATCAGAAACGGGCGAATCCCTTCCAGCGTTACGCCTGTAGCTACTCCACTGAGCGAATCATCCTTTTGAGACAACAGCATTTCCGATGGATTTGCCACCTCCCTCAATCCGTAATGCGTCATTTCATAGATTCCTATCTCCGATGTACTTCCAAAACGGTTTTTTATCCCTCTTAATATGCGGTACATGTAATGTCGATCGCCCTCAAACTGCAATACAGCATCTACAATATGTTCCAGAACCTTAGGTCCGGCAATACTACCCTCCTTATTGATATGACCTATCAAAATTACAGGCGTATTGGTCTGCTTGGCAAACTTCAACAGAGCGGCTGCACATTCACGCACTTGCCCCACACTGCCCGCTGAAGACTCTAAAGTATCGGAAGCAATCGTTTGAATGGAATCCACCACCACCAAATCCGGATTAAAGTTTTTTATACCTGTAAAAATCGCCTCCAATGAAGTTTCACATAAGATGTAGCACTCGCAGTCTATTTTACCTTCACAAATGCGATCGGCTCTCATCTTCAACTGCTGACGACTTTCCTCACCACTCACATACAGCACCTTGCGACTGCGTATCCTCAACACGTTCTGCAATATAAGCGTGGACTTCCCTATTCCGGGTTCTCCTCCCACCAATATTATAGAGCCGGGTACGAGACCGCCTCCAAGCACTCGGTTCAATTCGCCGCTCGGCAACGAGATGCGAGGTTCATTCTCTGTCTTTATCTCTGAAATTTTAACCGGTACAGAACGTTTTTTATCATCACCGGTATCACCGAATGAAGTCATTGTCTTCGTCGGTTTTACCGCCACTTTCTCCTCTATGTAAGTATTCCATTCACCGCACACTGCGCATTTACCCACCCACTTAGGCGACTCTGCACCGCAATTGCTGCAATAAAACATGGATTTAACTTTCACAGCCATTATGTTCAGTTTATTTCTTTATAAAACATTTTCTTCTGAACTCACTGATGGTAATGGCAGCAGCCATACCCACATTCAAGGATTCACTGGTCGCCACACCCGGTGGAAAGGACGGAATAAGCAGACGATTCTTTATGAGTTCCGACAATTTAGGGGAAATCCCTCTGCCTTCATTACCGAAAACGACAAACCCCTCTGCCGGCAATTCACTCTTATATATATTCTTACCGTCAAGAAAAGTTCCATATAACGGAATATCAGAATATTCATCAAAGAGATATTCCAAATCACAATAATGTACCTTAACCCGTGATATAGCCCCCATTGTAGCCTGTACCACCTTATGGTTATATACGTCCACAGTCTTTTCACTACAGAAAATATTCTTTATACCATACCAATCGGCAATACGTATTATTGTTCCGAGATTTCCGGGATCCTGTATATTATCAAGTACAATATTAAGACCACACCTCACCTCCGATTCATCTATTACATCCTCCGGTATATCGTATACGGCTATCACATCAGCTGCTGTAGAAAACTGTGACATGCGTTGCATTTGCCCCTTGTTGGCAAACTGTATCTTACCAAGATGTCCGCTATGCCCGAATTCCTCATACCATGCCTGCGTTGCGACAATCAAGCGACAATTGAAATAATCCCAAGTATCGCGCACGCATTTTGTACCTTCGGCGGCAAAACACCCCTCGGCAACCCGGTATTTCTTCTGACCCAATGACGCCACAAACTTTATAGTGTTATTTGTCACATTCATTTTCTCCAATATTTATATCCACTTCAAAGTTACAACATATTTCCTAAAATATCTAAAATCCTTAAAAATTTGATACTTGTACAAAAAAATCAACACATAATTACTCTTTTTTTATCCTTTTTCATTAACTTTGCATCAATTAGAAAACTCACATTAAATAAAATGATTCACTATTTGATAATAAGCCTCCAAGTATGGCTGTTAATCAGATAGCCATAAAACTACTCTGAATATGAGAACCAAACCCGATTTAAGTTTTTGGAAACTATGGAATCTTAGTTTCGGATTTTTTGGCGTGCAAATAGCTTACGCCCTACAAAGTGCGAATATCAGCCGTATTTTTGCTACACTTGGAGCTGACCCACACAATCTAAGTTATTTTTGGATTCTTCCACCGTTAATGGGAATTATCGTTCAGCCTCTTGTAGGTAAATGGAGCGACAATACATGGACACGTTTCGGGCGTCGCATCCCGTATTTGTTCATCGGCGCAATTGTTGCCGTACTTGTGATGTGCCTGTTACCTAATGCCGGAAGTCTTGGTCTATCCATAAGTGCCGCTATGATTTTCGGACTTGTTTCACTAATGTTCCTCGACACTTCCATCAATATGGCAATGCAGCCATTCAAAATGTTGGTTGGTGATATGGTTAACGAAAAACAAAAAGGATTAGCCTATTCTATTCAAAGTTTCCTCTGCAATGCAGGAAGTTTGGTAGGCTATCTATTCCCTTATATTTTCACAGCGGTAGGTATTGCAAGCGTAGCATCCGAAGGTGAAATACCCGACTCTGTAAAATGGTCGTTCTATATCGGTGCAATCATCCTTATTCTTTGTGTTATCTACACAACAATAACAGTTAAAGAGATGCCTCCCAAAGAATACGCCGAATATCACGGTATAACCGAGGGTTGCAGTACTGCAAAGAGTAACATGTTACATCTACTGATTAAAGCTCCCCGAACGTTCTGGACAGTAGGATTGGTTCAATTCTTTTGTTGGGCTGCATTCATGTACATGTGGACATATACCAATGGTGCTATCGCAGTGAGCGCTTTTGACACCCCGACTATCACAAAAAACGGTGTTGAAGTATTAGACGTGGCATCCAAGCAATATCAGGCTGCCGGCGATTGGGTGGGAGTTCTATTTGCTGTGCAAGCTATCGGTTCCGTTATATGGGCAACGTTAATACCTCAATTTAAAAATCACAAAGTTGCTTATAGCCTAAGTCTTGTTTTGGGCGGTATTGGATTCATATCTACCATGTTTATACATGACCAGCACATGCTTTTCATCTCATATTTGCTTATAGGTTGCGCATGGGCTGCAATGCTGGCTTTACCATTTACAATACTTACCAATTCTTTATCCGGCAAAAATATGGGTACATATCTCGGATTGTTCAACGGCACAATATGTCTGCCTCAGATTATCGCAGCTATGGTTGGCGGCTACCTTGTATCATGGCTTACTCCTGCCGGTGCAATAGCAGCCCAAGACAGAATGCTTGTTCTTGCCGGTATTTTGTTGCTTATTGGTGCTGTTTCAGTGTTTATCATCAAAGAAACATCAGCCGAAAAGAAAGAATAAGCTATTATACAACATACTTTTTCATAAAAAAACTGAACCGGTTGCTTAACTTTTTAGGTGATCGGTTCTCTTTTTCACCCATTTATAACCTATCTAATATATATCAGTTTTTTAAAACAATAATTAACCTCATTTAACCTTAACATAAGTCATTCAGACACAAACACTTGATTACAATACACAAAATAAGTTCAATGCTCATAGGCTATCCGTCATATCAGTTTTTTTGAGTAAATTTACTATGAAAATTTAATACGTCATGTCAAAAGTTTATACTGAAAAGGTGGCGAAGGCACAATCTCTTGCCGAGGGCTTGAAGAGAAACTTCGATAGAGTAAAAGGTTTAGGTATCACCGATGAACAGATACAAAAACTGATAAGTACAGCCGAAGAAACTGCAAAAATGAGTGAAGAACTTGATGCTTTAAGGGAGGTTGTAAAAGTTAAGGCATCGGCTGCCAATGCAAAACTTACCGAACTCACCGATTGTCTGCGAGACGCCAAGCAGATCGTTAAGACTAATTTTGACCAACTGAGCTGGATTGACTTCGGAATTGAAGACAAACGTTAACTACAAGGGGAGGGGGTGAATTTACGCACCTCCTTTTTAATTCATCTATTTTCAAAAATCAAGTGTATTACCTTATCGATCTACCATGATTTTAATGTATTTTTGCATATTATTTATTGCAATTAATTTCTTATGAGAAAATTGATTATTTACATCATAATTACGGTATTTACATGCAACATTCATTCTCGCACATGGAGTGAAGACATTTTGGGAAACGGGTATAAAGCCACAACAATAGTAATGCCTGAGGATTATTCAGGAAAAGTCATATCCACCTTGATAAAAAAAACTTGCGCTCAATCATCGGTAAAATCAATCCTATATATTCACGGATACAATGATTATTTCTTTCAAAAAGAAATGGGTGACACGTTCTGCAAACACGGTTATAATTTCTATGCAATAGATTTGAGAAAATACGGAAGATCTATTTTACCGGGACAGAAAAAATTTGAGACAAGAAATCTGACCGAATATTTCTCCGATATTGATTCTGCACTATCCATAATTAAATCGGAAAGAAACAAAGACATTATACTTATGGGGCATTCTACAGGAGGACTTATTGCCGCTTACTATATGGTTAAAGTTAAAAATCCCACTCATACAATTAAAGCACTTATTCTCAATAGTCCGTTCATGGATATGAACCTCGATGATACACAAGAGAAATACTTATTACCCATGATTTCTACTGCATCAAGGCTATTACCATCCATTGAAATCGACCAAAACAGCAACGATGCCTATGCACAAAGCTTAATGAAAAACCATCACGGTGAATGGGAATATAATACCCACTGGAAAATGCCGCTTTCGCCTGCTGTAACCACAGGCTGGCTCGGTGCTATACATAAAGCACAAACAGAATTACAAAAAGGAACAAACATAAAAGTACCCATATTGCTTATGCGTTCCGGTAAATCAGTTGACGGCAACAAATGGAATCCCGAGTTTAACACCGGCGATGCAGTTCTGGATGTAGAAGAAATATCTGTTTATGGCAGAAAATTAGGACTGAAAGTGCAAGAACTTGTAGTAAAAGACGGCTTGCACGACCTTTTCCTGTCGCGCAAGCCTGTAAGAAAGGCTCTATATACCTATATTTTCAACTGGCTTGATAAAAACATCATTGCGGCTCAGTAACTTTGGTCTGTTCTATCTGCTTTTGAGCCAATTGTAATTTGCTTTCCAAAAGCATACGATTCTTCACCGCAGCCTTACCTTTACACTTATTCGTTGCATAACGGTAAGTTTCAGTCATGGCTTTTGCATACTTGGAATCAAGTTGCACAGAATAGGATTTCTTACCTTGAAAAGTAACTTTCAACGGAGTATTAGCATTGTCAGCCGCAAAACGCCCCAACGTATCACACTGATTATTGTAGAACGTAACAATTTCATAGCTTACTCCCCCGCTTTTATACCTATAGTTCTGCGCTTCGTCATAAGGTACTGTAGCCGTAGAGACCGAAGCACCCGATTTAGCTGATAATTTCACACCGGTATGCTTTATGTCATGACCGGTAAGATAAGATACAAGATAAAACATATCGTTTTCATCGATTCGCGGCTCTATCACGGTTCTATCAGTTTTTTCTGTTTCTCCGGCAATGGACTTGTGTATATAATACCCTTCAACCATATCGGGATGCTTTACATACTTAAATTTCCCCGACATTCCTTCATTTTCCTTTTCCAACACCGCTATCAGGCTGTCATTTTGAGCTATTTCATTCTTAATCACACCCTCTTGATTCAACACAAGCAGATGCAATCCCTTCTTTCTCAATTCTATCTCTTCGGGATACTTTGCTTTCAAAGAATCCAATACAGCCATCGAATGAGCATATTCACCGTTTTCATACAGCGATTGAGCCTGTTCCAATAATCCGGTCGCTCCGTCCTTATCTGAATTTCCGCAAGAGCAAAGCGCACTTGCCGTAAATATTGCGGCACATACCATTGCCGCTCGTTTAATTATTGCTACGTTGTACATCTTTTACACCTTTTATTGTCCTTATCTTCTTAATTAAATCATTCAACGCCGTTTTATCCCCTACACCTATAACCAAGTAACCTTGGAAAAGTCCGTCATGCGAGTCTATTGAGATATTGCGCAGCGTAGTATCTTTCTCTTTCGTTATGACAGAAGTGATATTCGTAACGATTCCTATGTCATCATTTCCCACGATACGCAATGTAACGGCAAATTGTGAACCTATCTTCCCCGACCAAGTGGTTTTAATCTCTCTGTTTGGTTCTTTACGGAGCAAATGATGCAGATTGTTGCAACCTGTGCGATGCACCTTTATTGTTCCGCTGCTGGAAATATATCCCGTCACCTCGTCACCGAAAATAGGATTACAACACTTACATAGCGTATAGTTTATCCCTTTCATATTCTCGCCTATCACCAATATATCATTAGGCTTGGAATCATCCTTTTCTGCTACAGGTTGAAGAACGAAATTGGCAGCAGTTTCATGTACTGCTGTTTCACTATCTTTATTGTATATATCCAAATATGAATCTATAACGTCATTCACATTCAGTGTTTCATTGGATATAGCCGTATAGAAATCTGTAACCGTCTTATAGCCCAATTTCCTGATAGTCTTCATGAATACCGATTCCTCAACTTCTATTTTCCGGTTCTTGAAACGACGTTGCAACAATTCTTTACCATATTCGGCAGTTTTAGCACGCATTTCGTTAACCGACTGCTTTATCTTGTTGCGAGCCTTAGATGTAACCACAAAATTCAGCCAATCCGGTTTAGGCGTCTGTGTAGCTGAGGTAAGTATTTCTATTGTATCTCCGCTTTGCAGCTTGTAAGTGATTTTTTGATTTTTCCCGTTTACCTTACCACCGGTGCATGCGCATCCCAACTTTGAATGAATGTGGAATGCAAAATCGAGAAGACTTGCCCCCTGTGGCAACTTATACAAATCCCCCTTAGGCGTGAACACGAATACTTCCTTATCGTAAATATCCATTTTCACGTCTTTCATCAATGCCGTAGGTCCTTCATTTCCCGTTTCAAGCAAATCTCTCACATTATTCATCCAGTCATCAAGATTGGACTCGCTTTTAATTCCTTTATATTTCCAGTGAGCGGCAAGACCACGTTCTGCAATTTCATCCATTCGCTTGGAGCGTATCTGCACCTCCACCCATTGGTTGTCAGGCCCATATACCGTGATATGCAATGACTCATACCCGTTTGACTTAGGGATAGTCAACCAGTCTTTCAATCTTGCCGGATTAGCCTTATACATATCGGTCACAATGGAATATGCCACCCAGCATTCAGTCTTTTCTTTTTCTTGCTCGGTATCAAGAATTATTCTTATTGCGAAAAGGTCAAAGATGTCGTCCACTTCAGCATTCTGTTTCACCATTTTATTATAAATGGAATTTATCGACTTGGTTCGACCTTTTATATCAAATTTCAGCCCCGCCTTTGTCAATGCCTCTTTTACCGGAGCTATGAAATTGGCTATATACTCTTCCCGTTTCTCCTTGGTTTGGTTCAACTTGTGTGCAATCTGTGTGAACACATCTCTATGAGTATATTTCAGAGATAAATCTTCCAATTCCGACTTAATCTTATACAATCCCAAGCGATGTGCTAAAGGAGCATACAGATAACGCGATTCATTGGATATATCATTGACGAAACGCGTATTGGGATGATGATTTATCATGCGCATCACGCACAGGCGATCCACGGTCATTATAATTATGACGCGTATATCTTCGGCAAATGTAAGCAGCAATTTATGATAATTCTCGCTTGCAAGAGCCGAACTTTTCTTATATAACCTCGACACTTGCAACAACCCCTTAATCAGCTTGGCTATATCACTGCCGAATTCCCTTTGTATATAATCTTCAGGAATAAACTCCGATTTGCACAAGTTATAAAGCAATATCGCTATTATCATATTGCGATCGGCACCAAAACTCTCTATCAGTGTGAGTGCAGTGGCAAGATTTCGTGTGGTGGGATTTATTCCATATTTATCGCGGGCATAATGTTTCTGTTCTATTCCCTCTTTGATTATTTTGTGTACTCGGTTGATGTCTTCACTGCTTACCACATCTTTCACCGACTTTAGCAGAGCCTTACATTGACTTATGACGAGTACTTTCTCCTCGTCATTGAAATATTCCATTTCCATAAACGAATCTTTTTTATCAATTCTACTTCAAAGGTAGCATAAGGTGAAGATAAAAACAAATTGTATGTATTAAAATTTGCAACAGTAGCTATTTTGCACTACCTTTGGGTAATATTAACAAACTTGACAACTAATATACTATAACATGCTTAACACAGAAGACTTGAAACTCTTGCAAGCAAAGGGTATTTCAGAAGAAACACTGAATGAACAACTTGAAACTTTCAAAACAGGTTTCCCGTTTCTAAAAATCGATGCGAGTGCGTCAGTCGGCAACGGAATTACCAAATTCTCCCCTACCGAAATCGACGGTTGCATAGCCGAATGGGATAAATTCCTTGCCGATGGAGGTGTAGTGGAAAAATTCGTCCCCGCATCAGGTGCTGCAAGCCGCATGTTCAAGAATATGTTTGAATTCATGAACGGCAGCAACGACACACCGGTTACCGATTTTGAGAAAAAATTCTTTAACGAAATCGAGAAATTCGCTTTCCATGATGCATTGAATGCCGTATGCGTAAAGAATCACGGCAAAAGCATAGACGAACTGAAAGCCGAAGGAAAATATAAAGAAATTGTTCAATGTATGCTTAAAGACAATGGACTGAATTACGGTTTTTTGCCCAAAGCATTACTTCAATTCCACAAAACAGGCGATGAAGTACACACTCCTCTCGAAGAGCATCTTGAAGAAGGCGCACAGTATGCGACCGACAAGGATAACAACGTAAACATTCATTTCACGGTTTCTCCCGAGCATAAACCTGAATTCGTTAAGCTTATCGACTCTAAAGTTCCTGCTTTTGCCGAGAAATGGGGTGTTAAATACAATGTCTCCATGTCGGAACAAAAACCATCTACCGATACTGTTGCCGTCGACATGGAAAACAATCCTTACCGCGAGGATGGCAAATTGCTGTTCCGCCCTGCCGGACATGGTGCATTATTGGAAAATCTTAACGACATCGATGCCGACGTGGTTTTCATTAAAAACATCGACAACGTTGTTCCAAGCAGTCTGCGCGCCGAGACCATCAAATTCAAGAAAGTCATAGGCGGCTGTCTTGTCAAGGTTCAAAAACAAATCAAGACCTATCTGGAGATGCTGGAAAGCGGTAAATATTCGATGGACGATGTGAGAGAAATGGTGCAGTTCCTTCACAACACACTATGCGTGCGTTATGAGGACACCAAGCATCTTGAAGATTGCGAATTGGTTCTTTATATCAAGAATAAATTGAATCGCCCTATACGCGTGTGCGGTATGGTGAAGAACGATGGAGAACCGGGAGGCGGTCCTTATATAGCTTACAATAATGACGGTTCACGTTCGCCACAGATTCTGGAATCGGCTCAATTTGACATGAGCAAGCCGGAATCGGCGGAACTCATCAAGAGCGGAACCCACTTCAATCCGGTGGATTTGGTTTGCTACATCAAAGATTTCAAAGGCAATAAGTTCAACCTGAAAAACTATGTAGACAAGAAAACCGGCTTGATTTCCGAAAAGTCCAAATCAGGCACCACCATAAAGGCTCTTGAATTGCCGGGATTATGGAACGGCTCTATGAGCGATTGGAACACAATCTTTGTGGATGTGCCGCTGGCTACATTCAATCCGGTAAAAACCGTCAACGACTTGTTGCGCATACAACACCAAGGATGATATTGACACATATAACGCTTAGAGCCGTAATGAACCATGCGAAAGCGTGCCATTCGGCTCTTGCTTTTTCAATTGTGTTCAAAACAAATCACTGCAATTTACGTTTCTCTTCTATAGGTAATTACTTACATAATTTTAATATATGAGCATTAAAACATTTGTTATCGGAATCACATTGGCTGCCGCAACGCTTTGTTCCTGCGCAAATGCAGCACCGCCGCAAGTCAAGGATATTTCTCAGGAAGAGTTTACCGCTTTGGTAGGCGATTATTCCAATGGTGTTTATGGTTTCAAGATGAAAGGCGACAAACCTGCCATTGTCGACATCTACGCCACATGGTGCGGGCCTTGTCGACGTCTGTCACCCATCTTGGAGGAATTGGCTGCTGAATACCGGGGAAAAGTGGATTTCTACAAGATAGATTTAGACAAGAACAGAAGTTTGGGCGATGCTTTCGGCGTGCAATCCATACCTATGGTTATTTTCTTTCCGCTCGATGGTAACCCGCAAGCCATAATGGGGCTGTATCCAAAACAGGAGCTGAAAGAAGTAATAGACTATATGTTCTTCCCCCAAAAATAAACTTCCATGTGCGTTTTTTGCTATCCGCATGATATTTGTAATTTAAAAACATAGTATCTTTGCAGCGCAATTAAAAAAAGAAATAGAAATACAATAAAATACATGATTATGGCTAAAAAAGCATTATTGATGATTCTCGACGGTTGGGGAATCGGGAACAAAACTAAGTCTGACGTAATCTCGGTTACACCTACACCATATTGGGACAGTTTGCTGGCTCAATATCCACATTCTCAATTACAGGCAAGCGGTGAAAACGTAGGATTACCCGACGGACAGATGGGTAATTCCGAAGTAGGTCACTTGAACATAGGAGCAGGTCGCGTATTATATCAAGACCTTGTGAAAATCAATAAGTCCATTCGCGATAAGTCTATCATGGATAACCCCGAAATCAAGAACGCTTTCGGTTATGCCAAGGAAAACGGCAAGGCTATCCACTTCATGGGTTTGACATCCACAGGCGGTGTACACAGCTCGCTCGACCACGTATATGCTCTATGCGACATAGCTAAAGAATACGGACTGAAAGAAGTCTATATCCACTGTTTTATGGACGGTCGCGATACCGACCCTAAGAGCGGCAAAGGCTTCATCGCCGATCTTCAGGCACACTGCGACAAGAGCGCAGGCGTTATCGCTTCAATCATAGGACGCTACTACGCTATGGATCGCGATAAGCGTTGGGATCGCGTCAAGGTGGCATACGACATGCTTATCGAGGGCAAGGGCGAAGCAGCTACCGATATGGTTGCTGCCGTACAGAAGTCTTACGACAACGATGTTACCGATGAATTCATGTTGCCTATCGTGAACAGCACCGTTAACGGCGGTACTATTAAGGAAGGTGACGTGGTTCTGTTCTATAACTATCGCAACGACCGCGCTAAAGAACTTACCATTGTTCTAACACAGGAAGATATGCCGGCTGAAGGAATGAAAACCATACCAAACCTGCAATATTATTGCATGACGCCATACGACGCATCTTTCAAGGGAGTACATGTATTGTTTGACAAAGAGAACGTAAACAATACCATAGGTGAATATGTAGCATCACTCGGTAAAAAGCAATTGCACATTGCCGAAACAGAAAAATATGCTCACGTTACATTCTTCTTCAACGGCGGACGCGAAACTCCATACGAAGGTGAAGATCGTATTCTTGTTCCTTCTCCCAAAGTTGCTACCTACGACTTGCAACCGGAAATGAGTGCGCCCGAAGTTGCCGATAAACTTGCCGATGCTATCGGTACACAAAAATATGATTTCATTGTGGTAAATTTCGCCAACGGCGACATGGTGGGACACACCGGTATCTATGAAGCGATCGAAAAGGCTGTAGTTACAGTGGATAAGTGTGTTGAGCAAGTGGTTGAAGCAGCTAAGGCTAATGATTATGAAGTAATCATCATAGCCGACCACGGTAATGCCGACAACGCTATCAACGAAGACGGCACACCTAATACCGCTCACTCATTGAACCCTGTTCCATGCGTATATGTAACAGAGAATAAGGATGCTAAGATTGAGAACGGAATCCTTGCCGATGTCGCTCCTACATTGTTGCACATCATGGGACTTCCTCAACCTGCTGAAATGACCGGTAAAGACCTTATCAAATAATAAAGTACTTTATCAGCCTTATTTGCATTATTGGGCTAATTAGGCTGATTGGACTAATTAGGCTGATAAGCCTTGTAAACTCTATAAAAAAGCAAAAGGCTGTGCACAGCCTTTTGTCTTTTTATCACATCACCACTTTCGTGGTTTTGCCGCCCTGACGCTTGATGTAAATGCCCGGCGTCAATTGCTCTTTCTCCACCTTTATGCCCTGCAAGGTGTAATACTCGACCTCGCTGACGGAATCCGACAAGGTCTCCTCTACCCCGGTCGTGTAATCCATTACTACTGCTACCGTTCCGACGGGATTGTGTTCCACCAAGTCGCATGTGGAAAATACATTGTTCTTTATCTCTATAGTACCCGAACCCGGAAAGTCATTGCCTGCAGTCAGTGTAAAATACACT
>JAFUKL010000051.1 GCA_017473615.1 Muribaculaceae bacterium | reverse complement strand
GGCTTGGGACAACATGTGAACCTCGTCGATAATAAACACGCGGTATTTACCTATTTGCGGCGGAATACGCACTTGTTCGGTAAGGGTGCGTATATCATCCACAGAATTATTGGATGCCGCATCCAGTTCTACTATATTATAGGAACGTTGCTCATTGAGAGCGATGCATGATTCACACTCATTGCAAGCCTCTCCGTCGGGAGTAGGCTTTAGGCAGTTGATAGTTTTTGCGAAAATACGTGCACATGACGTTTTGCCCACACCGCGAGGACCGCAGAACAAGTAAGCATGTGCCAGTCTTCCCGAGTCTATCGCCGTCTTGAGCGTGTGTGTAAGAGCTTGCTGTCCCACCACACTGCGGAATGTACTTGGTCGGTATTTTCTTGCCGATACGATATAATTTTCCATCGTTAAAATACAAATTTATCACAAAGATAACTTAAAGTTAAGAGCAATACAAAATTTTCTCTGTAACTTTGCTGCTGAAATGAATTGTAGAGTGATGTCGGAGCGTAAATATAATAAAATTACTGTGTTCTGCGCGTCGAGCGCATTGGTTGACAAGGCATATAGTGATGCCGCTTATCGTCTCGGTGAATTATTTGCACAACGGGGGATTACCTGTGTGTGCGGTGCCGGTAATTGCGGACTTATGCGTGCTGTTGCCGATGGTACGCTTGACCACGGAGGAGCAGTAACAGGTGTGATACCTCAATTTATGGTAGATAACGGTTGGTGTCATACCAGACTTACAGAGACTATTATTACTGCAGATATGCATGAGCGGAAAGAGACAATGAGCCGTCTTGCCGATGCTGTAATAGCTCTTCCGGGTGGTTGTGGTACTCTTGAAGAACTGCTCGAAATTATAACATGGAAACAGCTTGGGCTTTATAAGGGAGTTATCGTTATTCTAAATATCAATGGGTATTACGATAATCTTATTGCCATGTTATGCCATTGTATAGAAGAAAAGTTTATGAAAAGTTCGCATGCTTGTTTATGGCATGTGGCTGAAACTCCTGAAGGGGCTATGTCTCTGTTGGAAACTATTGATATTGATGCTGAAATGTCGGTTGAATCTAAATATTAATACGCTCTCATGCAATCAGAACAGGTTCAACAAGTACAACCGCGCATAATCGCTGTTCCGGAGAGTCGGGAAGGGATAGCTTTTGAGAATACGCCGCTTAATGATACCGGCACGATGGGCATTGTTATGCTTGTATTTTTCCTTATGGCTGTGATTTTCCGACGCGGATACAAATATGTTTCAGATTTTTCACATCACATGTTTTCGGTGCGAAAGCGTCAGAACGCTTTTGAAGATCACACAATGAATGAGACTCTGATGATGGTGGTAATGCTGGTGAATACCTGTATTATGGTGGGGATTATGCTGCATATAGGCATTAACTATTATTATCCTGAATTTGAAATGTCCAAGAACGTGTTTAAGTCGGTGGGATACTTGTCATTGCTCATGGGAGTATATCTCTCGTTACAGCTATTGATGTACCGTGTGCTTGGTTATGTATTTTCCACAGATGCCGAAGATACACGCTTATGGATTGACGGATTCAATGCTTCTCAGTCTATGTTAGGACTGTTGTTGTTCCCTATTGTGTTCATAGGGATGCTCATCCCCGGTAGTATATCGTTTATGCCGAAAGTTGCGGTGTTGATGTATGTGTGCGCACGTTTAGTGTTTGTTAGTAAGGGATTTAGGATTTTTTTTAACAATATTTCCTCTTGTGTCTATTTTATTTTGTATCTTTGCACCGTTGAAATTGTTCCTGTTTTTATGATTTATAAAGGAGCAATTTATTTGAGTGGAACTATAGTATAAAAAACAGTATTATCGTGAATATTAAGAAAATACTGGTTTCTCAACCGAAACCTTCATCTGAAAAATCCCCATACTATGATATTGCAGCTAAATATGGAGTGGAAATCGTGTTTCGTCCGTTCATAAAAGTTGAGGGGCTGAGCGCAAAGGAATTCCGTCAACAGAAAGTTTCCATATCCGATTATACCGCAATTATTTTCACGGCAAGAACAGCAATAGATCATTTTTTCCGTTTATGTGAAGAGACGAGAGTGACTATACCCGATACGATGAAATACTTCTGTACAACCGAAGCCATTGCATTGTATTTACAGAAATATATTGTGTATCGCAAGCGAAAAATTTTCTTTGGCAAATCGGGAAAATTGGATGATCTCATACCATCGCTCACCAAGCATATCAAGGAGAATTTCCTACTGCCTGTTGCCGATGTACATAAAGATACTCTATCGGTATTGAATGACAATAAGATTCCTTATACCACTGCTGTGATGTATCGCACTGTGAGCAATGATTTTGAGGACGGTGAGGCTTTCGATTATGATATGCTGATGTTCTTCAGTCCTTCAGGTATAGATTCGTTGAAAAAGAATTTCCCTGACTTTGTGCAAGGTGACATAAAAATAAGTGCATTCGGTCTTGCTACGGCAAAAGCTGTTAAGGATGGAGGTCTGCGTTTGGATTTGGAAGCGCCTACAGCTGAATGTCCTTCTATGACAAGTGCATTGGATATGTTTTTGAAGAAAAACAACAAAGCAAAAAAATAATGTAAAAATGAATCTGTTTAAATTTTAAACAGATTAGAAAAATACCCTTTAAAGGACAAAAAAGAGATGAAAACCACATTTCATCTCTTTTTTTCGTATTTTTGCAACAAGATAAATATCGAAGGAATGACAGGTAACAGATTATACAAGTTTGAAAAACTATGCAGTCGCACGATGATCAATAATATGTTTCATGGTGGCAAGTCTGCTATTTGTTATCCTTTGCGAGCAGTGTTCAGTGTAACGGATAAAGAATCGACGCCGGCTCAATTCCTTATAACCGTACCTAAAAAAAAGATACGAAAGGCTGTTAACCGCGTCTTGCTGCGTCGCAGGATACGTGAAGCTTATCGCCTTAATCGTAATTTACTCATACCATGCCTTGAGGATAATGATTGTTCATTGAAAATAGCTTTTGTATATCTTAGTGATGAAATAGTCGATTATGGTGTAGTGAACGAGAAAATGCAGGCTCTTATGAATAAGATTTCGGGTATGGTATCCAAGGATAGAAGTCAGGGTGATGTAACACAAGCAGAGCCATGAGAAAAATATGTATATTCATATTGATTCTTCCTATACGATTTTATCAGTGTTGTATTTCTCCGCTGTTTCCGCCTATGTGCCGCTTTACGCCTACTTGCAGTGAGTATGCCATACAGGCTATACGTAAGCATGGGGCGATAAAGGGGGTGTTGCTTGCCATTAAGCGTATTTGCCGTTGTCATCCTTTTGGTGGCGGTGGTTATGACCCTGTTCCCTAAGCAGCCTATGATAACAGATGCGCATACACATCACCAAGAGCGTATGGGGGCTGTCATAAACTCTTCTTTTCAAGATTTCAAGCCTCAAGCAGGTTTGTTTTATTCTTTGGGGATACATCCTTGGGATATTATAGCCGGATGTGATTTAGAAAAGAATCTTAAAGCGGTGGAAACTTTGGCAGCAGAATGTGAACAAGTGGTTGCTATAGGCGAATGTGGGGTAGATTCTCTGACAACCGCTCCGATAGAGGTACAGTTAAAGGTGTTTGAACGTCATATTGAATTGTCGGAACGGTTAAGAAAACCTCTCATAATACACAGTGTGCGCAGCAGTAATGATATAATGGCATCATACCGAAAGCATAAGCCCGTCATGCCTTGGGTAATACATGGTTTCCGCTCGAATGTGAATGTTTTAAGAACCTTTCTTTCCGGGGAGAATATTTATATATCTGTTGGAGAAAAATTCTGTGAAGAAGCCGTAAAATCCATTCCCGAAGAGCGTCTTTTGATAGAAACCGATGAATCACTTTTACCGATAGAATCTATAGCCGAGCGTGTTGCCAAAGTACGCAATCAATCTGTAGAGGGCATAATGAACCTTATATTAAAAAATTTAGGGCGTTGTGTCATGATTAACAATCTGCCCGTTATTATCGATATTAGATCTTAGTCATGTACTTCAGTACACTCCAATTGAGCTAAAAATCAATGCCTTGCGTCTTGTCAATTCTTACAAACCTAAAGGAGCTGAGCCAAAAATAAATTTTGACACAGCTCCTTGTTACAGATGATTTTCCTTAAAGAGGGAAAAGTATTTTCTTCTTATTTTATTATAATCTTTTGAGTGTGAACGTTTCCGTTAACTGTTGCAGACACAATATAGATGCCTGATGCCAGATTTACGGTCATTTCGGCTGTGTTTACAGCATGTGCCACTTGTGCTCCTGTCAGATCATAAACCGATACCGATTGTGCCGTATCGCTCATAATGATATTGTTGCCTCTTGCCTTTATGGTGAAATGAGTATCCTCACTCATAGTGCTTTCAATGCCTGAAATGCTTGTATCGGTAATGTCATAAGCGCAAAGTCCGCATCCCGGTACATACATGAATATTCTCACTGTATTGTCGTCGATATTGGCGTAATCGACCGGAGCATGCATGGTTCCGCTATATACGTTTCCAAGTCCTTTCTTCGGCAAAGTCCAAAGTAGTTGCATTGAAGAGAATGACATATTGTCATCGGTAGATACTACGTTAAATGTCCAAGGCACATCGGTTCCGTCATCACCGTATGAATACAATACATACTTTTTATTGTTGAGAGTAAAGAATGTACAACCGTTGCCTTCGGTCTGTTCCGGTGCTAAAGCTGTATTGTTCTTGAAAGAGTCTTCCATTGCCCCGGTCGAGAAGTTGTAACGTGTCATCGGTGTAGCAGCACCGTCTATAAGTATCGAATTCTCATCGATTACGGTAACGGTAGGAGCTGTACCGAAGTGAGAGCCGGAATAAACATCCTTAACTGTAGTGGTCTCTTCCTTTGTCTGTGAACCGTTTTCAAAAGTCCAGCGTACAACATTCAATGATTCGCGGATAGCTGCGTAAATCTTGAAATTGCCGGTACTTACATCGCCCCATAATGCAACATGATCCAAACGAACACTTTTGGATGTGGCAACCGATGCAACTTGTGTTACCGCTCCTGTTTCAAGGTTTACCAAGAATATTTTCAATGGTGTGGAATTTGCGCCCAAAGTAAGGTTTGTGACACACACATTGCCTTTGCTGTCCTTAATAACATCGTTGCAAGGATAATATCCTATTGAAACTTCTTCACCAAGTTTCAAGTCTCCCATGTGTTCACCGGTATTGATATTGTATTTACGCAGGTAGGTATTTGCTCCCGATGAATTTTCGCTTCTGCCTGATACATATACATAATCACCGGATACGCACATACCGCGATTAAATGAGCCGTTGCTTTCAAAGACGATATTATTGTAATCGCTCAAGATAGAACGCATCCACACATTTTCCACTTTTAATGAGCCTGCATCGCTGTAGCTGTCGTTGTCATATTTGATTTCATATCCCGGTTCAAAATTGCCTACACTAAGTTTCGTAATGGTGAAAGAGCGCGA
>JAFUKL010000050.1 GCA_017473615.1 Muribaculaceae bacterium | reverse complement strand
GGATGTTAAAGATATGTCAAGTTTTCCAATAGTGTTTAAGCGTTTTTATCTTGTTTTAGCCGATGCAAAAGACAGTACACATCACATGGAATTTGGGGACATCAGCTGGGTGTATAACAATATACCGGCAGAAAGTAGTGGAATAGAAACCATTGCATACTCTCTCAATAACACATTCTTGTTGTTGCCAAACCTTGTGCAAGCAGGTGAAGTGGTGAAAATAAATGCCGCAGAATGTGAGGGCTATACTGTAAATTCTATGAATGGTACCGAAGTAAAACAAGGTAAAGGAACTGATTTAGATACCACAGGAATGACCCCGGGTTTATATTTGGTGACTATAAAATATTCAGGTGGTGTGAAAATTGCAAAACTGATTGTAAAATAAATCAAGAAAAATATGTGCTAAAAGTAGCTGAAACAGAAAAATAATTCTGATTAATTATAATGTATAAAATACTATTGAAATGAAATTAAAATGTATAGTGTTATTGCTTTTAGGTGTGTGTGTTTCCACATTTTCAATTAGGGCGAATGGGCCTATGAATGAAATTATCACACCTCAGCAAGCCATTGATAAATTCGTAGGAGATTCAGCTCTTAGATACGCCTCGGTGGGTGTGAGTGTTGTGTCGTTGGATAGTATGGATGTAGTAGCAGAATATAATCCGTATCAGTCACAGATAACTGCATCTACGATGAAAACCGTGACATCGGCGACCGCACTGAAACTACTTGGAAAGGATTTCAGATTTCATACTCATGTTGTTGCAGATGGAGAGATAAGTAAAAAGGGAAAACTGAAAGGAGACTTATTGATAAAAGGGGGAGGTGACCCTACGCTTGGCTCATGCCACTTTCAGCAGTCGACAGGTTTTGTCGATTCATTGGTTCTGATACTGAAAGAATATGGTATAAACGAGATACAAGGGGATGTTGTGGTGGATGATATGGCATATCCTTCGCCTTATGTACCGGCGAGTTGGATGATTGAAGATTTAGGGTATGGCTATGGTACTGGTGTTCATGCCTTGAATTTTGCCGATAATACGCTGAAATTGAACGTCAATATAGGTCATGACACCTTTGAATATGATACTGATCAATAT
Source organism: Muribaculaceae bacterium (assembly GCA_017473615.1). Lineage (GTDB taxonomy): Bacteria > Bacteroidota > Bacteroidia > Bacteroidales > Muribaculaceae > RGIG4576. Next base: position 5,950 of record JAFUKL010000050.1, on the reverse strand, counting down.
CAAAGTTATTTATCGGTTGAAAATCATTGCACTGTGATGAGTGAAGAGAACGACAGTGTGTCAATCTCCGGATTGGGTTTGCGCTTGGATATTGAAAACGATATACTTCATTTATCGGGTAATGTGAAGCCCGATAAGATTAGGATGACTATAGCCAATCCCTCTCCTGATCAATTGTTACGTGATAGTTTGCTTTTTGCTCTTGAGATGGCAGGGATAGAGGTAAAGTGTAAAAATATAGATAAAGAAGATAGAGTGACATCCTCTCGGTTGCTGGATTATACCTCTCCTGCATTAAGCGATATAGTTAAGTCACTTCTTGAACGCAGTGACAACATGTACACTGAATGCGTGTTGAGAGCCATAGCCGTTAATGCACATAAGCAGGCTACTGCTGAAAACGGTGTGGAAATTGTAAAGGAATTCTGGAAAGAGCGTGGTGTGGATGTAGAAGGTTTATTTATGCTTGATGGCAGCGGGTTGTCACGTACCAATAAAGCTCCGGTTTCTTTCTTTACTCACATGCTTGCTGTTGCCGAAAAAGAATTGAGAGAGGATGGAATAGAATTTCATGAGCATTTTCCAGTGGCGGGCATAAATGGGACGGTAAAGCGTGTAGCGGCAGGAACTTCTGCAGCCGGTAAATTTGCGTTGAAGTCGGGCAGCATGAGCCATGTTCAGTGCTATGTGGGTTATTATCCGGTAGAGAATCCGCAGTATACGGTGGGAATACTTATCAATAGCTTTACGTGCCCGAGGAGTGAACTTGTTAAGATGGTCTCTGATATGTTGGTGGGTATAGACTCAGGATTATCTCAAGATAAGTCTCAAAAGCCGGAATAATTTTTAATGGATAAATGTTAATATATTAAATAAGTTTGTCGATTATGAATCCTGCTATAGAAAAGATGCTGTCGCAAGTGTTTGAACTTGAAGGTTTGCTGTTGGTGCTTGACCGTCATGGCAGAGATGTGTCTCCTTATGTTTATGATATGATACAGAAAAAGGTGGAACGCCTAAATGAACTTGCACCGGATTGTACTCCCGATATGTTTGGCGTGAGAGATACCGATATCATAGAGACAGTAACTGTTGAGCAAGAGCCTGTTGTTGACGAAGAGGAAGATAGCGCTCAGGCAGAACAGTCGACAGATATAGAAGAAATAGAAGTACCGACTGAAGAGAGCTGTAATGAGACGACAGAAGTAGCAGCAGATGAAACACCGATGGAGAATAGCGAACATTTAAAACTTGACGAGGTTCTACAGCGAAATATATCGAAGGATTTGTCTAAAGCGTTTACTTTAAACGACCGTTTCCGTTATCGCAGGGAACTTTTTTGTAATAGTGAAGTGGAAATGTGTAATACAATCAATATGATTGAGACTATGCATTCATTTGCTGAAGCTGAAGAGTATTTCTATGGTGATCTTGAATGGGATAAGGAATCTCCTGAAGTAATGGATTTCATGACCATAATAAGGAATCATTTTTTATGATATGAGTGTGAGTGGAAAATTATATATAGTACCTACACCGGTGGGTAACTTGGATGACATGAGTGTAAGAGCCGTGCGAACGTTGAAAGAGGCTGGTTTAATACTTGCAGAAGATACGCGCACCAGTGGTGTGCTGATGAAACATTTCGGGGTAGAGACACGCATGCAGAGCCACCATAAGTTTAATGAGCATAATACGATAGATACGCTCGTCTCCCGATTGGAGGCGGGTGAGATAATAGCTTTGGTGTCTGATGCAGGAACACCTGCAATTTCCGATCCGGGGTTTCTTTTGGTGCGTGAATGTCGCCGAAAGGGGATTGAAGTAGAGTGTCTGCCGGGTCCTACAGCTTTTGTCCCCGCTCTTGTCAATTCCGGTTTGCCTTGTGATAAGTTCTGTTTTGAGGGCTTTCTGCCACAAAAGAAAGGCAGGTTAACGCGTCTGCAACAATTGGCAGAAGAACCGCGGACAATGATTTTTTATGAATCTCCCATGCGCTTGTTGAAGACTTTGCAGCAATTGGCAGAAGTTTTTGGCGAGAATCGAGAAGCATCGGTAAGTCGTGAAATTTCTAAAATTCATAATACAACTCATAACGGTACATTGAAAGAACTTGTTGATTATTTTACAGTCACTGCTCCAAAAGGTGAGATTGTGCTTGTAGTGGAAGGCAAGGAATCTCAGTCGGTGGAGAAAGTGGATAAATACGCTAAATTTAAGAATACAAACAAACTAAATACTTTATTATGATGAAACGTGTGGTTTTATTATCGGTATGTGCTACATCTTTGCTGTTTTCGGCTTGCAACACGTCATCTAAAACGGATGAATTGCAAATGGTGACTACTGAACTGACAGATTCACTGCAAACAGCCAACGCTGAAAAGGACAGCCTTTTAAAACTGCTTAATGACATAAGCAGTGGAATGGCTCAAATAAAGGATATGGAAAAGCTGATGGCTTCTGATTTGGATAAAGAAACACCCGACAAGAAAGAGCAAATAAAATCGGACATGATAATTATTCAGCAGGCAATGCTTGAGCGTCGGCAAAAATTGGAGGAACTTGAATCCAAGTTGAGAAAGTCAGCCAATTATAATGCCGAAATGAAAAAGACCATAGAGTCCTTACGTTATCAGATTGAGACGCAGGAAGCGACTATAGCCGAATTGCAAGCGGCTTTAAAAAAGGCGCATGTGGAAATAGAGGATTTAAACACCCGTGTCGATTCTCTTTCAAATGTGAATAAGGAAGTTATGAAAGAAAGACAAATGGCGCAAGATGAAGCTGTACAATTAGCTAATCAGTTGAATACGTGCTATTATGTCGTGGGTTCAAAATCGGAGTTGAATAAGTATAAAATAATAGAATCAGGATTTTTGCGTAAAACAAAGATTTTGGAGGGAGATTTTGAAAAATCCTATTTTACAAAAGCCGATAAGCGAACCTTGTCAAGTATATCCCTGCATTCACAGAAAGCTAAGGTATTGAGCAAGCATCCGACCGATTCTTACACGATTGTGAATGAAGAAGGTGCAAAAGTGCTTAAAATCAATGATTCTGCTAAGTTTTGGGAACTATCCAATTATTTGATAATACAGATTGATTAAAAAGGAGGCGTATTATGGATTCAGCGTATAAGCCTTTGACTTTTGACAGAGTGGCGCGTATCGTATTTGTCGTAATATGTGTGATAGGTGCAATTTGGGTAATAGACTACCTGAGTGGGGTGTTATTACCATTTCTTGTGGCTTGTGTGCTTGCTTACATGCTGAACCCTATGGTTGAATATAACCGAAGGCTCTTACGCTTGAACCGTCGGCTTGTCCCCACGATAATCACACTATTTGAAATTGTGTCGATTATTATTGTTGTATCCTATATCATATATCCTTTTATCGTATCGGAATTCAGAGATATGATAGGGATGCTACGGGAATACAGCCAAATGAATACGGAAGGGAAATTTCTTTCTGAGGAAGTTCATGCGTTTATCAAGACACATATAAATGTGGAAGATTTGTCTAAATTGCTCACCCGTGAGCAGTGGATAAGTTTTATAAGCTCGGCGGCAAACAATACATGGTCCTTCGTAGGATCTACGTTGAGTGTTCTGTTTACCATAGCCGGTTGGATAATCGTTTTGTTATATCTTGTATTTCTTCTTATCGATTATGATAAGATTAAGACCGGTTTTCATAAAGCGATACCCGTTAAATTTCAAGAAACTACATGGCAGATATTGCAGGATATAGGCAATGTTATGCAACGTTATTTCAGAGGTCAATCCTTGATAGCATTGTTAGTTGGCATTATGTTCAGTATAGGGTTTGTTATAATAGGGTTGCCGTTAGGATTGCTTTTCGGGTTGTTTGTAGGAGTTTTGAATCTGGTTCCGTATCTTCAACTTATATCCATACCGGTAGCGTTGGTGCTTTGCCTTGTGGATTCGATAACGTCGGGAGGTAATTTCTGGATAATGTTGTGTGAAGTTACCGCTGTCTATTGTATTGTACAAGTGATACAGGATTTGGTATTGACGCCTAAGATAATGGGAAAAGAAATGGGTTTGAATCCTGTTTTTGTCTTTCTGTCATTATCCGTTTGGGGCGTAGTCCTTGGCTTTATAGGACTTATAATAGCATTACCGCTTACAACTCTCATAGCTTCATACTATAGGCGTTATATTATATGCTCAGTGGATATGGGAAAAAGTGAGAAATAGAATAGAACAAGCGTGTGAGTAATGCCTAAAGGACTAAATATTGTGTAGTACTTTCAAAAAAATGCGGATAAAATTTGCATAATACAAAAAATAGGCGTACCTTTGCAACGCTTTTAAGGAGATTCGCTAGCTCAGCAGGTAGAGCACAACACTTTTAATGTTGGGGTCTTGGGTTCGAGCCCCAAGCGGATCACCAAAGATAGAGCTGTTAATCGATGGGTTAACAGCTTTTCTTTTTATATGGCTTTGGAAACTTTATTTATCGGCTGAGCCGGTAGCGGCTGGTTGAGGTGGATGAAACGCAAAAGCGGAAATTCGATTGAATTTCCGCTTTTGCGCTTCAAGATGGGCTTGAACCAACGACCCCCTGATTAACAGTCAGGTGCTCTAACCAACTGAGCTATTGAAGCAAATTCTTTATGTCTTTTGCGCTTCAAGATGGGCTTGAACCAACGACCCCCTGATTAACAGTCAGGTGCTCTAACCAACTGAGCTATTGAAGCAGTATAGCACTCACATTTGTGAATTGCGTTGCAAAAGTACTTCCAATATTTGAATTATGCAACAACTTTCTTAAAAAAAGATTGATATTTTTCTTTTTTAAGACTTTTTTGCTGAAAATGGGCTTAACTTTCATCTCTATGTTGTACTTTAGCAAATAAAATAGAAGAAAATGAAGAATAGATTGAAATCGACAATTGTGATTGTACTCTTGTGTTTGTGTGCGGCATCTTTTGTTAATAGCTCGACACCAAAGAAAGACACTGAAATAATAAGGAATCTTGATATATTCAATAGTCTGTATAAAGAATTGAATACTTTTTATGTGGACACATTGGATGCCAAGAAAAATATTGAGACTGCTATCAGAGCAATGCTTAATGATGTGGATCCTTATACCGAATATGTTCCCGAAGAGAATCAAGATGATTACCGTACGATGTCGACCGGTGAATATGGAGGCATAGGTTCCGGTATTATCTACCGTGATAGTGCTACCTATTTTTCTGAACCTTATGAGGGGAGTCCTGCTGCGAAAGCCGGGATACGCATAGGTGATAAAATCGTGAAAATAGACGGTGACAGTGTGGCGGGATTGTCTAACAGTAAAGTGAGCGAACTGTTGCGCGGACAACAGAATACTGTAGTAAAGGTGCAGGTGGAACGCCCTTATGTGGGACTTGTCGATGTTGAGATAACGCGTAAGAAGATTAAGGTTCCTACAGTGCCTTATTATGGTGTACAGCGCGGAAATTTGGGATATATATCGTTAACGGCTTTTCAGCAGCGCTCGGCTCAGGAAGTCAAGGAGGCATTGGTTGCTTTAAAGAAGAATCCTGATGTGAAAGCTATTGTGTTGGATTTGCGTGGCAATGGAGGTGGTTTGCTTGAATGTGCCGTGCAAATTGTAGGAATGTTTGTTCCCAAAGGTACTGAAGTTTTGAGTCAAAAAGGACGAGTAAAGCAGAATACAAAAGTGTATAAAACCACGCAAGAGCCTATTGTGCCGGATTTGCCACTTGTGGTGCTGATGGACGGTTCTTCGGCATCTTCTTCGGAGATTGTGGCGGGGGCTTTGCAGGATCTTGACCGTGCGGTAATTGTCGGCAATCGTTCTTATGGAAAAGGGTTGGTACAGACTTCACGCCCTCTCCCTTATGGCGGCTTACTGCATGTGACGATAGCGAAATATTATATTCCGAGCGGCAGGCTTATTCAGGCAAT
>JAFUKL010000049.1 GCA_017473615.1 Muribaculaceae bacterium | reverse complement strand
GGGGGTTACACACCCCCAGCCACATGGCAAACCCCGTGGTGTTTTTCATAGTATTTTACAACTTACAATTTGTAACCACCAACCAAAATGACCATTTGAGGATTTATCTCAAATTTCACCAACCATTTTGACCAATTGACCGTATTCCTGTTAACATTAGTGGGAGGGAAAATAAAAAATGGAAGTTCAAAAAAGAACTTCCATTCATCGCTTTTGTGACCTCGGAGAGGCTCGAACTCTCGACCCACTGATTAAGAGTCAGTTGCTCTACCAACTGAGCTACGAAGTCATTAGCTTTTGTCGTTTACGGATGCAAAGGTACGTCTTTTTTTTGAAATAGCAACTATTTTGAGCGAAAAAATCATAAATTTTTATTCTTAATGATGTTTTCAGGTATTTCACCTTTTTCGAGACAAATAAATTTAAACGGTTTCTTGTTTAGAAAATACGGTTTAAAATCTTATCTTTGTGGGCTTAAAAGGCTTTAGCTAAAAAATAACACATATATATATTACTGATGAAAACAATGATTCACAAATTTCCAAGGTTGGTGGCAGCCTTGTTGTTAACGTTATCCTATGTTGCCGCTGTGAGTGCATCATCGCTCGGGGCGGTTACAGGTTATGAAAAATCCGGCAATACCATTGTTGTAAAATCCATGAACGGCAAGTTGATGATAACTCCTTTCAGCGAAGGAATTGTAAAAGTGTCGGTAATACCTGATGGTGAAACCGTTGCCGAAAAAGTGTCGAAAAGTGTGGTGAAATCACCTGAATGGGTCAAATTCACCGTAAGCGACTCTGATGGTACTTTGGAAATACGTATGGAAGGTGGTAATGAAGTTGTTGTCGACAAGGCTGCTTCAAGGCTGTCGTTTAACGTCCAAGGCAAATGTGTGCTTGAGGAGGAGGCCGGGATTACCTCCAACGGCAAGGAACGCCGTATATCGTTTAAGAGCCGTGCCGAAGAGTCGTTCTATGGTTGCGGCGAGCGCGGTGTGGGCTATGATTTGAAAGGCGATACAATGATAATGTTCAATAAGCAGAATTACGCCTATGGTAAGGGCGACCGCACATCACAGATGAATATCACGGTTCCTTTCTATATATCTTCATTGGGATACGGAGTGTATTTCGATGATTATACCGCATCGAAACTTGTCTTGAAAAATCCTGTCGAATATATTACAGAGAGCCGTACGCCTGTATCTTATTACTTTATTGCATCCGATGACGGTGATATTGCCGGTGTGGTGAAAAATTACACGGAATTGACGGGGCGGCAAGAGCTTGCACCATTCTGGGCGTTGGGTTATATAACCTCAAAATATGGGTATCGCACTCAGGCAGAAACCGAGGGCGTTATAGACACGTTGCGCCGTGAAGGTTATCCTGTGGATGGTATTGTGCTTGACTTGTATTGGTACGGGCAAGAAACCGATATGGGGCGGCTTGAATGGAATAAAGCTCAATGGCCCGACCATAAGAGAATGCTTGCCAAGCTTAAAGCTGATGGTGTGAAAACCGTAATTATATCACAACCTTACATTAATAAAATAGGTGCGATAGATAACTATAACAAGTTCAAGGCTGCGGGCTACCTTACTTTTGATTCGCTTGGCAACACGCACGATGTAACCACTTGGGTGGGTGAAGCCGGTATGTTTGATGTGAGTAATCCTGCTACCCGTAAATGGTTATGGAATCGCTATAAGCAGCTTACCGATGAAGGTGTGACCGGCTGGTGGGGCGACTTGGGTGAACCGGAAGTGCATCCGCTTACAATACGTCACCATAACGGTGAAACGGCGAGTGAATATCATAATATTTATGGGAATGAGTGGAGCCGTATTATTTACGACGGATTTAAAAAGGAATATCCTAATGTGCGCCTTATGACGCTTATGCGTGGCGGAACGGCAGGACTTCAACGTTTCTCTGTATTCCCGTGGAGTACCGATGTGGGGCGTTCTTGGCCGGGGTTACAAGCTCAGGTGCCTATCATGATAAACAGTGCATTAAGTGGGTTTGGTTACATGTCGCATGATGTGGGTGGTTTTGCCGTCGACCCGAAGAATCCTGTGAATGAAGAACTTTATGCACGTTGGTTGCAACTCGGTCTGTTTACTCCGATATTCCGCACTCACAGCACCGTAAAAGCAGAGCCGTATCATTATACATCGCCCGGCTATCAGGAGGCATTTAAAAGGATTGTGAAAGCGCGATATGAATGGTTGCCATACAATTATACGCTTGCGTATGAGAATGCAGTAACCGGTGCGCCGTTCGTTCGCCCGCTGAACTTCTACGACACTGAAAAGAATGATGCTACAGCCGATATTCAAGATGAATACCTGTGGGGACGTAACATTCTTGTAGCTCCGGTAACAGACCCGGGAAAGACCTCCCGAATGGTGTATTTCCCTGTCGGAAAGTGGTATTCGGTGGAAAATCCTGCAAAGACATTTACCGGTCCTGCTACAGTCGAATGTGATGCGCCGTTGCATGTGATACCGGTATTTGCCAAGGCTGGAGCGTTCATACCTATGGCAGATTACGAAATGCGCAGCACCGAGAAATATGATCCGTCAAGATTCCTTATAAGATATTTCACCGGAGCCGATAAAAGCGAGTATTCTCTCTTTGACGATGACCGTTCAAGCACACGCACTATAGAAGATAACAAATATCAACTTATAAACTTTGTGGCTCGTGAAAATGGTGAATATCTCGCCATTTCATTGGATTCTAAGGGTTGGGGGTATGCAGGAATGCCCGAAGAGCGTAACTTTACGTTTGAGATGGTTGCTTTGGAAGATTCTCCGAAAAAAGTTGAGTGGGGCAACGGTGAGATGAAAGCAGTAGATTCAATGTCGAAACTTGTCGATGGTACTTACTATTATGATTCAGTTAATCGCACTCTATGGGCAAAAGTGAAGTGGAACTATAATCCGCGCATGCTTACCGTCACAAAATAAAAAAACTGTTTTGAATTTTCTGCAGGAAACAGGAATAGACAGAAAAAAACCGTTTGACAATTAAAATTGTCAGGCGGTCTTTTCTTTTGTACCTCGGAGGGGAATCGAACCCCTATCTAAAGTTTAGGAAACTTCTATTCTATCCGTTGAACTACCAAGGCATCTTCTTTGGTTTTTAGCTCTTTACTTAGAATCTTTTCTCAGCCGAGAAACTATCGGCAAAATTACAATATTTCCATGATTTTGACAAGTGTATGCTGCTTTTTGGCTGCAAAATTGCAGTTTTTATGAATGGAATGAGAATAAAATATTATCTTCGTAGTGCAATGTTGAAACCGACTTTAGAGAAAAACGTTTTTTTTGTGTTGGTGATACGTAAAGGATAATATTAATTATTTAAAATAAATGAAGATTATGAAAAAGACTTGGATTGTAATAGCAGTAGTCGCTGTTGTCGTTATTTCCCTTTTCGGATGGGTTAAGGGTATGTATAATGGAATGGTTGAACAGGAAGAAACGGTGAATAAAGCATGGTCGCAGGTAGAGAATGTATATCAGCGTCGTGCCGACCTTATCCCGAATCTTGTAAATACGGTTAAGGGATATGCCGCTCATGAAAGCGAAACGTTGCAAGGTGTGGTGGAAGCTCGCGCAAAGGCAACGCAAATGACTGTGAATGTGGATGACCTTACGGAAGAGAATATCAAGAAATATCAGGCTGCCCAAGGTGATTTGCAGCAGGCTATTGGTCGCCTTTTGATGCTTACGGAGAATTATCCCGATTTGAAAGCAAACGAGAATTTCCGTGATTTGCAGGCACAACTTGAAGGAACGGAGAACCGTATAACCGTAGAACGCCAGAAATTTAATGAGGCTGCAAAGGAATATAATACCAACATCCGCAAATTCCCGACCAATATATTTGCCGGAATGTTCGGGTTTGAAAAGAAAGGCTACTTTGAGGCTCAAGCCGGTGCGGAGAAAGCTCCGGAAGTGAAATTCTGATTGCGGTCATCGTCATGGCTTTAGATTCTTTTTTGAATGAGGAGTCGCAACGTCGTGTGGTGGATGCCATCGGTGTTGCAGAAAAGAATACCTCGGGAGAAGTGCGCGTGCATGTAGAACCTACTTGCAAGTGCGGTGACCCGTATGAGCGTGCCGTTGAGGTGTTCAATAAACTTGAAATGTATAAGACAGAGGCACGGAACGGAGTGCTTGTATATATAGCCTATAAGTCGCGCAAATTTGCCATTATAGGCGATGAAGGCATTAATGCTAAAGTGGGTGCCGGCTTTTGGGAGAAAGAGAAAGAAATACTTTCGGGGTATCTTAAAGCCGGAAAGCAAGCCGACGGACTGTGTGAAGTGGTTGATATGGTTGGGAAACGCCTTGCGGAATTTTTCCCCTATCAAAAAGATGATGTGAATGAATTGAGTGATGAAATTTCTTATGAGGAATAAAACGATTATTTCTTTTGTAGTTTCGATGATGGTTGGCTTTTTCGTGACATTGTCGGCACAGGTTCCCGAAAAGCCCAATCCTCCGAGACTTATAAATGATTTCGCCAAAATATTTACTCCGCAACAAGTTGCGGCACTTGAGGATACTCTTGTGCGTTTCTCAAAGAGGACTTCAAATCAGGTGACGATTGTCACTGTCGATGAACTTGGGGGGATGGACGCATCTCAGTTCGCTTATGAAATAGGTGAGAAGTGGGGTGTGGGAGGAGCAAAGCATGATAACGGAGTGGTGATTCTCGTTAAGCCTAAGAATGAGACCAAGGGTCAGGCTTTTATTGCCACCGGATATGGTGTTGAGGGTGTTCTTCCCGATGCGTCATGCAGTAGGATTGTGAATAATGAGATGATACCTGCGTTCAAGAATAATGATTATTATGGAGGCGTTGTACGTGCGTTGAATGTAATACTACCTGTACTTGCGAAGGAATATTCCATAGCGGAGTATGAAAAAGGTGAGTCGGGGAGTGTAGTTGCCGGACTGGTGGCAGTTCTTTTCGGTATGTTGCTTGTGTTTATCGTGTTTTTGATGTCGGGTAATAGTAAGGATAACGATAATGATCGTGACGGGGATTCCGGTACGTTCGGTGGTAGAAGTTCGGCGGGGGATGTAGCTGCTGCTATTTTGCTTGGCAGTTTATTAGGCGGTAGCTCGTCGGGACGTTCCGGCGGCTCGTTTGGCGGAGGTTCATTCGGCGGCGGAAGTTTCGGTGGCTTTGGTGGCGGCTCGTTTGGCGGTGGTGGAGCCGGTGGCAGTTGGTAGTGCCTTTCGTGGCAGAGTTAAACGAAAAGTTGCTTGAGAATTTCCGGGGAGCGCAGTACTCCTATCATGGAATTATGCAGTCTGTAATAATTTAGGGCGATGTCGAGTATTTCACCGCGTTGTACACGACTGAACTTGAAATGATGCAGGTTGTGTGATGTCATGCGTGAGAGTAGAAGAATCACCGGGGCTTCGGCAGGTGTGAGTGAATGAGAATGCAACGGTCTCTCTCGGGTGAATATGCCATTTGACATGTCGAACCAGTAGCCATCCCGATAAGTTTCGATGTCGGGTTGAATGCCGAGAAATGCCCCGAGGTTGTAAAGAAACCAAATATGAAAATTCGCAATGCCGGTATCGATTTCGTTAAGTAATTCTACCGATGCCTTGATGAACCTGAATAGAGGAATGTTTTCTTCGCTTTCTTGAATGGATTTTGTGAGCAGTTCGCTGATGAACATGGCTATTGCATTTTTTGCAGGGTCGCAATAGATTCCGGCGAGTGATGATATGCTACGTGCGTCACGAAATGTGTGCAACTCTCGTCCGGGTAGGACTTTGGCCTCAAACTCAATGACTGAAAGCGGCATGAATATTGCGTTGCGCATGCGTGCACCTTTCGTTGCTCCTTGCGGCACGAGAAATGCCATGCGTCCGCAGCGGTCGGTGAGAATGTGAGCGATGGAATTTTTATCGGAGTATCTCAGCACATGCAGAACTATACCATTCAGCTTTTCAAACATAGGGGGAAATGATTATCTTTGCAAAATAATAGTTGGAAAATTTTTGCAATATTCGTAAAAAACAGCGATGTGTGCAAGCATAAAGAGTGAAAAATAATGGAAAATATGAGCTTTTTTGAAATTTGATGCTTGAATATTTGGCAGATTCGAAAAAAGTGCCTATATTTGCACTCGCTTTTGATAAGCAAGGTTTAAGGCCCATTCGTCTATCGGTTAGGACGCAAGATTTTCATTCTTGAAAGAGCAGTTCGATTCTGCTATGGGCTACAATATAAAATGCACTTAAAGATTAAGATTTTTAGAAATGGCAAATCACAAATCATCAATTAAGAGAATACGCCAAACAGTGGCAAGAAGATTGCATAACCGTTATTATGTGAAGTCAGCTCGTACGGCAGTACGTCGTTTCCGTGCATTGACTGATAAGGCTGAAGCAACAGAGAAATATCCTAAAGTAGTTTCTCTATTAGATAAAATTGCTGGTAAAGGCTTGATTTCAAAGAATAAAGCTTCTAATTTGAAATCAAAACTTGCTCATCACATGAACAAGCTTGCCTGATAGGTAATTAAGTTGACGAACAGATTGCTCTCGTTAGAGAGTGGTTGAATGATGGCCCATTCGTCTATCGGTTAGGACGCAAGATTTTCATTCTTGAAAGAGCAGTTCGATTCTGCTATGGGCTACAAAAAGGCGCTAAGTTTAAGACTTAGTGCCTTTTTGCCGTTTGTTTTTGTTCTTAACGAAAATGTGAGTATATTTGTAAGAGTGTTAGAAATTGTTTTGAGAAAATTTTAAGCTGAATTGTTATGAAGAGATTGTTCGCAGCGATTTTAACGGTGTTGTTTGGAGTTTCAATGTCCTTGGCTCAGAATCCCAAAGATAGTGTTGTCTCTATTTATAATAATTGGGGATTAGGAGATAATGCCAAGTATGAAATTCTTTCAGCAGAGTATGAGATAAGTAATGGTGATACTGTTTGTATTTCGGCTAATCGGCAGATGGTGCTGCTGAGCCTTGTGGATACGTTACAGAACGGAGATTTGATATTCAGGTGTAATCCTTCGGTTAAAGATAGGATAGTGGATAAAACCGGTATGGCTGAAAGCTATAAATCGATAGTAGAAAAAACTGATACTATTCCTATAGAATTGCAAACGGATTTTTATGGGTCGGTAAAGGATATATATAATATTGACGACGTGCTGGAGCAATTAAAGTCGTCGGGTATGGTAGATGCTGTGTTAGAGGTGCAGTTGAATAAGTATAAACAAGAACATCCTGAGGCTACGGAAAAAGATTTGGCTAAGATGTCGCAGATGTTGAATTCAGTGAGAAATATGCTTGTGTCCAAGGAATTGGTCTATAAGGATATGGAGCCTGTATTGTCGTTGTTTGAACTGAATGGTGTTGCAATGGTTTCGGGAATGGAGTATAAAGGAAATCTGAAGAAAAGCATAATTGTGGCTCCTAATATTCAAATAGATGCGGAAGTGACATCAAAAGTTGAAATATGTAGTTTTGATAATTCTGATTTAGCGGCATTGGCAAATGTGGTTGTGGATACGAAATATGATGAAAAACAGTTGATTTCGGTTGCAGCCGATTTGGCTGAAAAAGCCGGCGCAAATTCTCAAATCTTGGAAAATATATCTGTCCCTGTGGTTACCGACCGGTGGTATTACTGGATAGAGCTTGAAAGCGGAACAAGATATATGACGAAATATTATAACGAGTGTGTTATGAATGGAGTGGTGAGGCAGAAAGTTATAAGTGTAGAACTACAGTAATTATAAAGAAAATAATTATATAAAATAAATGATTAAGACAAGATTATGAAGAAACAAATTGCAACTACAAATGCGCCGGCTGCGATAGGACCTTACAGTCAGGCGATAGAAGCTAACGGCATGGTGTTTGTTTCGGGACAATTGCCTGTGAATCCGGCAACGGGAGAGTTTGCCGAGGGAGGTATAAAAGAATTGACCCGTCAATCGCTTACTAATATGAAGAATATTCTGGCAGAGGCAGGTATGACTATGGATAATGTAGTGAAAACCACAGTGTTTCTTGCTGATATGGCTGACTTTGCAGCTATGAATGAGGTATATGCGTCATTCTTTGAAGGTGTGGCTCCGGCTCGCTCTGCCGTGGCGGTGAAAACGCTGCCGAAGAATGCACTTGTGGAAATAGAGTGTATAGCGGTGCGATAGCATCTATTTATGGCTTAATCGGTGTGGATTTTTTTGAATCTGCACCGATTTTTTGTATGAGAATTTTTGTTTGTATGGTGTTGATGGTCGGTCTGTCGACCGGTTGTCGGTAGGATGGTTCAAATGGCTGTAATGAGCCTTAAAATGCGTTTGACGGCATGTGTGCCTCTTAGATACCGATTTTAGAAAAAATAGTCTTGAAAATGAGACCCTTTTATTTCGTAGAAACGGGATTTTTTAGTATTTTTGTTTGTTGAAATGTGCTGAAAAAACAAGAAAAATATAATTATGGCAGAAGAATTATTGGAAGAAGAAAAAAATTATACCGCCGATAATATTCAAGTGCTTGAAGGACTTGAAGCGGTGCGTAAGCGTCCCTCAATGTATATCGGGGATACCAGCAGCAAGGGTTTACATCACTTGGTGTATGAAGTGGTGGACAACTCCATCGATGAAGCGTTGGCAGGATTTGCGTCGCACATAGAGGTTACAATCACGGAGGATAATTCCATAAAGGTGGAGGATAACGGTCGCGGTATTCCGGTGGATATGCATGAGAAACTGCATAAACCGGCACTGGAAGTGGTGCTTACGGTGTTGCATGCCGGAGGTAAGTTCGATAAAGGTTCTTACAAGGTGTCGGGAGGTCTTCACGGTGTGGGTGTATCTTGTGTTAACGCATTGTCTACCTATCTGCGTGCCGAGGTACGTCGTGACGGAAAGGTGTATATGCAGGAATATAGTTGCGGTCATCCTACAAGCGATATGAAAGTGATAGGTGAGACTGAAGAGCATGGTACAACTATCTATTTCCATCCCGACGATACTATTTTCACCGAGATTGTGTATGACTACAATACTTTGGCTACACGCTTGCGTGACCTCGCTTTCTTAAATGCGGGCATAACACTTACTCTCACCGATATGCGTGTAAAGGATGATGAGGGGAATGCGAAAAAGGAAGTCTTCTTTTCGGAAACAGGACTTGACGATTTCGTTCAATATATAGACTCCAATAAGGAACACTTGATAAATGATATTATTCATATAAACATCGAGAAACAGGGTATTCCGGTGGAGGTCGCAATGACCTACAATACTACATTCAATGAGAATGTGTATTCTTATGTGAACAATATTAATACGATAGAGGGCGGTACGCATTTGACCGGTTTCCGTCGCGGCTTGACAAGCACTCTGAAAAAATATGCCGAGGATTCCAAGATTCTTGAGAAAGAAAAAGTGGAGGTGGCGAGTGATGACTTCCGTGAGGGGTTGACAGCCGTTGTGTCGGTTAAAGTGCTTGAACCGCAATTTGAAGGACAAACAAAGACTAAATTGGGTAATACCGAGGTTATCGGTGCTGTTCAAACTGCTGTAGCCGAGGCGTTGGGTAATTACTTGGAGGAACATCCTAATCAAGCTAAAGCCATTGTGGAAAAGGTGGTGCTGGCAGCGAAGGCTCGTCATGCAGCTTATAATGCGCGTATGAAAGTGCAGAGAAAGTCGCCGTTGACCGGTGGCGGTCTGCCGGGTAAACTTGCCGATTGTTCTTCTCGTGTACCTGACGAATGTGAATTGTTCCTTGTCGAGGGAGATTCTGCGGGTGGTACTGCAAAGCAAGGGCGTGACCGTATGTTTCAAGCTATTCTGCCGTTGCGCGGAAAAATTCTGAATGTGGAAAAAGCGATGGAACATAAAATTCTTGATAGTGAGGAAATTGTAAACTTGTTCCGTGCTTTGGGTGTGACTATAGGTACTGAAGATGACCCTAAGGAGGCTAATCTTAGTAAGTTGCGTTATCATAAGATTATCATCATGACCGATGCCGATGTCGATGGTGCGCACATTGCAACATTGCTTATGACATTCTTCTTCCGTCGTATGCGTCCTATTATTGAAAACGGCTATCTTTATCTTGCTACGCCGCCTTTGTATAAGTGTACGAAAGGTTCGCATGAAGAGTATTGCTGGGACGAGCAACAGCGTGAACAATTCATTATGCGTTATGCCAACGGAGAAGAAAAACAGGTGAAAGTTCAACGCTATAAAGGTCTTGGTGAAATGAATGCCGAGCAATTATGGGATACTACAATGGATCCTGAAAATCGTATCCTAAAGCAGGTACACATCTCTGATGCGGCTGAAAGTGATCGTATATTCTCCATGTTGATGGGAGAGGATGTTGCTCCGCGTCGTGAGTTTATTGAGCAGAATGCAACCTATGCAAATATAGACAGTTGATTTGTTGCAAGGGCAAATGTGAGAAAAAGCGAAATAGAGGCGTGGTCTCTGTTTCGCTTTTTTGTTTTGTATAAAAATTGGAGAATTTTTTCGTTAATAGTTGCATAAACGGTGAATAAGGGTTATTTTTGTAGATAAATTGAAACTTTAAAGAAATAACTAATCAAATTAATAATTAAATTCAGAACTACTATGTGGTTAACCAAATCATCTGTAGGTAGAAAGGTCGTAATGTCTTTGACAGGGCTTTTCTTAATCCTATTCATTACATTCCACGTGCTTATGAATGCGGTGGCTCTTGTGTCAATGGATGCATACGAGGCTATTTGTCATTTCTTGGGTGCGAATTGGTATGCTTTGGCCGGAACAGCAGTAATTGCTGCCGGTGTAGTGCTTCACATTGTTTACGCTTTGTGGTTGACAATCCAGAACCGTAAGGCTCGCGGAAACGACCGCTATGCAGTAAGCAAGCGTCCTGCTACTGTAGAATGGGCATCTCAAAACATGCTTGCTCTCGGTATCTTTGTATTGTGCTTTATGATATTGCACTTAGTGCAATTCTGGGCTAAAATGCAGCTTCCTGAATTGCAAGAAATGTATTTCGGCAATTATGATGTAGAGGTTCTTGGTGGAAAAGAGGCTATTTTTGCCGCTTTCAGCTGCCCTTGGACTTTACCTATCTATCTAATTGGGTTTGCTGCTCTTTGGTTTCATTTGACACATGGTATTTGGAGCGCATTCCAGTCGGTGGGTACAAGCAACAATGTATGGCTTCCTCGCTGGAAAACAATCTCTTGGTGGTGGGCTACAATCGTTTGCGCATTGTTCGCAATTGAGGCTATCGTCTTCACAATCATGGCTTATGGCTGTTGCAAATAATTGTCTAACTATAAAATTCTAAATCAATTATGGAAGAAACAAAAAAAGCTGCTCAGCCTGTAATAGACTCAAAGATTCCTGAAGGTCCTGTTGCTGAGAAGTGGACTAACTATAAGGCTCATCAAAAACTTGTGAATCCTGCTAATAAGCGTCGTCTTGACGTAATCGTTGTAGGTACCGGTCTTGCCGGTGCTTCTGCTGCGTCTACGCTTGCCGAAATGGGATTCAATGTATTGAATTTCTGTATTCAAGATTCACCTCGTCGCGCTCACTCAATTGCTGCACAAGGTGGTATAAATGCTGCTAAGAACTATAAGAATGATGGTGACTCTGTTTATCGTCTGTTCTACGACACTGTAAAGGGTGGTGACTACCGTGCTCGCGAAGCTAATGTGTATCGTCTTGCTGAGGTGTCAAACGATATTATCGACCAGTGCGTGGCTCAGGGTGTTCCTTTCGCTCGCGAATATGGCGGTCTTCTTGATAACCGTTCATTTGGTGGTGCACAAGTGAGTCGTACGTTCTATGCTAAGGGTCAAACCGGACAACAACTTCTTCTTGGTGCATATTCTTCTCTTAACCGCCAGATACAACTTGGCAAGGTGAAGAGCTACAATCGTTATGAAATGCACGATGTAGTGCTTATCGACGGACGCGCACGCGGTATTATCGCCAAGAACCTTGTTACGGGTAAATTTGAGCGTTTTGCAGCTCATGCGGTGGTTATCGCTACCGGCGGTTATGGTAACGCTTATTTCCTATCAACCAATGCGATGGCTTGTAACTGTAGTGCGGCTGTAGCTTGTTACCGTAAGGGTGCGTATTTTGCAAATCCTGCATACGTACAGATTCACCCTACATGTATTCCTGTTAAGGGTGGTGGTAACCAGTCTAAACTTACTCTTATGAGTGAGTCGCTTCGTAACGACGGACGTATTTGGGTTCCTAAGTCACTTGAAACTGCACAAAAACTTCAAAAAGGCGAAATCAAGGGCTCTCAAGTTCCTGAAGAAGACCGTGACTACTATTTGGAACGCCGTTATCCGGCATTTGGAAACTTGGTTCCTCGTGACGTTGCGTCTCGTGCCGCTAAGGAACGTTGTGATAAGGGATTTGGTGTGAACGATTCAGGTAAGGCTGTATTCTTGGATTTCAGCGATGCTATCAATCGTCTTGGAAAAGATGTCGTTGCTCAACGTTATGGCAACCTATTCGATATGTATGAAGAAATCACCGACGTATCTCCATACGAAGAACCGATGATGATTTATCCTGCTATCCACTATACTATGGGTGGTATCTGGGTAGACTATGAATTGCAGACTTCTGTTAAGGGATTGTTTGCGATAGGTGAATGTAACTTCTCTGATCATGGTGCTAACCGTCTTGGTGCTTCTGCTCTAATGCAAGGTCTTGCCGATGGTTACTTCGTGCTTCCTTATACAATCCAGAACTACTTGAGCGATCAGATTACAGTTCCGCGTTTCTCTACCGATGCTCCTGAATTTGCTGAGGCAGAAAAGAAGTGTGTTGAAGCACACAAGGCACTATTGAACATCAAGGGTAAGCGTTCTGTTGATTCTATCCACAAGGAACTTGGTAACATCATGTGGGATAATGTGGGTATGGCTCGTACAAAGGCATCTTTGGAAGAGGCTCTTACCAAACTTAAAGCTCTTCGTAAGGAATTTGAAACCAATCTGTTCGTTCCGGGTGAATTGGAAGGTATGAACGTTGAACTTGATAAGGCATTCCGCTTGAGAGACTTTATCACAATGGGTGAACTTGTGGCATACGATGCTCTAAACCGTAACGAAAGTTGTGGCGGTCACTTCCGTGAAGAGTATCAGACCGAAGAAGGAGAGGCTAAGCGTGATGATGAAAACTATTTCTATGTAGCTTGCTGGAACTATGCCGGTGACGACAACGCAGCTCCATCTCTTATCAAAGAACCTCTTGAATATGAAGCAATCAAGGTTCAAACTCGTAACTATAAGTCATAACATTTAAGGAAAGAAAGGATTAAAAATGGCAAAATATATTTTGAAAGTTTGGCGTCAAGCAAATCCTAAGGCTTCAGGAAAGTTTGTTGAATACTCAGTAGAGTCAACTCCGGATACTTCTTTCCTTGAAACATTGGATATTCTTAATGAGACGCTTGTAGAAAAGGGAGAAGAACCGGTAGCGTTCGACCACGATTGTCGTGAAGGTATCTGCGGTATGTGTTCTCTATATGTGAACGGACATCCTCACGGACCTGCAACAGGTGCAACCACATGTCAGCTTTATATGCGTCGCTTCAAAGAAGGCGAAGTAATCACTGTAGAGCCTTGGCGTTCGGCTGCATTCCCTGTAATCAAGGACTTGATTGTTGACCGTAACGCATTCGATAAAATCCAGCAAGCCGGTGGATATGTATCTTTCAACTGCGGCGGTGCTCAAGATGCTAATGCGCTTCCTATCTCTAAGGTGGCTGCAGATGAGGCTATGGATTCGGCTTCTTGTATCGGCTGTGGTGCTTGTGTAGCTGCATGTAAGAACGGTTCGGCTATGTTGTTCGTTTCGGCTAAGGTGAGCCAATTTGCTCTTCTTCCTCAAGGTCAAGTTGAGGCTAAGGCTCGCGTTAAGGCTATGGTGGCTAAGATGGACGAACTTGGTTTCGGAAACTGTACCAACACCGGTGCTTGTGCCGCTGAATGTCCTAAGAACATCAAGTTAAGCAATATCGCTCGCTTGAATCGTGAATATCTTTGCGCAAAGGTTTCTGACTAATCTCAGCGATATAAGATAAATTTAAGTGGAGTGTCTTGTGATTTTGTCGCAAGACACTCTTTTTTATATGAATAATCTGTATATTTGCAAAGTTAAATTTATATATTTATGAGAAACAGGTTAAATTTTAATGCAACAATTAATCTTGTGAGTTATTTGTTAATCGGGTTGACTTATTATTTTAAATGGTCTCCTGTGGTGGCAATGATTGGATTTGTATTGTCAATAGTTGTTCTTGTTTCAAGTGTAATCAATATCTTTTTGGTAAATAAGGAAGAAAAAACAAGCAAGAAAATTTATATTAGAAGAATAATATTTCAAATGTTATTAGCGGCTATTCTTATATTTATATACATGGGAAGATTCAATATAGAATGAGAATCTGTCTCATATTATTATTTCTAATAAATAGAAGTTGTTGTTGTTTGTAAGTCATGCGTTTAGTGTTATCGTTCAGAGGTATGCTCTTTGGTATTCGACTTTTTTGAATGAGAAATTATCAGTAATTTTGCAAGTGTTTGAGTAGCTGTTTTTAATTTTCTTGAAAATTTTATTACAGTTTTACTTAGGTCATATTTCGGATTCTTTAAGGCTTTTTTGCCTGTCTTTTTCATCAAACCGCTTGGATATGGCATGCTATTATCTGCGCAATTTGACGAAAAAAATATTCCAAAATGCGGTTTAAAATAATCTCGAAATAAAATTAAAATAACCTCTAAAAATAGGATACAGATATGCTTAATAATAATTTCGGGGATGAATTGTTTGTCTCCAATCTTCAGAAGACTTTGGTGAAAATATGCACCGATCGGCAATTGTTAAACAGACAATTATATGACATCGAGGAGCTGATGGAAAAATGGCGCGAAAGTGCTCCGCAATATATGGCGGACGTTGTTCCCGAATATGCCCGTTACCCAATGGTTGCCATTGCATGGGCATGCTACTATGGGATAGGTGCTGCCGTATACTGGGACGCATGTTGGGACAATGTAAAAGATATCCCGGACTTATATGTAGAGATACGCAACAAGCGAGGATTTGATTATATGGATGACTATGTGCTTGAAACCATGATGGGGTTAAATCAAGAATCGCCTAAGGAGAAGGAAGCCAAGGAGGCTAAAAAATGGGTATCTACAATTCAGGAGTGTGCCGAATATGCCCTTAATGCAATAACGCACCAAGGCATAGAACCCGGGACAAAACAGGCTTATCTTATATTTGCTAAGGTTGCCCGCCAGTTCTTTCTATTAGGCGTTTCACTCGCTCTATATTCAATGGGATATAAATACGAGAAATCTATGCTTAATTAAGAAGTTGTTAAAAATATTACGGTTTTGTTTGGAACTTGATTAAATTTATTCTAAAACACAAGCTGAATGCAGATTATCTTACAACAACTTTTCGCCGAAAGACATTTTCGTCAGTCTCTGCCGTCACCATATATATGCCCGATGAACAATTTAACTCACATCGTGCAGAATGTGGCGATAATCTTGTTATAATCCTTCCCGTAAGATCATAAAGAGCTATCGTTTCTATTGTTTCGCTTGACGCAACAGTCATTACACCGGATTGATATGAAACCGAAAAATCCGTTTCACTCGTTACTTGGTCTACAGAAGAAACACCCTCGCCCCATTGCTCGACAAGCCAATCGAGACGCGCCGTGAGTTTGTTCTTGAACTCATTACCTGCATATTCAATATCTCCATTGCCATAGGCATTCCATCTCATATAATTATATTGTGATGCAACACTAATCCTGTCGATAAAGTCATCTATAAATTCATTCAAGCCGATGCATTTATTACCTTTAAACCATTTCCATATCTCCGACACTTTTGCTTGAAAACGCGGGAATTTAGCTATTTCGCCTATCCAAGTCTGTCCATAAGGCGGGTTTTCATAGATAAATTCTTGTCTGGAACTGTAAAAAGTACATCCAAAATCCCACACGGGTCCGAATTTCCATTTGGTCTCCTCTCCAATATCCTTATGCAAGTAGCAACTTCCATGAAACGACTCCGTATTATCCATTACCTCTTGAACCACATAGAATCCGGCAAGAGTCTCCATATCTATAAGCTGTTCCCATTCGGTAGAGCTTTTATCCGATGCATAAATAGCATCATCCATAGCATTCACTTGAGTGGTAAGATAATCTTTCTGTGCATCCGACAATAATTCCGGGGTTTTATACGTGAAACGTATGGCAGCACCGTTCCCTTCGGTTATACGCACCTGTAATTCCTCCTCATAGTTGTCTATTTCCATAAGCCACCCTCCGGTGATGGAATAGGAATCGGTTTCTTCATCAGCCTGTTCCACAATATTCACTCGGTCTTCATCCACCCTTATGGTTTCCGTAAGGAAATAAAGCCCTATATAATCCCCGTTAAGAACCACTTCAATCGGAGCTGTGGCAGGTGTCCATGTCATGCCCATACGCCGGCTCAATTCAAAACCTACCTCATTGCGTAAGAATCCAAGTCTATCATCGGCATGCGCCAAAAGGGCAAAATGCTTGCTTTTCTTCATTCCAAGCAGTTTGGCTTTGCTGCCCAATTTTATTCGATACGGTTTTTTGTCAAATCCTGTCCACGTATAATTACCCCTACCTCTTATTTCAAGCGGAAGCGGTGCATCTTTTGTACCTATTGCCTCATATTCATCCATACCCATATTATCAATATAATATGTGGCATTTATATAATCTTCTTTTGATATTATCTCTGCCCTGTTCTCAGTTTCAATGAACATTACCGGCAATGTACCTGAATAAGTCGCCGAGCCGGAAACGGTTTGCCAACTGCCTTGCGCCCAATTATCACCCGAAGACGGTACAAATATTCCTCCCACAAGAATTGCGGCATCGGTAGTTGCGGTGCGGTACTCATTATACGTTTTACTTATAGCTTCTTTCACATTACTGAACGTGTTTTCTATTTTGCCGTCGGGCAATGCTGTTGCAGCGAACGTATAGCGATACATATCCTCCACCTTTTCACTAAAAGACACTTTCCATCTGTCTCCCTCATCAAGGGTCATGGATACCACATAGGTTTCATTGCGTGAATCACTGCCATAAACAAACTTCACGACATTATACTTTGTCTTTGAGTTATCAAAATAAAAAGTACCCTTTGGGATTACAAGGGCTCCTGCACTAAAGGAGATAAAAAAGAACAGAATAAGTGAATAAAATTTGCACATAGGTATAGTTTTAATTATAGGTGCAAATCTACGAAAAAAGTTTCATTTTTATAACTGTAACTCCAAAGTACACTTTTATAGAAACGTTCAAAAAAACTTTTGCAAAATATTTAAGTGGATTTATATAGGAATCTCTGTTGTGTGTTTCACTGTTGCCATGACAAAATTACTTTGAATACTGCCTACGCTGGGTAATTGTCCAAGCACATCCAACACGAAATCCTGATAATGTTTCATACTTCGTACATAAATCTTCAGCATATAATCATATTCGCCCGATATATTATAACATTCGGTTATTTCTTCTATATCCTGAATCTCCGTCATGAAATCCCTACCCAAACTGCAATTATGCTGCCGTAACTTCACGTTACAGAATACACACAAACCTTTATCCAATTTATCGGCATCGAGTAGGGCTACATATCTTCGTATATAGCCCTCCCGCTCAAGCCGGCGAACACGCTCAAAAACCGGAGTTGACGACAGACTCACCCTTGCTGCAAGCTCTTTAGTCGTCAGACGTGAGTCTTGCTGTAGTTGGCGTAAAATCTTTAAATCAATTGCATCAAGCGTATCCATCTGTTCAGAACATTTTTCTATACACCTGCCGTTATTTACGGGGTATGTATATGTTTTTTCGTTTTATACCTGCAAATATAGTGTTATTTTCTAAATTATAAAATATTCTTGTGTATTTTTTCTTTAAAATATAATTTTGTCGGCAGAAAAACGATAAATAGATTTTTAAAAATTTACAACTATGGCACAGAAAAAATTACATTTCGAAACTCTACAACTACATGTAGGACAAGAACAAGCTGATCCGACAACCGATTCGAGAGCAGTTCCTATTTACCAAACAACTTCTTACGTATTTCATAACTCGCAACATGCGGCTGACCGTTTCGGTCTCAGGGATGCCGGTAATATTTACGGAAGACTAACCAATTCCACACAAGACGTATTGGAAAAACGCATTGCGGCTCTTGAAGGCGGTGTTGCCGCACTTGCGGTAGCCAGCGGTGCTGCTGCGGCTACTTACGCTCTACAGAACATTCTTGGTGTGGGCGACCATATCGTTGCAGCCGACAATCTATATGGTGGTTCTTTTAACCTTATAACGCACACGCTTGCCCATCAAGGCGTAACCAACACAATCGTAAAAGTAAACGATCTTGATGCGCTGGAAGCAGCAATAAAGCCTAATACAAAAGCCGTATATGTAGAAACTTTCGGAAATCCGAATTCAGACGTTACAAATATTGATGGGGTGGCAGAGGTAGCGCACCGCCACAATATTCCGGTAATCGTAGACAATACGTTCGGCACTCCCTTTCTGATACGTCCCATCGAGCATGGAGCTGACATAGTGGTTCACTCTGCCACCAAATTCATAGGCGGACATGGTTCCAGTTTAGGAGGTTTAATAATTGACTCCGGTAAATTTGATTGGAAAAGCAATGCCGATAAATTCCCGACAATAGCCAAACCGGATCCGAGTTATCATGGAGCTGTTTTTGCCGATGTGGCAGGAGAGGCTGCATTTGTAACCAGAATAAGAGCGGTAATTCTGCGTGACACAGGAGCAACTATAAGCCCTTTCAATGCATGGATTCTTATACAAGGTCTTGAAACTCTTTCTCTACGCGTAGAACGACACGTACAGAACACAATAGAGGTAGTGAATTTCTTGGCAAAACACCCGAAAGTTATAAAAGTCAACCATCCGTCATTGCAAAGTCATCCCGATCATAAATTTTATAAAAAATATTTCCCTAATGACGGTGGCAGTATTTTCACTTTTGAAATAAGAGGCGGTCAAGAAGAGGCATGGAAATTCATTGACTCTTTGGAGATTTTCTCGCTCCTTGCCAATGTTGCCGATGTGAAGAGTTTGGTTATACACCCTTACACAACCACGCATTCCCAAATGTCTCCCGACGAACTTGCAGAGCAGAATATCACACCGTCAACAATTCGCCTAAGTATAGGCACCGAACATATAGATGATCTTATTGCCGACATTGAGCAAGCCCTTGAAAAGGTATAAGAATCTGTTTGAAGTTTAAACAGATTTTGAAAAGAATCACAAACATGCACTAATGAGACGAAGTGTTCCCCCCAAAAAAAAGTTTAATGATAAACTTTGGGGAGACACTTCTCTATTTATCTTCTACTTAAATCACCATATAGTTCCTGCAGAATCACCTTCCCGAGTTCCTCACGGCGTTCATCAGCACCGGTAATGGCAGTTCCGGCGTCATTATCATAATCGGTAATTCCTGTTTCGTCTCTAAAGATAAAGCCATTGAAATAAGCATGAAAGGCAAAAGGATATGTATAAGTATCTGCCAATACATCGCGGCTGAAAACAAATTCCTCATGAGGAAGCCCCATTTGCCCAAGCAGGGTTGCTGCTATGTCGGATTGGCTCATCAAAGTGTCTATTTGTACACCCTTCTCGACTGCACCACCAAGCATCAACAACGGTAAATGCGAATTCTCGGCACGCTCTACAGATTGTTCCAAATTCACCCCATGATCGCCCGTACATATAATCAAGAGATTGTCCCAAGCCGGGCTTGCTTTCAATTTATCAACAAACTTGCCGAAACTATCATCGACATAGGCAAAAGAATTTGCAACTTCATCTTGCGGCAATCTATTATATGGCACTTTCCAATTTTCATGAGAGCTGAGAGTTTGGAATGTTGTATACCATTGTTCTTTATTTTGAGTTTTTTTGATGATATCATCATACAACCAAGAAAAAACATAATCGTCATGACATCCCCATTTGCCGGTAGGAGCATCTTTAGGAAAATCTTCTTGCGCCATCAAATCATCATGCCCAATAATCCAATAATATTCCCTTTTATGTCGAATACTCAAATCTCCTCCATGAACAGCCGTTGTCTTATAACCCAAATCTTTAAATACGCGTGGCAAAGCCGGCATATTAGGCAATTTTTTAATATTTGCCATCACACTTGTAGTAGGTAGCCCCAAATATCCGCTCAGAAGACACACAAGACCTCTATCCGTACGGAAACTCCCGGCATAACATTGAGAGAAAAATGCACCTTCTTTCGATAACCTTTCAATATTCGGTGTCACATCAGGTATACCGCCCAGAGATTCTACGTATTTGGAACATAGGCTTTCCCATACAATAAACAGTACATTAGGACGAGACGTATTAAGTAACTTCAATTTCGGTTTTCCATTCAAGGGGAACAGCGGTTCAAACTTTTTTCTGCATTCTTCTTTATCAAAAATTTGGAACTGTTTGTAATACTTATCCTGTTTTACAGTGAATGAATATATCATATTATATAATGGATTCAACGCACAGTGGTTATAATACGGATTCTTTGAAAAAAATGATACATAAGGATTATTCGGTCTGCTTCCCACACCCCTGATAGCAGCAAAAAGCAAACCGGCAATCAGCAGAAAGCAAACAAAAACAATAACATGATCCATTATCCCGGGAACTAAATCCGACTTTCCCGGAGAAAATATCCGGGCGCACCACATCACACCGCAGAAAAACAATGCTGACACAAGTCCCGCCGAAGAAAACGCTATAAACACATATAATCCCGACACACTGGCAAAAACGCCTTTAGGAGAATGCAGATACTCCAATACCGATGAATCTATTTTAAATTTCCAGAATTTATATAATGCTGTATCGGAAACCGTAAGAAGTCCAAGCGCAACAGCCAACAGTATATCATAACAAACCAAAGGCATAAAAGTATCAAACCTCGGAAAATGGGAGTGCAGCCATAACAGTAACACAGGGAAAGCCGTCATAAAAGATGCAGCAATTAAATCGGAACGGCAGCCATAACGATAAATTTGAAAAAAATCCTTTATTGTCATGTTTTCCGAATTAGCCGAACGATTATAAAACATAAACATCGGGCGCTGTATCAGCTGAAAGAATGCAAAACATACAACAAAATGTAATATGATATAAATTAACTCATTTTCCATTGAATTCCCCTTTTTTATTTCATTATCCCATTTATAAATACTTATTTTTCGCGTCAGGTAACAATTGAGACTTAAAAATTGACCAACGCTATACAAAACAGCACAAAATTACAACTATTTTTCAAATAATTATGTAGCCTATTAAAAAAGTCATTCGTTACTTTCATTTTGTCATCTAACGGCGTATCGAAGCTTTCGTTTGTTTAATTTATGATTCCAATGTATAATAATAGTTAATTGCTGTAAGCAAAATGGTTGATTTTTTAGAAATATAGTGTATCTTTGCACAAATTAATAATTCATACGATACCCGAAAGACACAATTATAACAACATTAGAAAAGCAACAACAAATAAGTGAATCATAGGTTAGGAATCCGGTGGCACGAGATGTGTAGCCGGATTTATTTTTAAAAAAGATGGCTTACATGCTGTTTTCAACTGAAAATAATGTTATATTTGTAGTGACAACAACTTAATTAGATTAGTATGGCTAAAAACAAGAACAACGGTCGTTTGACTAAAGATATTATCCGGGACAGGATTCTGAATTTTTTTGATAGAGAGAACGGTATCCCCTACAACTACAAGCACGTATCGTCGGCAATAGGAATCAATACACCTGTAGACTTCCCAATGGTAGCGAAAATACTTGAGGAATTGGCTGCTTCCGGTATTCTCACCGAAACGACACCGGGAAAATTCAAATCCCCTAAGAAAAAACAAAATGTTGCGACCGGCATATTCTGTCGCCGCAATAACGGCAAAAATTCCGTAATTTTAGATGTGAGCGAAAACAAAGACGGTATTTTTGTTGCCGAACGTAATTCCATGCATGCCTTGAATGGGGACAAGGTTGAGGTTCACATAAGCGCAAAGCGCTGGGGATATGAACCGGAAGCTATTGTTACCCGCATAATAGAACGCAAAAATCAAATATTTGTAGGCACACTGCGTATAGACCGTTATTTTGCCCACATCATTACCGACAGTAAATTCCTTGCATCCGACATCGTCATACCTATAGATATGATTCATGGTGCAAAATCCGGTGACAAAGTAACGGCTCGTATTATAGAGTGGCATGAAGATACAAATACTCCTATAGGCGAAATTGTAGATATTTTGGGTACAACAGGAGATAATAACGCCGAAATCCATGCCATTTTGGCGGAATACGGTCTGCCGTACAGGTATCCTGAAGCAGTTGAAAAAGCAGCAGAGAAAATAGATGCACGCATTACCCCCGAAATAATAGCACAACGCAAGGATTTCCGAGATATAACCACCTTTACTATCGACCCGAAGGACGCCAAGGATTTTGACGATGCCTTGTCTGTCAGGAAACTGAATAACGGCAATTGGGAAGTGGGTGTTCACATTGCCGATGTTACTCATTATGTTTTGCCGGGCAGCATAATCGATATTGAAGCCCGGCAACGTGCCACTTCAATATATCTTGTAGATCGCACAATTCCGATGTTACCCGAAAGGTTATGTAATGACATCTGCTCACTACGCCCCAACGAAGAAAAACTGGCTTATTCATGTATATTGGAAATGGATGAAGACGCCAATGTTATAAAATACGACATCTGCCACACAGTCATTAAGAGTGACCGTAGATTCACCTACGAAGAAGCCCAGAAGGTGATAGAGACCGGTGAAGGCGATTTCAAAGAAGAAATTATCACACTCGACCGTCTTGCCAAGCTCTTGCGCCAAGCAAGGTATGAAAACGGTTCTGTGGACTTTGACCGTACTGAAGTTCGTTTTGAAATAGATGAAACGGGGCGTCCTGTAGATGTGTATTTCAAGCGCTCGCAGGATGCAAACAAACTTATTGAGGAATTCATGCTGTTAGCTAATAAAAAAGTAGCTGAATTTATAGGTAAACCTGAAGGAAGAAAGAAACCTAAACCATTTGTTTATCGTGTTCATGACAAACCCGATCAGGACAAGATGGGAAATCTTCACGAAATAGCAGGTCGATTCGGATATAAACTGAAAATCACCGATAAAGCCACTGAAACCAACCGCTCACTCAACAATATGCTGAAGCAGATAAAAAACCGACCTGAAGAAAATCTGCTTTCCATGTTAGCCATACGTTCTATGGCAAAAGCAGTATATACCACTGTAAATATAGGGCATTACGGACTTGCTTTCGACTTCTATACCCATTTTACATCACCGATACGACGCTATCCCGACATGATGGTACACCGTCTTTTGGATCGCTATATTGCCGGAAAAAGAGCATTTAATGCCGAAAAACTTGAAGATGAATGCGAACACTCAAGCAGCATGGAGCAACTTGCATCTAATGCCGAGCGTGCATCTATCAAATACAAGCAGGTGGAATATCTTGGCGAACGACTGGGTAATGTGTACGACGGTATAATATCCGGCGTAACCGAATGGGGCTTTTATGTGGAACTTGACGACAATAAATGCGAAGGACTTGTGCCGATACGCGATTTGGAAGGTGATTATTACGAGTTTGACGAGAAGAACTATTGCCTGATAGGGCGAAACAGCCGACACCGTTATCAACTCGGCGATAAAGTAACAATACAGATAGCCCGTGCCGATCTCACAAAAAAACAGCTTGATTTCGTTCTTGTAGACGAAAAAAATCCGGTCGGTACGCACCGCATCGATAAAGTTCCAATTACCGAGTCTCGCTCAAAATTGCTGCAAATACAAGAAAAGAAACAGACAAGCCGACAAAAATCTCGTGAAATAATGGATAACCGCCGCAGTAAGTCCAAGAAAAAGGATAAAAAGAAGAAAGAAAAGAGTAAAGAGAAAAGTAAAAAAAGGAAATAATGAATATCGATGATAAGCCTAATGAGTTCAATTGCATCTAATTAGGCTTATTTTATTTTTAGTCTTCATGAAGTTATGAAAATTTTGGAAAACTTGTAAATAATCCTTAACTTTGCGCCCTCAAAAGAAAAAGATTGGTTTTAAGAATTTGTTTAAATTTATTTCGATTAAAAATAATCTCACTTAAAAAATACATTTGGATAAATTTAAACTGCTTTTAAAGTAAAAACGGATTGTTTTATGAATTTCAGCGGAAAAGTTGAATTTAAGCCCAAAGCTCTAAGCGAACTGAAAAATTACTCTTGGGCAAAATTTCGTAGCGATTTAATCGCAGGAGTCGTTGTAGGTATTGTAGCTCTGCCATTGGCAATTGCTTTCGGTATAGCAAGTGGCGTAACACCATCGGTTGGTCTCATTACTGCCATTATAGGAGGATTCCTTGTTTCGGCATTAGGCGGAAACAGCGTACAGATAGGCGGTCCTACCGGTGCTTTTATTGTTATTGTGTATAACATTATCCAACTTTACGGTCTTCAAGGGCTTGCTATTGCAACTTTTTTGGCGGGATTAATACTCATTCTTTTAGGTGTATTCAAGCTCGGAACTATTATCAAGTTTATCCCTTACCCCATCGTTGTGGGATTTACAAGTGGTATAGCGCTTACTATCTTTTCCACTCAAATTGTGGATTTATTCGGACTGCAAATCGATAAAGTTCCGGGTGACTTCATAGGTAAATGGGCGGTATATCTGCAAAATATGGATACTATAAACTGCCCGACCCTTATTGTCGGACTGATTACAATCGCAATAATAGCCTTGACACCCTATATCTCCAAGAAATTGCCCGGAGCACTTATTGCAATCATCGTAATGACGGTGGTGGTATATGCGGCACGCGAGTTTTTCGGATTGACCGGTATTGAAACCATAGGCGATCGTTTCGGACGCCTTCCCGCCGAAATACCAACTCCACATTGGCTTGGTATCAACATGACAACGATAAATGTACTGCTGCCATCAGCGTTTACTATAGCTATCCTTGGAGCAATCGAGTCATTGCTTTCGGCAACCGTAGCCGATGGAGCCACCGGAAACAGAACACGTAACAACACAGAACTTATAGGACAAGGTATAGCCAACGTTGCTGTACCATTCTTCGGTGGTATTCCGGTTACAGGAGCTATAGCCCGCACAATGACTAATATAACCAATGGCGGACGCACTCCGGTGGCAGGTATAATACATGCTGTGGTACTTTTGCTTATATTCCTGTTCCTTATGCCCCTTATCAACTATGTGCCTATGGCATGCCTTGCCGGAGTACTGGTGATGGTGGCATATAATATGAGTGGATGGCGCACTGTGATAGGTATTTTCCAAAATCCGAAATCGGATATAGCCGTGCTGATAGTAACATTTGTACTTACTGTGGTATTTGATCTTACTATAGCTATCGAAATAGGCTTGCTCCTTGCTCTTCTTTTATTTCTGCGTCGCGTCATGGAGAACACCCAAATCAAAGTGTTCAGTGACCAGATAGACCTTGCGGAAGGTACAGAGAACACTACTCACGAAATTCTGCATGTCAATCATGGAGTGGAAATATACGAAATAGACGGACCGTTCTTTTTCGGTGTAGCCAATAAATTTGAGGACATGATGCGTGCAATGGGAGATAAACCACTCGTAAGAATCATACGTATGCGACGCGTGCCGTTTATCGACTCCACCGGTATTCACAATTTGGAAATCCTGATAAATTCATCCAAGAATGACGGAATTCATGTAGTACTTTCAGGTGTTGTGCCAAGCGTAAGAGAGGTGCTTATGAATGCTCACATAGATAAGCTTATCGGCGAAGACCACATCTGCGATCATATCACAAAAGCGGTAGACATGGCAAACAATTTGGTTCAAAACAAGAACGACATGCAAGAAATAACATGGTAACAGTACTTTAACCTAAGACAACATCGAGGGTCATCATTAAAGTAAAACCAAGGGCAAAACCTATCGTGCTGATATTGGAGTGTTCGCCTTGGGATGCTTCGGGTATAAGCTCTTCAATCACCACATACACCATTGCTCCTGCAGCGAAAGCAAGTAAGAATGGTAATACCGAGGTTACAAGTGACGCCAACAAAATGACCGTTACTGCGCCTACCGGTTCAACCAATCCTGTAAGTGTCCCTATCCCAAAAGACTTCCATTTACTCCGGTTTTCGGCATATATAGGCATAGACACGATTGCTCCTTCCGGAATATTCTGAATGGCAATACCCACCGACAATGCAAGTGCTGCACTCAACGATACGTCACCACCGCCGGCGAGCATCCCGGCATATACAACACCCACAGCCATACCCTCAGGCAAATTATGCAATGCTACCGCAAATGTAAGCATTGTGGTACGTGACATACCGGATTTCACACCTTCAGGCGACTTGCCGCCAATATGTAAATGCGGAACAAGCATATCAAGCATAAGCAGGAACCCCATACCAAACAAAAAACCCACTGCGGCAGGTACAACCGACATTATTCCATCAACGCCGGTCATATCCATACTTGGGATAAGCAACGACCACACCGAAGCAGCAATCATCACTCCCGATGCAAAGCCAAGCAGGGCTTTCTGCACATAAGTAGGTATATGATCTTTGATGAAAAACACAAAAGCTGCACCTACCGTTGTACCTATTACAGGTAAAGACAATCCTAAAAATAATTCTTCCATTGCAATATTCTTTATTTCACACAAAAATAATATACATTATCTCTATCACCAATTTTTTTAGAAGTTGTTTTAATTTTATTTCGAGATTATTTTAAGGAATATTTTGGAATGGGCTTTTCGTCAAATTTCAAAACAGTTTCTTACGCAATTTGCCATTTTCCACCAATTTTTTAAACACAACGTCCGGTTTCTGAGTTAACTTCCTCGGCGTATGCGTACTTAAAAATAAATCACATGGCAACAATAAAAGTAAAACTACGCCCATCTTCAGTAGAGGGCAAAGCAGGTGTTATCTATTATCAAATCACCCACAATCGTAAAACACAACAGATTACAACAAAACTCCGTGTACAACCAGCGAATTGGGATGCAGACGAGGGGCGGTTGGTTTCTGCTGCACCCAATCGCTTGATGATTCAAAACCGCATCGATAGCGATTTGGCGTTGTTACGAAGGGTTATTGCTGACCTCGATAGTAGCGGAATGGACTACTCCGTAGAGGATGTAATCAGTCGTTACAAGTCGCCCCAGAGCCATATACTTGTGCTTGATTATATGCGTACTCAAGTCGAGCAATTACGGGCTACTAACCGCCTCGGAACAGCCAAGAATTACGAGAAGACGATGAGCAGTTTTGGCGAGTTTTTAGGCGATGTACGCCTACCATTATCAGCCTTGACTGAACAAGTGATAACCAAGTATAATGCATTCCTCGTTCAGAGAGGATTGGTGCGCAACTCTGTGTCGTTCTATATGCGGGTTTTGAGAGCTGTCTATAACAAGGCGGTTAGACAAAAACTCATCGAGCAACAACACCCATTCATAGAGGTTTATACAGGCATTGATCGTACCCGTAAGCGTGCTGTATCGGAATCAGTAATATCACAGTTGTATAAACTCAAGTTGGCAGAAGGAACGCCACTCGCACTTGCAAGAGATATATTCATTTTTAGCTATTGCACCCGTGGAATGGCTTTCGTGGATATTGCCTATCTGAAAAAAGAGAATATCCAGAACGGAGTAATATGCTATGCCCGCCGCAAAACGGGGCAATTATTGAGTGTGCGTATAGAGCCTAGTATCCAGCGGATAATTGACAGATATTCATCGGCATTATCGCCTTATGTTTTCCCTATTTTGACTTCAACGGAAACAAAGGAGGCATATGAAGAGTATCAGATAGCAATCAATAACCATAATAGACAATTGAAACGATTATCAAAGATGTTGCCTGCCGGTTGCAAATTGACATCATACACCTCTCGCCACAGTTGGGCTACTGCTGCTAGAAATCATAATGTGCCAATTTCTGTCATCAGTGCAGGTATGGGACATACCTCTGAGCAGACTACGCAGATTTATCTAACAATGTTAGAAAACTCAGTGATTGACGATGCAAACAAAGGGATTATAGGTTGTTTGGGGTGATTGTTCTACAAAAGAACCATTATACATTTGCAAAAATACTCAAAATAGCTTAATAAATGTGGGAAACGATGATTATTTTTTCTATCGACTGAAATCCGAAAACTATTTCGAATAAATTTATATTCAATGATTTATAGAATTATTCTTTAATTTATTAGGCATTATAGAGTTTTGCTATCTATTTGTAACTTTTTACAAATCAAATTTATACGATATATAATGTTGTTAAAATATCAATCGAACGTCCTGTATAATACTTTAAAATCAAGAACTTATAAAACATTTATGGTTCTTTTGTAGAACTGTATCACAGAAAACTCTATTTTATATGAGAGTAGAGAGTACGATTTGTCAAAATAGTGATTCGTTTGTCAATGGGACAAACGACCGCGAAGCGTATCCAAAACGTTGGGTGGCAGCTCTTGTTCAGATGAATTGTGAGAAAAAAGTTGCTATAAAACTCGACAAGATGGGTATTGCAAATTACGTACCAGTTCAGCAAGAAGTACATCAATGGAGTGACCGAAAAAAGAAGATCGATCGGGTCGTCATTCCTATGGTTGTTTTTGTCCGTCTTGCCCAAGGTGAGGAAGACGAATTTCGCAGACTATCATTCATTCTTAAGTTTATCACTTATCCGGGTTCGAAAGAATTAGCTACTCCTATACCTGATGAACAAATCGAAAAGTTAAAGTTTCTTTTGCATAGTGCCGATGCAAAAGTTTCAATCGTAGAGAATCTTAAAGTTGGAGATAGGGTTCGCCTTGTAAGAGGTTCAATGAAGGGACTTGAAGGAGAATTAAGTTATATCGAAGAGAATAAACCTATCGTCGCCATCAGAATAAATGGATTGGGATATGCTTGTGTAAGTGTGGAGAAAATTAATTTAGAATTGATATAATGTAAAACATTTATGAATATTAAATATTGGATTAATAAATTGTTGGGAGGTGGATTATGGTGGCAAATATTATTTTTCACAATAATCAACCTCGGTGTATTTATGCTTTGTATCGGTATTTATCTTTGTTTAAAAACGCCGAATTCAGATCCGAAATTAGAATTAGGAATATGGGAAGCTATACGACTATTTTTAGATTCAAATAGTATTATAGATAAACCGAAAGGATACACTTGGAACAACTTATTACTGTTGATTACAGAGTGTTTAGGAACCATTTTGTTCTCAGGCTTGATAGTTTCTGTTATCACGAACGTCATCAGTCAGAAGGTCGATTTGATTAAAGATGGACACATTCACTACAATCTGAAAAATCATGTTGTCATCATTGGCTATGACACGATTGTTCCTTCAATCATCTCAGAATTAATATCGAATCGGAAATATACTAAGTTAAAGTTCGTGTTGCAGACTTCTGCTTCTGTAGAAGACGTTCGGAATGATTTGCTTTCAAAGTTACCTCGTAAGGCACTGAAACAAGTGATTCTGGTCCATGCACCTCGACTTTCTGTGGAAGAATTGGAATTACTCTATACCTATAATGCCCGAGAAATCTTCATTATAGGTGAGCGTGAACAAAGTGACCATGATGCAGAAAACATGCATACGTTTGAAACGTTAGTAATGATTCATAATAAAAAAGGTGTTACAGAGTGTAAATCTTTGACTATATGGTTTGAAAACGAGGCATCATACGCAGCCTTACAACTCAATGATATTAGTGAGGAATGGAAGAAATATTTTGAGTTTAAACCATATAATTTCTATAAGAGGTGGGCAAATAGACTGCTTACAAATAGTAATTATGGAATAGGTAATAGCAAGATTGAATACCCTGAATTAGACCACGATGGTATTAAAGAAAATAGTTCAAAACATGTTCATTTAATCATTGTAGGAATGAATCGTATGGGAATAGCTCTTGCAAAAGAGGCTGCACACTTGATGCATTTTCCTAACTTTGATGAGAATACAGGTAATAACCGTACAAGAATCACATTTATAGACGATAAAGCTGATACCGAGATGAACTTTTTTATGGGTAGGCATACCGGCTATTTTGATATTGCTCCGATCAAATATGCCGATCTGTCAGAAAAGAGTTTTAGTAAATTCGAATCAACATATCAAGTGAATAATCCGACAGAAACAACCCATTTCCTTGATGTGCAATTCGAGTTTATAAAAGGACGTGTTGAGTCGAAATATGTTAGAGAATGGATTAAGAAAGAAATGTCTGACAATGATGCAATAACCACTATAGCGATATGTCTACATAATCCATCGCAAAGTTTTGGAATGGCGATGTATTTACCTGAAGAGGTGTACTTGCGTGGAAGAAACGATATGAGTAAACCTTGGGAAGTAATAGATCGAGACAAGGTGGTTAACGTATTTGTAAGACAAGAAAAGACTGGAGCACTTATCAAATCTTTTGGTAATGCAGCCAAAGATTCTGATGCCAAAAACAAGAAATACGCAAATATATATCCTTTTGGAATGATTGACGATAGCTTTGCTATTGATTACTATTCCAATCATTTGGCAATGGCATTTAACTATATATACGAATTTTACTTTACGTATAATAAGACGCTTCCGGCAAGTATTCCTACTATAGATGAACTCTTGGCAAAGTGGAAGACTTTATCCACTTCCAATAAATGGTCAAATCTATATCTGGCGGACTCCATCGAATTCAAATTACGCTCTATAGGTCACAATGAAGAAAGTATCAAAACAGCTACCCTCTCTGATGAACAGATAGAAAAGATGGCATATACCGAGCATTGTAGATGGAACATGGAAAAACTACTTATGGGCTATAGACCATTGAGTGATAAAGAGAAAACGGATAGTATTGATACCAATAAACTTAAAAAGAATATGTTTGCTCATCATCTTATCAAGCCTTATGAAAATTTAACAGAAGATGATAAGCAATTAGATAGAAATATCATAAAGAAATTACCGGATATAATTAGAATGTTAAACAATATAAAAATATAGCTATATGGGACGTACAGAATCAGACAAGAACTCAGAAAAAGAATCTTCCACAAAAAAGCACGACGATGCTATCCTCAAATTAGAAGATTCGTTAAAGAATCTGCCTTGTACAAAATGGCACTATGTTATCCGAGAAATTCTATTTATATCGTGTATTATAGTAGTCCTTGTGATATCGGCACTATTTTTCTGTGGAAATAATCTATCAAGCAAAAATAATGCAGTTGTAGATAAGGATACTATTACTG
The DNA here is from genome assembly GCA_017473615.1 of Muribaculaceae bacterium. Taxonomy (GTDB): domain Bacteria; phylum Bacteroidota; class Bacteroidia; order Bacteroidales; family Muribaculaceae; genus RGIG4576. The sequence goes on along the minus strand of JAFUKL010000049.1, from coordinate 6,409 downwards.
TTACGCAATCTTCAAGCCCCATACAAACGATAGTTATCCAACAGAAAGATGGCAATATCGAGTATAAAGTCCTCTCTGAGGAACTACCTATATATGATAAAGAAATAACAAAAATAGATCACACAAGTGAAATGCTTTTTTATATCAGTTTTATGATAATTGTAATTACCACACTTACAGGTCTGTTTGTATTATTATTTAAAACATTATTACAAGAGAAAGAAGCTAATGCAAAGTTTCGTGATAAACAATGGGAACTCCTAAAGGAACTTTACATGTGGAAACTTACAGATATAAAGAAAAAGAAGGAATTAGAAGAATATAAGAAAAAAGAACTTGAGCTCAGACAACAAGAATTCGAGTCAATCGAAAAGGTAAAACTTGAAATGAAATACAATCACGAACAAGAGATTAAGAATAAGGAAAATTTGAAAGTATCAGAATCAAAAAATGTCAATTCAATCTATCTGAGTTAAGTGATATTAAAAAATGACTGACCAACAAATAATTGACGCCTTGATCGCTCGAAATGAGCGAGTGACTCAGCAGTTCTTCTTTGGGAACTGCCGTCCGCTTTTCTCGAGCATTATTCGCTATGTATTTTCATACGAGGTTGATTATGATGAGTTCGTAAATGAATTCTACTTGCACCTTATGGAGAACGATGCATATAGATTGAGACAGTTTCAAGGTCGCAGCACAATCTATCAGTGGATGAAAGTAATCGCCATTCGCTACTTCATTGCAAAACGTGATAGCATGATAGATAATGAGTCTAAAGATGCTCTTTTAGACAGTGTTGTGCAAAACGAGACTGTAGATGGAGAAAAAAGGATGACGGCGAAGATGGATATAGAGCACCTATTTTCATTAATGCCAAACAGACGCTACGTCTATGTCATCAGAAGATTGGTTTTGCAAGAAGCTGAGCCCAAGGTTGTGGCACAAGAACTATGTACCAATGTGGATAATTTGTATAACATTAAAAAGCGTGCTATTGCCGCATTGACTGAAATAGCACTGAAAGAAGTAGAGAAATATGAAAAAGAAATCAGTAAATAACATCTCGGCAGAGGTGTTGGCAGCATTCCTTGATGGCAATGCGACTGCGCAGGAGAGCAAAGAGATATTTGGTGCTCTTACCGAGGATGCTGAATTGAGAGAATTACTCCATATTTCTCAATCAGTAGATGCTGAATTTGGCATGGCTCCCCAAGAGTGTGAGTTTATTCCTATGACCGCAATGGCAGCAACCTGCAATGAGGAAAATTATTGCAGTTTGGAGTGTGAGAAATATATCCTTCGCCGGCTTGATATAGAATTTGACGAGGAGCAACTCCTTCAAAATGCTATTCAGAATGGTTGGATGAAAGAAAATGGAACGGCACTTCATAATGTCGGACGACATTTGGAGAGTAAAGGTCTTGTTGTAACTCGTCGATATAAAGCAACGATTGATAATATCGCAAATGCCCTTAATGAGAATGAATGCGTAATAGTAGCAGTTGATGGAGGAGAATTGCTGGGAAATAGAACGGAAGAAAAGATAGAAGATATTTTGATAGGTCAAATACCGGATCATACAGTTGTCATATTGTCACTTGATGAAAAGAGTAGTACTATAACCCTCTTTGACCCAAATTCTTCAAATGCCGAAGACATATATCCAATAGAGCAATTTAAAGATGCTTGGAATGATTCGAAAAATTATTTAGTAACTATAACTTCTAACAATATGAAAACCTATATTCCGAAACCAATAGATTTATCGGATGTAGAATTAACCGAAGATGAAAGGGAAAGAGTTACTGAGGCATACAGGGATGCTGAGCGACGCACTATATGGGAACGTATATCCAAAACCAACCACAAAGACGTTACCTATTATAAAGGTTTGCTTAAAGAATATACTCAGGAGTTATTATTCTGTATGAGACATGACTTCCTGGAAGAAATAACGTGAGAGCATAAGGTTTCTTGTTATTGCTTAAAATTATAAAAAATAACAGATATACATAGACGTATCTTATTTAATTCTTCTTCAAATCCTTGCCAAGAATGAAGAATGGATGATAGAGAATGAGTTGTTGGTAAATGGAGAACTTCAAGTATATGTTGAAAAAGGACACCAAAAAATCACAGATATATTGACTTGTTTTGTTTGTATTTTTTAATAGTTCCCTTTTTGTAAATATGGAGCCACAACGAAAGGGAAAATATTTAATTGTTAGAGCTCCTATAATGTCTAAATCTTTTATTTATGTCCAATCCAAATTTTACTGGTAATCCCCAACAGTTAGCTGCTGCTGGGGCTGCTACAGTCAGTGCTATTGCTGCTGCTCCTGCTGTTGCGGTGGCAGCTGTTGGCGTAGCTGCTGCTGTGGGCATTGGTTACCTAATCAAAAAGAAAAAGAATAAAGAAAAAGGAAAATAACTTTATTCTCTTTTGATGGGCAGGAAGAGATTAATAATTTAGTCTCTTCCATTTCTCGAAAAATTATCATTCTACACATATGAAAGTAATTAACATTTTTATTGCATCATCAATTGAAGAATTTGAAAAAGAACGTATTTTCATTGGTGACTATGTAAGAAGACTCAATGAGCTTTCCTCTGCTAAAGGATATATGGTTCGACTGTTTCTATGTGAGGATGAATATCAAAATAGCCAACCAGTCTATGATCGTCAAATCCAAAATTCAGACATTTTTATTTCCATTATAGGTAAAACGCTAGGGGAATTTACTAAGCACGAAATTATTGAAGCAGATAAATATAAGAATATTAAAATGAGAATAATCGTATATTCATCAGATATACATCATCCTCTTATTCTTACTAATTTACAATCAAATTTCCAAATTCTCACATTTGGTGATGCGATAGTGGAGAAACTATGCAGTTTAATTGATGATTCAATGTCATCTGTATTGGATGATATTGAAGATACTACAATTGATTTATCTCCCCGCAATAATTTTTATTTGAGAATTCCTACTGTTAATAATTTAGAATCTGCGGTTCTTAGCAATATAATTCGTCGATTAAGGGATCAAGGTAATGGAATAGTTATTTCTAATTTAAATTATCAATGCATCAATGCATTTGTTTCACTTCTTGACAATGAAATTGTGCGAGAAATAGAGGTAATTACACATGCGTTGAATGAAGGGATTCCTTCTGAATCTTTTTGGATATTTGCCAATAAAGAAGTATTAGATAATTCGGATATTCTAACTAAAGAACTGATAGATAACACATCTCATAATTTGGGAGATAAGTATTTTGATTGTTACCAAACCTATAAAGTGTTGTCTATCATTTTTCACAACAAGTTATTAGCCGCTTTGATGCAGAATAATATGTTGGATGGTAGTGGTTTTATCTATATTGTACATGAGCATTGGCTTATTAGAAAAGGCAGTACATTTGGACACAATTTTATTAATCTTCTTAATACTGGACTTGACCCAAATTCAGAAGAACAAGCTCGTAAAGAACGTGTAATTGTTAATCTCTTAAATTATTATTGGCTGAATGGTAAAATAGAAAAGCATATTAAAGCACTTGACTCCATTCAAAAAGCTGAATATGAATATTTTATATATAAAGAAGAGGATATAGAGGAACTTCCCCTTAAACACTCTGAATATAAACAGGCAGTTATTGATTATGTATACGATAATATAGAATCACTGCAATTTAATATATTCAAATATTCTGGGGCAGATGCTCTTGCTCAAATTAACAGCATTTTAAATACTTTAACAATTGAAAGAATCTGTTTGTTACCAGAAGACGATTTTAAAATAAACCTGTTTGCAGCTAATCTGTTGTTTTTTTACAACAGCCAACTCACATCAAGATATGAATTGTATATTAAAGCGTGGGATAGCTTTGAAAAGATTAATGAACCTTCATTAAAGATTATAGAGAGTGCTAAACAATGTTGTATACAATTGTGTCAAATAAGTTCTGAAATAAGCCATGATCTAGACACAATAAAATGGATTGATTGTGCAGAGCATTATTTCTTTAATAATGACCAGTGGTTTAAAGCTGTTATTTTGATGCAAAAAAGGACTGTTTTTAGAAATAGAGAGAAAAGTCATGAAGACACATGCATTAATGAGCTTGATAACATTTTCAAACCTGATTTCATCAATCAAAACAATCTCAATTTAAATTTGTATTTAGAATATAAATATTGGATTATTTGGAACGATTTCCCCAACATTTACAAATACAAGGATGAAATTAATGATTTAATAGATTATTATTACACTCCATATTTGGCATTAGATGCTTTTTACTTTCAAACAGGAATTAAACTGTTCTCACTTTATGCATTAGCAAAAAAAGATGAAGAGTTTGATGATGAAGATTTGGCGTTCTGTAATGACATTGTGCAACAATATACTGATTACCGTAATTACAATGATAGAAGTATAGACTTTTATAACCTACTCTTTGTAAAAGCTACTCTTCTAAAAAAAACAGGTAATATATCACAAGCAATCGAATTATTCATCAGTCTGTCTCAGTTGTATAGAGGAGAAAGAGATAAGGCATGTTGTTTTCAAAGTATTGCTTTATGTTACATGGATATTTTTTATAGTGGTGATGCATTAGAACATGCTGAGAATTATTATAAAAAAGCTTTAGATTATTTTATAGAATTAAAGGACTTAAACCATATTGGTAATATATATGACGGTTTGTCGTATTGTTATATTTTACAGAATAAATATATTCAGGCTCAAATGTTTGCTGAAAAATCATTGGCAATTCAAGATTATGATTGTCCCAATAAATATTGCAACTATATTTCTTCTCTTTTGTGTCAAGGAGCTTTTGATGAAGCATCGCACTTTTTTGCAAAACAAGGAGATAAGTGTAACATATTGGAACAGATCATAAAGGATTACAATAACGAATTGGTCAAATTAAATATTTCCTTAGAGTTCTTTGATAGATTTATAATAGAGCATTCTGCAAGTAAAATTTAAAACAATTCAGTATATATTGATTGCGAATTCATATGTATAATATATTTATAAGTTATAGAAAATCATCTTCTGTTAATGCAGATTTTATTCGTAAAAGCATAGCTGATAATTCTGCCTATTCTTTAGAGGACATTTTTTTGGATAAACATAGTATTGGTCCAGAACTATTTGACGACAAGATCAAAAGTACTATTGCTTCATCAAATTGCGTAGTCCTTTTGGTAACCAAAGATTGTTTTAAAGCGAAAGAACATATAGAAGAGGACTGGTTCTTAGAAGAAATCAGAACAGCAATATCTTTTGGGAAAAAGATCATACCTGTCTTATTCGATAAAATAGAATCTTTGTCTGATTCTTCAATTATGGTTGAATTAAATAAAAACTTTAATGCTCGTGACATTGAAATTATCGTAAAATCTCAAAGTGTTCCATATAGCACAGATTTCCCTGATGCTTCCATCACTAAGTTGGTACATTTTATAGAAGAAGCGAATGAAACCCGAAGTGTGTTAGGCAAAATTTTAAGGGTGATAAAAGGAATTAGCATTGTTTTGGTAGCTCTAATTCTTTTCTTTACAATGTTTTTTGGGATAGGTGTTTTATGGGGATATTTCACCTCATCTATCGATAGTGATTCTGTTTTAGCAGATAACACAATCATTGAAGGTAGTATTCTCCATTTTGAATACAGAGGATGGGATGCCACTTATGATGTTATGAATGATACAATACTCATCGATATTAAAGAATTTACACAAAAGCCTAAGGTTGGAAATGTGGACTTAGTTCTGTCTTCATTCACCTTTACAGGTGCAAAGTTTATATTGGAAAAGAATCTTTCGTATCTAAAGTATATGAAATTTCTAAAGGGAGGATCCAAACCAGCTAAAGTCGCTTTCGTTTGTGCTTCAGCCGCTGCTTGTGTAGGTGCTTTCTGTGGTTTTTCACAAGGAAGTAGTTTCGGGCGTTCTAAGCGACAAGAAGAGACTGCTCTTATTCTTTATCCAAAGCTTCAACAACGAGCAACATGGTCCTCTTTAATAAAAGAAAACATGTTTCTTAGAACGAAATATTTGTGGTGGGAGTTGGTTAAATCTTCTAATTGTATTTCAATCGGTACTCCGAATGATACTACTTGTGTAGCTTACAAAGCAGGTTTGAACACCTCAGAAGTTCTTTTAAAATATAACAATTGGGAAATAGGAGATAGAAACTATTTACAACTACTGGATGAAATTAATAGCTCTAAGGAGAAAAATAAAATATTTGTATTTCTCAATATGGAAGATTTATCTATAGAAGAATACCATTTACCACAAGGAGTTGTAGGTATATCGTTTCAGCCAGGAGATGGTAATCACGGAAGGTATGAAATTGCTATAGAAAAATTTAAAGAATGG
>JAFUKL010000007.1 GCA_017473615.1 Muribaculaceae bacterium | reverse complement strand
TGATGGCACGGCTTGCGTCGCTGCCGTCATTCAATTCCACTGTGAATTGAACAGTCTGATCGCCTTTCACGTCCTGTACGATGCTCTCGTCAGAACATGATGTAGAGCATAGCATTCCCACTATACCCAACACGCTAAAAAATAACTTTTTCATTTCTTTTTGTGTTTTAATTAATTAATTTAAAAAACAGTTATATAGTCTCAATTTTTCTCCCTTAATATCTTTAAAGCCTTCAGTGTCCTATTAGCCCTATTGGGCATATTAGCCTAATTAGGCAAATTGGGCAAATAAGGCTAATCAGCCTTATTTGTAGCCGTTTAAAAACGGCTACTCCAAAAACTGCACAAATTTATGAAAAATGCTTAATTTTACCCCCCCCGAATTGCTAAAATACGTTAACGCCACCTAATTTAGTCCTATTCAGAAAAAATCATATTTTTTATGTACCAACAGACAGATATTTCCTCTCATCTTTCTCATTTTTCATAAGTTCGTTGTATCTTTGCACCCAAATTAATAAAACACTATTTATGACATTTGAAGAATTAGGTGTCCGTGAGGATATATTAAGAGCAATTACAGAATTGGGCTATTCATCACCAATGCCCGTACAAGAAAAAGTTATACCGCATTTATTGAATGAAGACAGCGATGTTGTCGCTCTTGCCCAAACGGGTACGGGAAAAACGGCTGCATTCGGTCTGCCTGTAATACAGCGTATAGACACTTCACTGAAACGTCCGCAGGCTCTCATTCTATCTCCAACCCGAGAGCTGTGTCTGCAAATAGGCAGCGACCTCGCCGACTATTCAAAGTATATCGATGACCTAAAAGTGCTTCCCGTATACGGCGGTTCCAGTATCGAGAGCCAGATACGCACACTGAAACAAGGTGTACAGATAATCGTAGCTACTCCGGGAAGACTTATCGACTTGATAAACCGAAAAACGGTAAAACTTGAAAATGTACACACCGTAATCCTCGATGAGGCTGACGAAATGCTAAACATGGGTTTTGTGGACGACATCAACGACATACTAACCAACGTTCCCGATAACCGCAAGATGCTGCTGTTCTCAGCTACCATGCCTGCCGAAATAGCAAAAATAGCCAAGAATTACATGCACAATCCGCAGGAATTTGTGATAGGTACACGCAATGAAGGTGCAGAAAACGTGCGACACATATACTATCTGGTACAGGCTCGCGACAAATATCTCGCACTTAAACGTGTAGCCGACAGCAACCCTAATATATACGGTATCATATTCTGCCGCACAAAGCGCGACACACAAGAAATAGCCGACAAACTCATAGAAGACGGATATAACGCTGATTCTCTTCACGGCGACTTGTCGCAGGCACAGCGTGACACTGTGATGAAGAAATTCCGTGAAAGGAATTTGCAACTGCTTGTAGCGACCGATGTGGCAGCACGCGGTCTTGACGTAAACGACCTTACACACGTAATCAATTACGGAATACCCGATGACATAGCCACTTATACACACCGTAGCGGACGTACCGGGCGTGCAGGCAAAACCGGTATCTCTGTTGCTATTATCCATTCTAAGGAAAAAAGCAAAATAAGACTGATAGAAAAACGCATAGGCAAGACATTTGAGCATCTTGAAGTGCCTAAACCTCAACAAATAATCGAAAAGCAACTTTATAACCTTGCCGATAAAATAGAGAAAGTAAAAGTGGATGAAGAGGAAATCGACAAATATCTGCCGGGTATAAAGAAAAAACTCGACTGGCTCACAGGAGTGGACTTGCTGAAACGTGTCCTATCCCTCGAGTTCAACCGATTGCTTGAATACTACAAGGATGCGCCGGTACTCGACATTCCCGTAACCGAGAAGAAAGGCAAAAATAAGAAAGAAAGCGCACGTGAGCGCAACCGAGAACGTTCGGTAGATGAAAAAGACCGCCGTACAGCCGAAAACGGATATGAAAGGGTGTATGTCAACCTCGGCAAAGCCGATGGTTTCTTTGCACAGAATCTTATAGAGATGATTAACCAAAATACCCGGGGCGGAGCAAGAATAAACATCGGACGCATCGACCTGCTCAGCAACTATTCGCTATTCGACGTGAAGAAAGGCGATGCACATAGGGTAATAAGTGCGATTAAAAACGGAGATTTTTTCGGTAAGCGGGTATATGCCGAAGTTGCCGACCAAGACAAGGACTACAAAACCGAAGGCAAAGGCAAAAAGCGTTCAGGCGCACGCAGCGAAATCAAAGAGGCTCACCGAGACGAAAAACGCCGTGGAAGTCGCACACGATTTGAAGACATCGATACAACCATGCCAAGCCGAAAAAAGAAAGAACGCAAAGAGAAGAAAGGCAAAGAAAAAACCAAGAACAAGGGTGAAGTAACGCATAACGGCAATTTCGACCTGTTCATCAACAAAAAGAAGAACAAATAATAGACGCATTACGTTCCACTTTCAGAGAAATTACAATACGATGGACAAAATTCGTTTCATATTAATAGTTTGTCTTTTATCAAGTGCGGTCTTCTTAACGGAAGCCCGCACGATAAAGGACTTTTTCATCAGTGAACCCGGTAATGTGCTACCACTGATTTCACAACGCACAAGAATGGACATGATAGACTATTTCAATGCCGGACGTATGGCTGATGTTAAGAACAACCTCGGGAAAAGTTCCCGATTCAACAAGGTAACCGACGACTATATGTCGATACGTGTCTCCGGCAGCAGTACAGTAGAAATGCTGCTCATGCCGATTTCCAAGAAAGACACCGTGATTATAACCATCACCACCGTGGAATTACCGGCAAAGGACAGTCGGGTTGCAGTTTACGACACTGAGTGGAAACCAGTCGAGACAAAGCGATACTTCAAGCCGGCTACGATGAAAAATTTCGTATTCATCCCTAAAGGCGATAAGACAAAAAAGGAAACCGTGCTTGCAGCAATCGATTTCCCCATAATATCATATACCATCGATGCAGACAGCCGCACCATTGTGGCTCGTCACGGACTGGAGCAATACATGAGCGAAGAAGATTTCAAGAAAATAAAGCCCTACCTCCGCGACTCCATCCCCTACACACGTAAACGACATACATTCACACCTCGAAATTAAGAAACTGTTTTGAATTTTCTTAAAATTGTTATTCCGACTTTACTTGGGATATATTTCGGATTCTACAGTTCGGTGAGGATTTTTTTCAATTCTTCATCGGTGGCAAGGAGTTTGGCTTTACATAGTTTCAGTAACTCCAACGAACGGGTGGTGTATGCCGACAGATTGTCGATACTGCAATTTTCTCCTTGCATTTCACGCACGATTTTTTCTAATTCGGCAATGGCTTGCGAATAAGTCATTTTTGTTTCTTTTTCTTCCATATTGTTTATTTTTATTTTGTTAATCTACTCCACTACCGATGTCACATTTCCATCGGCAAACATTGTCGTCAATCGGTCTCCCGGTTTTATCATTTCACCCGAAATCACGGTTTTTCCATCTTTCAGCGTCAAGGAATAACCACGTTTAAGGGTATTTTGCGGTGAGAGCAGTCTGATTTTTTCCTCCATAGCCGTAAGCGACAATCGTTCTCTCACAATACGCTGTTCGCCGGCTTGTTTCATAGACCGAAACAAAAACCCAAGCTGTGTCCTTGAAGCTGCTATGTGGTTTCTCACACTCACCGGTATCGACTGAGCATAATGATTAAGACGCATATAGGCATTATCCATTTTATTATGCGCCACTATGGGTATAGTGCTGCCATAATATGCGAGCTGCTCATTGGCATGCGCCACATAGTTACGCACCGATGACACAATTATATTGGATATTTCATTGATGCGCCCCAACGCCGTTTCACCTCTTGAAATAAGCCATTCGGCAGCTGCCGTAGGAGTTTTCACTCGCATTGCCGCCACCTCGTCGAGCACTGTCACATCACGTTCATGTCCTATTCCCACTATCACAGGCAACGGAAACTGAGCGATATTGGCAGCCAATTCATAATTATCAAAACAATGCAATTCGGATGTAGCCCCACCGCCGCGAATCAGTACAACACAATCAAACAACCCGATATTGTCATTTATCCGATTCAACGCCGATATAACAGACGGCACTGTGCGTTCACCCTGCATGACAGCCGGGAAAAGGCATGTATAGAATTTCAATCCAAGCGGATTATTTTCCAACTGGTTCATAAAATCGCCATATCCGGCTGCACCTTCAGCCGAAACAACGGATATACGTTGCGGCACTTCAGCCCACGGCAATTCCTTATTCATATCGATAATACCCTCCTGCGTGAGCCTGCGTATAATTTCTTTTCGTTTCAACGCCATTCCACCCAATGTGTAGTCGGGATTTATAGCGGAAACCACCAATGACATACCGTATTGTTCATGATAATTGGCTGTCACCTCAACCATCAACTTGATACCGCTTGCAAACGGCATTCCTGTCACCGTTTCAAACTCATACCTCAACCTCGCAAAGACATTAGCCCAAATCACAGCCCGGCTCTTTGCAAGAATGCGGGTGTTACTTTCATCCTTTTGTACCAGTTCCATATAGCAATGTCCCCCGCGTACCGCCACATCGCTAAGTTCTGCCACAACCCAGCATCGCTGCACATCGGGCGATGCAAGCAGTCTTTTTATCCGTGCATTAAATTCCAGCAACGAGATAGATTCAATATTATCGGTCATATTCATTTCACCGGTTCAATTTGTTGTTCAAAGGGATACCACAGATAACCTTCAATATTGTCAAAACCGGTCATAGCCAAGGTATCCATATATTCTTTCACTTGCTTGTGATGTGCCATACTATGCACTTCGCCGAATTTATAATCAATCACGATAGTACGTCCATCGGGAGTGACGATGAACCTGTCGGGGCGATGTTTCTTGAACATACGCACCAAACTGCGCTCGTTATACACCTTGTTGCCGGGGGCAAACCACTCTTGTACACGCATATCATCAAGTGCATCTTTCACCACACGACAATCATCCTCATAACAATTTGAAGGTATTGCTCCCTTAACCTTGAAATAACGCAAAGCATTCTCGGCATCATCCTTATGCCTTATGCGCTTGAACACATTATGCAAACGTATTCCGCGTCTGCGTTGCTCATCACCGAACAAGTCGGGTACAGTGTATTCTATCTTGACATTCTCCACCTTATATAACGGCATTTTAAGCAAAGAACGTCCTTCGTTCTTCGTTTTTCCGCCAACATAGCCTTTAGTTCCGGATATATACGCATCCTCTTCATTCACAAGCAATTCAGCCAGCAAACAATTCATCTTTGTAGGAGTACCATCCTTAGACTTCTTTGCGGGTGTAAATATATACAATTCATCTACCGCACGCGTAAAGCCCACATAAGTTTTATTCAAGGAATCTATGATGCGTTCTTTCATCTTATCCGCATAGAACTCCGATAAACCTGAATGCTCCAAATCCATAGCAGCATTAGGCATCAAGGGAATCACAGGAGGTAACAATTCTTGTGGCAATCCCGTAAAAAGCCCGCTATCGACAGCCGTTTCCTTAGGAATCCACATCACTTCTTCTTTTCCCGCCAAATCCCAGTCACACATAGGTAAAATAACACATTTAAACTCCAGACCTTTCGATTTATGCACGGTAAGCACATTTATTGCATTCTGTCCATCGGGTGAATTTATAGAAGTATTGCAGCCACCCCTATCCCACCAGCGTAAAAATTCATGGATAGTAGGATTTTGCCGATTGGAGAAGTCAACTACACTATCCTGAAACGCTTGAATAAAAGCATTCTCATGCACAAGTTCCTCTTCAGATATGTTTTGAGCTATAATATGCTCGGTGATAGAAACTATATTGAATGATTCCGTATTATCCGGCAACAATGCTGAAAGAGATGCCGTTTCCCGCTCCGTTTCCCGCTCCGTTTCCTGCAACGATGCAGCCAAACTCATTTCCAGTGCTTCCCCGGGTTCAAGCCCCTGCTTAAACATGAGGGATTCATAGCTGCGCAAAGCCCTGTAAAGCCGTCCTTCATTATCATTGTTTGTACCATTCCCGCGTTCTGTGGCAAAGAGTTTTGTATCAAGATACCTCAGATTGCTCACCACAAGACGCACTGCAGGAGAATTTTTCAGCATAAGCGATTCATTAGAAATGACATTTATTGCATCTTCGTTGTCATCCTTTTCCATATTGTAATCCAAAATACGCTTAATGACATCCGCTCCTTGAGCGTTTGTCGATACCAACACAGCGATATCGCTATACTTATATCCCCGGGAAACAATTTCCTTAATCACTCCCGGCAGTCTGTCAAGCACGACATCCTTGAATTTACTTTTTTCACCTGTTTCACCGGCGGTATTTTCTTCAATAAATCTCACCTCAACATATCCATCGTTAGCATAATTCTTGCCGGCGGGCAAATCCTGTACCACATTGGCATACTCCTCTTTTGCCCCAAGCATAGCGGCAATCATGGTAAAAAAGGAATTGTTAAATTCCACAACTCTTGGTGTACTGCGCCAATTAATACTTCTTCCCGTATCGCTTTGCCTTACGGTAAAATGTCGTCCCACCTCAGTACGCAACAAAGAGGAATCGGCGTTTCTGAAACGGTAAATACATTGTTTCTCATCACCTATTATCAAGTTATCGCTGCCCTCGGCACAGCTATTAAACAATAATGGTTTCATATTATCCCATTGCGCACGAGAAGTATCTTGAAATTCGTCTATCAAGAAATGGCTCAACCAGATTCCTACACGCTCATAAACAAACGGAGTATCTTCATTATTAATTATTTTATGCAGCAATTCATTAGTGTCGGCAAGCAAGATAAGATCATTTTCCTTACGGAATTTCGACAAATAACGACTTATCTCACTCAATAACCCAAGCATAAACACATTGCGGTGCATTTCCTTGTATATAAGAAATCGGCTGTTACATTCCGCAATTAAACAGATACATCGTTTTATGGAAGTTATCGTGTTTTCACTTAACGGGTTCTTCTTGGTTCGGTCTTTCTTGAACCATTTATCGCTTTTATCAACACTACCGCTTATTTTCGCAGTATTTTCCGTCCCCAATCCGCAATCGATATTATCTCGTGAGATTTTCAACACCCACATCAAACCGCCATTTCTGTTTAAATCAGCCTCGTCCAAGCCGTCATTTGCACTCAATCGTAAAACATTTTCAGCCGCCTCCACTGCATCCTGTTTCATTTTTTGCATGCAGTCATACAGATAAGACTTGAAATGAGCAATTCTATCAACACCTCCATCATCGTCATAACCGAGATAGTTAACAATATCATCTATGCGCATCCTTAGTTCCTCTTTTGTAAGGCATGATGCAAAATCACTGAATGAAAAACCTCCGCCATACTTGTTTTTTGTCAATTCAGAAGATTCTGATTCCAAAAATATGTTCCAAGACTTACTATTTGCAACTTCCCCCCTCACAAACTCCCTAATCCACGATTTGGCTCTGCGTACACGTTTAGCCTCTGTGCTTCCCGGTGAAATGCCCCTTTCGTGAGCAAGTCCAGAAAGGAAATCATTCACACCCACTTTTATGGCATAGTCATCATCAAGCTCTATATCATAATTGTAAGACATTTTTAGTTCCTTGGCAAACGTGCGTAGTATCATCTGAAAAAAAGAATCGATGGTACTGACATTGAAATTAGTGTAATCAAACAGCAGATCGTTTAATGCCCGAGAAGCAGCACGTTTCACATCATCACCTGCAATACCAAACTCTCTGCACAAATCTTTCATATACGGGCTATCGATTCCCTGAACTTTCCCTGCCAAAACCGAGAGTTCCTTTATTATACGTTCTTTCATTTCACCGGTTGCCTTATTGGTAAAAGTCACTGCAAGGATGTGCCTGTGGCGTTCACGGTCATTCCCGTCAGCCAAGACATAACGCCCCTTGCGTTTCGTTCCTAATAAGAGCTTTATATATTCATAAGTCAACCGAAAGGTCTTCCCCGACCCTGCCGATGCCTTTATCACATTTATCATTATACTGCCATCTAAAATTTATTCAAAAATAACTCATTATTTCCAAAAGCCAAAAAAAATACCTATTTTAGCACACAAATAATAATATGTCATTTTGCAGCTATGCCTATCCCAAACGCAACCATACTGATTATAAACATTATAAGCATATTATTCCTGCTGGGATTGTCGGCATTGTTGCTGTTTACACGTAAACACACTAAGGCAGACATCCCATTAGCCGTAACGGTAATAACCACAACAATACCAATCTACGTTTACAATATCTTTTTCACATGCGGATGGTACATCCTTTCGTTATGGATAGCTCCGTTTGCATATACATCAGGCATCGCATTCCTACCTGCACTATGGCTCTTTGTTCATCGATATTTTAATTCCGGAGAGAAATTTAAAAAAATAAGGCTGATTCATTTTCTTCCAGCAGTGGCATGTTTCCTTATTTATACAATATACATATTATTGCTATCTTTCCCGGAAAGGCTCAATTTCTTACTTTACAAAAGTACATACATGAGCCGTTGGATAGAAATTATTAACATTTCTGTAATAGCAGTTCAAGCTATCATCTATTTTTCCATTATACTCATTTATATGTCAAGAGTGAAGGCTTTCATAGGGAAACATTACACCGAGACTGAATGGGCAAGAAATATGTGGATTCCTAAGACGCTATACTTTATAGCCGCAGGATACACAACACTTATAATATGTCACCATATATGGAAAAACGACAACACATGGTTACTGAATGCATTGGACGTGATTGCTATGCTGTACTTCACTTACAGCATACTGAAATCTTCGCAAGACAAACATACATCAAGCAACAACCCTATAGCAGAAATTCAATTTGACAGCAGGATAGAAGAAGTCCCGGTTATAGACAACGATAAAAGCGTGAAATACGCCGGTATTATAGATGAATACCTCAAATCATCCAAGATTTACCTTAATCCGGTTCTCACCTTAAAGGATGTATCCGACTCTACCGGAATATCATGCAACGATATATCACAAGCCATACAAAAAGCGTATGGCAGCAGTTTCTTTGATTATATCAACAAGCTTAGAATAGACCGGGCTATAAGAACGCTGAATAACGATACCGCCCATGAACAAAACATTGACACCATAACATTTCAAAGCGGATTCAGTTCCAGAAGTGCGTTCCACACGGCATTCAAGAAAAATATAGGAAAAACTCCCGCCCAATATCTTGAAGAAACGGGAAACAAGACAGTACTATGAACTTTTTTTGTATAACAACCGATAAGAGAGGGAGATAAGGAATTCAAACAGGCTCTAAACCATTTCGATTTAAAACCTTTTTTTAAAATATCAAAGTAATTATATAATACGAGCTTTATATCCTTTAGATTTTAAGAAAGCAAGTATTTTTTCCCTGAAATCACCTTGTATCAATATTTCTCCACCGCGAGCAGAACCTCCTACACCACAATGCTGTTTCAAATCCTTAGCCAAAGCCTTCAAGGCATCATCGCTACCCCCGAAATTCACTATCAGTGTAACTTTTTTACCGTTTCTATTACGTTTATCAAGCATAATATCAAGGCGTTGTTTATATGCATCAGGTTCTTCTACTGATTGTTCCTCCACCGGAGAGTTAACTACAGTGTCCGGATCAATATTAAAAGCCAGCCCCAATTTCTCTTTCCAATCCATATCTTACATTGTTTTATCCTGCACAAAGTTACAATAAAGAATCGATTTTCACATTCAGCCAAGTCGTGAGTTTTACTTGCCTAACGGTAAAAACACCATAATTTTATGTTTATTGGCACAACAAACCACCGATTTCAAATTTAAATGTCTATTTTTATTGAAAAAAAGTATAACAAAAAATGTTAACCTGCTAAACTATTCAACAATTATGCAATATCTTTGTATCAAGATATTTTAGATAAAATTATATACACAAAATAAATTATTTTTAATACTGAAAATGAGCAAAAAAATTCTTATCTCAATGTCGCTATGCGCTACCCTGCTATTAGGTACAGGCTGTAGCAAGCAACTTACTCAATTGTCAAGCGACAATTTCAACGTGAATCCGTCTCCACTTGAAGTAGAAGGAAGTCTAGTGCCTGCAACTATCACAGGACAAATCCCTGCAAAGTATTTCCAGAAGAATGCTGAGGTAACAATTACTCCTTATCTTGTATACGGAGACAAGGAAAAAGCCGGAAACGCACTTGTTCTTCAAGGTGAAAAAGTAAGAGGAAACCATCAAGTGGTTCCTTATGAAACCGGTGCTACAGTAGCTCTTCCGGTAAGCTATGAATATGAGCCTGAAATGATGAAAAGTAACTTATGGCTTGACTTTAACGTAAAACAAGGTAACAAAACATACGTTCTTCCGCGTGTTAAGGTAGCTGAGGGTGTGCTTGCCACTGCTACACTTGCGACTGCGGCAACCGTAACTCCTGCCATAGCTACCGACAATTTCCAAAGAATCATCAACGAGAAAGTCGAAGCAGACATCATGTTCCTTATCAACCAAACCAATGTACGTGCCGACCAAATCAACACGGCTGCCATGAAAGAATTTAATGGTGCGGTAAAAGAGGCAAATGACGATGCACGCCGTGAAATAAAGGAAATCAATATCTCATCTTACGCATCTCCAGAAGGTGGTGTAAAACTTAACACACGCATTGCAGAAGGACGTGAGCAGAACACTAAAAAATATCTTGACAAAACCTTGAAGGAAAACAGCGTTGATGAATTCGGCGAACTTACATCCGATTTTACTGCTCAAGATTGGGAAGGCTTCCAACGATTGGTTGCAGAAAGCAACATACAGGACAAAGAACTTATCCTAAGCGTACTTTCAATGTATAAAGACCCGGAAGAACGCGAACGCGAAATACGTAACCTTTCTTCCGTATTCGATCAATTGGCACAACAGGTACTGCCTCAATTGCGTTACTCTCGCCTTTCTGCCACTATCGAGGTTATCGGCAAAAGTGACAAAGAGATTCAAGAAGCATACGCAAATGATCCTAAGAGCCTAAGCGTGGAAGAACTTCTATATGCTGCAACTCTTACCGATGACAACAGCAAAAAGGCTGAAATCTATTCGACTGCAGCAGAAATTTATCCGAATGATTACCGCACATTCAACAACCTTGGTATGTGCCAATTTGCCGATGGTGACTATGATGCAGCAGAACGCAATTTCAACAAGGCTGCCAAGTTAAATCCTGAAAGCAAAGAAGTGCAAATGAATCAAGGTTTGATCAGTCTTCTTGACAAAGATTACGATACTGCCAACGAAAAATTCGGAAACGCTGCCGGCGTAAAAGAACTTAATGACGCTCTTGGCGTATACTACATCAATCAGGGTGACCTAAATGCGGCTAAAAGCACAATGGGTAATTCAGCATCTAACAATGCGGCTCTTGCACAAATCCTAACAAAGGACTACAATGCTGCTAAAAACACACTCGTTTCTATCGAGAAACCGGATGCTACCACTTACTATTTGATGGCTGTTCTTGGCGCACGCACCAATAATGAGCAAATGGTTACATCTAATCTTCGTCAAGCCGTAAAACTTGATAAAGAGCTTGCTAAACGTGCGTTGAACGACAAAGAATTCTCAAAATTCAATTTATCAAACGTACTATAATAACCCCTTTACGATAAAAACCAATAAGAGACTGTGCCGAAAAAAACACAGTCTCTTATTGGTTTTAAGAATCTTTTTAAATTTTATTTCGAGATTATTTTAAGGAATATTTTGAAATGGATTTTTTCGTCAAATTGCGCAGATAATAGCGACCTATTTCCTTTATCCTATAAGAATTCGTTCTGTATCAACGGCAATTCTACGCCAGTCAAACTCATCCAAATCATAAGTCTTATACTCTTGAAGTGCATTCCACTTTTTCTTTATAGCGTTAGCCATTGTTAACGAGTCTCCAACAGGTACATAGTCTTCATTTGGCAACTTAATAAGATGCGTTGCAGGTATATCTGTAACTACAAGCGGTAATCCGTAGCCCATAGCCTCAAGCAAAACCAACGGGAAACCTTCATTAAACGATGATAGCACAAACAGCCGTGCATGTGAATACAATTGGCGCAAGTCCTCTCCGGCTGTATATCCGGTAAATACCACCTTGCCGTGAACATCAAGGGATTTTAACTGCTCATAATACGCCTTATCATGATCGCTGGCTCCGGCTATAACAAGATGTTCTACATCAGGACACATCGATATTGCCTTAACAAGTACGTCAAAGCCCTTTTCAGGCGTTATTCTTCCTACGGCAAGTACATATCGCCCACTAATCAAGCCATACTTGTCAAGAAAACTTACCGAACTGCTACGTTCCACTCGTTTCATACCATTAGGCATATAATGCATTCCGCCCTTGCAAACAGAATTGAGTTTCTCCAGTTGGTATTTATTTACAAATATCACTTCGTCGGCAAAATTAAGCGACAACCATTCACTGAATTTCAGAATATGCTTTGCAACTACGCCCCATTTATTATGCTCATAATTCGGGCTGTGGTAAGTCATACATACCCTAAGTCCAAACATCTTCAGCAATGGTGTAAACATTCCCGGACCGATATTATGAATATGCACCACATCGGGACGATGAGCTATCACATGACAACAACTCAAAAACGTGTGCAACACTGCCTCCAGCCCCTTTATTCTCGTAGAAGGCAAATCTTTAAATGATATTCTATCGTACTTATATGCCGAAAGCTCCGTAAGGTATGGTTTTCTGCGGTACACCCGTATCTTTACATTTTCACTGAAATTCGGGTACAAGTTCTCGCAATGCACCTCTACACCCCCTTGTACCCCCGGGAATCCGCGCAAGCCTATTACCGCAATCCTCTTCATTGATATAACTTCTCTAATAATGAGATATGATATTCCGATGAAAATCTACACAAAGCAGCTTTTGCTATTTCCTCATTATTAAATTTTTTTTCAAAAGTCATCCTTATTACGGCTGCCAATTGTTCTGAATTACCCGATTCATATACATACCCCCACCGTTCTTCTATCAATTCCGGTATACCTCCAATCTTAGCACCGACAACAGGTGTACCTGCACACAAAGATTCGATTACACTCAACGGATTATTTTCATAACATTCCGATGGAGCAACAGTAAAATGCGATTTAGCTAATAACTCGCTTACTTGCTGAGCATTTTGCCTTCCCAAAAAGACTATTTGATGGCATTCGGCATATTTATTCTTTAATTCATCTGTCAATGGACCATCTCCGGCAACATATAATTTATAAGGAAGACGACTTGCCACATCTAACAGAGTCTTTACCCCTTTTTCTTGAGACAAACGCCCTACATAAACATATATATCCTCTCGAGGTTGTTGTTTGCTCCCTTTTAATATTTCACATTTTACCGGATCTATAAAATTACATATTACATGCAGCTTGGACTTATCAAATCCCCCTTGTTCCATTTTTTTCGCCATAAATGAACTTGGACATACAAAAGCATCAACATATCGCTGAATCCAGTCCCTACTCCACCTCTTTGCTTCAACATAAGCCAACGCACTCGCAGCAAGACTACCTTTCATGCAGCGATTTTTTATCACGTTGATTTTATCTTTAAAGCATAATTCACAAGGCATATTATCCCTCAAACATGCGTACGACGGGCAAAGCAATTTATAATCATGCAAAGTCCATACCACGCGACAACCAAAATCCTTAGCCACCTTTACAATAGCAGGAGACAAATAGGAATGAATATTATGAAAATGCACTATATCCGGCTTAAATTCATTCAAAGCCTTTAAAAAATCAGTTTTAACATTCCCTCTTCCCAATGTTCTACCTGCAAATCTTATTTTTTCAACAACACCGGCATTAAAAGAAACATTTGAAGCTACATAACACTCCTCATTTTTAAAATTTTCTTTGTAATCCATAGTAAATACAGCAACAGAATACCCCATTTCACGCAAGGCTTGACACATTGCTATGGCTACGACCTCAGCGCCACCTCTATTATAAAAAAACTTATTTACTACTAAAACTCTTTTGTTCATAACGAATCAACTCAGTTTCTTATTTTTTTCCATAAGTTTCTGTCCAATTATAACAGATGATAGTACACTCAATATAAATGCTAAAGCAAATGAAACACCCAAAATAATATATATTTTATTCTTATATGATTTTATCGCTGAATATGCCGGTTCAAAAATAAAGCCCAGTTCCTGCGTATTATTCAATTTCAACATCGCACTTTCACGTTTTTCAAGCAAGAACATATACAATGCATTTTTTAATTCCTTATCTCGCATTAAATCTACATATTCTTGTTCATATTTTGGTAAAGTACTTAGTCTTCCTTTATATTTAGCATTTTCTCTATTTACACTTTCATATTTAATCTGAAGATTATCTAACGTTCTATCCACATTTTCAATTGCAGTTTCACGCAAAGCATCTATTTGCTCGGTTAAACTTCTTAATACAATATTATCAGATTTAGCCGACTTCGCTATTTCCAAACGTTTTAATATTAATTCATTATAATTACTAATCACTGTAGCTGCTGCACCATCTCCCAAAGTCTCAGCCATTGGTATCAATGAATATTTTTTCTCCGGATTATTCAATTGTTTCGAAATATCCTCCAACATCGTTTTTTGAATATTCATTGCTATTATTTCTTCATCAGTAGCCTTATCCTGTCGTATAAGCATAGACACCTCCGTACCTACATCAACCAAATTATTATCACTCTTAAATTCTGCAACTTTATCTTCAGCCATAGCCAATTCAGTTCCCAATAACGAAATACGTTCGTCTAAAAATGCTACTTCCGCCGAAGCTGTTTCATTTCTACGTCCTTTTCTTCGTTCATTATATGACGACATCAAAGCATTTAACATATCCCTGCCACGCTCTTTACTCGCATCTAAGATGGTAAACTCTATTACATCGGCTTTTTTAGTCCTAAAGTCAACATTTAAGACTTTTTCATTTAACCCGGAAGCCACAATATCATCACCTGATACAATAACATCAATTGTTTTATCAATTCCCTCTTGAAAAGTATCAGACTTTAGGATTTGAAAAATTCCGTATGGTGTTTCAAAAGAACAAGGTAATATCGCATCTTTTTTTGAAGCAAGCGTTTTACCCCAAAAACCTTTAGATGCAGTAATATCCACTTTGCCTCCTTTTATATCTAATCTTATTTTGAACGAAGTTTGAAGCGTATCAAAAAGTTGATTGGGAGCTTCTACTAATACAGGAGATGTCTTATACAACAATTCCTTCTTCAACCCTTTCCGTTCAATGTATGTACGATTCAATCCCAATCTTGAAGAAGCAGTTTTCTTTACTGCATGCGATTTCACTATTACTATTTCATTATCTACTGATGAACTTCCAAATCCACCAATAGAAAAAGTTCGCATTAGCGATGCCATCCCACCCATAGAACGTGTACTTTTATCGCTATCATCCTCTATGAGCATCATGGCATAAGACTCATACTGAGGCATTTTTATCACACAATATACTA
This sequence comes from Muribaculaceae bacterium, assembly GCA_017473615.1. Lineage (GTDB taxonomy): Bacteria > Bacteroidota > Bacteroidia > Bacteroidales > Muribaculaceae > RGIG4576. The sequence goes on along the minus strand of JAFUKL010000007.1, from coordinate 46,184 downwards.
CAGCCAATCCTAATATAATTATAAAAGGAAAGAGACCCCAAATCCAACCTCTTTTTACCGCATTTATATATTTCCTCAAATCTATCTTATCATTTTCCATATCTATAATTTTTATTTTTTTATAAAATCCAATGCTTTTTTATCTTTATAATCACCTTGTCTTATTTCTCTCAATTCTATTTTGGACATATTTTTAAATTGAGATAACAAGAAACCCAATATCATCATACACATTGCACCTGCCGGTTGATTAAATGTTGTAGCTGCAATTCCTTCTATCATTAGAACAACAATTGACATTATTCCTACTGAATACAGCAATTTACCTTGCTTATATAATAAAAGGCCTAACCTCTTATATATCCAAACAAAAAAAGCGATATATAAAATAATACCAATAATACCAAATTGCGCCAAACTCGGATAATACGCATCACATATAAAAGCATCATAATCAGGAGAAAGTCCCCAAACTATATCTAAACCTATAGCAGAATATGCTTCTGAATAATTTACAGCAGAAGATGATGCATTGGTCGCAAAAGAAGCCAACCCACTCCCTAATAACGGATGCATTAGCAACAATGCAATCATCCCACCATACAACATAGGTCTTGCCATTTGCATCAATAGGTCTTCACTCATTATAGCGTCTGAACCTGCTGTAATAAAATAAAACTCTATTTTATTCCAAGATACTATTAATACCAAAATTACAGCCGCCACAAAAGTACATATATGTTTCGGTTTAATTTTTTTGGAAAAGCCCGGAATATAAACAAATAGCATGTACAATGCCATCACATATTCTCCATAAAATTTTGAACGCGTACAAAAAAGCCCTATCGTTAATATTAGAACTGCTACAATCAGATTCTTTTGAGAGATATTTCCATTCTCTTCGGTAGAAGCAATCAAATACACCATAAACGTTAACACTGACACTAATCCCAAATATGTTACATGTGAGAAAACCGTCTCCACCTGCCCTGTTATTATACATAAAATTGAAACAAAAGCATTTAACAAACAAATCTTTCGAAGTGTTCTTCTAACAAAAGTATTTAAATGTGGAACAACAGCATAACTCACATAAAAATAACAAAACGGTTTCATTTGAGTTATATAATCATGTGCTATTGCAATAGGTGTATTATATGAAAGAAATATCATGGAATATATTGCATAGAAAGCCATTATAAATGCAACAACCCATAACATAGCGTATTTCTTAATTTTTTTATTCACAAATACATCCAAGCCAACAAGACACATCATTATAACGGCTAAAAGTTCATCTGCAAATTTAAACAGATGAACACTTGGTATTTGAATAAGCAAAGCGAAAACAAACAGCCAACAATATATTTTATTTATACTCAGCACAGGAATCTATCCTTTCACTTAACCGTCAAAGCTATTACCAAAGATGCTATTACAGAGGCAGCACTAACAACGGTAGAAACCACACTCATCTTAAACGCATTATTCTGATTATACTTCGAGTTATCTTTCTTAATCTTATTCGGTTCTACATACACTACATCATTCTGTTGAAGATAAAAATAAGGTGATTCCAATAGTTTTGCATCATTCAGATTTAATCTTATTTGCTTTTTTACGCCATCTATCTCACGAATAAGAAGGACGTTCTCTCTTTTACCATATTCCGTCAGATCTTCTGCATCAGCAAGAGCATCCAGAATCGAATACCTTTCCTTTGTAACGACTTTTGCGCCAGGCTTCTGAACTTCACCTAACACATTCACCCTAAAACCACAAAACGCCACAGTCACATACGGATCTTTTACATCTTTTTCCACAAGAGCCTTTATTTCTTTCGAAATCTCATCAGTAGTTTTTCCTGCGACTTTCACCGTCCCAAGAATAGGCATCGTGATACATCCATCTTTATTTACAATATATGTTTGTATCGCAGGATTTCCTTTAGACGATAAATCTGTTGCCGTAGCATAATTTGCCAACGGTAAATTATATGGTGCAGTAGCCTCTTGTATCTGAGATGTTATGACTATTTTCAATTCATCATCAGGGACTACTTTTACGGTATAATCATTAGAGCCAATACCACCATCGCCTGCTAATTCATCAATATTTTTAAAATATGTCAAGTTCTCTTTTGTTGCTGAACAAGACATTATACATATACTTACTAAAATAAGCGTAAAAGGGAAAAAAATATTTTTTATTTTCATTTGATACTTTTTTTTATTATAAAACGCTACAGCTATCACAAATATTATATCTTTTCCAATTTTTATCTCATAGATTTTGGAAACCTTATCATTATCTTTTGCTTAACTGAAGTTGGAACAGATAACACAAATACAATAATACATAAAACAATATACACAATATTATTAGCACTTCCTTCTAAATAATAAAAAGGAATCATACTTATAAAGACCAACAATATTGGGTATAAAGTCTTTCTATAAAGGGATAATTTAAAATATCTTCGCATATCACATATACGATATATAAATAACGTTACATACGCCATTATACTTGAACAAACTACACCCCACACGCCAAATTTATCCACCAACAACAGACTCATAAATATATTTATCATTACAGCAACAATCAATGAAGGCAACATTCGTTTTGTATCTTTAGCACACTGATACCCCAAATCAACAAACAAATCCAGTGCATAAAAAGACACAGCTATTGACATTGGATATATATACCACAAACTTTCAGCATATTCAGAATCAACCAACCAACCGTAATTCAATTTTAGGACAAAATTCAAACATATCAGAAAAAACGACAACACATAAACATAAGCATTAAACATATCTGAGAAATAGCTATCTCGATCTTTACTCTCATAATGAATTAGAGCCATTTCTTGCCATGCTTGAAAATATATCACTGCTAACGTCTGCAATATAGTAGCAAATCGAAATGCGACTGCATATAGACCATTCATTTCCAAACCAAGATAATGTTGGACAAACAATCTTCCATTACTATCCATTACACACCAGCAAAAGGTACTAAACATCAAAGGTATTGTGTACTTCAACAATTCCCGCTTCAAAAGACTCCTATTCGGAAGTATCGTAAAATAGTTCCTGATTATCCCCAATCGTACTTCGACAAATATCAGAGCTATAAATCTCGCTAATATATTTGCCAAAAATATTCCAACAATGCCCATATCAAAGCACACAACAAAAACAATACTGAATATACCAATACCCAAAGCCGAAATAATACCGGATGTAACAAATCCAACTAAGTCCCCCAACCCACGTGTCATTTGCGTTATGACTTCATAAAAGGACATTACTACCAATAACATTATTACATACCACAAATATTGCATCGGATACAATAAGGAAAGGAGTACACCTACTGCAACTATTAGAATTGTAGTTAAAATAAGCACTTTATAAGCAAATGACACCACGACACGCTTTTGATTATTATCATCATTATTTATTAAAAACCTAAAAGCTCCGTCTCTTAGCTGAAGTGTCATTAATGGAGTTGCAGCTAACACCAGTGTAAGACAAATATCGTAAAAGCCATAATCGGCGGGATTAACAAAATAGGTATACAACGGTACCATCAGGAAAGTTATCAACTTACTTCCCAAATTACCTATAGCATACAGACCTATAGCCTTTAAAAATCTTTTTGATCTATTTTGTTGTATTGTATTATCCTGTTCCATAAAAGAGTTGCACTCTTTTAAAACGATATTTTCATATCGTTTATTACATCGTTGATAAAAAATCAACGTTTCGTTATAATGTTTGCTCTATCTTTAGTAATTTTGCAGTATGAAATAGGCGGAACGCACTTTAATGACGATTACCGTCTTTACCGATTTTTCAAACGTTTGCAAAGATACGACATTTATGCATATTTTCTTAGACATTAGCCCTATTATTTTCATCCTTGCGGGTATTTCATTCTTCTTTTCCATTATTTTCATAATTTGGGAATATCTTGATTTCCGTTCATTAAAAAAAGCCGTGTCCAACCCTCATTCATATTCTCCCGACATTTCCCCCAAGGAAGAATCTTGCGGTGTATCCATTGTGGTATATGCCGGCAGCAACACTGCGGTTTTAGCCCGCAATCTTCCTAAGATACTCGACCAAGATTATCCTCTATATGAAGTAATTGTTGTAAACGATGGTAAAAGCGAAAGTACAAGCGATTTTATCGAACGGCTATCTTTGCAACATAAAAATCTTCATTACTCCTTTACGCCCGACGACGCAAGAAACCTATCGCGCAAGAAACTGGCTCTCATGCTTGGAATCAAGGCAGCCCAATATGACATAATACTTACCACAAACAGCAACTGCACCCCCCAATCCCGCCATTGGGTTTCATCTATCGCGCGACATTTTTCAAGTGGAGCCGATGTTGTGATAGGACATTCTCGTCTTTCCGAAAATAGCGATACCGGCAGAGGCTGCAGGTTACGTTCGTTCATATATATGAAGAATACCATTAAATACCTCGTTCAAGCCATACAACGCAAACCATACCGAGGAACAAGCGACAATCTTGCTTATCGAAAAAGCCTGTTTTTAAGCCATAAAGGTTTTTCTCAATCTATGCACTTGCACTATGGTGATGATGATCTCTTTGTCAACGAAATTGCTATTCACGGTAATACACATGTAGAATTATCGCCCGAAAGTATCATAACTGTCTCTCACGACAATCCTGCAAAAGCCCTACAAACCCTTAAACTGCACCGCACTTTCTCAGAAAGTAAAATTCGTTCTTCTGCATTCTTTTTAGAGAATCTGAAAACTGCAATTTACATTCTCAATATAATGCTGATTGCAGGTATCGCACTATTGGGTTTCAATAATCCTATCACCATTGCAGTCTTGGTATTAACAGCCGCAATAATGTTCATTCCGCAAATAATAACATACAGAAAAACAGCAGAAACGCTACAATTGCGTAAACTGCTGTTTTCTATCCCTATATTCACATTATTAACACCCGCCGTAGAATGGCATTATAAAATCAAATGCCGCAGACATAAATCATACTTCTACACATGGCAGCCGTTAAAAAGCTGATTAATCTACAATAAGCATAGCATCACCGTATGCTCCGAAACGGTATTTCTCCTTAACCGCGACTTGGTAGGCATTCATAACTTTATCATAATCACCGTATGCGGCTACCATCATAAGCATAACCGAGTAAGGCATGTGGAAATTGCTTACCATTGCATTACATACGGTAAAATCATAAGGCGGGAAAATAAACTTATTCGTCCAGCCAGAATATGGCTTGATATGACCGTTCATCGCCACCGTACTTTCTATGGCACGCATTGTGGATGTTCCTATCGCACATACTTTCTTCTCGGCATCCTTAGTCTTGTTCACAAGATCCACAAGTTCATCGGAAACCTCCATCTGCTCAGAATCCATACGATGTTTTGTCAAATCCTCCACATCTATTTCACGATAATTTCCTAAGCCGGAATGAAGTGTCAGGAATCCGGTATTTATGCCCTTGATTTCCATTTTCTTCATAAGTTCGCGACTGAAGTGGAATCCGGCAGCCGGTGCCACTACCGCTCCCTCATTCTTAGCGAACAAGCACTGATAACGTTCGGCATCTTCCGGTTCCGGTTCACGCTTAATGTAATACGGAAGCGGGGTATTTCCCAAGGCAAACAAGCACTCTTTAAATTCCTCATGTTCACCATCATACAAAAAACGTAAAGTTCGTCCGCGAGATGTCGTATTGTCTATCACCTCAGCTACCATCGAGTCATCCAAACCGAAATATAGTTTATTCCCGATTCTAATCTTTCGTGCCGGCTCCACAAGTACATCCCACAGTTTATGCTCTGTGTTCAGTTCACGCAGCATAAACACTTCTATTTTAGCACCCGTTTTCTCCTTGTTTCCATATAATTTTGCAGGAAATACCTTGGTGTCATTGAAAACAAACAAATCATTTTCATCAAAGTATTCAAGAATATCCTTGAACACTTTATGTTCTATGCTGCCATCTTTCTTGTGAAGGACAAGCAATCTCGACTCATCCCTTACAGGCACGGGGTGAGTTGCTATCAACTCCTCCGGCAACTTAAATTTAAATTCCGATAACTTCATCTTATATTTTAATTTATATTATTTCTCAATCTTTGCTTTCTCAACTCTCGGCACGTTCGGGCATCACCACATCAGCTGTACATATCATATTCACGGCATCATCCACCGTCAGGCAATTCTCCACCCTCACTTCTCCTACTTGCGTGCGGCGCAATCCCGTAAGGTGTGCTCCACTGCCTAATGCCACACCTATATCGCGAGCCAATGCCCTTATGTAAGTTCCTTTCCCGCATACCACTCTAACAACAAGTCTCTGCCCCTCAAACTCAAGTATCTCTATCTCATTCACTACAAGAGTTTTCGCTTTCAGCTCCACTTCGGCACCATTACGTGCCATTTTATAAGCACGCTTACCATTTATCTTGCACGCCGAATAAGACGGAGGCACTTGCTCAATACTGCCGGTGAAGCGCTCGCGCAATACATTCTCCACTTGTTCACGGGTTATATGTTCCCACGGATACAACGCATCAACTTCTGTTTCCAAGTCAAAAGATGGCGTTGTAGCTCCAAGTTTGATTTCCGCTATATATTCCTTGACGCCCGCCTGCAGTTCCTCTATACGCTTAGTTGCTTTTCCCGTACACACTACAAGCACACCGCTTGCCAAAGGATCAAGCGTACCCGCATGCCCTACTTTTATTTTCTTTATGCCTATACGTCTGCTTATATGATAGCGCAACTTACCCACTACGGCAAAGGAAGTCCAGCCGTAAGGCTTATCTATATGAAATATTTCGCCCCTTACAAAATCCATCACATTATCGTTAGATTATGACCGGTCATTAACATGAGCAATATAATACCACCCACAATAATCCTATACCACCCGAAAGCCTTGAAACCGTATTTCGTAACAAATGCGATAAAAAATTTTATAGCAAGCAACGCCACAACAAAAGCCACCACGTTACCCACAATAAGCGTCACCATGTTATCCATTATAACGGCTGTACCTCCACCACTCAGCAACTTATACATTTTATAGACCGTTGCGGCGAACATTGTAGGCACTGCCAAGAAAAACGAAAATTCAGCTGCCGCCTTACGGGTCATTTTCTGCGCCATTCCGCCAACAATTGTCGCCATAGAACGTGACACCCCCGGGATCATCGATATGCATTGAAACAACCCCACCATAAAAGCCCGTTTCTCCGTCAACTCGGTCTTTTCGCTTCCTTTATTGAATATCTTGTCACAAAACAGCATAAATACACCTCCTAAAATAAGTGTCACAGCAACCACTTCCACCCTTTCAAGCATGGCATCTATAGCGTCACTGAACAATAGCCCCAGTACTGCCGCCGGAATAAACGCAACAAACAGTTTCCAATAGAAATCATATTTATGAAGAAAGCGCTTCATTGCCGATGTCCCATGCGGTACAGGTGTGCTATTCAGTTTAAAGAATCGTTTCCAATACAATACGACTACCGAAAGAATTGCCCCGAATTGAATAATAAAGGTAAAAGCTTTCACAAAATCGGTACTTTCCACCCCCAACAGATTTTGGGCTATAATCATGTGACCGGTAGACGATACAGGCAAAAACTCGGTCAAACCCTCTACTATGGCGATAATAACAGTTTCAAATATGCTCATTTCCTTGTATTAAGCTTCTTTGTTTCCTTTATTCTTCTTTTTGTAATTAATTGCAAATGCCATATACACGAATCCCAAGAACGATACAGTAGGACCTATTATTATCCGTCTTGTGCTGAAAATGTCCTGATTAAACACTTCCCCTTCATTGGCTCCTCCCGCCATAAGGATAAATCCCAACACTATAAGTATGCCGGCTATTGCCATACGTACAAAATTAGCCGATGCCAACGGAAATTCATTGTAATTGATTGTAGTTTTTTTGTCGTCCCTACCACCCTGGGTATTATTTTTCACTGCCATATATAGTATAAATTATTTATTACGTTTTTATTTTGTAAACAAGTCGTCATAATTCAAACTTATGAACCTATTTGTGGAAAGTAATGCTGCAACGGCACACATCACCACTCCGGTAACAACAAGCCCTCCATACACAACACCTATCTGGCTCACATCCACAAGCCCGGCATAATCACGGTTTACTTCCACCACATAATACAGCAATCCGCTCAATAGAGCAACAGCCACTAATGAAGCTATCAAACCGTTCAATATATTAGTGAGTATAAACGGACGGCGTATAAACCCGGGGGTGGCTCCTACCAATTTCATCGTGTGAATGATAAACCTGCGGGAATATACAGCCAGTCGCACCGTATTATTTATCAGCACAAAAGAAATAACAACCAGCATAATAAGGATTGAACCAAGCACAAGCATCACATTTTTCAAATTGCTGTTTATCTGTTCTACTACATCCTTATGCATCTGGATACTATCTATTGCCGACATCTGTTTCAACGCATGCTCGATTTTATTCAGACTGTCTACACTTACATATTTTGCTTTTACCCGTACTTCAAATTCTGCACTCAAAGGATTCACTCCTATCATCTCTATCAGATTCTCTCCGGTCTCTTTCTCCCATGACTGCAAAGCGTCTTCCTTGGAAATATATTTCACACTGCTCACATAGGGAGCTTTTGTCCATAGACGTTTCAATTCATCTATTTCTTGCTGCGATGCATTGTTATTTACGATTACATCAAAACCTATATTTTCCTTTACATAATCAGTAAGGCTGTTTGCCGCTATACCAAGCAATCCTACGATACCAAGCAACAACAAGACCAACGACACACTTATTATGGGCGTGATATTAGCACTGAAATATGATATTTTAGACTTTTTTTCTTCCATTTCATTAAATAGATACCACACTGCACGCATTCCGACTGATATGCGCAGAATCATGCATTAAACCTATTTTATTGCAAAAATACAATCTCAAAAAGCGTTTGTCAACAGTTTTTCACTTCTTTTTTTCAGAAAAAAGGATTTTTTGCAATGTTCCATAACTTTTTCACCCTTAAATTCGTTATCTTTATAAACTAATATCAAAATAAAACCACTGTTATGAAAGACAACGAAGAACTTACCGTATTGGGCGAATATGAAAATACCATTGAGGCCAGCATGGTGAAAGGCGTATTGGAAACAAACGGAGTACAAGCAATGCTCACAAATGAAATCATGTCAAATGTGCTGAGCCTTGCCCCAATAAATTATGGAATGGTGCGAGTACTTGTGTTCAAAAGCGATTTGGATTTGGCACGAAAGATTTTAGCCTCTGCTCCTGTTGAAACAACCAAGTAACCGGAATGTCAACCTTGTCAATGAACCTCTACAAGATGAATTTCAAAAATAAGCGTTGAACCTCCCGGAATATTGCCTTCTCTGCGGTCGCCATAGCCGAATTCCGATGGTATATATGCCATCACTTTATCGCCGGCACGCATCTGCGTAAGCACGATCTGCCATCCAACGATAAGGTCTTTTAATCTGAATGCCGCAGGGTAGGCATCACTCATATTCGAATCAAATTCAGTACCATCGATAAGAGTACCACGGTATTTCACCGTGATTACATTGTTAGAGCGGGGACACACTTCTCCCTTACCATGTTCTATATACCGCATAAGCACACCCTTACTCACATTTCTCACATCGGGCTGAGCTGCCATCTCTTCCAGAAACCGGCGACATTCCGCCACATATTTCACATCAAGTTTCTTTGCCATAAACGCCTTTTAAACCCAGTTTAAACAGTTCTTAATTATCCACGGCAAAGATACAACAAAGAAACGAAAGTGAGTGCGAAACGGGTGTGAAGATTCCCGAAAACCTTACCGCATTCCGCGAACTTATCCCTCCAAAGTCTGGATAATTAATTACATATTTCTATCGATTGTTCTACAAATGATTTAGCCTGTTCCAATAGTTGTAGGCTTTCTTTTCGTAAAGCAAAACTATGACGAATTTTGTTAGAAATCTCAGTCTGAATATCCAATGGCAAGATTGGGATTTGTACTTTCTCTATTTCCGATGATTTCCAATGCTGAATGATTGAGCCACCAGCAGCGCGTTCAGCTTGTAGTTGCACAACAATGGAATTTATAACTAATGTTAAATAATCGGGTTGCACTTTAGTACTTTTAATTTTTAAATGAAGGATTGCACCGGAAGTGATAACTTCAAGGCTCTCTTCAGCTTTATATGCAATGCCAACACTACCGTCTTTTGATAAAAGAATTGTATCCTTTGTAGGACGTATCACATCTGAATAATTTTCTTTGTCTAAAAATATTCTTGTTTCTGACAAACCAAATTTGGATAAATCGGACACACGAACAAATGGAATGCCACTATCACAATAAGCATCACTTCCTGGCTCAATCGATTTATGAATATCTACTAAATCGCCAAGTGCTAAAGTCTCATAATCAGATAACTTTTTGAATAGATAATCATATTTAGGTTGATAATATTCAGCGTCAAATCGCCCGCTACAAAGAAAGCTATCCGATAATTTCTTTGTGGTGGTAACAATGTTATTATTGGCATTATTTTCAGTAACTATACCTATTTCTACAAGTAACAGCCATATTGCAGTTCTAAACTCCTTAATAGCCTTATTTTGTAATTTATTGATTATCAACAATTACCCCCAATTTCAATTAATTGTTCTACGGTAAGTTTTGCATTCTCAAGTAATTGCAACGCTTCTTTTCTTAGAGCAAAACTTTGTCTAATATGTTTGGCTATCTCTTGTTGTATTTCAGTTCTGATAATGGGAATCGGTAGTTTTTCCAATTCGAACTTATTTATAGCTGTTAGGATTGTTCCCGAACAACCTTTTTTCATCAATTGCTGAATAGGCAAGGATTTGAATAATGTCAGCAATGTTTCGGGATTCAGTTTAGATGATTGCAACACATGAAAACCTGTGGAACATAATGCACCGTCGTAATCGTCAGTTACTAATGCGCAACTATCCAATGACCCTTCAATGGATGATACTATGACATCATTAGTATGAATCATTCTGCGAGCACGGGTTGGCAAATCCTCTCCATTCATAACATCACAACCAGTAATTTCTCCAGATTTACCAATATCGGCAAGTTCCACATACTTATATAGTTGCCCAACTTCGGGCGTATAATTGATGTCTGATATATCACAAGCTGTTTTCAACAGTTCATAGCCATTAGAGTAAGATAGAATCAACTTGCAATAGTCTTCATATTTGGGTAAGTAATATTCGGCATCAAAACGTCCTGTTTCTAAGAATGACTCTTTCAACGATAATGTGTTGTAGGCATTCGGTTCAGCAGCAAAATCTTTCATTCCCAAACACTCCAATAGATATGATTCGGCATCTTTATATAGTGTGTTAGACTCTATCCTATGCTGATTGGCTGTTTGAAGTTTTTCTGCTATCTGCTCCTGCAATACCATAGGAAGAATCGGAATTAGAATCTCTTTTACTTCTTCCGGATTTACATTTGTTTGATTAATAGATTGTCTTGCCCTTCTTTTAATATCCCATATCCCCTGCTTCGTATTTAAATATGTTGCAAGATATTCTGGTAGTATAATTTTAGAATTTGGAACAAACCGGACAAGATAGGAAGCAAAAACTTTATCTATACTGTCATTTTGATAGTATATTCCAGTTCTGCCAACCCATTCATAAGAATTGGTCCTATTGAACAATACATCTTTATTATTTAGTTTAAATGTTGTAAATTCGTCATCACTTACTTCTGCATATTTAGAAACGTTTAAATCACAAAGCAAATTATGAATCTCATTCATTCTATATATAGGGATACCTTGTCGATTTTCATTCATCGCAATAGAAATCCCATATTGAGAGAATGATATACAATCTCCAATTTTTTTGTAAGAAAGGTTTGGATTTATAATAGGTGCTTTTGTGTAAAAATCACTATCAATTCTATAATCTTTATTATTTATGCATTTATCAAGTGTTATTTCAACTGCTTCCAGCCCCTCCAACAAAGTCTGATACTTTACTTCATCAAAGGGGCATCCACGAAAAAAGATAATTTCTCCTTCTTGGCAAACTCGGCAAAGGCTTCGGCAATACCATCACCTGTTAGTCCGTCGTGGTTAAACAAATCGTGTTTAACGATTAGATGCCCATGACTGTCAAGTAATGGTACATTATTCCCTTCCTCATCGGTGGTATTTCGATATATCTTATCTCCGCTGTTATCTTTGCTTGATTCCTGCATGGTCGCAAAGAAGATATTGTAATCATCCACTTTCGGGCATAGTTCATCATCCCATTTCTGAACAAACAAGACGCTTGTCTTAGTTCCGGTATGAGGTTTGAACACATTCCCATGCAGCCCGACAACTGCCAATATTCGACATCTGTCTGATATATATTCTCGTAGAAACTTATCGCTACTATTATTAAAACGACCTTGAGGAAGAACAATCGCCATTCTACCACCCGGCTTTAAGAAATCAAGATTACGCTCCACGAACAGCACATCTCTACTCATGGTTGTTGACTGTTTCAACTTCGTTTTGCGGAATGTGCCGTCACTCATCTGATATACAGTTTCGGCACTATTGCTCAATGCTTCGGGATATGTTGGTTCTCCATAAGATATATTCCAATCTTTGGGAACATTCTTAATCTTTTCTAACGAGATGCTCCGACTTAAATCATACTTTGCGAGTATTCTGCTTTCCTTTACATCACCAGCGAATGGCGGATTAGCCATGACGATGTCAAATGTAAAATCCCTATTGCTATTTTTCGCAGCTCTCAATTTCTTCAATTTCCTCCAACCATCGGAATATGTATCATTCCAATTTTCATCTTTTACAAATTCGTCCCAACGCTCGTAATCCAATGTGTTAAGGTGCATCACATTCGTTTGTCCGTCACCGGCTATCAAGTTAAGTGTTCGTGCTACACGTACAGCTTTTTCGTCAAAGTCCATGGCAAACACATTGTTTTGAACATAATCACTGCATTCGGCAGGTTTTTCTTCCAAAGTAAATAAATGACTGCGTTTCAATCCCTTTGATTCTAAAATATTCTGCCAAACATGGAAGATTGTATGCACTGGAAAACCGCAACTACCGGCAGCCGTATCAATCACTTTTTCGTCAGACCTTGGATTAAGCATCTTTACGCACATATCAATCACATAGCGAGGGGTGAAATATTGACCTTTTTCGCCCTTACTACTTTTGTTTATCAGATACTCAAAGGCTTCATCTACGACATCGAGATTTGAATTGAACAACTTGACATCTTGCAGTGAAGCAACGCACACAGACAGATGTGAAGGGGTAAGTAATATTTTTGCATCATCGGTAAATACACCTTGCCATTTGTCCTTTGCCTTATCAAACAAGGTCTGCAATTTATCTTTAAGTTCTGTTTCAGTATCACCATAATTTCTAAATTCTAAATTACGGTCTGGTTTACGCCCGCTTTCCATTTCATCAAACAATTTGGTGAAAATCAACTTAAAGACCTCTTCAAAGACATCAACACCAGCACCAGCTAAGACCTCATCTTCCATCTCAAGAATCAAATCCTTGAGAGATTTTCTCTCATTCACCAATTTATCTTTTTTTATCAAATCGGCTATTTTCCATCGCTCCGATAAAATATCGGAAAGCTTTTGGTCAGCTCTTGGTATTCCACTTAAATCCTCAAAATAATTAGGGTCTTTTCGGTGGTAGTATGAAATACTGCGTCCGTTGCTCCACACTCCAATCGGAGCACCGGTTGCATTGCAATAACTTTTTAGTTGCTCCTTACCGTCTTTTAATTTTGGTTTCTTCAATTCCACAATGATAAATGGAGAAGTTACCTGTTGTTTGTCGAATACAACTATATCGGCTCGTTTCTTTTCTCTGCCGAAAGTAACTTCATATTCAAGTTCCATTCGAGATACAGGATAACCTAAATCTTCCGTAAGCACCAATAAATATAATTGTCGCACAATTTCCTCGGGTGTTACCTTAATCTCTTTTTTGCGAACAAGACAAGTGAAATACATATCCAATCCTTTCTTTGTATTTCTTTCAACAAGTCTGTTTTCTAATTTCAAGATTTTATCTTCCGAGAAAAGGCTGAGGTCATACTCTGATCCTTTGATTATATCTGTTATCTTCATATTGAAAACTATTTAATTTTTCTATTTGTTTTGCTTGGTACAAGTAGTTCTCTCACGTCTACATTTAATATTTCAGCTATTTGATATAAAATAGCTATAGGGGGTTGGACTTTATTAGTAGCATACAAATTGACCATATTAAAACTCTTACCTAATAAACTTGCCAATTCAGTTTGACTAATTCCTTTTGATTCGAGCATCTCTTTTATCCTATTCATATCTGAAATATCATCTAATGAAAAGCAAAGGTACACAATTTTATTGGGTATCTCATAAATTCTTTCTATTTTTGCATTACGTAGTTTATCAGTAAATATAGATTATGGCAAAGATTACTGTTCAAAATACTAATGTTACCGTAATATCAGTAAACGAAAACGATTATATCTCATTGACAGATATAGCGAAGCATAAGAGTGAAGATCCTACAGCAGTTATTGGTAATTGGATGCGTAATCGAAATACCATTGAATACTTGGGGATTTGGGAAAGTTTGTATAACCCTCAATTCAACCCCCTCGAATTCGAGGGGTTTAAAAAGGAAGCTGGATTGAACGCTTTTACACTCTCTCCACAGAAATGGATAAATGCTACCAATGCCATAGGGATTATTTCCAAATCTGGTAGATATGGTGGAACTTATGCCCATAAAGATATTGCTTTTAAGTTTGCAAGTTGGATTTCGGTTGAGTTTGAATTATATATTGTCAAGGAATTCCAAAGACTTAAACAAGAAGAACAGAAATTGATTGGATGGACCGCAAAAAGAGAACTTTCCAAAATCAATTATCATATACATACTGATGCAATAAAACAAAATCTCGTTCCTGCTGAAATTACAGCATTACAAGCAAGTATTATTTACGCCAATGAAGCAGATGTCTTGAATGTCGCAATGTTCGGTATGACAGCAAAGCAGTGGAGAGAAACAAATCCTGAGTTAAAAGGTAATATTCGGGATTATGCAACAATAAACGAACTCATTTGCCTATCAAATATGGAGAGCTTAAATGCGGTTTTCATTGACGAAGGACTTACACAACGTGAAAGACTTATAAAACTCAACCAAATTGCTATTCAACAAATGAAGGTTTTAGAAGAGGTTGAGAATAGACGATTATTGAAATAAGACAAGTTAAAAATAGGACATAGAAAAGAGTTGTTTGACAAAGACAGTGCAAACCGAGAGCAGAATAAAAACTTGTTTTAATTATGCCGAGGTGTAGCTTGTTTTATGCCATGCATAACGCAGAAAATTGGTGCAATCTCGAAGGCGCCAAATCGTTACCAACAACTTTCTATCATAGCATTCGCTATCTGTATATCAATCAGATACGGGATAATTGATTATCCACGGCAAAGATAACCATAAAAATAAAAAATTAATAGTGTTTATAATTTCAGGGAAAATGTTTTTGTGTGAATTGGAATGATGAGTTATCTTTGCATACGTTATGGAAACAGGGTTTGACAACGAAAAGTATCTGAAGATACAATCCGAACGCATTAAAGAGCGAATTGCTCAATTCGGAGATAAATTATACCTCGAATTCGGAGGTAAGTTATTTGACGACCACCACGCAAGCCGTGTGCTGCCGGGATTCCTGCCCGACAGCAAACTGCACATGCTTATGCAGTTAAGCGACTATTCTGAAGTTGTAATGGTTATAAGTGCTATCGATCTTGAGAAAAACAAAATGAGAAGCGACTTAGGTATCACTTACGATGAAGATGTATTACGACTTCGCTCAGAATTTGAGAAAGTAGGACTTTTCGTGGGAGGTGTTGTCATAACCCACTATAACGGACAGTCGAGTGCCGATGCCTACCGCAACCGCCTTGAACGGTTGGGCATAAAAGTTTACTATCACTACACTATTGACGGCTATCCTCACAATGTGGCATTAATAGACTCCGATGACGGTTTCGGCAAGAACGATTACGTAGAAACACAGCGCCCATTAGTCGTAGTCACTGCTCCGGGACCTGGAAGCGGCAAAATGGCTGTGTGCCTAAGCCAACTTTACCACGAAAACAAAAGAGGAATAAAAGCAGGATATGCTAAATTCGAGACTTTTCCTGTGTGGAATCTGCCTCTGAAACATCCCGTCAATATAGCTTATGAGGCAGCTACAGCCGACCTCAACGATGTGAACATGATAGACCCGTTCCACCTTGAAACATACGGTAACATAGCTGTCAACTATAATCGCGATATTGAAATCTTCCCTGTACTGAACGCTCTTTTCGAAGGGATATACGGTGAAAGCCCTTATAAATCACCTACCGACATGGGTGTAAACATGATAGGTTTCTGCATGAAAGACGAGGATGCCTGTTGCAATGCTGCAAGAGAGGAAATCATCAGAAGATATTACTATGCTCTTTGTAATTTGGCGACAAAAGGCAACAACGAAAACGAGGTCAACAAGATTGCGCTTATAATGAAACAAGCAAAACTTACGACCGACTACCGCAGAACTACCGTTGCAGCGCAAGAGAAGAAAAAGCTCTCCGGTGTACATAGCGCAGCCATAGAACTTCACGACGGAACCATCATAACAGCACGTACAAGTGCGTTACTCGGTCCAAGTGCTGCCCTTATCCTTAATGCAACTAAATATCTTGCAGGAATATCCGATGAGGTGAAATTAATTCCGGAAGAAATGATTTCACCCATCCAAAAAACCAAAGTTGAGTTCCTACATGGAAATAACCCTCGTCTACATACTGATGAAGTACTTGTGGCTATATCAATACTCAGCAACCATGACGAGAATTGTCGTAAGGCTCTTGAACAACTACCGAAATTAAAAGGATGCCAAGTTCATTCTACCGTAATGTTAAGCGAAGTCGACCGCAAAATATTCAAGAAACTCGGTGTAGGTCTCACTTGCGATCCGGTCAAGAAAGGATAAACCATTCTAAAATGAATCTTAACAGGTTTCATAGGTTCAGTAAAGAAGAATTAAACGGGATGGAATTGCCTAAGCAATTTACATTCCCGTTTTTCTATACGCCTCACCCTTTATGCCGGTTAGCTGCCAATCGTCTTCAAGAATACCTCAAGACCCAAACTCATTGGTACGAAGAACTTCAAAAAGGCAAAATGATGGGAGTACTCATTGTTAGTCGTCACACTGCCAATACCAATGATGAAACAGAAATCGGATTCCTTGCTGCATTCTCTGGAAACCTTGCCCATAGCAACAACCTACCTTATTTTGTCCCTGCCATATACAATCTGCTCGATGAAAACGGATTTTTTCGCATTGAGGAAGAGAACATTTCAAAAATAAACTATCTCATTAAACAAGAACTTCAAAGCTCTGAACGCAATGAGATAATATCTCGCATCAAGACAATAAAAGCCGAAGCTGAAACTGAAATATCCCAATATAAGGAATTCATGAAAGTGGCAAAAGCAAAACGAGATACCCTACGCAACCTGAATGCCGACAGAAATGAGCTTATCACAGAAAGCCAATTTCAAAAAGCTGAATTAAAGCGTATTCAAGTACGCCGAAAGCAAGAAATTGATAGCGTGATGGCTCTATTATCATCTCGTGACGAACAAGTTAAAGCATGGAAAGCCGAACGACAAGCACGTAGTATCGCCTTACAGGAAAAGATATTCCGCCACTTTACCATGCTCAACGCCCGCGGGGAAAGTAGTGACCTATGCGAGATATTCGCATCTGCAACGCATGGAATGCCACCGGCAGGTGCCGGAGAATGCGCTGCACCCAAACTGCTGCAATATGCCTATTCCAACGACTACACACCGCTTGCAATGGCAGAATTTTGGGTTGGGGAATCACCTAAAGATATAATACGACGACACGGACACTTTTACCCGGCATGCAAAACCAAATGCGAACCTATTCTAAAATGGATGTTACAGGGTCTTGACGTAGAGCCTAATCCACTTGAAACAGTACACCAAAACAACACTTTTGAAATAATTTATGAAGACGAATGGATTCTTGCCGTAAACAAACCTGCCGGCATGCTATCTGTTCCGGGTAAGACTTCTAACAAGTCTCTGCAAGAACTTGTTGAAAAGACATATCCACAAGAAAACAAACCTCTTATCATTCATCGTCTTGACATGGCAACGTCGGGCGTGGTGCTCTTTGCAAAAAGTCCTATTATACACACAATCATGCAATCACTTTTCGAAAACAGAAACATTGAAAAACAATACATCGCCATATTGAACGGGGAAGTACCTCAAAAAGAAGGCATTGTCAGCTTGCCGCTTACATTAAATCCGCAAGAACGACCGCTGCAAATGGTAGACTACACTCATGGCAAAGAGTCCATTACCCACTTCACCGTACAAGATCGAAAAAACGACAGAACACGCATAACCTTTTATCCCAAGACCGGTCGCACGCACCAGTTGCGTGTACATTCATCGCACCCCGATGGACTTAATGCACCCATTGTAGGAGATACTCTATATGGTACACACGCCGACAGACTCTATCTTCACGCACAATCTTTAACTTTCACACACCCTATCACGGGAAAACTACTGCAAATCACAGCCCCTTGCCCTTTCTGATTTATGCTAATACAAAAAAGTCAGTCGAGCCTTATATGACTCTCCTGACTAATACCTTATTTCTTTAAGAAAGATTACTTATCTGCGGCGACGAACCGAGCGCACTGCACTTGAGCTGCTCTTTTTCACCTTTGTACTTGATTTCTTCACCTTCGTTTTAGACTTATTGTTTGAAGAGCTCTTCTCGGCACGCTTGCTCTTGGCACGCGTACTGCGCACACTTGTACGCCTGTCGTCAGAATCATCACTCTTCAGTTCATCCGGATTCTTCAATGCATTTATCGAGTCTTGTTTTGCTGCTTCTGCCTCGGCACGAGCCTGCAATTCCTCGCGGGTAGGAACCCAAATATTTGCATCAAACGTTGCAAGACGCTTCTCTATGCTATCCTGAGCATGCTTCAACTTTGCACTATCCGGAAACATCTGAATCATGGATAGGTTACGCAAATTCTTGAATTTATATATATCACCCTTATACTTATTTCCTACAAAATAATCATCAAGAGTTGTTTTCAACAGATTATTGTCATTGTCGGTGAATACATATTGTTGAGTAATAAATGGTCGTAAATCATCCATTTTCACCCAGAACATAGGATATTTTATAGGCTCTCCGCCGAAATCATCATTACGGTGAAGAACCGGACATATTGCATCCACCTTCCGAGTTACTTTGCCGTTAAGGCGGTTGAATTCATATTTTTCCAATATATAGTAGCTGAGCACCTCATTAGCCGGGATATCTGCATTCTCCACTGTATATTTAGGATTCTTTTCGCTACTGCCTTTTGCCTTGGCATGCAGTATATGAAAGCGATCGAACATGTCATTAACCTTAATTCGGTATTCATCGGTGAACATTTCTCGCCCATCAAGATATTCGTATGCAGGCAACGTGTTATCCGACAAATGCTTTATTATAATAAAAAACAGGTTCATGCCCTCACTGTTAGGCTCTTCAGGATAATAAAGAGGCATATTTTCAGCGACATTAAGATTAAGCGAGCGGTAAACAGTACGTTGCCATTGGATGTCGGAATCGGATGCTTTTTTCTCCTCAAAACGAGCCTGCATGCGTCCGGACACCTGTTCCGACTTATTTTTGTCATCATCTCCCGCCTTTTTCTTTTTTACCACTTGCGCCTGCGCCGATAGGCTGATTCCGGCAATCAGCAGTACCATTGAAAAATATTTTATAGCTTTCATAATAGCATTATGTATATTCTGTTAAAAAATCAGTTTACAATCACCTCCATCGGGGCGAGAGTGCGCTCTATACCATCAGGTCCCACAGCTTTCACACGTGAAATATAGAATCGTTTACCGCGCGACAGACGACGGAAACTTGCTCGCTGACGTTCAGAGAAATTGCTGCCGTTAGACACTTCGGGTATCGCATTGCCCATAGAATCGAAGAATACAGTTTCAAAACTTATCACACGATATTCCACATTCAACATATCATCATCTATGGCAGCCTCAATACCTGCCGACTGCAAAAGCAAAGTTTTAGAGAACGGTTTACCTCCTTTATATCGTTCCGGATTACCCTTGGTATCCTTATATGAAATGAACGGTGTGGGATCGGGTAGTTTTCTCACTCTGAAATCGGTTTTGGCAACCGTGCGAGAGCGTCCGTCCATATTGGCTGTTACCGTAATCACGCTGTTAGTACCCACTTTTGCCGGACGAGCAATCCACCCCTTTCCGCTACGCGTGATAGTACCATTAGTCATCGATGCACTTATGGCATTATTAGGAACACCCGGCACAGCTATAGATATAGGATTGTTAATACCGGCATAAAGCACATTAACCATCGTAGCCGATACCGATGCCATAGGCTCTATTACAGTATAGGATGAAGTAAACGGATGCTTAGTAACGCTACCGTCACCATGAGGAACTTCAATAAAACCGCTGTAGTCGTAGTTACCGGGTCTTCCCGTTCCAAACTCATATATACCCCTATCGTTGTCGAGTGGAACATCTTCCACATATACAAGCGGACGCTGAGTGGTATCTACAGCAGCAAGCACTATGTTAGCCTTATATGCACTACCGCTCATCACTATGCGCGATTCTGGTATTACGAAAGCCTCCACCTGATTGACACGTATATCCCCGGCATCCACATTAGCTATAAGAGATGTCAAAACTTCACCTTCGGCATAACGTATATCATTCTGTAATTTAGTGAGTAACGTAACCGCTGCAATTGCAGGCATATTATCAAACAAGCGTTCCTCCCAAGTTTTGTTACCGCCTATAGTATTCTTCATCTTATATGGAGCGGTTGAGAGCATTTTGCCTATATTGTTGCGTTTCAATGTGTCATCGATAAATTCGCTGGTAAACTCTCGATATACATCTATCTGCTTGCGCAGATAGCTTCCCTTACTATTGATAGGTGCGAGCATTACAGCCGCAGCTGCTTCAAGATCCTCTTGATTGTCCAGATTTTCGGGATCTCCATCTTCACCATCGGCTTGTCGAGCTATTTCAAGTTTCAGATAGTTGATATATTCATACAAGCTGTCGGTCTTCGCCTTGACATCTTTTGCTTTTTTCAGCCACACTCCGCCTTTCTCGGGATTAGTCTCATTAAATTCCTCCAATTGCGACAACAACGCATCATTACGTTCAGTAGCAGTTTCATTCGAGCGTGTCAACCCGTCTTCCACTTGGCGGAATCCGTTAAGCACATCGCCCGATACGTTAAGAGCAAGCATGGCAGTGAGGACGATATACATCAAGTTTATCATCTTCTGTCGCGGCGACATTCTTCCTATGGTTTGATTGGAATTTGCCATTTTTTACTGTTTAAGCGTTTTCATCGTTATTGGCTGTACGGCGACGGTATTCCTCCATTGCCGAAACTTCACCATTGCCATCGGCAGTACCCATAGGACGGTACATATTCACAGTGAGAGCTTTCACCATTTTTTCATATACGCTGTTCAATTGTTTCATATTATGAGCAAGACGTTCGGTCTCATTGCAGTAGTCGGTGCTTTCAGCTGCCGACTTCTCATACATATCGCGAATATCTTTCAATCCGCGGTTGACACGATCTATGTTTTCAAGTTGAGAAGAAATGCTCTTCAATTGAATTTCATATATAGTGTTCAAGCCGCTGATGTTACGGTTAAGAGCCTCCATCTGCTCCACATAACCGACAGAACCTTTAGAAATGGTTTCTGAATTGTCGGTGATAGCCTTGTAACTGTCAAGAAGAGTGGCAGACACTTCATTCAAAGACTGGGTGTTATTGCGCAATTGAGCCATCTGCTCCGATATGCCTGCTATCTGATCTAAATAACGCTGTGTTGCCTCGGTCATTTCAGCCATTCGTGACAATTGGTCACTTGCTGCCGCCATTTTAGCGATGCTCTCGCTAAGGCTTAATGTATCGCTTTCCGACAAATTTATATCAGCAGGTATTCCGACAGCCTTACGAGCTTCTTCTCCCGTAACCTTAGCAGCTCCCGTATTTACGCCACCACTGATTATAATTCCGCTACCTGATGAAAAATCGGGACGATCCTCCGGATCTTGTGACGCAAGCACAGGAAACACCTCTTCCCATTTATACGGCTTTTCGGGACGGTCAAACGCCGTAAGCATGAACATCAACACCTCGGTACCCATACCTATACACAACAAGGCATTGCCCCCGGGAAGGTGAAGAATTTTAAACAATGCTCCGAGAATTACGACCGCAGCACCTATACTATAAGCGAAATTGAAAAAACGTTGACCTTTTTCGCCTGAAAGAAATTTCTCGACAATATTCTTATATCTTATTATTTTGCCCATGACAGTGCAATTAAATAGTGATTACAGATTCTTATTTTCTTTTACTTTTCACGATGCCTGATTGTGAACGTACACAACGGAAACCAATGTAAGAGCGTTGCTCGTTCTGGTATTCCCACATGCGGATATCGCTACGGATGTTGTGAGCCACGTCTTTCCACGAACCACCACGCACAATTTTACGTGTCATACGATACGGATCCTTTTCATTGTCACCTATCGCAGCGTTGTAACTATATTCGGGATTAATATCATTAGTCAGTTTATTAACACTCTCGGTATATGCCGTAGAAGTCCATTCACTCACATTACCCGCCATGTCATACAATCCGAAATCATTGGGTGAATATGTACCTGTAGCCGATGTAATGATATTGCCATCCTTCACGTAATTACCTTCCATAGGCTTAAAATTAGCGTAAAAACATCCATCTTGTTCAGTGAGCGGAAGATCGCCCTCCCAAGGATACTTATTCTTATCGAGACCTGCACGTGCTGCATATTCCCATTCAGCTTCAGTAGGAAGACGGTAGGGTTCTATCTGATAACCATCCTTACCCAAGGAACGGCGCAGAAAGTCGGTTCTCCACACACAGAAAGCGTTTGCCTGTTCCCAGCTTACACCCACAACAGGGAAATCGCTGTAGGTTCCTTGAGAAAAATAATTACGCACATAACGTTCGTTCAATGAATTTTCAAAATCATTAACCCAGCAAGTAGTATCGGGATAGACATTTACTATATATGTATTCAAGAAATCATATTCGCTCGACAACGGTCTTGTGATGGTCTGGCGTATGATGCGTCCATCATCGTCTACAAATGCGGTATCCTTCGATATGACAGGCATTTCCTCAACTATAGGATTATCGGTATTATAATCACGACGAGTAGGGTCAAGTCGATGCTTGCGTTTTACCGCTTCAGTCATATTATACACCTCATATCTGTAATTAAGCTGGGCGGGGTCAAGCTCACGCACTCCGGTAATAGGATTGGTGCGATACACGCTCTCGATAGCGCGAGCTTCATCCTCGTTAGGGTTACGCCAAGGAATAGGACGGCTCCAATCAAGATAAGGTGTCACCGGATTTCCGTCACGATCCTCTTCTATCTTAAATGCCTCATTTCCTCCATAAGCAGGATCGGCAAGACGTTCTCTTATAATGGAGTCGCGCACCCAGAATACGAATTGCTTGTATTTTGCATTGGATACCTCAGCCTCATCCATCCAAAACGCATCAACCGATAACCCGTGTGAATCGGCTTGAAGACCCCACGCGCTATCGTTTTCTTGCGGACCTGCTTTTATCGAACCGCGCTCTATAAGAACCATGCCGTATGGAGTAGGCTCAGTCCAAGAAGTTCCGCTTATTCCGGTCACTTCTCCTCCCATACTTGAGCGGTTACCTCTTGATGACATGCAAGACGTAACTGCTATCGCCACTATTATGAAATAAAATATTCTTTTCATAAATTACATTATACGAATACTTTTATGTTTATTCTTATTTTTCTCTCTCAAGTCAAGTTTAACCTTGTAACCAAGGAAGAACTCATGACTGCCGCTGCTCGCCTTGGATATATTAGACAAGGGGTAGTCGTAACTATAACCCACAGTAAAATTCTTAAATTCTGCACCTACCATTATCGATAAAGCATCTTTCCACCGATAAGCCAAACCTCCGTTAAGGAATTTCCGGTATCGTGCGCGAGCTGTTATTTCTCCTGTAAAGAACTTGGTATCAGTCTTAATCAAGAAAGACGGCTGTAATTCTATTAACGTGTTTTTTATCGGAATATTGCTTCCGCCCATGAAATAAAAGGTGCGGTCGGCTGCGAACTCATAATATTGTTCCGTAGCAGACTCTTCGCTGAGAGAAATCTTCGGATTTGTCGCATGCATGACCGATACACCGGTCCAGAACCATTTATGAGTATAGAACGCTCCTATATTTACATCAAATGCCGTACCGGTTATATCGGTTGTCGGGATAGCATCATCAGTCCCTTCATGATATTCATCATCTCCGGGAAGGATTACATCGGTGCCTCTGAATGTCTCATTGAACATACCTATCTGTAAACCTATACTCAAATCTCCTTTGAGGAATTTCTTCTTTATAAATGCTATTTGCGCTCCTACGTTAAGCGTATTGAACAACCCTGCACTTTCCTGATGAATAACCAAGCCTGTACCAAAGCGTTTCTCAAGGAATTTAAACGGCATATCGGCAAGTCCCGTGAACGATTGCGGCGCATTGTCGATACCCACCCATTGCAAGCGCCCAGCTGCATGAATATCGATAAAATCGGTACGTCCGATTGCTGCCGGATTGTAATATCCGGGAACAGCCCAATATTGCGTATACTGGGCATCTATTTGAGAATGTATGGTATTAACGCATGCCATCATCATAACGGCAAACGTAAACACTTGTTTCAATATCGCTTTATACGTTTCTCTCATGTAAAGTTATTCAAAATAGAATGTGAGTGCAATCATATTGGACTTGATTCTCGAAACCGACTGGGTATATTTCATCATTTCCGGATTATCCTGAAGATCGGGACGTTCGGAGTCAAGCAGATTTCTCAACCCGAAACAGAATTTCAACTCAGGACACAACTTAAAGAACGGCAGATAAAAATCACAACCTATGCCAATTGTGAGCATGGCATCAGCTTCTTTCAGTTTCAACTGTTCGGGACGCTTTTTTGACACATCGAGTATTCCCATCACACCTCCCACGATATAAGGACGTATATTCTTGTAGCGTAAAGCCGAAAATTTCAAGTCCAACGGCACTACGATATAATTGCTCTTTATATCCTGTGTATTCTTATCTCCTGTGGAATGATTTATATAATGGATGCGTTTGTTGCCGAAATACATTCCCGGAGAACACCTGAGATTGAAATGCCGAGATATACGCAAATCAGCCAACACATTAACACAAAATCCGGGCGAATATGCAGGTATTTCGGTAAACCATGCCTCACCCTCAGGTGTTATAAATCCATTATTGGAGATATTTAAATCCTGTACATGCAAACCCACCGAAAAACCGAAATGTATCGGTTTCAGGTCGGCATAAGGACGGTTTAGCAGTCCCTCATTACGCCGCTGTGCCATTGCTGCCGAACATCCTGAGACAATGAGCAGAAATACTATAATATGCCTTAATAGCTGTTTTTTCATAAACAATATAGTTAAATAACGCAGAATCGCCGCCGATATTGCAAAGGGAAAAGTTTTTGTAAAGAAAAACTGCCAACAAAGAGACAGAATATCCGGCATCTGCAATTTGACCCATATCAGGAGTTTTGGATAATAAGCCTTTTTATCGTAACTTTGCAAAATTAAGAACCTGTTTAAAATTTTCTTGAAATTTTTAGAAGTTGTTTTTAATTTTATTTCGAGATTATTTTAAGGAATATTGAAATAAAAACGTAAAAAACCAGATAATAATTATGGCACTTCAATGCGGTATTGTAGGTCTCCCCAACGTGGGAAAATCCACTCTTTTTAATTGTTTGTCAAACGCTAAAGCGCAATCGGCTAATTTTCCGTTCTGTACAATAGAACCTAACGTAGGGGTTATAACGGTTCCCGATGAACGCCTGAACAAACTTGCTGAACTTGTGAATCCGCAAAAAATAGTTCCCACCACCGTGGAAATAGTGGATATAGCGGGACTTGTGAAAGGAGCATCCAAAGGTGAAGGTTTAGGGAACAAATTCCTTGCCAATATACGCGAAACAGATGCCATAATTCACGTACTTCGCTGTTTTGACGATGACAACATCACCCACGTCGATGGCTCTGTCGACCCTGTACGCGACAAGGAAATCATTGACTATGAATTACAGTTGAAAGATCTTGAAACTGTGGAAAGTCGCATTGCAAAAGTACAGAAACAAGCACAAACAGGTGGTGACAAGAATGCTAAACTTGCTTATGGAGTGCTTTCTCGTGTAAAAGAGGCTCTTGACCAAGGAAAATCGGCTCGAACAGTCGAGTTTGAATCTAAGGACGAACAAAAGTGTTTCCGTGAATTATTTCTACTCACAGCAAAGCCGGTGCTTTACGTGTGCAACGTAGATGAAAACAGTGCAGTGAGCGGAAACAAATACGTGGAACAAGTAAAAGAGGCTGTGAAAGAAGAAGGCGCAGAAATCCTAATACTTGCCGCAAAGACCGAAAGTGAAATAGCAGAATTTGATTCATACGAAGAGCGTCAGATGTTCCTCGATGAAATGGGGCTTGAGGAGTCGGGGGTAAACCGACTTATACGGGCTGCATACAAGCTGCTTGACTTGGAAACATTCCTCACTGCAGGACCTCAAGAAGTTAGAGCATGGACCTACCGAAAAGGCAGCAAAGCACCTCAATGTGCAGGAGTAATCCATACCGATTTTGAAAAGGGATTCATACGTGCCGAGGTCATAAAATATGAAGACTATGTTGCACTCGGAAGTGAATCGGCAGTAAAAGAAGCCGGAAAGATGAGCGTAGAAGGTAAGGAATACGTTGTTCAAGATGGTGACATCATGCACTTCCGTTTCAATGTATAAAGCATAATAAGTTTTTATACCGCAATTTTTCAAAACCGGGCTTAGCACTATCAGCCCTCTTAAAAGCAAAAAGGCGACCTCCACATTGAGATCGCCTTTTATCGTTATACTCTTCCGTTTGCCATGTTTAGAACGTAAGCTTAACACCTACTTGAGCATGCCAACGAGAAGCCAAATTATCCTTTGTAGGCTTTGTGTTGGTATTCACCTGATAAGTAGGAGCATAGTTTCCATCAGCACCCTTTGCTACGCCTGTTACAGTAAGCGGCGTCACGACATAAGCAGTAGCATAATGTACACCCCATTCTTTATTAAGCATATTGGCAAAATTCATAACATCAAATGTAAATTGAATCTTGCTTCCACGATTCTTCAACAAGAATATATCCTGCGCAAAATGCAAATCTATACGGTTTTCCCATGGTGCGATATTAGAATTACGCACGGCATATTGACCGCGATGATTCTTTGCATAATCATCAGTACCGCAGAATTGTTTAAACTCTGTACGCTGTTGCTCTACCGACTTGATAACAGAGCCATCCTTTGCAGTCATGTCTACAAAATTCATCATATCGATTTCCGCATCGGTAGGAATATACATAAGTGAGTTTCCTTTTCTTCCGTCACCATTGAAATCTTTGCTTTCACTCATTGTCAAGCTATAGCGCATACCGGTAGTTCCGTTATAAATTACAGAAAGTGATGATTGCAACCATCCATTAGCATATTTTGGCGTTGTATATCCCAATGATACTACAACCTTATGAGGATGGTCAAATGAAGAGAACGATAATTCAGGAGCATTAGTGTTCACACTATAGCACTTTTGCCAGTTGGACAATGCGACTGATGACGTTCCATCATTTACCGACTTTGAACGTCCGTAGGTATAAGATGCCATTACATCCAAACCGAAATTAAAACGTTTTTCAAGAATTGCCGAAATATTGTAAGAATAACCCTTATTGGTATTTTCTGTATTTATTATAGACGCATAACTTCTGTCTGAAGAGAAATAAGGAGCAATCGATGCATCAACACCCGGCACGGCATAAATCTTGGCAGTCTCTTTTAACGCTACATTACGGAAATATATATTGTTGAATGTCTTTGAATAAAGACCTTCCAACGTAAAGTTGATATCATAAGGCAATTTCTGTTCCCATGCAAGATTCACACGCAATACTTGCGGATAGCGGAATTTCTTAGATATTGTAACAATATTCGGAGATGGTTGCTCACCTAAGTAATCGGCAAGTGAAGATGTATTTGTCGTTATTGCAGGAATATCTGCGGCATTATACACCGACATTCCTGTTTGTTCGATACCGTTATTATTATACGCATTTACAAGCCACACAAACGGTACACGTCCGGTAAACAAACCAACACCGCCACGAATCAACGTCTTATGACTGTTGTCGGTATACCAACGGAAACCAATACGCGGAGACAGCATCACTTTAGCACCAGGCATTTCGCCTTGACGCACACCGAGACGGTTTAATGTTGCAAACGCATTGAAAGCATGATTTACCGTAGGTTCATTGAAGAGTACCGGTACATCGGCACGCAATCCGTAAGTCAACTGTAGATTTCTGTTAACATCAAATTTATCCTGTACATACAGACCAAACTGACCGGCTTTTGCTGTAGGTGCATATCTCAAATTGCCATCGGTTACTGAAGGGTCGGTACAATTAAAGAAATATGTATTTGACTTATCATTTATAAAATTCTCTACCGATGAATATGCCCACGCCCCGGTAACATATTGAATAAACAAGTTATTTAACTTGAAGAATTCATTGTGTGTACCCACGGTGAATGTGTGACGACCCTTATACCATGTCAAGTTATCCTCAACAGTGTACACATCTTGATGCACATGATTGGCAGTTGAAGATGCTTCAGAACCTATCCATACATTTAATGTATTGGCAGGATCTTGAGCCGGAATACCTGTTAGATACACAAGCGGACCCTCATAAGGTACTACACGATCATCCCTTACACGATTATAAGACAAACGCAATTCGTTGAACAAATCACCCATTTGAGAGTTTAACTCTGCAACAAACGAATTGGTATTGTTATTATAACGGTAACTTGAATTATTGAAATAATAAACCGAAGAAGAAGACTTATATGCCTCATTATAAGCATTAATATGCTGATAGCGTAAAGCCAACTTATGATTTTTGTTTATATTCCAATCGACACGTGCCAAAAGGCTGAAATCTTTACGTGATATATCACGCTTGCCATAAGATTCGCGTATACCGGTAATCTGTTCATAGCGATCCACAATTTGTTGTGCAGTTTCAGGAGATAGGCTGCGGTCGTTGTATCCGGGATAATAGCCTGCAGGAGTACTTTCCTTAGTATTCTCAATATTCAAGAAATAGAACAACTTATCCTTGACGATAGGACCGCTTATGCTTCCTCCTATTGTCGTAAGGTTTTGTTTCGTAAGTTTTGAATACTTGTAATCATTAGCGGCGTCATGGCGACCATAAAAATTCTGATTATGGTAATATGTATAGAACGAAGCATGGTATTCATTATTACCTTGCTTGGTGATAGCATTTATACCACCGCCCGTAAACCCGCCTTGACGTACGTCAAAAGGAGCTACGACAACCTGTATTTCTTGGATTGCATCCAATGATATAGGATTAGCATTAGCCTGACCTCCATTCGTTCCGCTGGCAGCCAAACCGAATACATCGTTGCTTACCGCACCGTCAATCTGGAAACTGTTATAACGATTGTTGGTTCCTGCAAATGAAATACCGCCATCCTTAAATGTCTCGGCAACCGGCATATTCTTAACAATGTCATACAAGTTTCTATCAACAGTAGGAGTACCCTGAATCTTTGCCAAGCTGAAGTTGCGAGATGCGCCTGCCTGAGCAGCAGCCTGCCCTACAACCACCACTTCGTCAAGAGAGTTGGCAGAAGGTTCAAGTGCGGCATCAACTGTTGTCACATTACCCAATTGAAGATATATGTCGTTGTAAACAACAGACTTATAGCCTATAAAAGATACTTTCACTGTGTAAGGTCCACCGGTACGCATACCTTGAATGGTGTAACGCCCGTCAAGATTGGCAACAGCCCCATAAAGCGTCCCCGAAGGAGTATGTTTGGCTTCAACGGTTGCACCGGTCAATGGGAAACTTTTTTCATCTACTACAATACCGCTAATAGATGAAGTCGTCACTTGTGCGTTCACGCCTATAGCAAACATAAGCATTACCAAGCTCAGCAACGTCTTTAAATTTTTAATCATAATTTTAATTAATGAAATTAATAATAAAGATGTTTATTAGAAATTGTTTAAATTTATTTCGATAAGATTTCTATGAATATTTTCAACAACTCTATATTAGGAGTTTGTTATATATTCTCTCTATTCACATCGCAAAGATAGCATAAGTTTTTAACATTCACATAACAAGATAAACATTAATTCAATGTTAGAAGATGTTTTGATTATTTCACCCTGTCAGGATTCTTTGATATAAATTCTTTCCATGAGCGACATCCTTTCTCTACCAAAGGCTTGGAAGACTCATAGAAATGACACAGTGCAGCAGCAAGGGCATCGGTGGCATCAAGGAAATCAGGCATTTCCTCTTTTGGAATACTTAAAGTGCGACGCAACATCTCTGCGACCTGTTCTTTAGAAGCAGCTCCGTTTCCGGTTATAGCCATCTTGATTTTGCGGGGTTCGTATTCGGCTATGGGAATATCCCTGACAAGCGCAGCAGCCATAGCCACTCCTTGCGCTCTTCCCAATTTAAGCATAGATTGTACATTTTTACCGAAAAACGGTGCTTCTATCGCCATTTCATCAGGCAGATATTGCTTGATAAGCCCGGTAACACGCTCTGAAATTCGTCTTAAGCGCAAATAATGGTCGTCAAACTTATTCAACTTGATTACCCCCATCGCTATAAGCTCTGGTTTTTTATTTTTTACCCCAAGAATGCCATAACCCATTACATTCGTTCCCGGGTCAATACCTATTATTATACGTTCACAACCTTCCATCGGTGTGCTTGATGTCCATCACAGTCATTATGGTGGTAAAACCCACCACTTTCTGCCCGAAAAGCGTCTCCATTTCATGTAGCAATTCAGCCCCGCACTTATGATACCACTTTTCAAGCACGTCTACATTTTCTACCGTGAATTGCAAAGAAAAGCTGTTGCTTTTACCATCATTTTCCACCATCAAATGCGCAAGGCGCGGCTCTTTCAGTACTTCGCCCGCAACAGCATCCGGAATGTAACGGCTGCGTAACCATTTTATGAATGCCACGGCTGTATCATTATTTACACTATAGGTTGTATTATATACTATCATAATAGTTGAAATATACGATGAAAATATAAACTCATCTCGCTATCTAAATGACAAACCCCAAGTTACCCCGGGGATTTATCATTATCTGATACCGAATCTTCTTTTACGTTTTTTACGTTCCACTCCGTAACCGTAGCCATATCCGTAACCATACCCGTATCCGTGACGGTTACGATCCATAGGTACATCGGTAAGCAAGAACGACATATTTTTTATCTTATTATCATTATACATCTTGTCAAGTTCCACAAGATAACGCTTATCCACCATACCGGCACGCATGACGTATATCGTCATATCCACACTTCGGTTGACAATAGAAGAATCCACTACAAGCCCATAAGGAACAGTATCCAAGATAACATAGTCATATCTCTCCCGTAAGTACTGTATCATTTCCACAAATCGGCTGTTAAGCAATAGTTGAGCCGGGTTAGGCGGTATTGCGCCAAGACTTATGGTATCAAGGTTATGGTGCAACTTTCCTTTCTCTATAATTTCATCTACATTATCTGTTTTACCCGACAAGTACGAGCTTACCCCCTTCAATGTACTCATGCCTATATACTTTGAGAAATTACCTTTTCTCAAATCTAAATCGACAGCCACCACTTTTTTCCCGAACTGAGCCGAGGTCAAAGCAAGATTCACTGCTGCAAAACTTTTTCCTTCATTAGGAATTGTGGAAGTAAACTGAATAACCTTTCCTATTCCGTCTTTGCGCTCTTCAAGCATATAATCAATATTTCCGCGCACGATACGGAAAGCTTCACTCATAGGATCCACTCCGGTCTCATTCACAACGACTTCCTCACCGACAAGTTCTTTCCCCTTTGACGGCAATTCGCCAAGAATAGGCACATCACACACCGATTCTATATCGGATATACGACGCACTTTCATATCCAACATTCTTATCCAGAATATAACATATATTATTCCCGCAGGTATAAGAAGTCCCAAGAACACACCTATAGCCAAGATATATAAAGTGCGAGGCGATACAGGCTCGGAGTCTCCGCCGGCATGCTCTATAACTTTTCCGTCGGGTTCGGTAACGGCTAATTGCAGAGCATTTTCCTCGCGCTTATTCAGCAAGTACAGATAAAGTTGCTCTTTAATCTTCTGCTGACGCAAAACATCGCTTATCTCTTTTTCTTGCTCAGGAACCGATGCAATTCGGCGAGTTACCACATTCTCTTGCGCCCGGGCTTTAGCCACTTTTATCTCCATCGTTTTGCAATAATTTGTCACTGAGCGTATTATATTGTCACGCATTGTGGCAAGAGCTTTACCTTTTTCTATCATTACCGGATTGGCAGCACCCGACGTTGCAGCCATCTTTGAATATTCAAGGAATTCCTTGTTATAAGATTCTATCATGCTGTTAATGCCCATATCGGCGATTCCCGTATTTGCCGGAATAAGGTCATTCTCTTTCATCTTGCCTATATATTCCTTGACATATTGGGCAAGCGATAACTGCATTTCAGCCTCTGCCACATTCTCGGCATACTTGGAGCCTTCACCTACATACGCACCGGCAGCAGTCTGCAAGTCAGGCATTTTATTTGCCACTTTCAACCGTTCGATTTGAGTATCGATACCACCCAAATCCTTACTGATGGCATTTATTCGTTCCACAATGAAAGTTTCTGTAGCAAGTGCCACACGATTCTTGTCATTTATTACATCTTCATTATAGGCAATAATCAGGTTGTCAAGAACATCTTTACACATTCCGAAATTGCTTCCAGTGAAAGACAATTGCAATACCACGGCATCCTTGTCGGCTTTCTTCACTTCAAGTATTTTACAAAAAGAAACTGCTTGTCCATGTACGCTATTGACATTTACATAGACAGGTTCGTCTATCGAGCCGTCAGTGAAAAACGGTGTTTTAACAACCTTAACGTCTCCGAACTCGGTCTTCAGTATTTCTCCATAAACAGCTTTAGTCCATGAAATGCTGTCGGTTTCATACTCATACTCGGTTTCGCTTATAGGACATACGGTTATTTCCTTAGGTCTCTTGGTATATTTAATACTTGATTCAAGTTGCACTTCTATCGGATTCTTACCGTAGATATTAACTTTACGCAATCCTCGCTGAACGAAATATAAATTGTTTATGCGCAATTTCTCCACAACTTCATCCATAAGTTGGGTAGACTTCAGCACATAAATTTCATTCTCTACGGCATACCAATTGTTAGGCGAAGTGAATCCCAAATCCGAGAATACAGCGGCAGCACTGTTTCCACCCGCTCCATCGCTTGATTTTATCAAAATATACGCCGTAGAACTATAGGACTGCATCTTCGACTTGGCATATAACAATGCCAATGCCGCACACACTACAATAGACACGGCAAACCAAACCCAATGTTTTAAACACGCCGAGAAGAATTCACGCATAGATATTTCATTTCCCACTTCTCCGCTTTCTACCTGACTATTTTCAAACTCCTGCATTCCAAATAATTATTTAAATTAACCGGCAAACATCATCGACATAACAGAGAGGTATTTTTATATTCACACCACCTATCTGCCATCCAATAACACCATGCGGTAACGCATACTACCCTTATATTACTATATTATTCACAAAGATAGATATATTTTTATTATAACACAACCCAAACAACACAAAAAAAAGAGACGCAACCTTTGCTGCGTCTCTTTAAAATATCTGTCATATTAAAAAAATCAATCGATTTCTTCGTCAGCCTCATAACCACCCATTTCACGGATAGCGTTCTTAAGCATAACATACTGCTGGAACAAGTGGTTTACCGGAACCTCATCCTGAGTATAGTCATGTTGCGGACTCTTCAAGAAGAAGCTCAAGAAACGCTGTGTTCCCCAACGTCCTGCACGTGCAG
Source organism: Muribaculaceae bacterium (assembly GCA_017473615.1). GTDB lineage: Bacteria > Bacteroidota > Bacteroidia > Bacteroidales > Muribaculaceae > RGIG4576. Next base: position 11,688 of record JAFUKL010000007.1, on the reverse strand, counting down.
CAAGGTCACTCAACAATACCAAGTCAAGACAAAGAGGAGCAGCCAAGATTGAGTCACGACATAGGAAGTTAATCTTGATTTGCATCGGGTAACCCATCCATCCGAAGATGTCAATGTTATCCCAACCTTCCTTATTGTCGTTGCGCGGCGGATAGTAATTGATACGCACCTTGTGGTAGTAATCGGTATACAAATCCGGCTGTTCTTCCGGAACAAGAATTGATTCCAATGTAGAAAGTTTGGAAACTTCTTTAGTACGGAAATTAGCAGGTTCATCAAGTACAAGACCGTCGCGGTTACCCAAGATGTTGGTTGAGAACCATCCTGAAAGACCGAGCATACGTGTACCGATAATAGGAGCGAAACCTGACTTAACCAAAGTTTGTCCAGTCTTGAAGTCTTTACCTGCGATAGGCATTTTAGTCTTTTCTGCCATTTCCCACATTGCAGGAATATCAACTGTTGTATTAGGAGCACCCATAATGAATGGAGCGCCTTCAGCCAAAGCAGCGTAAGCATAGCACATTGAAGGTGCAATATTTTCCTTATCGTCAGCCTTCATAGCTGCCTCAAGGTCAGCCAATTTATAGTGAACTTTTTCGTTTACCGGAACATATACTTCAGTAGAAGCAGCCCAAAGCACAACAACGCGAGAAACACCGGTTTCCTTCTTGAAGTTGCGGATGTCTTCACGGATTTGCTCCATCATATCCCAACGATTTTTAACGTCTTTCACATTATCTCCTTCAAGACGCTTAGCATAGTTCTTGTCGAACGCAGCCTTCATAGGAACAATCTTAACCAATTCGTCCTTAACCGGTTCGATATCTTTTTCTTTCAACACTTCGCAATGTATAGCCGATTCATAGGCATTAGCAGGATAAACGTCCCATGCACCGAATACGATGTCGTCCAAAGAAGCCATAGGAACGATTTCGTTGTATTTAAGGTACTTCTTGTCAGCACCTCTTCCTACACGGATTTTGTCATATTGAGTCATTGAACCAACCGGCTTAGCCAAACCCTTGCGAGCCATCAACACACCGGTCATGAAAGTTGTGCTTACTGCACCAAGTCCGACTACCAATACGCCCAACTTGCCATCAGCTTTTTGCACATTACATTTTTCCATAATTTCTAATTTTATTATATTAGTTTTACATTATATTTCGCTTTCAATTCAAGAGCAAAAGAATTCATTCCGCCTTTCACACACAAGTGCAATTTCAATAACGCCTACCACTCTGTGTTTTCTTGTACCGCAAAACGCCGAAAAGTGGCAAACATCAATCAAAATTACCTATATTGAGAAGGAGACAAATCTCTTTTTGCACTCTACTTCTGAAAATCTGCGTAAAATTATTACGTATTTTCCAATTAGAAAAATTATTTAAAGATTTTCTTGCTATCAAATAAGTTAAAGACTGCAAACAAGGCTGCATTTTAGTAAAATAAACCAAAAATTAAGCGTTTATACCCATATTTTTAGTTAAAATTACAAAATATAATATTCGCAATTTTTCTCCCTTAATTGACCGTATTCAGATTATTTATGCTTTTTCATCAATCGTGTGGTTACACATAACATTTTATCCTTCAACTTCACGTTGCGGAATACAAAATATCGTTGCAAAAGAAGATTCCAGAACAAAGAGACCACAAGCGATACACCCAAACGCGCAATAGTGAAACGCACATCTTCCGACATACCCAATTCATCAAGCCACACCGATGCCACCAATAAGTCGGTGAGCCACTCTGTTCCATACACGTTAAAGAAAAAACTGCCGAGCCACACCAGCAAATACTTCACCGCTACCGAGCGATAACTGCAGTCCTCAGCCTTAAAAGTCCATTTATAATTAATACAACAATTCACCACGCCGCCCGCTATAGCTCCTACGGCAGCAGCGTATTTTGCATCAAGCCCTATCCAAGCAAAGGAAATCAAACTCATCAAGAAATCGGTCCACGCTGATATTTGCGACGACACCGATGCCTTGATTAAGATGAATATGCTTTTTCGTTTCCTGTTAATTAAACTTTTTAACCCTTCCATTTATATCTCCGACGACACTATGCGTATCAACGCTTCGACATGAATTCCTTAACCGATGCAAGAACACTTTTTGCTATATATGGGGCAGCCTCATTGCTACACGGAGCAAAACTCGGCCAGTCATTGAAGTCTATGATGGTGATTTTACCTTCAGGTGAAACAATGCAATCTCCGCCATACACCACAACATTCAATTCTTCGCAAGCCTCCCGACAATACGATTTCAGCAGTTCTTCATCAAGCTTGATGCCTTTCACCGGTGTCACCTCGGCACCATATCCTTGCATCACATGTCCGGTCTCAAACGGATAAAACCAATAAAAGAACGGTGTTCCTCTCACTCCGTAGAATTTTATCAAATCTCCGGCAAGATGTCTGTTGATAACGGCACGTTTTATTCCCCTATAGAAATATTCTTGCAAAACTTCTTGTGCCTCGTTACGATTGCGAGCATAGCTTACATCCTCCTTATGCTGCGAATGTCCGCCACATTTCACCCAACAATTATTCATGCCGGTGCGCTCAAGCATCTCCTTCACGCTCTCATCGGTGTTCACTATTATGCTTTCGGGATAAGGAATGCCGCTTCCAAGCAATATACGTGCCATACGCTCGCGGGTACAATTCTCTATGCCATAGCCGGAATTTATCACCAACTTACCGCTATCCTCAAGTTGTTGCAGTTTGGATATGGATTCCGAATCACGACACATGTTCAAAATCACATCTTCGGTTATTTCACACGACTTAAATTTTTCCTCACTATATACATTCACGACAAAACCGCGCTTGCGCAACTGTTCAGCCGTGGCATTGAATATAGCCGCATCGTTTCCTATATGATTGGGAGAATAAGCTCCCGCACGCATCACGCCTGCAATCTTCACTTCCGACATTCCCTTATATTTTATTATTCCTCAATGAGTATCCTCATCCTCCACCTTAGTCAAATCAAGCACAACATTATCGGCTCCTTTATTGACATATTGGCGACGTAGCGGGTTACTCGTCATTTCATTGTAGCGTTCTCTGTTGCGGTATATGTCTATAGCCTGATAAACAGCTTCCCGCAATGAAGATTCATCGGCAAGATTCTTGCCGGCTATATCATAGCCCGTACCGTGGTCGGGAGATGTGCGAACAAAAGGCAGACCGGCTGTATAGTTTACACCGTTTTCCATACCCATAGTCTTCAACGGAGCAAGCCCTTGGTCATGATACATGGCAAGAACTCCGTCGAAATGCTCATATTGGCAACTGCCGAAAAATCCATCGGCGGCATAAGGTCCGAAACATGATATTCTCCTGTCGTTAGCCTCTTCTATTGCAGGTATTATTACTTCCTGCTCTTCTTTACCCAACAAACCGCCGTCACCGGAATGAGGATTCAGCCCCAAAACGGCAATACGAGGATACACGATACCGAAATCGCGTTTTAGCGAATCACTGAACAATTCAAGTTTTTCCAACACAGCCTCTTTGGTTACAGCTCCCGGCACTTCCGAAATAGGCAGATGCGTTGTCACAAGTGCCACTTTCACGCGGTCATTAAACAATATCATAAGTGGTTTACACTCCTCACCCGCAACTGCCGCCAAATATTCCGTATGTCCCGGGAAATTGAATCCTTCACCTTGAATTGTATTCTTATTTATCGGAGCGGTAACCAAAACGTCTATCTTACCTTCTTGCAAGTCGGCTACTGCACGTTCAAGCACTGCAAATGCCGCATCTCCGGCAGCCTTGGAGGGTTGTCCGAGTTCTATCTTCACCTCGTCCTTGATTACATCCACGAAGTTATTCATGTTATCCTTCACACCGCCGGCATCTTGCAGGACGTTGAAGTTAAGCCCCGGCATATCGAGAGCTTTTCTGTGATATGTCGCTATTTTAGCCGAGCCATAAAGCACCGGCGTACAAAGTTCGGTCAATTGAGGACATGAAAGTGTTTTCAAAATCACTTCATATCCTATTCCGTTGGTGTCCCCGTGGGTTATTCCAACTCTTATTTTTCTATCGTCAGCCATTAATCAATTTTATAATATTCGGCGAATTTACGCATTTTTGCCTGATTTCGCTTTATTTCACTATAACTTTTTTAGCTTTATCTTCTCCAAGCACTATATAGACACCCTTTTCCAATGGTACTACGGTCTTCCCTGCCGATACTTGTGAGCCATAAACTTTCACCGCCTCCATCGAGTAGATTTCCACGTCCATTGACATAGGTGTGTCTATCATGATTCCACCGGCAACCGAATAAGCCATCCACTGCCATGTCTCCAATTGTTCAACTCCCGATGCTGTAACATAATCGCTGATAGCCACATCATCTATACATAAGCGTTTACCCGTATTCACCTCAAATTTAACTCTCACTTTTCCGGTAGTATTCACCGTATAGGAATATTCCGTCATGCCGTCGTTTCCGATCGTTATCACAGGTGACGCTATTACACTCCAAGACACACCGCCGTCACTCGAATAGGATACTGCGACTTCGGCATCGGCATCATTAGAGAATGGACGGGCATAGAACGACAACGTTCCTATTCCGTTCGGTTTATCCTCTGCCATTTCAATATATCCGCCTTTTTTGATTCGGGCGCATTGCGTTCCGTGCATATAATCCTGCGCTGCAGTCGTTCCAAGGTACATCTGTCCTACTTTCCATGTACAAGCCGTTCCTTGTACGGTTCCGGTATAATAACTTGAACAACTCATTTCCTCAAAATCCTCAAGGAATGAACGCGGTGCAGCCACGCTTCCCGTCAAATCAAGTTCTTCTCCGTCCATACTCGAAGTGCTTAGCGACAGCACACCCTGATATGAGCCTTCTGCTGCAACAGCTTTCATTCTCACGAAGAACGTTTCACCTTCAGGGTCTATATCTCCTATGGATTGCGACCAGTTGGAATTATCCATACTCAACTCAAACTCACCCGTAACCGAAACATTGATTTTCTCGGTGATATATTCGGTATATATACTCATTTCCTGTATAGCCGATGCCATATCGGGATATGCACTGAATTTCAGTCCTCCTTCAGGGACATTGGAGAATGCAAGAATGCGATGCGGTGAGGCTGTAGTCACTTTCACCATATTTGACACACGGTCATCGCAAGACAAGCGATAATAATACACGCGCTCATAATCAAGTCCTGTCACAGTGTATTTCTGCTCACTTGAAAGCACATCTACCGGATAGCCTGCAACCACAGTAGTTCCGTCATCCTCAAACAAGGTGAATTTATATGTCGCTCCGCCGTCGACGTCGGTCCAATGAGCCGTGAATCCCTCAAAAGTCACATCAGTGGCATCTTGTGCCGGAATACCGTTCACACACTCACCTTTCACCGACACTTCAACGCCCACTTCCCCGTTATAGATTTCAAGCGTTGCAGTATGCACTCCTGTATCCTTGGGTGAATATGTCAAAGTCAACGATATTCCCACTTTCGCATCTGCTACCGACACCTCGTCAGGCGTTACCGAGAAATTGGTGTTTTGCACTCTCACCGTCAATTCTTCAGTAATCCCGGTAGTCTGCAACGGAATATTTATCGATGTCGTTCTACCCTTTGACACCACACCGCAATCATACGTCTCGTTAGCATCGGGATTTATTATAATAGGATCAGAGGACGTACCTCCCGGCATCCATCCTTCACCGGTCTTTGTTCCCCACACGTATTCGGCAAGTTCGGGATGATCGATAAACGGATTTCTGTTTCCCTGCCATTTATACACCACTTCATTTCTATTCGTTTCTTTTTGGCTCACGGGGTCTTCTCGATGCCATTTCATAAGAAGATTTACGCTCCATGCGCTGAAACACGGATAACTGTTACCCGCAAGCTGCGCACTGTTCCATTCATCGATGTGGCTGTTATATGCCGCTGCCATATAGAAATAGGAACGGGCAAAATCACCCTTATATTGATCATCGGGTTCAAACACCGTTCCGCTATATCCCGAGAAAGTGGAAGTACCCAAACGTCCGAGAGCTTTCACGCCACCGTTTGAAGACACATAGCTGCCGTTGGCACACTCCCCGAAGGGATAATTGCTGCGCTGTCCGTTAACCTTTCCATCGGTGGGATAAAGATGAAAAGCATCGCTATACATAGGCGATTGGTCGTCAAACCAACTCTTAGGCATGGAATGCTCGCGGTTGTAACAATCACCTATACTTGTATAATTTCCGCACTGATTCTTCCCCGGCGTATATTTTGAAGTGGAATACATATCCCAAATATACCCTTCCGAAGTCACATCACTTTCGTAAAACAAATCCCACAGGTCGCCATAACCCAAAGTAGTGTGTTCGCCTACAATATCTTCAAGGGCTGCAAGCAATGCGCCTTTGTTTTTGCCTTGCGCACCTGCATAATATCCGGTAGGAGCTGCCGCATACATAGTCAGCACCCCTATTACACATATAACCGTAAATATAGCTCTTTTCATCATAATATATTTCAACTCTTTATTACCTATTATTGAACATCACCCTTTATTCACCTTTCCGGCAAGCATGCCGCAAGCCGCCATAATATCCTCACCTCGGCTTCGCCGTATTGTGGCAAGTACACCCTTACGGTTGAGATAATCCCTGAAAGCCGTCATTCTCTGTTCGTCGGTTGTTTTCAGATTTACACCCGGAATAGCATGAAAGCGGATAAGATTCACACGCGACCCTGTTCCTGCAAGCAAGTCCACAAGAGCCTGAGCATGCACATCATCATCGTTAAGTCCGTTCCACATTATATATTCCACCGACAACCGTCGCTGGTGAGCGAAATCATAATTGCGAAGGCATTTCATTACCTCCCGCACAGGATAAGCCTTCTCCACAGGCATAAGCCCGAGTCTTTCTTCATGATAGGGAGAATGCACGCTTATCGCCACATGCACATGTGTTTCATCGAGAAGTCTGCGCAAAGTGTCGAGTTTGCCTATAGAAGACACCGTGATACGCTTAGGGCTCCACGCAAATCCCCATTTCTCGGTCATAATCATCAGCACTTTCTGCACCTCATCGAAATTATCCATCGGTTCACCCATTCCCATAAACACCACATTGGTGAGTGTATCGCTTTCAGGTACACTCAGCACCTGATTGACGATTTCCGCCGCCGAAAGATTACCATGAAAGCCCTGCTTGCCGGTCATACAGAATCGGCACCCCATCCTGCATCCTTTCTGCGAAGAGATGCACAACGTGGCGCGGTCATCATCAGGGATATAAACACTTTCCACAGCAAGACCGTCGGCTGTGGTAAACAAGTACTTCACCGTACCGTCTACGCTACGCATGGCACTGCTTGGTTCACATCTGCCCACACAGAATGCAGCAGCCAATTTTTCTCGGTTGGCTTTCGACAAGTTTGTCATCTCCTCTATATCCGTCACCCGCTTTTCATACAGCCATTTGGCTATCTGTCCTGCCGAGAAACCCGGCATACCAAGTGAAAGTACGACCTCTTTCAACTGAGCCAAAGTCATTCCTATCAACGGTTTCTTCATACCCTTACATCCTTATTTTTTTGCGCCCCAAAGGTACTTATTTATCCTGACATAACAAAAAAATGGGGATGCGCCCTTGACGGAACGCACCCCCTATCGGTTAAGTATTAAGATTCTACAGAACCTTAAAGACTTATCATTTTTTATAGAACCACTTTTGTGGTTTTGTTGCCTTGCTTCTTGATGAAGATACCGTTTTCAGGATTAGCAACCTTCACACCCTGCAAGTTGTAGTACTCAACAGGAGCATTAGCATCAGCATCCACTTCTTCTATTCCTGAAGCTGCCTTTGTACCGGTAAGAACAGAAGCTGTCTTAGCAGGAGTTACAACGTCACGAACATCACAAGGAACAGCATGAACGAAGTAACCATGTTTACGATTGATGCAATGCAAGTTACCTGCATAGTCGAATGACATCTGGCATATTTCTTGATCCTTAGTCGGGATAGAAGTTACATGAGTGAATGAAGGCACATTTTCATTCCACTCTACGTCGTAAACTTGGATTGATGCACTACCGTCAACAATCGCAAACTTAGTTTCGTCGGTAGAAAGTGCCATACCACCACCTTGACAACCGTCAAGAGTTTCAACCAAGTCAGCACTATTGAAGATTATATTTCCTTCTTCATCAATAACAATGAATGCAGGTACACCTGCTGTATTAGAGCCTGAATAACGAGTTTGTGAACAGAACACCACATTGTGCAATGCACTTCCGAGCATACCCGTATTAGTGTTCACAAGTTTAGCCGAAGCATCAGCAAGTTGAACAGGCTCCTTAGCACCCCATGTATCTTCAGCACCTATATCATAACGATAAAGTTTATTACCTCCATTTCCTTCAGGAAGATCTTCAACATAGATAAACATCTTACGATCTGCACCTTCTCCGGTGAATGCAACACCTGTTGAACCACCACCTACGGCTACGCCGTCGATAGTTAATTTACCTTTACCATCATTTGTAGCACCTGCAAAGATATTATTGATAGCAGTAGGATTAGCAGGGTCGAAAATCCAAATACCCGGATAAGCGTCACTCCAGTCAGTCACATAGAACTTATCATTGTAAAGTGCACCGCGGAATGTAGAAGAACTGTTACCTGTATTAAATGAACCTGCCCAATATGGAGCACCTGCTTTCACTTCATACATCGGGTCAAGCAAGAATATACCTTTAGAGCGAGCTACAGAAAGATAAGCAGTACCGAAGTATTCACTTTCAGGATTAGTTTCTACTGCAACACCACCGCGATAATAAGTAGAACCGGAGGCACCCCAAGTATTCATTGTAGTAAGCATGTCACCTGAAGCAATCTTCTTGTTTGCTACTGATACAGCCCAATTATAATCACCTTCCGCAAGTTGTGTCAAATCAACTTCATAAGAGTGAGCACCTGCTTGAAGAGCACCCATTTCGTAAACTACTTCTTCTGCTCCTTCTTCTACCGGAGTAAGAACAAGCGATACTTTGTGAGACTTGTCATTCAAGTTAAATGAAACAGTTGCTGTATTTTCTGCAACTGAGGCAGCAAGATTATAAGCATAAACACCGCTATAAACAGGTTGCTTAACTCCTGCTGTAGTAAACTTGGTTACATTTCCATCAGCTACCAAGAATAATTCTATTTCAGCACTCTTGGTGATACCAGAAAGTTCATCAAGTGTCAATGCCAATTCACCGTGAGCCGATGCATAAGCAACTTCTACCGGTTCAGCAAGAGAAGCTCCTGCAAGAACGATTTCAGTTGCATTGGCAATACCTTCAGTGATATCAAACAATTTAACACCTTCAACTTTACCTTCGGCATTAAGAGCCGGAACAGCCATCAAAGAATGTCCTGCATACTTGAAGTAAGAAGCATTGTTTGCTGCAACAGCAACTGTACCTTCAGCCATGTGTCCAAGTATTGTAGGTACACCTACATCAGTAGGATTAAGTTGGATTTCAAATGGCATTATTGTTTCTGAATCGAAAATGATTTGATCATCCGCATTTGGTGATAAAATCATATTAAATGTATCACCTGTATATTGTGTCTTCAAATAAGTACCATCTTGGTTATTTCTCATATATCCAAGGTATTGTCCTTCAGAAACAGCTGCAATAACAATTCTTGTACCACCGGCTGTAGATGAGCCGGAATAAATGAATTGACCATCGGCAAGAGTACCATTATACGTTATAGTTTCACCGGCGATACCATTACTCCAGTTACCGGCAAAGTTATTTGTCCACCATACTTGTGCTTCACCTTCAGGAAGTTTATCTTCACCGTTTTCCCACTTGTAAGCGGTTACATTGTTAGAACCACCGTATGCTTGGTTACACTTATTAATACCTACAAGTACGCCCTCAGCTGTAAGTGCAATATCAGATAGAGGAAGTATATCACCTACTGTTGCTGTTGTACCCAAGGTCTTAACCAAAGCATCTGTATTTACATCAAACAAATATACATACGGTTTGTTCTCTGCATCTACAGCAAGAACATACATATAGTCATCTCGAACAATTGTACGGCGTACTGTCTTACCAGCAACCGCTTCTGCAAGACCTGTTTTAGCTGTACCTGCAATATTGATTTCATCAGCAAGAGCAAAGCCTTTATCAGCAAGAGAGTCAGGATAGTTTACATAAACCACTGCAGCCGGAACATACGCTACGTTTTCAAGGAATGCAGTAGGATAAGCAGTAACAGCGGCCTTAACAGTTACAGGTATTGAAGTTGCAACTTCTTCAACTGCTTTATCGGTAGTCCATACCGAATCAGCCTTATAATCGGCATGAGAGAATTTCACTGTGTAATCGCCCGGTTCTACGTTACGGAATGCAAAAAGACCGTTGTAATTTACGTCGGTAGTATCCACTGCAACTTCTTCTTCACCCTTCATCAATTTTACGACCACTCCGTTAAGCGGCTTGTAAACATCGTATGTTCCAGCCTTAGGAGTATAAACTGCATCGGAGAATTTTTCATGTTTATCGCGAACGATACCTACGATATCACCGGTCTTTTCTTTTTCCCAGCCGAAGTAGTCGGCAACACCGCGAGCATAATCAACACCCTCAATACGGCACATATCAAAGTTCATATAACGATGACGTGCAGGTTGGTAAGTGTGGAAATAACCTTCTACAAGATAACCGGAAACAGAGTGATTCAGAACACCAAGACCTTGGTATCCTATCTTACCCTTACCCGCAGCCACATCGGCAGCAGTCATGGTATAATCATAGTGAGACCATTGTGTGTGACGGTCAAGAATACGATGATTCCAACCGCAACGGCTCATTTCGATAGAAAGAGTTTTATCATTACCTGTAAAATCATCATCGTAAGCGAAATACAAATAGTTTACAGTATTTCCATCAGTTGCTGCATTTGAGTGAATAGAGATAAACATATCGAAGTCGTTTGCTTCTACTTCTGCAGCAATAACAGAAAGAGTACGGTTAAAATCGTTCTTTTGGTCAGCAATTATATGCCCCCCCTCAGGGTCTTTTTCTGTACTGTAAGGATAAGGACCACACTTAACGTGACTCATCACAAGGTTTTGTGTCAAGTCAAGTGCCGCACCTATACGATTAGGATTTTCGTTGGTTTGGTTCTTGGTCTTATCAAATGGCACACCATATTCATGAAGTTTTTCAAGCAATGCAAGACCTTTACGAAGGTTGGTGTTTGATTCAAAGAAATCGGTTGTATCAGGATCAGCAGTACTGATAGGATTGTGACCTATTGTAGCCATGTGGCGGTTGTTAGGTCCCCAAGAACCGTGACCCGGATTGATATAGATGCGTACATCTTCCTTAGCTACTTGAGCAGAAGCAACTGCTACACAAAGAGCCATAGCGGCTGTAGCAAAAATTTTTCTCATTTTCATAGCTCGTCCTCCCATTATTTGTTAACGTTGATGATGAACAATTCTCCGTCAGGAGTAGAGAATGCTATACGCGAACCGTTACCTGCCACTGAAGGATACATTGCCATTGAAGACACTTGGGTCAAGTCCTGACGTACACTGCCGTCAACCTTAGCAGCCACAAGCTTGGAAGCTGTAACCACTGAGCCGTCGTCGATGTCGTTCATA
>JAFUKL010000006.1 GCA_017473615.1 Muribaculaceae bacterium | reverse complement strand
TGATGGCACGGCTTGCGTCGCTGCCGTCATTCAATTCCACTGTGAATTGAACAGTCTGATCGCCTTTCACGTCCTGTACGATGCTCTCGTCAGAACATGATGTAGAGCATAGCATTCCCACTATACCCAACACGCTAAAAATTAACTTTTTCATTTCTTTTTGTGTTTTAATTAATTAATTTTAAAAAACAGTTATATAGTCTCAATTTTCCTCACTTAAAATCTTTAAAGCCTTCAGTATCCTATTAGCCTAATTGGGCATATTAGCCTAATTAGGCAAATTGGGCTAATAAGGCTAATCAGCCTTATTTGTAGCCATTTTTAAACGGCTATTCTCCAAAAACTGCACAAATTTATGAAAAATGCTTAATTTTACCCCCCCGAATTGCTAAAATACGTTAACGCCACCATTTTTTTCATCACATTTCCCATATATAGAAAAAAAGAATCCCGAGAAATTCAATCAATTTCTCAGGATTCTGAATATTTTAGCCGGATTCTGACAGCGTTAGGTAAGGTCAGTCTTTTCTTGTGCCAAGGAAGTCGAAAGTATCAACATATACTTCTGTCACATAACGTTTTATTTGATTTCTATCTTCCCACACCCGAGTACGTAACTTACCTTCTATATACAACTGACTGCCTTTACGAATATATTTCTCCGCTATCTGTGCATTGCGCCCCCACATCACTATATTGTGCCATTCGGTCTTATCAGGCACTTGCGTACCCGATGAAGAAGTGTACCCTCTTTCTGTGGTAGCAAGCGAAAAGGTAGCTACCGCCTGATCGGGTCCGGTGTAACGCACTTCAGGGTCTTTCCCCACATTTCCTATTAAAATTACTTTGTTTACCGACATTGTTTATCATTTACTACTGGTTTGCGGATTATTTCATGCTTGCTTTCAAGCCCTCGATCACCGAAGTGGTAAATCCGTGAGCCTCCATTGCATTAAGCCCCTTTATTGTCACTCCGCCGGGTGTTGTCACCTTATCTATTTCCACCTCAGGATGGCTGTTGTTCTTCTCAAGCAAAGCTACAGCTCCCTTTAGCGTCTGCATCACTATATGTTTTGCATCATCGGGATAAATTCCCATTTCCACTCCGCCTTCAACAGCGGCACGTATATAACGCAAAGCATAAGCTATACCGCACGATGCCAGAGCCATTCCTGCCCCCATCAATCGTTCTTCTATAACCATCGTATTCCCTAATTCATCAAAAAGGCTTTTTACCGAAGCCACTTGAGCAGCGGTAGTGTTTCGGGAACAAATGAACGTCATACTTTCATGCACGCTTGCGGCAGTATTGGGCATCACACACACCACAGCCGGATTTTCACAATAATCCTTTGCCAACTCTACCAAATGTGATGTAGTAGCTCCTGCCACCACAGTAACCAGTACCTGACGGCTATAATCAATCTTAGGCAACAAAGGTTTTATCACCGCATCCAAAAGCCAAGGTTTTACCACTACGATAGTAATATCTTTACCAATGACTGCAGCTTCATTGTCGACAGAAACATTTAATTCTGCACAATCGTCCTTGAGTGCGTCGAGTTCTCGCTGAACCGGACAACACACAGTAATATCGGAAGCATTTACGTTGTTACCTGAAGCCAATCCCCGAGCGATAGCTCCGCCCATATTGCCGGCTCCTATTATTCCCACTTTCATCACAGTGCCTTTTTTAAACGTGTAACAAATTCATCTGCATCGGTCATTGAAAGCACCAATGGAGGTAGAAGACGAAGTACATTCGTTCCTGATGCACCGGTAAACACATGCTGTTCAAAAAGCAATCTCTTGCGAAGTTCTTTTACCGGTTCGTCAAATTCAAGCCCGATCATGAGACCGCGCCCGCGCACTTCCTTGATTTGCGGTATTTCACGCAATCGAGCCATAAGATATTCTCCCACTTCACGGGAATTTTCCACAAGATTTTCCTGCTCAAAAATTTCAAGTACGGCAATTCCGGCGGCACAAGCCAGATGATTTCCTCCGAATGTCGTGCCAAGCATACCATAAACCGGCTTAAACGCAGGACTTATAAGCAACCCGCTCAATGGGAATCCGTTACCTATACCCTTAGCCATCGTTATGATGTCCGGACGGATTCCTGCATATTGGTGAGCAAAGAATTTGCCCGAACGCCCATATCCGCTTTGGATTTCGTCCAAAATAAGAACAGTTCCCGTATTATCACACTCAGCCCTCAGTTGTTTCAAGAAAACGTCATCAGGTATCTGCACACCGCCCACACCTTGAATGCCCTCGATGATAACAGCACACACATCACCTTTCACTATTTCGGCATGCACGGCATCGATGTCATTAAACGGAATGAAAGTGATATTGCCGCTTTCATTTACCGGAGCCACAATTTTCGGGTTATCGGTAGCTTCCACTGCAAGAGAAGTGCGTCCGTGAAAAGCTTTCTTGAATGAAAGCACACGTTTCTTTCCCGTGTGGAATGATGCAAGTTTCAGCGCGTTCTCGTTAGCTTCGGCACCCGAATTCACAAGAAATAATTGATAATCATCGTAGCCCGATGCCTTTCCTAATTTATCGGCTAATTTCTGTTGCAAACCGTTTACCACCGAATTGGAATAAAACACAAGATTCTCTGCCTGCGCCTTCAAAGCCTGCACATAATGAGGATGGGAATGTCCCACCGAAATCACGGCATGTCCTCCATACAAGTCAAGATACTCAGTACCTTGAGCATCATAGGTGTGAACGCCACGCCCCTTTACAATCTCTATATCGAATAACGGATATACATCAAAAAGTTTCATCTCTTTAATCTTTTAAAATGCCGACGGCTTGAGTTTAAGCCCGGTGCATTCATGTAAACCAAACAAAAGATTCATATTGTGAACAGCTTGTCCCGATGCTCCTTTCAGCAAATTATCAATCACACTCACGATTAACAATTTCCCGCCCTCTTTCATCAAGTGAATCAAGCACTTGTTGGTATTCACCACATCTTTCAAGTCAGGCATCTTATCTACAACAAACGTAAAATTATGATCATCATAATAAGCCTCATACAACTTACGTATTTCACTCAATTCTATAGGACAATCCAAATATGCCGTCGTAAATATGCCACGCGAGAAACATCCGCGCACAGGAATAAAATCCACACTTGCCTTAAAACTGTTCTGCAACTGCGACAGAGATTGACGAATCTCCGCCAAATGCTGGTGCTTGAACGGCTTATAGATACTGACATTATCATTTCGCCATGAGAAATGAGACGTTGCGCTCGGCTTTACGCCGGCACCGGTACTTCCGGTTATCGCATTCACATGGATATCGCTGTTCAGCAACAGGTTTTTCGCCAAAGGCAACAATGCAAGCTGGATACAGGTGGCAAAACATCCCGGATTGGCAATATGCACCGCACCCTCTTTCACTATACGCCGACGATTCAATTCAGGCAGACCGTAATAGAAGTCGTGGGTTCCGTCCTGTATACGGTAATCCTGCGAAAGGTCTATTATACGCAAATCAGCCGGAACCGTATGCGTTTCCATAAACTTGCGGGTTTCGCCATGCGGCGTACAGAAGAAAAGCACATCGATATCCTCAAACGGGGTTTCAGAGGTAAACAGCATATCCAAGTCACCCACAAGCCCCTGATGAACATCAGTTATCGGATTTCCCGCATTACTGGTGCTGTTCACCCATTTCAATTCCACATCGGGGTGAATCAACAGCAACCGTATAAGTTCTCCTGCCGTGTAGCCGGCTCCTCCTATAATTCCTGCCCTAATCATTACTCTTCTGTTTTTCCGTTTCTTTTCTGAATATTATGGAATATTTTCATTTGATTTCCCAATATACGCGTAAAGCCTTTCACGTCATCGGCTGTCCAGCCCTTGCTGAGCTCGCCATATTCGCCGAAATCGCTCTTCATAAGGTCGAATGGACTTTCTACACCTACCAACACATAATGATAAGGTTTCAAATCCACAATGACGCGTCCCGTAACATTATCTTGGGAAGACTCCAAGAATGCCTCCATGTCACGCATTACAGGTTCAAGGTATTGTGCCTCATGAAGGAACATTCCATACCAAGTACCTATCTGGTCTTTCCAATATTGCTGCCATTTTGTCAAAGTGTGCTTTTCAAGCATCTTATGAGCAGCTATTATAAGCATAGGAGCACCTGCTTCAAATCCTACGCGTCCCTTGATTCCTATAATCGTATCGCCTATGTGCATATCCCTGCCGAGAGCGTAAGGAGCAACAATTTCCTCAAGATACTGTATAGCCGACACTTTATCGTCGAACTTCAATCCGTCAATCGCCGCTATTTCACCCTTTTCAAAGTCGATGGTTATACGGCTGTTTTCTGTTGCTGTCATCTGTGTAGGATAAGCCTCTTCAGGCAGAGTTTCATTGCTCTTCAATGTTTCTTTTCCGCCTATGCTTGTTCCCCACAAACCCTTATTTATACTATATTCAAGCTTTGTAAAGTCAGCTACATAGCCATGCTCTTTCAGATAATTGATTTCATACTCGCGAGTAAGATTCTTGTCGCGGGTAGGGGTGATTATCTCTATTTCAGGAGCGAGAATCTGGAATGTGAGGTCGAAACGAATCTGGTCGTTACCGGCACTTGTGCTGCCGTGAGCCACATATTTAGCTCCCACGCTCTTGGCATAGTTAATGATGGCAAGAGCCTGAAATATACGTTCCGAACTTACCGAAATGGGATAAGTACCGTTACGAAGCACATTCCCGAATACCATATAGCGGATACTCTTTTCATAGTACTCCTGAGTTATGTCAAGCGTAGCATGTTGCTTTGCTCCAAGAGCAAGCGCACGCTCTTCTATATTCTTCAGTTCTTCGGCGTTAAATCCGCCTGTATTGGCGATTGCCGTATACACTTCATATCCACAATCTTCACTAAGATACTTTACACAATATGATGTATCAAGTCCTCCGCTGAATGCCAATACAACTTTTTTCTTTTCCATTTTCTTATGCTGTTTTTTTTAAAAAATCTGATTAATTAATTTCACTCTTCGTCATGAGACTTTTTTTCGCCGGTATGTTCAGCCGGGTCATACAATAATCCGGTACACAGACACATGTGCCTGCCGTTACGCTGAAGTATGTCAAAGTTAACACAACTCTCACATCCGCGCCAGAATGCCTCATCATCGGTAAGTGATGGGAAAGTAACCGGACGGAATCCCAATTCACTATTGATTTTCATTACCGCCTCTCCGGTTGTCAAGCTGAAAATCTTGGCTTCCGGAAACATTTCACGCGATAAATCAAAAATTCGTCGTTTTATTCGTTTCGCCAATCCCAATTTTCTAAACTCGGGATTTACAATCAAACCGGAATTAGCCACAAACGTTTTATTGCTCCAGCACTCTATATAGCTGAATCCGGCAAACTGTCCATGATAGAGGGCGAGCACAGCCTTTCCCTCTATCATCTTCTGCTTGACATATTCAGGCGATCGCTTTGCGATACCTGTGCCACGCACTTTCGCCGCACGGTTTATGGTGTCAAGTACTTCATCCACATACTTGACATGAGCCGCACTGGCAACAACGATTTCGATTTCTTCTGCTTTAATCATTTTTTAATTCAAAACAATCCTTTTTTTCTTTATAGTCATAGATTTATACCTGCATCGGAATCACTCTTCTCCCTCGTCAAGTATCATCGGAAGGAATCTTGAGAATATTTTCACCGCATCCTTTCTGTCTACATCTTCACGCATTACGGCAAATACCGTATCGGCTCCGGCTATAGTCCCCAAGATTTCCGGCGTGCGGCTCATATCGATATCGTAAGCCAAACCGCTGGCATACCCGTTACGGGTTTTAATCACAGCCATGTGACCGGAAAACTGTAATGACACAAAACTGCCGGCATGCACCGAATATGATGAATATGACATGCCTTTAGACAACATAGAGTCCTGCAAATCATTACTATCGGGTATTATATACATATAACCGCCCATATCGGTCGCCACTTTTGTCGCTTTGAGCGTTTTCAAATCTCTCGACAAAGTAGCTTGAGTAACAACATAACCATTGGTAGCCAACAGATGCGCCAATTCGTCCTGACTACCCACACAATTATTCTTTATAAGCTTCACAATAAGCTGTAACCGGGTTTTCTTATTTCTCATAGACTCTATTTTGATGTAAATACTCTATTTCTCGCTACAAAATTAGTAACAAAAAATTTAGCATGGCACTATTTTGCGATAAAATTGTATTTTTATGCGCATTTTTCTCCCATTCCACCGACAAAACGGCTTTTATACAAAAAAATGCGAGGATAATTAGCCATTTGTTCGGCATATCATCCTCGCTACATATTTTCTATAATCACTTGTAATTATCAACAGAACCCACTAAGAAACTGTTTCTGATTTTTATTTCGGTTTTACTTGGAACATGTTTCGGATTCTAAAAACAAGGATTATACACCTATACATCACTAATCAGCTCATCTTTTCCTCTTGCTGGATTTTACATTGGAACGTGAGGTTTTCCCTTGTTTCTTTTTCTTGGGTATTGTCAACTTTTGTCCCGGCTTTATTTTATTGCTTGTAATAGAGTTGGCACGTTTCAATTCGTTCACCGTAATTCCGTATTTCTCGGCAATCAAGTAGAGCGACTCGCCTGAACGTACCACATGAGTGGAACTTGACTGACGTTCTTTATTCTTTGTCGTTTCTTTCTTCTTTTTAGGAGCGGACTTTTCCTTTTTCTTCTTTTCCTGTGCCTTTTTCGCCTTAGGTTCAGCAGCCTTTTCCTGCTGTTGCTCTTCTTCAGGAGCTACAGCTGCTTGAAGAGCAAGGCTGTCGGCTTTAGCCATTTCCTCGGCACTGTCTTCCTCCACAGGTTTATACACTTTCACTTTCTCGGTTGTTGTCACCTTCAAGCGCTTACCCACCGCAATATTGTTGTTCTTCAAGTTATTGGCTTTCTTCAATGCCCTCACAGTTGTACCATATTTCCGCGCGATCTTTCCCAAACTCTCGCCTCGCTTCACTTTATGGTACTTTGTCACGGTGCGGGTTTCGTAAACATACTCGCCTTTTTCATCCGACGATACCTGCTCCATCTGCGGCTCTACTACAGCACGCGGCTGATACTTGGACGCATCGTTGCTGAAAATGCTGTCCTCGCTCATTAGGAAACTATATATCTGCTGCGACGGTAACGCAAGCGTGTAAGGGCGTGTATTTCCCGGTATCACATCCTTGCGATACTGCGGGTTAAGCACACGCAACGCCTCTATAGGCATATTCAGCACGTTGGCAATCTGCTTGAAATGAATGCGGCGATTGACAATAACCGTATCCACTACTATCGGTTTCTTAGCCAACGCAGGGCTGATATTGTGGTACTTAAAATAAGTCATCACATAATTGGCTGCGATGAAAGCCGGTACATACCCTCTTGTCTCCTTTGGGAGAAAAGCATATACCTGCCAGAAATCTTTACCCGTACCTCCGGCACGACGCAGAGCTTGATTCACCTTGCCCGGTCCGCAATTATAGGCGGCTATCGCAAGCGACCAATCATTATATATGCTATGCAACTGCTTTAAATATTTTGCGGCTTTTTCCGATGACTTATAGGGGTCTAAGCGTTCATCGACCAAAGAATTGACCTCCAATCCTAACCCTTTACCGGTTCTCACCATGAACTGCCATAGTCCGGCAGCTCCCACACGCGATTTTGCCACCGGGTCGAGTGCCGACTCCACCACCGGTAGATACTTCAATTCCAACGGCAAACCTTCCTGCTCCAACGCCTGTTCAAAGATAGGCATATAGTACAGGCTCATTCCAAGCATTGCCTCCACCAACGAACGCTTGCGGTCGACATATAAGTCTATAAATCGGCGCACCTCTTGATTATATGGCATCTCTATCTCCGACGGAATTTTGCTCAATCGTTCTATATATTCTTCTTCCGATGCATTGTTGCTCGACTTGTTCTCCACCTCTTCGTCAAGTACCGTATAATTCTGTAGATACCAGTTATTCAACAATTCCTGTGTATCGGTCTCAAAACTGAACGGTACCACGGTCGCGGTATCGGGCAAATTCTCCTTAACCGTCAATATCGTATGTTTCTGCCCGGCATTGACACTGCCGGCAGCCATCATTCCCGAAAATATCAGTATTAAAAGTTTTCTCTTCATTTATTTCTGTCAATCTTTTTTCTGTCAATCTTTCTCCGTTAAAAATTAAATGCGCACTGCACTCCCACCGACGGCAATTTTTTACCGGTATATCGGGGTTCTATAACAGCAGGTTTCACCCGCATCGACAAATCGTCTGAAATATCGAAATTCATGAGCGAAGCGTCAACATAAGCGTCCACCACACACAGCAGATACATACCCACCATACTGATGACGCAAAGTTCCTTATTGCGCCTGTAATAGTCTTTCTTTGCCTTCAAAGCGCGTTTCAGCCATGCCATGTCTATATCCTCCTCTTTTACGGTGGGAGGATAGAAATCCATATAACTGTTTGTTGACGGGTCATTATCCATCGCATCCCGATAAGCCTTGGTATAATCGGTATACATGCGGTTGTTCCATGCCGTAGCGTAACCCAAACCTACGAAACCTCCCACTACGATAGGCAATTTCCAGTATCGTCTGTTATATACCTGCCCCAATCCCGGAAACAGCAGTGACAACCACATAGCTCTGTTAGGATCGGGCTTGAATATTTTCATATTTCCGTAATCGGCACGCATTATCGAGTCCTTACGCAACGAATCTTGAAATTCTTTCATTGCAGCGTACCTCAATACAGCAGCCACGGAATCGGTGTTTTGCACCAAAGTATCGTTCACTTGAACCGTATCAACCGACACATTGCGCACCTGCGTGCTTTTCACTCCGCGTAAAAACGGTATCTTGCGCTCCACCGTTACGGTATCTGCACCTTGCGCCTGCAACGAAAACGGCATAACCAGACTTAACATTAAGATAAGCCCGGTCAGTACACGCACCCCTATTTCAATATTTCTGTTCACAAACACAAAAAATCACAGGTTCGCATCAGCCGTTTCTTTACGATTTTTGCGAATCCTCATTCTTTAATTTGTCAAAGATAGTAATTAATCGCTCTAATTCCGCTTCATTTTTAAACGGGAATGTTATTTTTCCTTTACCGTTATCGTCACAAGTAAACTTTACTTCTGTGGAAAATGCCGAGGACAGATGTTTTTGCAAAATCCTGTAATCGTTGTTATTCAACCGCTTAGGCTGTGTAAGACTCACAGTTTCGCCCCTTTCGGCTGCATCCTGATACTGCTTGGCAAGAGCTTCCACCTGTCGCACCGATAAACTTTTTTTAATAGTTTCATTATAAAGTTTTAACTGCATGGAAGGTTTCTCCACCATCAATATGGCTCTGGCATGCCCCATATCCACAAGACGGTCGCGCAATCCGAGCTGTACCTCCGCAGGAAGTTTCAGCAAGCGCAGAAAATTGGCGATTGTAGCACGTTTTTTGCCTATTCGCTCGCTCAAACGCTCCTGTGTCAGGTTGTATTGTTCTATGAGTTTCTTGAAAGTAAGAGCTATTTCTATTGCATTCAAGTCCTCTCGCTGTATATTTTCGATAAGAGCCATTTCGGTAAGCTCTGTATCGGTTGCAGTGCGTATGTAAGCAGGTACAGTGGCAAGCCCTGCCATTTTTGCGGCACGGTAACGTCTTTCTCCCGATATTATCTGATAGCTGTCGGATGACAATTTGCGCAGGGTCAACGGCTGGATAATACCGAGTTCCCGTATCGACATCGCCAATTCTTCAAGAGCCGTTTCATCGAAGAAGTTTCGCGGTTGGTCGGGATTGGGCGTTATTTGGCTCACCGGAATTTCATTTATTGCCGAAGAGCCGCCGGTCTGTACATCATCCATTGATATGAGGGAGTCAAGTCCTCTTCCCAATGCGTTCCTTTTAAGTGCCATATCTTTTTATCAATCTTTATGTTACTGTTCTTTTATTCAATCACTGCCTTCTGCGGTTCTTGGATATTATTTCTTTTGCCAATTGCATGTGACTCGTTGCACCGCGGCTCGTTGCATCATAGAGGATGGCGGGTAAGCCGTGGCTGGGAGCCTCGCTCAAGCGTATATTGCGAGGTATTACCGTATCAAATACCATGTCGGCAAAATGCCCTTTCAACTCTTCATATATCTGGTTGGCAAGACGCAGACGAGCATCATACATGGTAAGCAGAAATCCCTCTATCTGCAATGCAGGGTTAAGTTTCGACTTTATGATGCGGATGGTGTTCAGCAACTTACTTATACCCTCAAGAGCAAAATACTCTGCTTGTACGGGAATAATCACCGAGTCGGCTGCAGTAAGGGCGTTCACCGTTATCAATCCGAGCGACGGGCTGCAATCAATCAATATAAAGTCATATTTCGCTTTCACTTGTTCAAGCAAGGTCTTGAGAACCCGCTCCCTGTTAGGCTTGTTGATAAGTTCCAATTCCGCCCCGACGAGGTCGATACGCGAACCCACCAACTCCAAATTGTCCACACAGGTTTTCACTTGAGTTCCGTCCATAGGATAGTCATCCACCAAGCATTCATAGATGGATGACGACATTTGTTTCGGGTCTATGCCGAGACCTGATGTGGCATTAGCCTGCGGGTCGGCATCTATTATCAACACCTTTTTGCCTTGAACAGCCAGCGATGCCGCCAAGTTGATGGAAGTAGTGGTTTTACCCACGCCCCCCTTTTGATTTGCTATTGCAATAATCTTTCCCATATCGTAGATTTTACAATGCAAAGGAATTATTTTTTAAGCACATAAGCCTAATTTTCAGACCTAAAAATGACAAAATTGTTGATAAGTGGGCTTTTTTGTTAATAACTGCGGAGTTTTCAGCACCCTTCACCGCTAAACAATAAAAAACATGAGGGTGTACCTATAGCACAGCCCCATGCTCTGTGACAAGCCAACCTACACACCGCCTTTATCCTTGCGGAGCCGGGCGGCAGGAGATACTGTCGGGACGGTCACCGTCGCAGCGGTCGCGGAACGACATTTTTCCGCCTCTGTCCCTTCTCTTTCCATCCTTAAAGCCTTTTCCTCCGCGGGCTTTCTTATGATCGCGTATGCTCTTTTGCACCGCACATTCCGCACTGATAAAGCGCACTAATTGCTTCGGAGTAAGTATCGGTTTCAGTTTGCCCAAGATGTTCTTCTGTACCGCAAGTATAGCCTCATTGAATCGCAACTTCGCCAGCATTGCATCGTATGCCTGATCCGACGTAAGAGTTTCCGATTTCAAGTTCACTTTTTTCGGTCGCTCTATCTTCTCTATTTCCTCCTGATAGCTCTTATAGACAGGGAGGAACTCTTTCATTTGTTCATCGGTGAGTTCAAGTCTTTTTTGCATCATTTTGGCTTTTCCGTTGAACACATTCTCTTTATCCTCTTTGCTCAACTCTCTTGGCTGAGCCGCAGCTCCCATAACGAATGCCGCAAGAAGCATGGTTATTACAGTTAATTTCTTCATTTTTCTCTTTTTTAAAAAACATTGTTTTATTATTCTTCATATTCCGGAATGTCTTCTATTTCATAGCTGCTCACGCACATGAGCGACTCGTCGCTCATCGAGCTTAGCACTTCGCTTAGCGTAGGACTTTTACGGTAGCTTTCATAGTCGCTGTCCTTATTCAGAGCAGTGAAAACCAATACTGCCAATGCCATAGCTGCTGCGACTGCTATCAATCGCGGAAGAATCACCGCCGCACGACGTTGTCGGACAACTGCTGCGCCGGCTATCGCTCTTTCCGCGCTATCGGCTATCAGGCGGGATACATATTCGTCACCTTCCCTGTACGGCATACGCTTACCTGCAAATTCTTCTAATCCTTTCATATCGCGTTTTCTTTTATATGGTTCTTTATTTTTTCTACAGCAAAATGATAGTTAGACTTCAACGTACTCACATTCTTCCCAGTGATTTCGGAGATTTCTTCGTATGGCAGTTCGTCATAATACCTCATATTGAATGCAAGTCGTTGCTGAGTGGGCAGCTTAAGCAAAGCCTCCTGAAATAAGACCTCTGCCGAAGAAGCATCCATATCGGTTTCAGCATATAGGGTCTCCCTAAGTATTTCACCCACACCTTCTCCGTCGAGTGACCGAAACAAGCCGCATCGGCGGCGCAACACCTGCAACGCTTCATTGGTGGCTATCGAATACACCCAAGTAAAAAGCGAACTTTCACCCTTGAAACTATCCAATTTGCTGAATATTTTGATTGACGTTTCCTGCATGGCATCCTCTGCATCCTCGCGGCTCACTACCATACGGCGTATGTGCCAGTACAGTTTGTTGCCGTATGCATCGAGCAAGCACCTGAATCCTCTTTCCCGTTCTGTCGGGTTACGGAGCATTCCCATGAGTTCGCTTTCAGAATATTTACAGTTCATATCAATCGTTATTCTTAACCTCTTTCACCAATTTTGATACACTATCCCGCAGAAAGTTTAAGAAGTTGTTTTAATTTTATTTCGAGAATATTTTAAGGAATATTTTGGAAAACTACTTCTTAATATTTCCATTCCAATATTCGATCTTCTAATCTATTGTAGGAGTCTTGAAAAAGACTGGCAAAGAGGGATGTATATATGTTCTTTTCCAGTTCTGGATGATCATAGACAACAACATTATTCTCCATAGTCTCAAACTTAATAGAGTCTGTGTTCATACATCCTCCTTTCTTAAATGGTTGCAGTTGAGCACAACGCTTGTTCGGCAACAGCAAGTATCTGCGAGGGGTTGCCATAAAGAGTCTTTTTAGTAGTAAATCTATCTTATACAAATATATTATCGCTATTTACCGGTTATTCAATATCTACTCTATGTACCTCGTCCACACCATTGATAGCAGAAATGGACTTAATGGCACTATCCAACTCATTTGCCGAGTGTACCGCAAAGTCAATCGTACATACCGCAATGCGGTCGATGGTCTCGGTTGCGAGTTTATTGATTGACAAGTGCAACTTCTCGGTTATACAGTCAATCAGGTCGCTCAGCAGATGATAGCGGTCAACGCCACGAATCTGCACACGCACAGGATAGAGGAAATGCTCATTCTCCTTAAACTCGATGGCAAGAATTGAATCACCTTGCTGCGAAGCCATGCGGATAGCTGTCGGGCAGTTGCGCTTATGCAAGGTAATCTTACCATCCTCAGCCTTGAAGCCGATGACCTCATCACCCGGAAGCGGATGACAATGAGGGCAACGCTGAT
>JAFUKL010000005.1 GCA_017473615.1 Muribaculaceae bacterium | reverse complement strand
TTCGTGTTCTGGGCACAGCCTGCTAATGCAGCCGCTTTCACAGTGAGCGACATGCGTCATATTAAGGTGTCATACGAGAAAGCAACAAGCAACGATGAATTGCGCGATGCTTTCTATGCAGCAGTAAACAGCTACAAGGTGACCGGTTCTGTTGATATGGATGTAACCTTGTACCGTCCGTTCGCACAGATTAACTTCGGAACAGCCGATTGGGCTGAAGCCGTAAGTGCAGGAATAGGTACCGTACAGACACAGGTTGCAGTACAGGGTGTTTACACTCAGTTGAACACATACTACGGTTCAGTAGAAGGCGAAACAACAGCAACATTCGCTTTCGCTAACATCCCATCAGGAGATAACGAAACATTGAAGTGCGATGCCGACAATGACGGAACAAACGAAGAATACCGTTGGTTGTCGATGAACTACGTGCTTGTACCTGCCGAAAAGATGATGAGCAACGGCGTGGCAATGGATGTGAAGAGTGAAACCGTTTACAACAACATCCCTGTGGCAAACGTGCCAATGCAACGCAACTACCGCACCAACATCGTAGGTAATCTGCTTACTTCTGGTGCAGTGTTCAACGTAGTAATCAATCCTATCTACAACGAACCTGATTATAACGTTACTCAATGGGATGGTACAGTGGCAGACGATGTACAACCAAATGCAGAAGGCGTATATGAAATCAAGACACCGGCTCAACTTGCATGGGTCGCAGAACAAGTTGACGGCGGTAATACATTTGATAGAAAAACTGTAAAACTTGTATCAGATCTTCACCTTGATAATAAGCCATGGAATCCGATTGGAGATGTATACCACGATTTCTGTGGAACTTTCGATGGAAATGGACATGCTATCTATAACTTATATGTGGATTTGACAGGTGCTCCGGCATATCAAACAGCAGGTTTGTTTGCTAGCATTAGTGGTTACGCAACAATTAAGAACTTCACTATTGAAAATGCAGTTGTTAAGAATCTTAATACCGGTTCAGCATGCGGTACAGCTGTAGTTGTAGGTTCGTCTCGATTCTCCGTGCATGGTAACGTGGAAGTGGAAGATGTAACAGTGAAAAATGCGGTAGTAGAAGGTAATCATTATGTTGGTGGTATTGTAGGATACCATAGAGGAGGTGATATCAGTGGCTGTAAAGTTGAAGGTATACAATTGACTGCAACTCCTGACGATTTAGACAAGAATGGCGTATATGATAACGGTGATAAAGTGGGTGGTATTGTCGGTTTCCAAGGTTCTCTCTATAGTATTTCTAATTGTACTGTAAACAATTTTGCTATTAAAGGTTATCGCGAGCTTGGTGGTATCGTAGGAGAATTCAGCAGTGTAGGTTCTCTGGTGATTAATAAAGCAACAAATGGTACTGTTACAATCGACCAAACTATAACTTCTTACAACGAATTCCCTAAAGCAGCTAATGCAGGTGAAATCGTAGGTCGTCAATTAGACGGAAAAGCAAGAGGCAATGTGGCTGAGAACGTTGAAGTGAAACAAATCGTTGTATCTAAAGAATCTTTGCAATCAGCACTTGATAACATGGCTGAGGTAGGAAACTATATACTTACTTTTGCTAACAACATCACAGGTGATGTAACCGTTACTGAAAAGAAAGACGTTAAAGTTGTAATCGACGGTGACAAAAAGAAATATGACGGAACAATCAACATTTATGGCAATTCAGGTGACCAAAATGCTGAATTAGTTGTTAAGAACGTAAATTTTGAAACATCAACTAATGGTGAAGTGTTTGTTTATGGCTTTAATACAGGTACTAGCGATTATTCTCGTTATCCTGATGCCGTGACAGTTGAAGATTGTACATTTACAGCAAAAGGCGAAGCTGTTCACACTGCAGTAGGTGTAAAATTGGCGTCCGGACAAGGTGATTTTAATATAATCAGTTGTACTGCAACCAATATGCACTCGCTTGCTCAATTCCAAAGCCATGAAAAGGCCGCAATAATTGATGGTGCTGAATTGAACGGCTGTAAGAACGGAGTATCTTTCGGTAACACAGCTGAGGCAGTTCTAAAAAACTCTACAATTAATTCTGAGGCTTATGGTGTGCGTGGTGATGGTGACGGAAGAAATTGTAACCTAACAGTAACAAATACCACAATCAACAGTAAGTTGCCTATTGTTGCTCGAAAAATGACAAACGCAGACTATACATACGCAGTTAAACTTGAAACAACAAACTTGGGAGGTGCTGAAAACTACCACGTTGTATTTACAAAAGGTTCAGATGACGTAGATCCTGTAGCTCCGGTTGGAAAATGGTCTATCGAAGGTGCTAATGACTTTAAGGTATATCCTCGCGATGAAAACTAATAAACTAATTTAAACTCACTCAAAGGCTGCGTTCTTCCAATTAGAGGAACGCAGTTTTTTTTATAAGAATCTGTTTAAAATTTTCTTGAAATTTTTATTACACTTCTACTTGAGACAAGTTTCGGATTCTTTAAGGCTCTTATGGTTGTCTTTTTTATCAAATCGCTTGAAAATAGCTCGCTATTATCTGCGCAATTTGATGAAAAAATCCATTCCAAAATATTCCTTAAAATAATCTCGAAATAAAATTTAAACAGATTCTAATTTTATTTTTCGTAAGTAAATATTTCGATATTGCGGGAAAATGCCTAACTTTGTAGTGTTATGACAAAGAAGTTTTCCAATAGAGCATATTCCCCTCATACGCCGGTTTCTTCTGAGCAGGCAAATGAAATATGTGTCTCTATTGCGCAGCATAAAAAGCCAATCTAAACCCCTAAAGCGTGTTTTGATTGGCTTTGTTTTTTACTGACTAAAACATAAAAGCAATACATATATGAACAACGAGAGTTTGGTCTCAATCTCCGACCTTACAAAAGAGGAGATTCTTGAACTGCTGGAAAAGGCTCGTAAGTTTGAAGAAAATCCTAACCAGCGCCTGCTTGAAGGGAAAGTCGTAGCTACGCTTTTCTTTGAACCGTCCACACGCACACGATTGAGTTTTGAGACTGCCGTAAACAGATTGGGAGGACGTGTTATAGGTTTTTCCGATGCCAGCACGACGAGTTCGTCCAAGGGAGAAACGATGCACGACACCATAAGAATGGTAGCTAATTATGCCGACCTTATCATAATGCGCCATCACCTTGAAGGCGCAGCAAGGTATGCAAGCGAGTTCTCGCCTGTTCCTATCATCAACGCCGGAGATGGAGCTAACCAACATCCTTCACAGACGATGCTTGATCTATATTCCATATACAAGACGCAAGGCACACTTGAGAATCTTACCATAACTATGGTGGGAGACTTGAAATACGGGCGTACCGTACACTCGCTTCTCATGGCGATGTATCACTTTAAGCCGGTTTTTAACTTCGTGGCGTGCCAAGAACTACAGATGCCGGTGGAATACAAATTGTTCTGTGAGGAACATGGCATAGAGTATCACGAATCGACCGATTTCTCGGAGGAAATCATTAACCAAAGCGATATTCTGTATATGACCCGTGTGCAACGCGAACGCTTTACCGACTTGTTGGAATATGAGCGGGTGAAAGATCTATATAATCTTCACAACTCAATGCTCGACAACAGCAAGGAGAACCTGCGTATTCTGCACCCGCTGCCGCGCGTGAACGAAATCGCTTACGATGTGGATGCTAATCCTAAGGCTTATTATTTCCAACAGGCACAGAACGGGCTTTATGCTCGTGAAGCAATTATATGCAAGGTGTTAGGTATCGACGTAAAATAAAGGAGGAACTTATCATGAATGAAAATAAGAAAAAGGAGCTTGCTGTTGCAGCATTGGAGAACGGCACGGTTATCGATCATATTCCAAGCGATTCGTTGTTCAAGGTAGTAGATTTGTTAGGAATCCAGTCTCTTGAAAACAGTGTTACCATAGGTAATAATCTTGACAGTAAGAAATACGGCAGGAAAGGTATCATAAAAGTTGCCGATGTGACATTCCCCGAATCGACACTTAACCGTATAGCTATAATAGCTCCTAATGCTGTAATCAATGAAATAAAAGACTATGAGGTGGTGAATAAACGCAAGGTTTCTTTGCCTGACGACATCTACGGAATCGTGAAGTGCAGTAATCCTAAGTGCATCACCAACAATGAGCCTATGCGTACTCATTTTCATGTGATAGACAGGGATAACATGGTGCTGAAATGCCATTATTGCGAGCGTACCGAAGTAAAGGACAAGATTACACTTAAATAATCGGGATATGAAACAAAATTGGCGACCGGGGACAATGATTTATCCGCTTCCTGCCATAATGGTGAGTTGCGGTAGCAATACTGAAGAGGCTAATATTTTTACGGCAAGTTGGGTGGGGACTATCTGTTCCGATCCTGCCATGTGCTATGTGTCGATAAGACCGGAACGCCATAGCTACGATATAATCAAGCGCAATATGGAGTTCACCCTCAACCTCACGACCGAAGAACTGGCTCGTGCTACCGACTGGTGCGGAGTGCGTTCGGGGCGTGACTACAACAAGTTTGAGGAAATGAATCTCACACCCGGAAAAGGTGTTAAGGTGAGTGCGCCATATATATACGAATCACCTATCTCGATTGAATGCCGGGTGAAAGAAATTATAAGTTTGGGTACGCATGATATGTTCATTGCCGATGTCCTGAACGTGATAGCCGACGAGCGTTTCATCGACCCCGAAACCGGAGCGTTCGATATGAAAGCTGCCAATCTGCTTGTGTATGCGCATGGTGGTTATTATACCGTGGGTGAATTAATAGGAACTTTCGGATGGACTGTAAAGAAAAAGAAATAATAAAAACTATAATAAACATATATCAACACATTATTTATGGAGAAAGATACACTGATTTTCGACATTATTGAACGTGAACATCAACGCCAAAAGAAGGGGATAGAGCTAATTGCATCAGAAAACTTCGTAAGCGATCAAGTGATGCAGGCTATGGGTTCATGCTTGACCAACAAGTATGCTGAAGGATACCCGGGTCACCGTTACTACGGCGGGTGTGAAGTGGTGGACGAAAGCGAAACCATAGCTATCGAACGCTTGAAAAAAATATTCGGAGCTGAATGGGCTAATGTACAGCCTCACTCAGGTGCGCAAGCCAATATGGCAGTGTTTATGGCGTGCATGAATCCCGGCGACACTTTTATGGGACTTAACCTTTCTCATGGCGGTCACCTTTCTCATGGGTCACCGGTAAACTTCTCGGGTATTGTATTCAACCAAGTGGAATACAATGTTACTCAAGAAACCAACCTTGTGGACTATGACCAAATGGAAAAATTGGCACACGAAGTGAAACCGAAACTTATAGTAGGTGGAGCAAGCGCATATTCCCGCGATTGGGATTATGCACGCATGCGCAAAATAGCCGATGAAGTAGGAGCTATTCTGCTTATCGACATGGCTCACCCTGCCGGTCTTATCGCAGCCGGCTTGCTTGAGAATCCGTTGAAATATGCGCACATAGTTACATCCACCACTCACAAGACATTGCGCGGTCCGCGTGGCGGTATCATCATGCTCGGCAAGGACTTTGAGAATCCTTGGGGAAAGACCACTCCAAAGGGACAGGTGAAGATGATGTCGCAACTTCTTGATTCTGCGGTATTCCCGGGTGTTCAGGGAGGACCGCTGGAACACGTAATTGCGGCTAAGGCGGTAGCGTTCGGCGAAGCTCTTCAACCTTCATTTGTCGAATACCAGAAACAGGTGAAAAGGAATGCACAGGCAATGGCACAAGCTCTTACCGATAAAGGGTATAAAATTGCATCGGGCGGAACCGATAACCATTGCATCCTGCTTGACCTTCGCACCAAGTTCCCTGAATTGACTGGTAAAGTGGCAGAAAAGGCTCTTGTGGCAGCCGACATTACAGCCAATAAGAATATGGTACCGTTTGACAGCCGTTCACCGTTCCAAACATCAGGTATCCGACTTGGAACACCTGCTATTACCACACGTGGTGTGAAAGAGGACATGATGGGCGAAATTGTTGAACTTATCGACACTGTACTACATGCACCGGAAGACGAAAAGGTGATTGCGGCAGTTCGTTCAAAAGTTAATGCGATGATGAACGAATATCCGATGTTTGCTTATTAGAAAACAGGTTTCATATATAGCGTAAAAAAGCCGGCTTATCCACTGCTAACAGAGATAAGCCGGCTTTTTTGTTTCATTCTTGTTCTCCGGTGACACAATAGGGGGTGTTAACGGAGTTAAATTACGATAACTATCGTTATGTGAAAACTTTATTCGTCGCGTGTGAGTACGTTTACGGTTAGTGCTTGGTAGGCTCTTTCTGCCTTTTCGCGTGCAGCCTCCACCGATTCATCAGTTGCGAGAATTACACCCATTCGTCTGTGTCCGTTGATTTCAGGTTTTCCGAAAATGCGCATCTGTACGCCGGGTTCGGCAAGAACCTTTTCAAGATTGTCAAATTCCACACGGTTGGTATTGCCTTCTACCACAATTGCCCGTGAAGCCGATGGACCGTAAAACTTGATAGATGGGATAGGTAGACCTAAAAGTGCGCGCGCGTGCAGTGCAAATTCGCTTTGGTCTTGTGAAATCATTGTTACCATACCTGTGTCGTGAGGACGTGGTGAAACTTCGCTGAATATCACTTCATCGCCTTTGATGAACATTTCCACACCGAATATTCCGTATCCGCCTAATGCATCGGTTACTTTCTTGGCTATTTCCTGAGCTTTAAGAAGAGCGGGCGGTGTCATTGGCTGCGGTTGCCATGAATAGCGGTAGTCTCCATCAATTTGGATATGTCCTATCGGTTCGCAATATTGAGTACCAGCTGAATTACGCACGGTGAGCAGTGTGATTTCGTAGTCGAAGTCCACAAATCCTTCCACGATAACTCTGCCGGCACCGGCTCTTCCGCCTTCTTGAGCGGTTTGCCATGCTTGACTTATATCTTCCGGTTTCTTGATTGTGCTTTGTCCGTGTCCTGATGAACTCATGATAGGCTTAACTACACACGGTATGCCTATCTCTTCCACAGCTTGAATGAATTCGCTCTCGGTGGATGCAAATTTATAGCGGGATGTAGTAATGCCTAACTCTTCGGCAGCCAAACGGCGAATACCTTCACGGTTCATTGTCAGCCAAGCGGCTTTTGCCGTAGGCGTCACGTGATACCCCTCTTTCTCCAATTCCACAAGCACCGGTGTAGCAATAGCTTCTACTTCTGGAATTATATGATCAGGACGTTCAAGTTCTATTACTTCACGTAATTTGTCACCGTCAAGCATGTTGAAAACATGAAAATGATGTGCGACCTGCATAGCCGGAGCATTGGGGTACTTGTCGCATGCAACAACTTCCACGCCCATGCGCATAAGTTCGATAGCAACTTCTTTGCCAAGTTCTCCGCTACCGAGAAGCAACGCTTTGCGACCCACATTAGTCATTACAGAGCCTATTTTAGCCATAAGTAGTATTAGTTTGTTAAGTTTTTAGTATTGATATACAAAAGTAGGCAATTAATTGTCATTATTTGGTTTTTGATGTACATTTTACCGTTTTTTAAGAAAGTGAATATGCCTGTTCTTATACTTTGGTGCACTACTATCGAGATGAATTTATCCGCTGTGCCACAACTTCAAAATCTCAATGCTTGAATCTTGTTAATTCTTTCAAACCTAAAGGAGCTGTGCCAATAATAATTTTGACACAGCTCCTTGTTTTATATAATATTTAAGCCGGAAACTTATTTCGCAGCCAAAACATCTTTTACTTGATCGTTAAGAACCATTTGTTCTTTGAACACATAAGCGCCAGTCTTTGGCGATTTTACCATCTTGATGACCTTACTGTACGTACGGCCTTCACCTTTTTGCAACGTTGCAACTACTTTCTTTGCCATGACTTAACGTATTATTTGATTTCTTTATGAACTGTTACTTTTTTAAGATATGGATTGTATTTCTTCAATTCCATTCTTTCTGTGGTGTTCTTTCTATTTTTTGTGGTAATATAACGAGAGATTCCTGGCACACCACTAGCTCTTTGCTCAGTACATTCGAGGATGACTTGAACTCTATTACCTTTTGCTTTCTTTGCCATCTTGATTTTACTTTTCTACGATTTTAATTTCAGTTAAATTACCATCTTTTGCAGCTTTTCTGATAGCTGCGTCAAGACCAAGCTTATTGATTATACGCAAACCGTTTGCTGATACAACAAGGCTGATCCATTGACCTTCTTCTACCCAATAGAATTTTCTTTTGAACAAATTCACGTTGAATTTACGCTTTGTTCTTCTCTTAGAGTGCGATACATTGTTACCTGTGATCGCCTTCTTGCCTGTAATTTGACAAATTTTTGACATGGCTTTTTCTCAATTTATAATTTAAATTATTTCATTTCAAAACAGAGTGCATATATGCAGAGTATGTCAGCTTTTCAGCCAATTTACTGCCATCTCTTTCTTCGCAGTAGCGCAATATTCTAAATAAAATGCAGTCGGCAACAAAATAGGGTGGTTGTTAACTGCGGCGATTTATGTACAATATCGTCCTACGCTTTATGCAAGAACTTTAGCATCATCATCTTGCATCGAAGTTTCAACGATTAAAGTCACAGAACATGACTAAAGGAATAGTCGTTGTACTGCTGTTCTGAAATTTTCGTGTGCAAAGATAGAACTTTTTTTGTTAATACACAATACCTTTCTATCTATTTTTCAATGAAAAAGCTTTCCAATCGACTTTCAGGCGACCGTCCTGATATAGTAATATATCACGCTGTGCGACAAATGCAGGGAAAACGGCTTTAAATATCCATATCATTACCGGCATAAATGCGAGTGTTACAGCAGCCAAAACATACACATCGGTACACCATCCTTTGTAGACCAATACGTTAAGCAATGGTATATGTGTGAGATATACGATTATGGAATATCTGCCTATATAGGAGAAATAAAACAGCTTTTTCACAGTATAGCATACGCACCAAACACTCAGTATAGAAGAGAATGCCGCTATATAAAACAGTATGATATTGTTCTCGACTTTAGCGTTAACCAAATATACTCCTCCTGATGAAGTTAAATAGCTTACGGATAATGACAGGATAAAGATTAATGCCAATGCCGTTTTTCCAATTCTTATTTCTCCTGATCCCAATATTTTTCTCATCCATGATGCTACAAAAAAGAACGGGAGAACGAGAAACGAGGTTATAATGCTTATAATATATGCGTAATCTGAGCGAAAATCGCCCTCGATAGGAATAAAGCTGTTGATTATCCAGCCAGATAGAGTTAAAGCCAGCATAACTCCGATTCTTGTATATATTCCTCGGTCTTTTACAAAATGGTTATATGTGTAATATAGAATGTTGGCGAAAAACAATGTTCGAAGAAACCATAAATAGCCTCCATACTTCAGCATCCATGAAATATGTTTCTTCACAGCAATGAAATCAAAGTCTACTTGTCCAATGAGCAATTTGGGGATTACGGTTATCACACAAAAGAACAATAAAGGGATTATCAATTTATTGAACTTCCGCACGACAAAATCAATGAAACAGCTGTATTCTTTAAAAAACATGCCCGACAGGAAAAAATACAGAGGCATACGCAGATGCTCAAGCATACTCCATAAATGTTCATTTGACAACCTGATTTCCAACTCTTCATAGCAGTGTGAAATAACAACTAATGCTATGCAGACACCTTTCATCAAGTCAAAATATTCTATTCGCTTACGTGTCTCGTTTTTTTTCATACTACAGCACATATACATAGATTACTCCATAAGCATTTTCAGCAACATTATCTGAACTTCGGTTGTCGTTCGGTCTATCACTCGATCGCGTACACCCGGGAAATGCTTGCACTCGCAATGTATTCTGTCGCCTATCTTGGCTGCCATCCACACTGTTCCTACCGGCTTTTCAGGTGTGCCTCCCCCGGGACCTGCTATTCCGGATGTCGCAATAGCGCAATCGGTCTTTAATAATGAACTTACACCGCAAGCCATTTGCCTGACTACGGGTTCGCTTACTGCGCCGTGTTCTTTTATGGCATCGGCAGGTACACCCAACAGATTCTGTTTAACATCATTTGAATAGGATACCACCGAACCTGTAAAATATTGGGAACTGCCCGGTATGGATGTAATTTGGTGAGCAACATTTCCTCCGGTACAACTCTCAGCTGTGGCAAGTGATAATCTTCTTTCATGTAACTTATCTCCCAATATAGCCGAGATAGGCTTGTCTTCATGGCATACGATAGCGTTGCCTAAAATTGCGTCAAGCTTTGACGACAACATCTCCATATCCGATTTTATTTTCTCTGCATCAGTAGAAGAACCTGTCAGTCTTAGACGTATTATCCCCGGTTTGGGCAGGTAAGCAAGGTGTATATATCCGGGTAATTCCCGTTCAAATTCATCCAGTTTGATAGCGAGTGCCGATTCTGCATAACCTATTACTATAAATGTGCGATGCTCGATATGATCATTCACGCAGAAACGTTTCAGTAATTGGGGAATCACTTCACATTCCATCATGGTTTCGGTTTCAAACGGAACGCCCGGCATGGCAACAAGAACCTTGTTCTGTTTTTCAAACCACATAATAGGTGCTGTTCCCACACGGTTCTGAATCACACGGCAAGATGTAGGCACTAATGCTTGAGCCTCATTTAGCGGGTTCATAGTCAAATGTCGTTTGGCTACAACTTCTTCCACATTGCGCAGCGTAGCCTTATCCATAACCAATTCCCCTCCGAAATATCGGCATAAAGTGGGTTTGGTGATGTCATCTTTAGTCGGACCCAATCCGCCTGTGGTAAGTATAATATCTGTTTGGACAAAAGCTTGATTGATAGCTGAAAATATTTCTTCGCTGTCGTCGGCAACCACTTTAATGCTCTTTACATTCCACCCCAACGGATTAAGGTGTCGGGCAATCCATCCTGAATTGGTGTCGGTCACTTGACCTATAAGCAATTCATCTCCAATAACAATTATTGAAACATCCATAAATGCCTTGTTTAATTCTTTATACCGTAATGCGTGCGAAAGGAGGCAGATTTATATCGCAAAAATCTTTAGCCAAATACTTGAAATATCCGGCGATGGCTATCATAGCCGCATTATCGGTCGTAAAAGATCTTTTAGGGATAAAAGCCTTGATATTTCTGCGTTCACAATATTCGGCTACTGCGTTGCGTACACCGGAGTTGGCAGAGACACCGCCACCTATCGCTACGGTTTTTATGCCGGTCTCTTTTATCGCTTTTGAGAATTTGTCCATTAGGATATCAATAATAGTCTTCTGCAGTGATGCGGCAAGGTCGGCTTTATTCTGTTCGACAAAATCAGGATTTATTTTTTTCTCATCGCGCAGCGTATATAAAAAAGATGTCTTCAGACCGCTAAAACTATAATTCAACCCTTGTATGTGAGGCTTGCTGAACTTAAAACGATTGGCATCCCCCTCCGCCGCAAGTTTATCAATATGCGGGCCACCCGGGTAGGGTAATCCCATAACCTTGGCACACTTGTCGAACGCTTCACCTGCAGCATCATCGATCGTCTGCCCCAACACCTCCATATCGCTTGGTGAGTTCACTTTTATTATCTGCGAATTTCCTCCTGATACAAGAAGGCATAAATAAGGAAATTCCGGGACTTCGGTATTTTCGTCCTCTTTTATAAAATGTGACAGCACATGTCCATGTAAATGATTGACATCCAATAATGGTACATTCAAGGCTAAAGACAATCCTTTAGCAAAAGATGTCCCTACAAGCAAAGAGCCGAGCAATCCGGGACCTCTTGTAAATGCGATACCGTCTATATCCTGCTTTTTTATGCCTGCCTGACGTATTGCTTCCGACACCACCGGAACAATATTTTGCTGGTGCGCTCTTGATGCTAATTCGGGGACGACACCGCCGTAAGCCTCATGCACTTTCTGTCCTGCTATGACATTTGACAACAGTATTCCGTCTTTTATTATGGCAGCCGATGTATCATCGCAAGAAGACTCAATACCCAATATTATATTGCTCATATCATTTTGTATTTTCAATTATCGGCAAAATTACAAATTTATCGCCAAGTCGCACATATTTGAACCCTGTTTTAAGAAGTTGTTTTGAATTTTCTTGAATTTTTTATTACAGTTCTACTTGGGACAAGTTTCAGTCTTCTTTAAGACTCTTTTGGTTGTCTTTTTTATCAAATCGCTTGGAAATAGCTCGCTATTATCTGTACAATTTGATGAAAAAAAACATTCCAAAATACTGCTTAAAATAATCTCGAAATAAAATTTAAACAGATTCTAAAACAATTTCTAATTTATTTCGTCAAAATCTGAAACCGGCTACGAATGCCAAATTTGTATAAGAATTGAAGAAGCGGTATTTATTTGTTCGGTAAAAGTGACCGTCAAATTTACAGTTCATACTATAGAAGAACCTGTTATGATTATACACCAAGGCAAATTTAGCTTTTATGTTGTAGGAGAACATCTCTTTTTTCCTTTCCTCGGTGTCATTCAAACTTCGGTTAAAACCTATGCATGGAATCATGGTGAAGTTTAATAACCAGTTTTTTCGAAATACCCAATTATAACCATATCCCAGCATAAAGCAGAAGTCCCGATAATGGACGTGGTATTTTCTTTTATCGGCAGGTAATTCTTCAATTATTTCATCGGGCAATGTATTGAAGTTCATTTTGACGTTTTGGTGGGAAAACGTCAAGCCGCTTATAAATGACCCTGCGCTGCGCTTTTGGTCTTTTGAGTAGGAGTAGGCTGCTCCTTGCGAATATTTTTTGTTATTGAAAAAATAATACATGTCCACGCCAAATGACTCCAAGGTCAACCCGGTGAAATGATAGTCTGAATGAAAGAAATTATAATTTCTATAGGTGTCTCCTAATTGGGTGATATTGGTGTTCCCGAGATTTTTGGAATAATAAACGTCAAAAGCGATTAACGAGCAACTGAAATTCAGGTCAAAGCGCCTATGTTTAACCGGTTCGCCTCCAAACAAATAATCCAAGTTCAACATATAGCTGAAACTTAAAGCCATATATGAAATGCTCGCACTTAAATTAGGTGCAATATCCGAAGCCATGCCTATATGTATACTTTCGGGTAGTTTTAAGTTGTAAAAATCTATCCAGTTGTCATTTTTTACCATCAATTTCCAGCGTTTGCCTGTTCCTACCACATAAGCCGTGTCATAACTGTTGAAAGTGCGGTCGCCCCAATTATAAAGGTCTACGCACATTTTCACGAAACGAGGGTATTTAACACTTTTATCCTTTAAGTTCAGTTTTCCGCTCATTACGGCAAGTTTCCAATAATCATCGCCGTATTCATTCCTAAAAGAATCTATTGCCAACGGGTCATTTGCCAATTTTCGATATTCCCATATCTTGTTATACCATTTCTCGGTTTTACGCATACCCAATGTGTCACCTACAATATCATCCATGCTTGCAATTGCCGTGAAGTGGGACAATACAAGCAGAATCATCAATATTATATGCTTTAACCTGCTGTTATTCATTTTCATTATTTTATCGTATCGGCAGGTAACTCATTGCTGATGACCGGTTTCTGCTTAGCGGATTTTCTGTTCTTAATATGCCCGAACGGATTATCGAAATCAAATTTGAATACAACGCCTACGCCTTGTGTCGTTAATGCGTTCTTCACGTAGTAATTCTGGTCGTTGAAGTGGTTATACGCTTTCAGCCTCACATTTCCGGCTTTATTCAATAGGTATTCTATATCAAAATCACCTATAAAATTAGAATTATTGGCTGCTACCATCTTGTCGCGATAGCCGAAATTTCCGTTTAGCAAAAGTCGATTGTTAAGCAGTTGGCTCGATAATGCCAAGTTTACTTCAACATCAGAGAAATCACCCTTGTCACTCTTAAAGTTAGGAGATATTCTCCATTTATCGCTTATCTGTCCCAACATACTTGTCAATTGTGATGATATTGTAGATGATGCAACAGATGCCAGTTCGTTGTTTCGGCTTGTTCCACCCATATATTCAGGAGTGTAGAATCGGTTTAATGCCAACAGATAAATTATTTGCCTGTTCATCATATCGTCTGTGCTGACGATACTTTTTACTTTTCTATGGGCATCGCTTGTGAGAGTGGGAAATTCCAAATCAAACTTGATTTCGGGTTGAGCTATAGAGCCTGATACATTCAGTAATGCGTGAACAGGGACGTTTGTTCGGTTAAATTCCTTGTCGGTGGCGAAAGACTCGTCCAAATCGAGCAGACTGGCATTCAGTGAATATACAGCCGAAATATCTATTTTAGCGGCATAAGGGTTTCCGTCAAATGCGATATTGCTGCCTTCCTTAATAGTGAAGTCTTTCACTATTATATCTTGCAGAGTGAAATTATACGTTCCTTTATCCAATGTATATTTGCCTGACATAAACAAATCTTCGGCGGTGTCATACTTCATGATAAGAGAACCGTTGCCGGTAGCTTTTATCATGTCTCCTCCAACCGGATCCATTACAAGTATCATCTGTCCTAATGGGTTAATATCGGCATCTATGTTTATTTTCATTCTTGTACCGCTTGAGTCGTTGCTTTTTTTCTTTTGTTGCTCAAAATTCTTTATGAGAAGTTCTTTTTGTGTCTGTTTTGCCAATATTTCTGCTTCTATGCTGTCCCTGCGTTTATCGGTGAACGTAATGAAGTCATATTCTATAGCCTCTTCTGCATCGGACAACTCAAAAAAGAACTTACTCCCGGCGGCAGTTGTCATGCGTACATCGATTCCGACAAATCCCGGTTCTCCATTGATAAAAGCCGAACCGGAACCGTATATTGTTCCGTACCAAGCATCCTCTCGTTTTTCTGGAATATCGTAACAAAGCAGTTCACGGGCATCTGTGACGTTAAATTCAAAAGCCGCATTATGAAAATCCTGATGGGATACATATCCTGACAACATCGCTCTTTTTCCTTTTCGGTCTTTTAGTC
The DNA here is from genome assembly GCA_017473615.1 of Muribaculaceae bacterium. GTDB lineage: Bacteria > Bacteroidota > Bacteroidia > Bacteroidales > Muribaculaceae > RGIG4576. Next base: position 31,617 of record JAFUKL010000005.1, on the reverse strand, counting down.
TCACATCGTTGAATGTTATCAATCCGGGGGCTATTTTTATGGAATCGGTAGCCCAATAATATACATTTGTATAATCGACTTTTACTTTCAGGTCTTCAACGAAAACATTGCCGTACATGTTCAATGTGCTGAATTTGCCATAAAGTCGTGCATCGCCGGAAACGTATCCGTCCAAATCGGATGTTATAGCCGACATGAACGGTTTCATGAATCCCACTTTTAATTTTTCCGTATTGAAATCAAAGCGCATGGAGTCATTCATAGGATAAATTTCGCCATCTACAGTACTTTCGCATCCGTTATTCTGCTTTATTTGTGCTTTTATCGCAACGAATTTCTTCTCATTGTTCCAGAAACTTTTAATATCGGCATCGCCTAATAAAGTCTCATTGTAAGTCATGTCATCCACAAAAAAACGTTCGGTCTCCAATAGTGGCGATGCGGAAATCAAATCGGATGCAATGACTTTTCCTGTTGCGATTCCGCCAAATGTTACATTATTAATCTGTAGCGTCTCAAATACATACCCGAGGTTGATGTCTTTCAATTCCACCTCTAATTTTTCATTACTGCCGGGAGAAGTTCGCCCGTTTATCCTTACAAATTGGTTGTCACATGTCACCCTGAAATCATCTACCCTTAGAGCCTTATTGTAATAGCCTGCTTTAGAGCCGTGAACATACCACGTGGTATCGTTGAAAACCATTGTTGTAGGATTAATGTCTACTGTAGCCATTAGCATACCGGTTTCTTTTACGCGCCCTAATCCTAAAGAAAGGTTTACATTGCCATGAAAATCCTCTTGACGGTCTACTTTCCATGATATATCGGTATCTAACCGATTGTTGCATCCGTCGCCTGACACAGCTAATGACATTTTACCTTTCTTGGTCGGCATGGTGGTCTGCAAATTCATGGTCAGACGGTGGTTTATGCTATCTAACGCAACTGACAGACGGCTGTTTTCTATCAGTTTTTTCTTTTGTGCCAAATATGGTGCGTTCAAATCAAAATTGAAAGTGCCTGCACTTTGGTTTACAGCTCCGTGCAAAGATACAGGGTAAAGCAATGTAACGGGAGACTTGAAAAAGTTCAGTATATCATTGGTCTTTTCATTATTTTCCACATTCAGCGAATAAGTGAAATCATTTTTCGCCCATGTGGTGAGACTGTTGTCGGTTGATTCAACCAATGCGGGGAATATATGTGACAGCATATCAGTCAATGTAGGTATGATACCTTTGAGATCATATATTCCGTCTACTTTACCGTTAAGCACATCTGATGCCAATGTTATTGAGTATGGTGTATGGGTGTTATCTGCAACCATAACCAAACTATCTAACTTTATGCCTTCATTTTTAGCATCAACATATTTGAAATTTTCCACAAGAATATTACCGTTCCAGTTGTCAGCTTGGTTTCCGGTTGTTTCCGCTTTCATGTAGAAAGACATTCTGTGATTGGGATGCTTTGCGCTTAGATTAGTCTTAGCAAGATTGAAATCATTCACCGCCAATACAGCGTTGACATGGGAGTTGTCTCCATTTAACAATGCCGTACCGTTGATGGCTAATGCCAAATTCTTGTCGTTTATGTGTATGTTACCACTATATTCCGATGGGTTTATCTCAACATTGGCAGATATATTTTCATAACGATAGCTCTTAAAATCAAAGAAGGGTACATTGCCATTGACACTTGCTTTTATGCCGGAATTGGATTTTGTTCCATCCAATTTCAAACTGAACGCTGTTTCTCCAAGCAGTTCAGGTTTATTAAGCAGAGTTCCTAAATTAAAAGAAGAGGAAGACATGTTTCCATTAAATCCGATAGACGTTTTTCCTCTCAAGAAATTTCCGTCGATAAGTAAATCTCCTATACCCGTATTCACTTTTCCTTGAAACAGCATTTTACTGTTATTTCCTTCAGCAAAACCTTCTATTCTCACACCTCCGCAAGATAAAAGTATTTCAGTTGTTTGCGGCTTTATAGAGCCAACGCATGATACCAACTTGGATATTTCGCTTGATTTTGCATTTACAAACAACCGAGGAAATTCGATTGTTAAAGAATCCTTATTGGTTACATTGCTCATTTCTCCTTTGATGTCGACAGCCAAGCCTCCGTTTTCTGCCAATATCTCACATTCAGGTATCTTTATATTTTCAAGAGTGCCTCGGCATTTTACTGCCATATTTAATCGTTCTCCATATTTGGAAAAAGCAGGGATAAAACATGATAAGTCATTTAACGTAAGGTATGAGCCTTCTATAATACCTATATCAAACTTTATGTCCCGCAAGTCAGACCCCAATGTTTTTAAACTGTTGAATGATAATGTAAAGTCATTAGTTCTCAAGTGTGTTCCGGGTAATTCAAGCCTAAAGTCAGAAACTCCTATTTCCTGCTCGGTTATACGTGCATTCATCGTTAAATTATCAAAGCATAACCCGCTTTTTTCCTTAAATGAGAGACGCTTGACTTTTGCAGAAAAGTCATTGTTTCTTAATAAAGGTAATGCTATATCGGCTCGTAAGTCTTCAATTCTTATGTGGTTCTTGTCAAACTTGTCATGTACAAAGTCTTCGCATAACACATCATAGCTCACAGAGCAGCGTCGCATAACGATATTGTATATCGCCAAGTCAAATTTTGTGGGTGGTTTGTTTTTGTCCTTTGGTGACAATGCGTCTATTATAAATTGTACATTCAATGGCGAATCTTGGGTATCCCTGTATATAGAGCCTTTAAGTCCTACAATCTCGGCATAAGTAAACACTATACGCTTTCTCAATATCAGATTGTATAGGCTTAGTCCGGCACCAAGTTTATCCACTTTCAAAATTGCATTACCTTTGTTGTCGGGAATTTCAACGCCATACAGCACTACTTGATTGAAAGGGGATATGGACAACCGTTCTATGTCTACCTTTGTATTCAGCAACACTGTCAATTCCTCTTCGGCATAATCTTTCACTGAGGATTGTACAGATGGAATCAGCAGAATCAGATACAAGGAGACAAAAACGGTAGTCATGGTTGCAATACCCAAGACTATCAACGTGCGTACTACTCTGTATATATTATAAAGAACGATTTTCATATTCACATTCTTCAAGCCATGATTTTGCACAAGCATCACTTGGCATTTTCCAGTCACCGCGGGGTGACAGGCTTATGCTTCCCACTTTAGGACCGTCAGGCAGACATGAACGCTTAAATTGTTGTTGGAAGAATCTGCGATAGAACACCAACAGCCATTTTTTTATTACTGTTGACGAATATTCGCCTGTAAATGCTATCTCGGCAAGCCTGAAAATTTTACTTGGTGAATATCCGAAACGCAATACGTAATATAAAAAGAAATCATGAAGTTCATAAGGACCCACCAAATCTTCGGTCTTTTGTTTGATATTTCCCTCTTCATCAGCCGGGACTAATTCGGGACTGATAGGTGTATCTACAATATCAAACAGGACTGCTTTCTTTTCGCCGCAGGAATTAACGGCAAACCAACGGACAATGTATCGAACCAATGTCTTGGGTACACCGGCATTCACCCCATACATCGACATGTGATCGCCGTTATACGTAGCCCATCCTAATGCCAGTTCCGACAAATCGCCTGTGCCTACAACAAGACCACCGCACCGGTTGGCATAATCCATAAGAATCTGTGTACGTTCTCTTGCTTGTCCGTTCTCATAGGTAACATCATGAATATTGGCGTCATGACCTATATCTTCAAAATGCTGAAGAACCGATTTTCTGATAGGAATTTCCTTGATTGTTATTCCCAATTCTTTCATCAAGCTCATGGCGTTGCTATATGTGCGGTCGGTTGTGCCGAATCCGGGCATCGTTATTCCGATTATATCCTTGTAATCATAACCGAGTTTTTCGAATGCCTTATGACATACCAGTAATGCCAATGTCGAGTCAAGTCCTCCGGATATACCGATAACTGCTGTTTTTATTCCGGTGAAGGATAATCTTCTTATCAGACCTTCTACTTGAATATTCACAATTTCTTCGCAACGTTCATCAAGAATCGTATTATCCGATGGGACGAACGGATGCTTTTCTATCGTGCGCAGAATGGTTCCATCATAGTCAGCCATAAGGTTTAGGTTTTCTATAGGAACTTCTGTATATGCTGCTGTGTTGTTGCTTGCACAATCGGAAAAACTGCTTGTGGTGCGGCGTTCGTGTTCAAGACGTTCTATGTCTATGTCGGCTATTACCATAGAACCTTCAATAGCGAAACGTTTCGATTCTTTAAGAATTGTACCGTTCTCAGCCACGACCGCATTCCCTGCAAACACAAGATCGGTAGTAGACTCGCCAAAGCCGGCTGAGGAATACACATATCCGCACATGCAACGTGCCGATTGACCTTTTATCAGGTTCATCAGATAATGGTGCTTTCCTAATGATTCGTTAGAAGCCGACAAGTTCAATATCACATTGGCTCCGTTTAGAGTTGCAAAGGAACTCGGCGGTATCGCTGTCCATAAATCTTCACATATTTCAATAGCTATTTTTACGTTATTCTGCACAAACAGCAGGTTAGGACCGAAAGGAACTATATCCTTACCTATTTTTATGCTTTCGGTGGTTTTGTTGTCAGATACAGTGAACCATCTTTTTTCATAAAATTCTTTATAATTCGGGATATATGTTTTAGGTACGACACCTATGAATTTTCCTCTCGACATAAGCACGGCACAGTTGAATAATTTTGAGCCTGCTCTAAGAGGAGCACCTACCACAACTGCACAATCAAGCGCACTTGTGGCGTTTTTTATTTCGCACAAGCATTTTTCGGCACAATCAAGTAATACAGTTTGTCCGAAAAGGTCTCCACAAGTGTATGCCGTCACACTCAATTCAGGGAATACGACGACTTTTGCACCTTTTTCACATGCCTTTATACTGTCTGTTATAATATTTTTCGCATTCTGTTCGCAGTTTGCCACATCTACCCGAGGAACAACTGCCGCAACGCGTAAAAAGCCCAAATTCATAGTTACAACTCTTTTGTTGGTTCAAAATTAGCAAGAGATACTCAATCCCGCAACTTTTCACGCAAAATTACCCCGATTTGTTCCTTAATTCCTGCAAATTCTTTCCTCTTTTGGGAGAGTAGAAAACCATTTTCTACCCTTATATGGCAAGCATAAATACTTATGTTCAATAATATTTTTCAAGAATTTGTTCAAGAAGATGGGCTTGGCGAATACCTGATTCCCTCCATAGCAATTCGCCGTTCTTGAAAATCATCAATGTGGGGACTGATTGTACATTATATTTCAGTGACAAATCCTCTTCTTCGTCGACATCAACTTTCACTACAATCGCTTTATCTTCCACTTTTTTCTTCAAATCTTCTAATATAGGGGATATTACTCTGCATGGACCGCACCATGTGGCAAAAAAATCCACCAATACGGGTTTATTGCCTGAGATTAATTCTTCAAACTGTTTCATCGTTTCTAAATTTTTATTGATAAATTATTTATAATGTAACATCCGAAACGTCATATAGTTCACCATACGTATTATTTTCGGCGGTTCAAAGTAAAAAACAACGACAATATGAAAACGAAAAGGGGTTGTGAATTTTATTGTTCACAGCCCCTTTGGGTAATGGTGCTAAAGAAGAAAAATCTTTTTTGTTTTCGCCTAATCTTCGTTTTGAGATTTAGAGCGTGATTCTTTTTTTGAGTTTGAGCTATTGGTGTCTTTTTCTTCTTTGAGATCAATCTCGTTTCCGTTGCGGTCTATTGCACGGTATTCGAGATAAGCCAAAGACTGGTCGGGCAGAATGCGGAATTTGAATCCGTATTCGAATCTCCATCGCCTGTATTCCGATATTAATCCTTGTTTGAGATAAGCATCTACGAACGGATGTACATACATCACAAATCGGGTGATTTTAAGTGAATTGACGAGATAATCGATTTTATCTTTCAAAACGTCGGTGAAAAGCAATGCCGGCTGAACTTCGCCTTTGCCTCCGCATGACGGACATGCCTCAGAGGTTACGATGTCGAGTGCGGGACGCACTCTTTGACGTGTGATTTGCATCAACCCGAATTTGCTTAAAGGCAGAATGTTATGCCTTGCCCTGTCGCTTTGCATGATTTCTTTCATGTGCTCATATAGAGCTTGCCTATGGTCGGCTTGAGTCATGTCGATAAAGTCGATAACGATTATACCACCCATGTCGCGTAGACGTAATTGGCGTGCAATCTCATCGGCAGCACGCAGGTTGACGTCAAGTGCGTTGCTTTCTTGGTTTGACGAACTTTTGGAACGGTTTCCCGAGTTTACGTCTATGACGTGTAATGCTTCGGTGCTTTCTATGATAATGTAAGCACCCGATTTGAATGAAACCGTTTTACCGAAAGATGTCTTGATCTGCTTTGTGATACAGAAGTAATCGAATATTGGTGTTTCCTTGCTATATAGCTTTACTACGTCTTTCTTGTCGGGAGCAATCATATTTACGTAGTCTCGGATTTGGAGAAACACCTCTTCATCGTTCACGTAGATGTTCTCAAATGATGGGCTGAAGATGTCGCGGATAACGCTCACAGCACGGCTTTCCTCTTCGTATAGCAGCGAAGGAGCCTCGGCTTTTTGAGCCTTTGCGATACTGTCTTCCCAGTACTTAACGAGTGTCTTGAGCTCATTGTTAAGCTCGGCGACACGCTTTCCCTCGGCTGAAGTGCGTATTATCACACCGAAGTTGGCAGGTCGTATGCTCTCTATTAATTTGCGCAGTCTCATGCGTTCCTCTGAAGAACGAATTTTCTGCGAAACCGAAATTTTGTCGCTGAAAGGAATAAGTACAAGTAATCTTCCCGTAAAGGAAATTTCGGTAGTAAGTCTTGGACCTTTTGAGGATATCGGCTCCTTTGCAATCTGTACGATGAGTTGTTGTCCGCATGTAAGCACGTCGGAAATAGAGCCGTGCTTGTCAATGTCGGGCTGTAATTTCAGCTTGCTTATGTTAGGCGTATTCCGCTTGTCCTCGAGAGAGCTTTTGATGCATTGTGCATAGGTCTTAAATTGAGTTCCTAAATCCAAATAGTGCAGGAAGGCTTCTTTTTCGTATCCTACGTTGACGAATGCAGCGTTCAGACCCGGCATTAACTTCTTCACTTTTGCCAAGTAAAGGTTGCCAACGGCATAGGTAGCGTCGCGGGGCTCTTTTTGCAGAGACACAAGACGCGTGTCCTCAAGGAGGGCAGTAAGTATGTCGTTAGGCTGTACGTTAACTACGAGTTCGCTTCTCATTTTAGAAGTTTTTTTAAAATAATGTCAGGACTTGTTTCTTCTCAACAAGTCTTATACCCGTAATCGGGTAGGTTCAATAAAATACGGTTGCAAAAATGCAACTGTCAAAAGCACAAAGAACAAACCTAATGAAGATACTTACGGAATGTTGCACTCATTATGTTTGTTCTTGATATGACTTTAATTAGAAAGGTTAGAAATATTATTTCTTCTTATGTCTATTCTTTCTAAGTCTCTTTTTGCGCTTGTGCGTAGACATCTTGTGTCTCTTATGCTTCTTTCCGTTTGGCATAATTGTACTTAGTTTAAAGATTAATAAATATTTTTGTGCTTTTACCGCCGGCTCTTCATTTGTAATGAGTAGATTCCGGAAGAAAAAGTCTATTCAATCTCTCTCTTATTTGTTATCGTTCTGCTTTACTTGTTCCATGAACACTTTAGCCGGCTTGAATGCAGGAATTTTGTGTTCCGGGATGATGATAGTTGTTCCCTTGGAAATGTTGCGTGCTGTCTTTTGTGAACGAGTCTTCACAATGAAGCTACCAAAACCTCTCAAGAAAACGTCTTCTTCGTTTGCAAGAGAATCCTTAACAATTTCCATGAACTTTTCTACTGTTTCAAGAACAGAAGACTTGTCGATTCCGGTTGATTTAGAAATCTCGTTTACGATATCTGCTTTAGTCATTTTAGTTGAAAACTTTAATTATGTTATAAATTATATGTGCAAAAACAATAAAGTGCTTTCTGTAGAAAATCACTTTTTGCACTTCTTTCGGGCATGCTTGTACCTGCCTTTCGGAAATGTTTTGCAAATATCGGAATATTTTTTGAAATATAAACGGCTTAGCGCAAAATTTTTAGCTGTAAAATCGGTTTTTTCGCGATTTTGTTAAGAAATAGTTTAAAAAGTGTGCTTCGTAGATGCCGTGTTATATTGGAGTCACATCTCCGTTGAACTTTTTTTCTTAGTTAATTGTGAAATGAAATTGTCTATTGAGAACCTGCCGGAGCCGGTGATAAACAGAATAATGAATACGGTAAGGTAGATGAATGCGAGTTCCCCTCCCGTTACGATACTTCCGCCATGTATTTTGAAAAACGCTACACCCATAGTTGTTATCATAGGTAATAGAGCCGCTCTGTAAAGAAAACCTACGATAAAGAGCATGGAACAGAACAGTTCGGCAAAAATAGCGAGAACGAGAGAAAATTGACTGCCGAGACCTATCGGGTCGGGGAATGTGGTACTGAGTGCGTCAAATTGCGACCATTTCTGTACACCGTGTGACATCAGTAAAAGACCGAAAAGAATTCTTAATGCCAGAATCAGCAATGAGGTACGCTTGTTAGCGTTACTTTCAGGAAATAAGAAACGATAAATAAGAGTCATAATACATTGATTTTAAAAGTTATTTTAATAACTAACAAAAAATATTGAATTTTGTTTAGAATCTGAGAAACTGTTTTGAATTTTCTTAAAACGTGTAATAACACGTTCAAACGTCTTCTTAATTTATATTTATGTAGCAGCTTTTTGACAGTGCGCTTGTTTCATTATTTATGATGTAAATTGAAGTGGATTTGTGGTGAAGTGGATGAATTTTGCTATTTTTGCTGAAAATATAAGATGATGAAAACGGATTGGAGCAATATAAAGACCGTATTTGTTGACCTTGATGATACAGTATGGTGGTTTACAGAAAACAGCAAGGTGGCTTTGCGTCATGTGTATGATAAGTTCGGATTAGCTGAGTATAGTCCTGAATATACCCACTTTCGAGACATTTATGCCGCTAAAAATTTGGAGCTTTGGGATTTGTATCACTATGGTAAGATAGAAAAGGATTTTCTTGTCACTGAACGATTCAGATATACGCTTGAAAAAATAGGTGTGCAGGGTGTGGACTTGAAAAAACTTGCCGCAGATGTAGATGATGAATACTTGTTTTATCTTTCATCGTTGAGTAAACTTGTACCGGGTGCAAAAGAATTGCTTGAGTATCTTGTGGCTAAATATGATGTTAATATTCTGAGTAATGGATTTCAAGAAGTACAACTGAGGAAACTTCGCAGCAGCGGAATAGAACATTTTATACATCATTTGGTATTGAGTGATGATTGCGGTATTACAAAACCGCTGCGCGGAATCTTTGATTATGCTCTTGACGTTACAGGAGCTACAGCCGAAACCACAGTGATGATAGGAGATAATTATGACGCTGATGTTCAAGGGGCGAAAAATGCCGGTTGGCATACAGTCTTGTTTAATATAAAGGGATTTGATAGAAACATCGTTTCCGATGCCGATGTGGTTGTTGATTCTCTTGAAGAAATTAAGTCGATTTTATGAAAACAGAATTTGAAAAGATGCGTAGCTGCGAGCTTGCCAACACAAGTGATTCTTCAATCGCTGAAAGTATTAATCGTGCGCATGAGATAACCTCTCGGATGAATCGATGCAGTGGTGTAGAGCCTGAATATCGCAGTTTGTTAAGAACTCTTATACCGGGTATTCCCGATACTGCCACGATAGTTCCGCCGTTCTACTGTGATCACGGTCATGGATTGCATTTAGGGGAAAATGTGTTTGTGAATAATTGTTGTACTTTTCTTGACGGAGCGGATATAACTATAGGTGATTATACGCTTATCGGTCCAAATGTTCAAATATATACACCGCAACATCCGAGGAATTATTTGGAGCGCAGAGCACCGCAGGAATATGCATATCCTGTCAAGATTGGTAGAGACTGCTGGATAGGCGGTGGTGCGATAATATGTCCCGGCGTTACAATAGGCGACCGGTGTATTGTGGCTGCTGGCAGTGTGGTAACGCATGATGTCCCCGATGATAGTCTTGTGGCAGGCAATCCTGCCAAGGTGAAGAAGAAATTGCAGTGTCAGAAGTTGTTTGAATAAAATTCAAAACAGCTTCTCACTCTTCTATGACAGATACGCCGTCTATATCAATAAGACGATTACGGAATGACGGTATATCATCAGCATTAGTCTCGATTGTCATACTGCAATCGTTGTCGAAAATCTGGTTTATGATGTTTACCCCGGTATCTTTCACAAGTTTCATTACGCTGTTCATCGATAAATAAGGAAAATTGAATGACAATTGTGCCTGTTCATGGCATTCAATGATTTCGCCGTTTTCGATAGCATCGGCGGCAGCTGTCTTATATGCCACGATAAGCCCTGATGTTCCTAATTTGATTCCTCCGAAATAGCGTATTACGACAATCAGTATGTTAGTGAGTTCATATGAATTAATTTGCCCGAGTATGGGTTTACCGGCAGTGCCCGATGGCTCTCCGTTGTCGTTACTGTAAAATTCCGAGCGAGCAGTTCCTATCATGTATGCCCAGCACACATGGCGTGCGTCATAGTATTTCTTTTGATATACCTTGACAATCTCTTTAGCTTCTTCTGCGCTTGATACAGGGATTGCAAAAGAGATGAATTTACTCATTTTCTCTTTATACAATCCCTCCGAAGTATCTTTTATGGTTTTAAAGAAATCTGCCATCTTTATTCAAATATGTGCAAAGATAGCTATAAAAAACGACATCTCAGTATTTATGGGATGATTCCTCCATTTCTTTTACGGTAATCGGTTTTTTGCTTAAAGCCCGCCACGAATAAATGATGTAAGCTGCAACAAACGGAATGATGAGTGATACGCATGACATGACGGTTAACGTGAATTCGCTCGATGAACTGTTGCGGATGGATAACGAACTGTCGGGGTCAAGTAGCGACGGATAATAAGCGGTGTTGTTGTATCCGGCAATCCAAAAGAGCGACATTACCACAAGCATAGTGCCTATGCCGCTGAACCAAATCCCTTTTGTATAGTATTTGGAGAAAGCGGAACGTATTATAGCATACAGCACCAAGATTACACCAACTATGAATGCTGCTGCAGCCCACCACATGTCGATAAAATTATGCAGATACTTATATGGTGTGGCTGTGAATGTTTCCACACCGTCAATAATAGTACTTTCGTAGCCTTCACTTGTGAGCAATAAACCTACAAAACCTAAAAACGACAAGACAAAAAAACCTCCGTTAAAAATAAGTGACTTTGAGGAACGTTCTCTTATGGCGTCATCATCAATTGCATTTTTGAAATATAGAAGTGCTTGTGTTCTTGCCAAAAACAGAACTGTGAATCCAAGCAGGAGATTTTTCCTATTACAGATAGCTTCAAGCCCATGTGTGGAAACCCATGAAGAAATTACGGGAGATTTTGTGTCTATGATATTGGTCTTGTTTATTGTAAATTCGGCGCCGAAAAAGAACATGGCTACGGCTACACCTAATAATACGGTTGCAAGAATGCCATTTATGGCAAGGAAAGTATCATAGGTGTTTTTCCCATAAATGTTGCCTTTCTTCTTCCTGTATTCATAACTTACTGCCTGCAAAACAAAGCCTATAAGAATGAGCATCCACAACCAATAGGCACCGCCGAAACTTGTGGAGTAGAACAGAGGGAAAGATGCGAAGAACGCACCGCCGAAAACCACAAGAGTGGTAAATGTGAGTTCCCATTTGCGTCCGATAGCATTTATCAGCATGCTGCGTCGTATATCGTTCTTCTCCATAGATAATAAAGTCTGTCCGCCTTGAACGAAAAGCAGGAATACCAAGATTGCTCCCAATACCGAAATCAGGAACCACCAATACGTTTGAAGAAAATTATAAGTAATCATAACAATGCGGTTTTAAATGGTTGGGTTGTCGATGTTTTCTTTTGACTTTTTCGATATGAACTTGAAAAGTATGTTCAATTCCGCAGCAAGTAATCCTGTGAATACTGCGGCAAAGATAGAGAACGTTATGATGACCGATGTCGTCGGGATATCGCTTATGGCTGCACGTGTGGGCATAAGTCCCTCTATGACCCACGGCTGTCTGCCCACTTCGGCGACTACCCATCCTGCTTCGGAGCAAATCCATACCACGGGAATGGATAAAATTGCCAAATATTGTACCGGTTTGCTGTCGGTGAGCAGTTTTGTCAGGCTCTTTTTATACAGACACAGCAATACGATAACAAAGAAAAGTAATATATATGAACCGAATATCACCATTATGTGGAATGCGTAAAAGGTGATGGGAACATTAGGTATAGCCTCTTCAGGTGTATCGAAATAACCGTAGCCGAAGTACTTGAAGTTCTTCTGCAATGCCATGTTGGCTTTATTCATAGCTGCGGTATCTCCGGCTTTTTTTGCATCGTCATATTGCTTTAATGCCTTGTGAGCTTCTTTGCCTATTGCTATGCGTTCGGCGTATGGTACGGTATTGAGTGTATCACCCTCGCTACTGACTTTTACTCCGTTTATTATATCGGAGATACCGGGAACGAATGCATTTAAGTCGCCTTCGGCAAGGAATGACAACCCTTTGGGAATGGATATGTCAAACAGAAACGGCGGCTCATCGTTATCATGAGTCTTTGCCGGGTTTAAGATGCCGAATGCTGCTATGGACTGTCCTTGTTCTCCGTGATAAAGACCCTCCATTGCTGCAAGTTTCATTGGTTGCACTTTGGAGACGACCTTGGCCGAACCATCACCTGAAAATACCGTGATAAGTATACCGGCAAATCCTACCCATGCACCTACTCGAATACTGCGTAGTGCCATCTCTACGTTTCGGCGTTTAAGCAGCAGCCATGAACTTACGCCCACTACGAAAACTCCTGCCAACGCCCAACCGCTGAACACTGAATGTATGATTTTGTTTATAGCAACCGGAGATAAAACCAAAGCCCAAAAGTCATTCATTACATTTCGCATCTGAGCGGGGTCGAATTCCATACCTACAGGATATTGCATCCATGAGTTTGCTATCAGAATCCACAATGCCGAAATACTTGCTCCGGCTGCGGTAAGCCATGTTGAGGTAAGATGGAAACGAGGGCTGACCTTTTCCCAGCCGAAGAACATTACAGCGAAGAATGTCGATTCCATGAAGAAAGCAAGCAGACCTTCAATCGCCAACGGTGCACCGAAAATATCACCCACAAACCAACTGTAATTAGACCAATTGGTTCCGAACTCAAACTCAAGAATGATACCTGTAGCGACACCTATAGCGAAATTGATGGCGAATAGTGTCATCCAGAACTTTGTGGTTCCTAACCACTTCTTGTCGCGTGTGCGGTAATAGATGGTTTCCATAACTGCGACAATTACCGATAATCCTAAGGTGAGTGGCACAAACAGCCAGTGATAGGCTGCGGTAAGTGCAAATTGCGCTCTCGACCAATCTACAAGTGATGTCAATTCATTCATGATAATATAAGTTTTTATGGTTTATTTGTTTTTAAGCAATTCATTTCTTACGTGCTGCGCACGATCTTCGTCATTGTTGTATGTAGAATTCAGTAAGTCGGGGAAAAAGAATAACTTGAGAATGGCGAACATGATGAATAACTTGATGATGATAAGAATCCATAATGAACGCCCGACGGTCATATTGCGGAATCCGTCGATATATAAATCAGCTATTCGTCGGAATATGCTGTTTTTGCCTTTAGTGTTGAGGCTCTTTGGCATAGGCGTGTTCTTTTTTAGCAAAATAAATATAATTATACAGAAAAAACAATATTTCAATGAAAAAAATATTAGATGTTTTTACTCATTTTATCATCGGAATGTGTTATACACTTGAAAAAAATGGTGTAATTTTGTAGCATAGACTTGAAATAAACATAAAAAATAAAAAAGGTATAAGAATTATGGCAAATTGGTTTGAATGTAAAGTAAGATATGATAAGATGCTTGAAACCGGTCAGCAAAAGAAAGTGAACGAACCTTATCTTGTGGATGCGTTGTCGTTTACTGAGGCCGAGGCACGTATCATAGAAGAAATAACACCGTTTATATCGGGTGAATTTTCTGTATCGGCAGTGAAAAGAACACGTATAGCCGAGATTTTTTTCGATGAAACCGGTGACCGTTGGTATAATGTGAAATACAATATTATCACTATCGATGAAAAAACTGCTGTGGAAAAAAAGACTGCGGTATTGACATTGGTACAGGCATCGGAATTTCAAAAGGCTGTAGACAATTTCATGGAAAATATGAAAGGTACAATGGCTGATTTTGAAATTGCATCGGTGACAGAGACAGCAATCATGGATGTGTATCCGGTGAAATTGGGTGAAAAATCATCGAATCCGGCTACTCAGGTAGGATAAAGGAAATGTCAGGGATTGCGGGGAAAATAAAATCGATAACAGAAAGTCTTCCGGATGACGTGAGACTCGTGGCAGTGTCGAAATTCCATCATGTAGAAGCATTGCGTGAGGCTTACGATGCAGGGCAGCGCATCTTTGGAGAAAGCCGGGTGCAAGAACTTGCACAAAAGTATGTGCTTATGCCCGATGATGTGGAATGGCATTTTATAGGACATTTACAGACGAATAAGGTGCGTAAACTTGTACCCTATGTGTCGTTGATACATAGTGTGGATTCGTCATATTTGCTTGAATGTATCGACACGGAGGCAGTACGAGTGGGACGCATTGTGAATGTATTGCTTCAATTGCATGTGGCGCAAGAGGAATCGAAATTCGGATTTTCAGAAGAAGATTGTATTGCACTTGTTGACAGCGGACTATTGGAACGCATGAAAAATGTGCGTGTATGCGGAGTGATGGGTATGGCAACCAACACCGATGACATGGCGACTGTGCGTGTGGAGTTTAAAAAGATAAAAAACATATATGAAGAACTGAAAACCGGATATTTTAAAGATAAACCGTATTTTAAAGAAGTGAGTATGGGAATGAGCGATGATTACTCGATTGCCATAGAAGAAGGAAGCACTATGATAAGAATCGGAACCACGATTTTCGGCTCAAGAGAATATCCTACGGAATAGGAGACCGGAAAAACGATTGTTTTGATAATGAAATAATACATAAACTATAAACAATAACTAAAATGACAACAAAAACTAAATCAAATGGAAATATCGTTGCGATAGTGGCGATGTTCTTCTTGTTTGCGATGATTTCTTTTGTCACTAATTTGGCTTCGCCTATGGGTGACATATTGAAAAATCAATTCAGTATACCTAATTGGCAGGGTACGTTAGGCGTTTTTGCCAATTTTATTGCGTATGCGTTAATGGGGTATCCTGCCGGAAATCTCTTGCAGAAAATGGGATATAAGAAAACAGCTCTTATTGCTATAACTGTGGGCTTTGTGGGTGTCGGTATTCAGACATTATCGGGTGTGGCAGAGAGTTTCGGTGTATATTTGCTCGGAGCATTTGTCGCAGGTTTCTCCATGTGCTTGCTTAATACTGTTGTCAATCCTATGTTGAACAGTCTTGGCGGTGGTGGAAACAAGGGCAATCAGTTGATTCAGCTCGGAGGTTCGTTCAATTCATTGGCAGGAACTCTTGTTATAATCCTCACCGGTGTATTGATTCCGTCGATAGCAAAAGCTCAGATTAGTGATGTGTTTCCGTTAATGTATGCAGCATTGGCTATTTTTGCGTTTGCATTTGTGGTTATATCTTGGTCAACAATACCTGAAAAAGATAACAACAAGACTATTTCGAAAGATACGTATTCCAAGTATGGACCTATGTCATTCCGACATTTTATTTTAGGAGCTATTGCCATATTTATATATGTAGGTGTTGAAGTCGGTGTTCCTAATGTGCTGAATAAATGGTTGCAGAATCCGAACTTGAATGTACTTGGATTGTCTTCCGGGGCAGAGGCTGTGGCAGCTTCGGTAACAGCTACATATTGGTTGTTGATGTTGGTGGGACGTTTACTTGGTGCGGCTGTGGGTAGCAAAGTTTCGGCTAAAGCTATGCTTACTATTGCATCTGTGATTGGATTAGCGTTGGTGATAGGTGCTATTCTTGCCGATACGTCGGCAATGGTTAATATGCCGGTGTTTAAGAACAGTCCCGACGGGCTATTCGGTCTTGTCAATGTTCCGGTGAATGCTATGCTGCTTGTCCTTGTAGGATTGTGTACATCTGTCATGTGGGGCGGTATCTTTAATTTAGCGGTTGAAGGACTTGGCAAATATACCGAAAAGGCTTCCGGTATCTTTATGGCATTGGTTTGTGGCGGCGGTGTTCTTCCATTGGTACAGAACGCTGTTGTTGATATGCAGGATGGTATTGGTTATCAAGTCAGCTACTGGGTAGTTGTAGCCGGTTTGCTTTATCTGTTATATTATGCTTTAATAGGCAGCA
This sequence comes from Muribaculaceae bacterium, assembly GCA_017473615.1. Taxonomy (GTDB): domain Bacteria; phylum Bacteroidota; class Bacteroidia; order Bacteroidales; family Muribaculaceae; genus RGIG4576. The sequence continues at coordinate 15,054 of JAFUKL010000005.1, read as the reverse complement.
AGAATGTAAATAAGGATATTCCTGTTAAATAAAAGAGAAAAGATGCGATAAAAGTTGCATAATAACTTGGACCTGCCGTAAGTTTTTGAATAAATCAAAGATTTATGGCAGGTGTTTTTTATATAAATATTGATAATAAGAAACATTTTTTGTATCTTCGCTCAATAAATGTAAAAACGTATATTCTTACATATATATTATGGACGTAAAATTGATGAAAAAGGCGGCTGATAACATCCGAGTATTGGCGGCTACTATGGTTGAAAAGGCTAACTCCGGTCACCCGGGCGGTGCAATGGGTGGAGCTGACTTTGTGAATGTATTGTATTCAAAATACATGGTCTATGACCCGGAAAATCCGCTATGGATTGCAAGAGACCGATTCTTTTTGGATCCGGGACACATGTCGCCAATGCTTTATAGTGTATTGGCTTTGACCGGTAAGTACACCATAGAAGAACTTCAGCAATTCCGTCAGTGGGGCAGTGTGACACCGGGGCATCCGGAAGTGTGTCCTGAAAGAGGAGTGGAGAATACCTCCGGCCCGTTGGGACAAGGTCATGTGATGGCTGTGGGTGCAGCAATTGCAGAACGTTTCCTTGTAGCTCGTTTTGGAGATGTGGTTGCACATAAAACATACGCTTTTATCTCTGACGGCGGTATTCAAGAGGAAATTTCAGCAGGTGCAGGGCGTATAGCAGGATATTTAGGCTTGAGCAATCTTATAATGTTCTATGATAGTAATAACGTTCAATTGTCTACCGATGTAAATGCTGTTAGTGACGAGGATGTTGCCACTAAATATCGTGCGTGGAACTGGAACGTAATCGAGATAAATGGTAATGATGCGACAGAAATTGCTGAAGCGTTGGATACAGCTATAGCTGAAAAAGATCGTCCGACATTGATAATAGGTAATACTGTTATGGGATTGGGCTGTGTTACTGCCGATGATGCTAATTTTGAAGGGCAGTGCAGTACACATGGACAACCGTTGAGTAAGTCTGGTGCATCTTACGAAAAAACCGTGGTTAATTTGGGTGGTGACTTGAATAATCCGTGGAAGATTGCAGATGAAGTAGCAGCACTTTATGAAGACCGTAAGAAAGAATTGTCGGCAATCGTAGCAGAGCGTCATGCTGCGGAAAAAGTATGGGCTGAGGCTAATCCTGATGCTGCAAAGCAATTGGAAGACTTTATTGCAGGGAAATTGCCGGAAATCGATTATGAAACGATTGAAGTGAAACCCAATGCGGCAACTCGAACTGCGTCGGCAGCAGTGTTGTCGGTTCTTGGAGAAAAAGTGAAGAATATGGTCGTGTCATCGGCAGACCTTGCCAACAGTGACAAGTCGGAAGCCTTCTTGAAGAAAGTGGGTGCTTTGAAGCATCATGACTTTTCCGGAGGTTTCTTGCATGCCGGTGTGGCTGAGTTGACTATGACTGCTATAATGAACGGTATTTCTTTGCATGGCGGTATGTGGGCTGCATGTGCTACATTCTTTGTATTCTCTGATTACATGAAACCGGCTATAAGAATGGCTGCGTTGCAGGAACTTCCTGTTAAATATATATGGACGCATGATGCATTCAGAGTAGGAGAGGATGGACCTACGCATGAGCCTATAGAGCAAGAGGCACAGATACGTTTGCTTGAGAATATAAAGAATTCAAAAGGTGTAAACAGTATGCTTGTATTGCGTCCGGCTGATTCGGCTGAAACTATTGTTGCGTGGAAGATGGCTATGGAAAACAAAATATCACCAACGGCGTTGATTCTTACCCGTCAGGATGTTAAGGATTTACCAAGTACAAGCGGCAACCGTTATCAAGAGGCTTTGGCAATGGAAAAGGGTGGTTATCTTGTGATTAAGGCAGAAAACCCTGTAATAACATTGGTTGGAAACGGCTCTGAAGTATCGGCTTTGACCGATGCGGCAGCTATATTGAAAGAACAAGGTATAGAATGTAATGTGGCATCCATTCCGTCGACCGGTCTGTTCATGGAACAGTCCATCGAGTACCGTCAGGAAGTCGTTCCTGTAGAGATACCCGTATTTGGACTTACGGCAGGATTGCCTTGTACGTTGTATCCGATTGTCGGCAATAATGGCTATGTGAAAGGCTTGGAACGCTTTGGTGCATCGGCTCCATATAAGGTACTTGACGAAAAATTCGGCTTTACACCGGTTCAAATTGCCGAGGATATTAAGGCGTTCTTGGGATAAATTGCTGTTTTTGACGAAAAAATATATTGCATAGATTATTTTTTAACCATTTTATTGTGATAATTTTAAAAAATAATTTAAATTTGCAGTATTATTGATAGAATATAAAGTAATTTTAAATAACTGTAATTAAAAACGAAAGTCTATGAAAAAGATTACAATTTTAGCATTTTTATGCGCATTGTTCGTAGCTCCTTCAGTAAATGCTCAAGAAGTTACTACAAAGGAAGATCCGTCTCAAGGCTATCTTCTAAATGAATTTAAGGACAATTGGTTCATTTCAGTAGAAGCAGGTGGAAACCTATTGCTTACTCCGAAAGATACAAAGGAAGATCTTTTGAAGAGAATCCAGCCTTCTTTTGAAATTCATATTGGTAAGTGGTTCTCTCCGGTTGTTGGTTTGAGAGGAGGTATTTTCGGAACTCGTACAAAGGGTGCTACTGCAAATCCTCTTTTAACTGATGGTACAGGCTGTGATGCAAACTATCCTCATCAATTAGCTTTCAACGTAGGTGTATCAGGTGATGCATTGTTGAACCTTACTAACTGGTGGTGTGGTTACAAAGCAGATCGTCTTTACAACGGTTCTCTTTATGCAGGACTTCATGTAAACATTCCTGCATCTAAGGATGGTAGCGTGGATTTTGACATTCAAGATGGTTCATATCTTGGTTTCCGTCTTGGTTTGTTAAACTCATTTGCTGTGTCAAAGAAAGTTGATCTTCTTGTTGACCTACGTTTCAGCGCAAACCAAATGAACATAGAAAAGCAAAACTTCTCATATAAGACAGATCTTTTGATTGGTGCTGCTTATAAGTTTGGTAAATCAGGTTGGTCTGCACCTATCGTTCCTGTATGTCCGACATACAAGTACACAGATGCTGAAGGTGATGCATTGGTTGCTCGTTTGCAACAAGCTGATGCTAAAATTGCATCTTTGGAACAACAACTACGCGACTGCTTGAACAGCAAGCAAACTGCAGTTGTTGAAGAAGCTCCTGCTGCTCCTATTGCAACTGTTTACTTCCCTATAGGTTCTGCAAGTGTAAACAGCGTTCAAGCTAAGGTTGTTAAGGCTGTAGCTAATGCAATGAAGAACACTGAAGAAAAGTATGTTTTAACAGGATGGGCTGATAACTATACAGGTACTGCTGCTTTCAATAAGAAACTTCGTGCTAAGCGTGCTGCTTCAGTAAAGAAGATGATTGTAAGAACAGGTGTTGCTGCTGATCGTCTTGAAACAACTACAAATGATAATAACTTGACTGAATATGGTGAAAAGAGTGCTTCTCTTGACCGTGCAGTTACTATCACAGTTGCTGAATAATCACTAGGAATATATGATATAGAAGTCATCCTGTCAAGGATGACTTCTTTTTTAGGTATTGTATGGGTTGATTTATAAGATATGATTGAGTGAATGGTTATAACAAGTTATTATAATATTACATCTCGATTGAAAGAGGCTTGGCTGACATTTGAACAGCAGGATGGTGTATCACCATTTATGTATTATGGCTATTTGAAAAATGTCTTTAATCATAGGCGCTTGTTAAGCATATTTCGCGGTATTGTACCTGTAATTAAGTGTGTTGAAGATACAAATGGTGCTATTTTGGCTATTGCCCCATTAGTCTACAATATATTTTCTAAGAAGTATAGAATGCTTGGAGATATACGAGGCTGCGGTAAAGCCGATTTTCTATATAAATGCGATTTGAGCTGGCAGGAATGTGTTACTTGTTGCAATTTGATACTAAATGGCCTCGGTGAAAAATTTTATTTACATCGTGTTCCGGAGGAGAGTGTCTTGGCAGCCTGTCTTAAAGAACGTAATTTATCGGTAGAGCAAAAAGATAGTTGTGATATAAAGATTGCAGATGATTATAATATGTGGTTTAGTAATTTGTCTTCGTCTGTAAGGCAGAATATAAGAACTGCATATAATCGCATGAAACGTGACCAATGTGATTTCAATGTGATTATAATGGGTAATGAGAAAGCTTTTGACTCGAAACTTACGCCAATTTCTCGTAAAATATACCGTAAATGTTTAGATATGTATGTAAATCGCCAATTGACAAAGTATCATAATAAAGGTGTAAGAATCAAAAGGATTATGCGCGGTTTACGTTACAAGTATATAAAATTTGACTCGACTTCATTGTATAGTGATAGTAATGCTATTTTGGTTGCATTACAAATAAATGGTACTTTAGCAGCTTATATGGGAGCCTTTTCATCTTATGATGGTAAGTCAGTGGTAGTTCCAAGATTAGCTATAGATGAAAGATTTAAATTCTATTCTCCGGGTTATCTTATGCTATGTGAAGTTATAAAATTTTTAACTGAAAATACCGATGTTGAATCACTTGACTTGTCAAGGGGATTAGAAAAGTATAAGATGGATTTGGGTGCAGTGCCATACAAATGCTTTAATTTCAGTAGAAAATGATTGTAGCTGTATATAGGTGCTAATTCTGGATATAAATATTTGCAACTTCTTATAATGCAATGAGAAAAATAATAAGGAGATGTGCCATGTTACGGTACATCTCCTTATTGTTATAAATTAGTGAAATGAGACTATCGCTTTATTTTGCTGATTTCTTTTTCGTAGTTTTTTCGGTTTTGCTTGCAGTTTTAGTTGTAGACTTCGCTTTCTTTGTTGCGGTTTCTACAGCTTTCTTTGCCGTTGTTTTTGACGATTCTTTTGCTGCAACCGTCTGTTTTACCGATTTTTTTTCATCTTTTGCCTCAGCCTTAGCCAATTTGGCTTGTAGCTTTTCAACTTCTTTGTTTAGTACGACAATTTCCTCACCTTGATTCTTTATCGTTGTTAGTAATGAGTTAAGCTCTTCATTGTCCATATCTACAGGATATAGAGAATTTACGCGGCTTATGAAATCGCCCAAAATATTCATATAATTGGTGAAAGCATCAAATGGTGAGTCATATATACCTCGTTCAACAGCGATACCGGTATTCTTGGTAGTCATGAAACGGAAGTTGTTGCTTGCCTGCATATAGCTCCAGTCTTGCTTGATGCGACGATCGGTACATAGGTGAACGCGTTCTGCCACACTGTAAAGTTTGTCGAATGCTTCGCGTTGCATGACGTTACCCAACCAGCAACTGATGTCTCTTTCTTCGTCTACCCATGACATTGGATAAGGGACATCCACTTGATCTACTGATTTCAATTTGCTGATAATCTCGCTTGGTGTTGAGAAAATAATACCTTTGTCCCTTGCACATTGCGGTAGAGCCTTCAAGAACTCAAGAATATTGGATGACAGCGGTTGTGCCATTCCTAATGACGAAAGTTCCATAAAGATGTTTATTACTTGTTCTTCTTCCGGCAGGTCGGCTATCCAACCGATGTATTTATCGGCAAATAGCGGATATTCAGACCAATCAGAGTCGGAGAAACGAAGACTAATATCATCTGATAATTTGAAATCTCGTAAAAGCAGTTTCAAGTTGGGGTTGTTAGCGCAGTGATATAGGTAGTGTGGGCTTTTCCAACCAAGAACATGCTTAGCTCCTTCTGTAAGCATACCCTTGAATCCCATGTCAGCCACCATTCCGCCTATTTCATTGGAATAAATCAAGCTTGAGTTACGGAATACTTTGGGCGTTTTACCAAACATCTGCTTAATTTTTACTTTCATGCGTTCAACGTCTTCACGGAAACATTCTTCGTTGGCAAGCGATGACAAACCGTGAGAATATGGCTCACATAAAAATTCGCAACAACCGGTGTCGTTCAATTGGTGTAGCAGTTCAATTACTGCAGGAGCATGTATTTCCAATTGTTCTAAACCTACGCCGGAAAGAGACAATGCCACTTTGAAATTTCCGTTATTGTTCTTAGCCATTTCAATAAGCGTGTTCAATGCCGGAATATAAGAGTTTTCCGCTATTTCATTGATGCTGCGCTCATTTTCATAGTCATCGTAATAATAGTGGTCACGCCCTATGTCAAAGCAACGATAGCGTTTTAGATGTATAATTTGGTGTATCTCGAAATATAGACAAATAGTTTTCATATCTGTTAAATTTTTATTGTTTCCGGTTATTTCTTATTAATTCGTCATAAATGGCGCGGTGTTTCAATCCTACCTTTTCCCAAGTGATACCTGCCACTTCTTTGATACCTTCTTCTTGCAAGTATTTGAAAAGAGACTGGTTGGTACAGATAGAATAAATGGCGTCAGCCATAGAGTTTATGTCCCAGTAGTCAACCTTGATTACGTTGGTGAGTATTTCACCGCATCCAGACTGCTTGGATATAATAGACGGTGTACCGCATTGCATTGCTTCCAACGGAGCTATTCCAAAAGGCTCTGATACCGAAGGCATAACAAATACATCGCTGTTCTTATATGCCTCATATACTTGTTTGCCACGTTGGAATCCGGGGAAATGGAAACGGTCGGCAATACCTCTTTCTGCCGCTAAATGAATCATTTCTTCTAATTTGTCGCCGGAACCTGCCATGACAAAACGAATGTTGTGAGTGCGTTTCAGAACAAGTGCGGCAGCCTCAACGAAATATTCAGGGCCCTTTTGCATGGTGATACGACCTAAGAATGTTACGATTTTTTCTTTCGGGTGTTCCACACGCGGTATGTCAAGCAATTCTTGAGACAATGGGTATACGGCATTGTGCATTGCCACGCATTTACGCGGGTCTTGATGATATTGATGTATAACGGTTTGACGGGTAAGCTCGGATACGCACATTATGCAGTCGGCATAATCCATACCGTTTTTCTCGATTGCATACACCGTAGGGTTCACTTGTCCGCGGGAACGGTCGAAGTCGGTTGCATGCACATGGATACACAAAGGTTTGCCGCTTACCATTTTAGCATGTACACCTGCCGGATAAGTCAACCAGTCGTGAGCATGAATTATGTCAAATTCTTGTTGACGTGCCACTACGCCTGCTATGATGGAATAATTATTTATTTCTTCATGCAGGTTTTGCGGATATCCGCCGGCAAATTCCATGCAACCTATGTCATTGGTGCGCATATATGAAAAGTCGGCGTAGATGTTGTTGCGGAATGCGTAGTATTGTTCCGGTGTAGTGTAATTGGGAAGACGGGACTTCAAGTAATCATAACTTGCGTCTTTCCATACGATTGGAACTTGATTCATTCCGATTATATTCAAGAACTTTTCTTCGTCTCCGGTAGGCTTAGGCAGACAGAATGTGGTTTCTACGTCGCCTTGCAGGCTTAATCCTTTAGTTATACCATAGGATGCTACTGCCAAACCACCTAATATTTTGGGAGGAAATTCCCATCCAAACATTAATACTTTCATACAGGTTCCTCCTATTAATAATTATATTTGCTTAATAAATACAATGTTCTTTGAATCTCGGCTACATTCATAGCAAATGAAATTGCACCTCGTCCTTTGAATGGAGGATTTCCATCGAATAATTCAGGTATAGAGCCTATGCAATGTGATGACAATTCATCTTCATAGCCGATTAACTGACGTTCTACAAATCCTAATCCGCTCATTTTGTAAATGCGCAAGTATGCTTCAAAGTAGAAACCTGCGAGCCAAGGCCAAGCCGTACCTTGATGGTAAGCATAGTCTCGTTGGCTCTGAGGACCCACGTAGTTGGGGTTGTATCCTCCGCTTTTGGGGCTCAATGAGCGTAGTCCCTTCGGGGTGAGCAATTCCTTTGTACAAATGTCCACGACGCCTTTCTTTTGTCGGGCATTTAAAGGCGAGTAGTCAAATGCGGCTGCAAATATCATGTTGGGGCGTACACTCCAGTCCATCATGTTTCCGTCTACATAGTCAAGAAGATAACCGTATTCGTTCAAGAATGTGTCAACAAACGATTTGCCTGCTTTTTCAGCCAATTCATTTAACGCTTCTGTCATCAGTGTACTTTCTTTTTCACCGAGCAAATCGGCAGTGAAACGAAGGGCGTTATACCATAAGGCATTAAATTCCACGATATATCCTGTACGTGTAATTACCGGATGCCCGTTTGCGGTTGAATTCATCCATGTAACAGCTTTGTCGGAACCGTTGGAATAGACAAGCCCGTTGGAATGAAGGAATAGGTTGTGATGTCCGCCTTTGCGGATAAAGTCCATGATGTCTTCAAGCAGTTTACCGTAATTTTCGCGACATTTTTCGCGGGAAACCATTTTAGCGTATTGCTGTATGCACCATACTGCCCATAACAGAACATCAGGATGCTCCATTTCATAAATTTTCAAGTTGTCAGGTTCGTTGTTTATGAAATGGGTTATCGCTTTGCATGCGGTTTCCATCACTTTCTCAAACTTAGCTGTTTCATCGATGGCTAATGTGAGACCGGGTAATGAGATGAATAAATCACGTGCGCGGCACTTGAACCATGGGTATCCTGCAAGTATATATGATTCTGTACCTTGTTTGTTCAAGAATTGGTGAGCGGCATTTATCAAGCAGTGCTGGAAGTTATCGCGCGGAGTGCGCTCTTCTCGTTCTTCTTCAAAAGTCTTCTTCAGGGTGCGTGTATTCACTTCTGAAATTCCGGCAGAGAATACGACGCTTTCACCTTTCTTGATATTTAATTCAAAATACCCGGGCACATATAGGTCTTCATTGAAGTCATATCCGCGTTCTTGCTCTTTGGGATATTCTATACCGCGATACCAATCGGGCTGGAAATGAAATTCGTTTTTCTTGTTCAGTTGCATGAATAGTTCGGGATATCCCGGATACATACAAGTCTTAATTCCGTTATCTACAATCCCGTAGTCACGGCTTGCTTGGGTGTTTTCATGAGTGTATTGGCGAACACTGCGGAATGCAAGGAACGGGCGCAAACGCAACGTTGTGGCTGAATGTGCATCGACAAGCGTGTATCGTATCAAGATACGGTTCTCATGATGAACGAACAGCTTTTCCTTTTTCAAGATAACGCCTCCTACACGATACCATGTGGTAGGCACTTTTTCACATTCAAATTCGCGCACATACTTGTGTCCCTTAGGACTGTAGTTGTTGCCTTGGTACTTGTGCAATCCCAAGTTGAATTCAGCACCGTGCTGAATTACTGTCTCATCCAATGATGACAGCAATACGTGGTTCTCATCGTCCAACTCAGGGATGGGAATGACGAGCAATCCATGATATTTGCGTGTATTGCAATCAACGATTGTTGTACAATGGTAGGCTCCGGAACGATTGGTGCGAAGAACCTCTTTCGGGAGGGATTCCTCAAGATTCGTCAACAGAGTCTTTTCAAATTTTAGGTAGCTCATTTTTTGATGCTAATGTTTATTTATGTTATTAGTAATTTACGGTAATAATACGTGAAAAGGCAGCATAACCTCCATCGGGATGGTGATATGCTCTATCTTCGTTACGAATTTAGATAAAAAACATGGTTAATGCAAGAAAAAAATGGTGAAAATTAAACATGTCGCCCTAATGTAAATTAGGGTATTACGTTAGAATTATAAAAGTAGCCGACAAACATTGTTATAAAGCATAAAACAGATTTAAGGCTGTGTTTTATGCTCTATATTTTAAGTTCCCCGCGCACGGTGTTCACAAATTCCCAAAAATAATCCTCTAATGAAGAGAAAAAAGATTTATCAAGAGAACGGTTTGTCGGGAGTAGCATTTTTATTCCCCCTTTATGGCATTTGATATGAAGATCGGCATCCATCATCACAGGGTCTCCGTCGATATGCATTACACCGGGTTTATCACGCTTGATGACAAGTTCATCGGTTCGGTAAGTGTTGATGTTAATGTCTTGGTCGATATGTCTGGTGAATAGCAGAACACTCATAATAGCCGTATCGAGAGGTGTGAAAGGGTGAATGACTGTGACATCTATAAGTCCGTCGTGCATGCTTGCGCCGGGAGTTATGAATGCGTTGTTACCGTATTGTGATGCATTGCCGCATGCGATTAGAAAAGCCTCTTCTGTAACAATCTCGTCTCCCATTTCGATAGTGTATTTCTGTGGACGGTATTTCAAGTATTCGATAAGTGTATTCTGCACGTAGGACAAAGCCCCTCGCTTGTGGCTTTGTGCAAATTTTTCGCTTACATGTGCATCAAATCCTACACCGCATGTGCAGAAAAAAGGTATGTCGTTCACAGTACAATAATCAAGGCTTTCTACATTATCGGCGTTAAGAACCTGTATAGCCTTTTCTATATTGACAGGAACGCCGAGGTGACGAGCCAACCCGTTTCCTGAGCCGCAAGGTATAATGCCCAAAGCTGTATCGGAGTCGCATAGGGCGGACGCAACTTCGTTTATCGTTCCGTCTCCGCCAACGGCTATTACGCCATGGAATCCATTCAGGATAGCGGCTTGAGTGAGTTCGGTGGCATGTCCTTGACGCTGTGTGAATCGTAATGTGAGGTTGAATTTATCTTTGTCGATTATACGGTCAAGTATTTCAGGTATATATTCTTTCGTATCAGTACCTGAAATAGGGTTGATGATGGCAAGTAATTTTTTTTTATCTGTAGCAGGCATAAAATATGTTGATTATAAAGGGCTTTATTTTCATGAAATACGTTTCTTTACGTATTCGATTATTATATCGGCTGCTTGTTCGCATGTGATTTTTGTAGTATCGATACAAATGTCATAGCTTGCAGCGTCTCCCCATTCTTTGTCGGTATAGAAATTATAGTAGTTGGAACGTAGTTTGTTTTTCTTTTCCGCCAGTACTTTAGCTTGCTCTTTATTGTTGCTGTCGCCTCGCTTGATTATTCTTTCTACACATGCGTTTTCCGATGCTGAAATAAAGACATTTATTGTGCATGGGTGATTGCGCAATACATAATCGGCACTGCGTCCTACGATTACACACGGCGATTCGTTGGCAAAAGCTTTGATTACATCACTTTGCGCACGATAGAGGTTATCATCGGAGAAAGATATGTCGGCTGAAAAGAAATTGCCTATGTTATATCCTATGTTAAAAGCCCAAAGATTTGTTTGAGAATAAAAGTGCGGACTGCGTTCATCGGATGCTTCAAAAAATTCGGCATTAACACCCGAAGACTTTGCCGCTGCGGCAAGTAGTTCTTTGTCGTAATACTTAATACCAAGTTTCTCGGCGATTAAGCGACCTATTTCACTTCCACCGCTTCCAAACTGGCGACCTATCGTTATAACGTATTTCTCTTTCATGATACAAAGATAAGAATTTTTTATAAAAAGGTTTAATTATCTGATGTTGCTTGTATTTAATTATAACGTAAATAAATATAAAGAAGTTCAAAAAGGATGTTACTTGAATAATTTTAAACAATGAATTAAACTTATAATGATAGATTTGGTCTAATTTTCATATCTATTTTAGAAAAAATAATAAATTAAATGAAAATAATATTGTATATTTTTATTGGAATTATATTAGTTTCAATAAGCTCTTGTGCAGGGGATAATAATTCTCGGAATGTTGTCGAGCCAACAGAAACTACAACTGTTAGAAGTGACTTGCTAAGGTCTCGTAAGAGTTGTTATGCGATGTATCATTGGAAGACGGAATTTAATCCGACTGATGAGGAATGGGGAATGATGAGGCGACATAGCGTGAGTAGGTTGTATGTGAAAATGTTTGATGTTGTGTATGATTCTGATTTTGATTGTGAAATAGTGCCGATAGCAACGACCACATTCAAGCAAAAGCCACAAGATGGAGTGGAGATAGTTCCTTGTGTGTATATTACAGTAGACGCTATGAGAAGAATCTATGCAGAAATGCTTAGTGAGAAAGTTGCCGATTTGATTATAAACAGGGTGTTAAATATGGTTGATTACAATGAACTCGGTGAAGTGAAAGAGATTCAATTTGATTGTGATTGGACTGCAAGCACACGGGACAATTTTTTCGCATTGTGTGAAGCAGCGAAAAACATGCTTGAGAAAAAAGGTATTGCGCTTAGTGTGACTATAAGGTTGCATCAATTGTCACAATCTTGTCCTCCTGCACATTCAGGAATGTTGATGTTATATAATACCGGTGCGTTGAAATCATCAAAAACTCAAAATTCAATATTGTCCTATGATGATGTGGAGTTGTATTTGAAAAATAATACATATAAATTACCTCTTGATTTTGCATATCCGGCATTTTCATGGTTCGTATGGTTTAGAGGAGACGATTTTCAAGCTTTAATAAGTGAAGTGGATGTAAGCAATAAGGTGCTTTATGAGAATGTAAGAGATAATATTTATGAAGTTAAGAAAGATCATGATTGTAAAGGACAACAATTGAGAAAAGGAGATATTTTACGTTATGAAGCATCAGATGTAGATGAAGTGATGAGGGTGAAATATGCTGTCGAAAGACAAATAAAAAACAGCAATTATTCTGTTGCAATATATCATTTAAGTAGTAAGGATATTAAAAAAATAAGTGAAGATGAAATCAATAATATTTACGATAAATAGTGTAATTATAATGCTGATAGCAAGCATCTCGGCTAATGCTTGTTGGGAACCTTATTATTCACCATCTGAATACTTGATGTATGCCCCAATTTTAAATTCTGTTGAGACTGATAAGGATGAACAAAACTGTGTGTTGTGGCAGAAACAAACATCAATGTCAATACCCACTGAAGATATTAGGCAGGTTGTATATAAATACAGTGTGGAAGCAATGGAAACTATTCTTTCCGACTCGTTGAATAGCGAGAATAAATTTGTGCAATGGATTATATCAAAAAAGATAAAGAAATTGTGGATTTTTTACTATTGGCAAAACGATGTGAAGACTTAAGGGCTGATACATGGTCGCCATGGTATTATCCTAAAAAGAATGACAGTACTACATATAGTTTGCAACGTGTGGTTACGGAAGCCATTGCCTATAAAGGAAAACGGTTTAAATCTCGTTATGCTTTGCAGGCAGTGAGAGCAATGTATACAAAAAGGAGTAATGATGAATGTTGTGATTTTTGGACTAAGATTGAACGCTCATTGCCTGATGATGTAATAAAGTCTATGACAAAAGGATATGTTGCTGCGTGTGAGTATAGGAGAGGTAATAAACAAAAGGCTCGTGAAATGTATGCAGAACTTGGTGATTGGTTGTCGGTCGTAGACTGTATGGATTCAATACCGGAAAATAAGTATGACAAACTTGATATAGGCTTGAAATATGCACCTAACAGTAAGTCTATACAAAACTATGTTGCAGGACAAATATTTTTATGGGAAAGGTATGGCAATTGTTCGTGGATGTGGGATTATAAAACAGAAGAAGCGATAACAAATTATAAAAAGTTGATGAAAATTTGCCATAGAACAGCACGTAACCCCCAAGTAAAAGATAAATCCTTCTGGTGGTATTCGGCTGCATTTATGGCAGATAGATTTGATAAAACGAATGATGCTATAAATTATATTGCAATGGCAGAAAGAACTTGTAAGAAGACTGATTTTTTAGAGCGTATAAAAATTATGAGTATATATTTTCAAGCAAAAACTCGTAGATGTAATGAAAACTTTGATGGGTGGCTTTATAATAAATTGACGTGGCTTGATAAATTGATTAAACGTGATGCTTCCGATGAAAATGGAATGATAACCTGCTCATTGTATGACCTGTCGGGAAATATCAGCTTTTTTTATTGTCATGATATGATGAGAAAGATAATACTCGGCGAGGTTTGCCCTAAATTGATGAAATCCGGTAGGAAAATAAGAGCTATGCAATTAGCTAATTATGCTGACAACTCATTGATAAATTACACGAAAAAAGTTCGTGGTTGGGATGGTGAAGTTGTAGGAGAAACTACGATGGAAGTGTACCGGGCAACGTGTAAAGTGAATAATTATGATTTCTCAAATGCGTTTTTCTGGTTGATTGATTCCGCCGGTGTAGATAACGTAGTGAAATATGTGAGATTATTGAGAAATCCGCAAACTGAATTTGATCGTTTTATATCGAAAAACAGTTACTATAGTGATGATTATTTTAATGATATTATAGGTACTCAAATGCTTCGAAATATGCGTTATGCTGAAGCCGAAAAATATTTGGGTAAGGTGAGTTATGGTTATCAAAAAAGATTAAATACCGAGGTGTATGTGAATATAGACCCATTCAGCTGTCAGTGGCGTAAGCGGAAAGTAACAAATGATGCAAAATATGAGTTTGCAGTGAAGATGAATGCTCTTGAACGTGCATTGAAAACGATTAAAGAACCGAATCGTAAAGCTGAATCAATGTTGCAATTTGCATTAGGTTTGAAAAAATCTTTTAGTGAGGCATGGGCTTTGACATATTATTATAAGGGCGAAAATTATTTATGGCGACATGATGCATTACCTATAGAAGAACGTATGGAAACAGTAAGTGCATTAAAAAGGGCAGAAAAAATGGAAAATACGGCTTTCGCAATGTTTACAGATGATGAAGCAGCTGCATATATGCATTCGTTATATGTAGGACATTATGATATTATAGCAGAGCGTTATTCACATACTAAAATCGCAAAACAGATGCTGTCAACTTGTGATAACTACAAAGATTATTTAGTGAAAAGGAAATAAGCGATATTAAATCTATAATATGAATTAAACAAACTTCCACCCATAATTTATAGGTGGAAGCCGTTTTGATTATAGAAGAGTATGTTAATTAGTTTGATTCCATCTTTGTGGATTGTCTTATTTCACTAAGACTTTTTCGCCGTTGATGATATAAATGCCTTGCGGAAGTCCTTGTGTTGCTTCACCGCGTTGCACACCCTTGCGTACACACACACCTTGCAAATTATAAACATCAACCACTGATTGAACATCATCGTTT
>JAFUKL010000048.1 GCA_017473615.1 Muribaculaceae bacterium | reverse complement strand
TATCAAAAGATATTATCACAGAATTTAGAGGACGAGGTTTTGAAATCAAAATGCACCCACTTAGTTTTAGTGAATATATGTCGGCATATTCGGGGTCAGTTCAAGCCGGGCTCAACGAATATATGCTATATGGTGGACTTCCTCAGATACTGACCTACGAAAGTGAGGAGTTGAAAACTCGTTTTTTGAAATCTAT
Source organism: Muribaculaceae bacterium (assembly GCA_017473615.1). Lineage (GTDB taxonomy): Bacteria > Bacteroidota > Bacteroidia > Bacteroidales > Muribaculaceae > RGIG4576. Next base: position 5,240 of record JAFUKL010000048.1, on the reverse strand, counting down.
ATTTGAAGAAACTTATATAAAAGACATAAAAGATCGCTATATTATTAAAAAAGATGATGATTTGGAAGAATTGATAAATATCATAGCGTCCGGTGTAGGAGCATTGACCAATCCAAATAAATTGGCAAACACTTTCAAGAGCGAAAAAAAGTCGCTTATAACGTATGATACAATCAAGGACTACATTGAATATCTTTGCGATTCTTTCCTTATCGAAAAGGCTACGAGATATGATATTAAAGGAAAAAAATACATTAATACGCCATTTAAATATTATTTCGTGGATTTAGGATTGCGTAATGCTCGATTGAATTTCCGTCAATCAGAAAGAAGCCATCTTATGGAGAACCTTATCTATAATGAGTTAAGGATTCGTGGGTTTAATGTAGACGTTGGTGTAGTTCCAGTTATTACAAGAGACGATAAAGGTAAGCAACAACGTTCACAACTTGAAGTAGATTTTGTGTGTAATTTAGGAAGTCGAAGGTACTATATACAGTCAGCTTTTAGGATGGAAAACGATGAAAAGATAAAACAGGAGAGGGCTTCGTTATTAAAAATAGATGATTCATTTAAAAAGATTATAGTATTAGGAGAAGAAACTCCAATAATAAGAGATGAACATGGAATAACAACCATAGGCATATATGATTTCTTATTAAAAGAAAATTCATTGGAATTATAATGCAAGGTGGTTTATTTTATTCCAAATTTCCCAATTCGATGAAATCTCATTATCTTTGTAGTTGGAAAATATACTCTACATAAATGATTGAAGTTACAAAAGATATTAAGTATATCGGTGTTGACGATTGCGAATTGGATTTGTTTGAAAGTCAGTATATAGTGCCTGACGGCATTTCATATAATTCATATTTGATTCTTGATGAACGCATTGCCGTGATGGATACGGTAGACAAGCGCAAGAAGAATGAATGGTGGCAAAATCTTGAAAGGGAATTGAAAGGCAGGACACCCGATTATCTTGTGGTTCATCACATGGAGCCGGATCATGCCGGAGTAATAGCCGAGTTTGTGGAAAAATATCCGCAAGCGAAGATTGTTGCTACCGATAAGGCGATAAAAATGCTGCCTCTTTTTTTTGAGAGCATTGATTTTACCGACAGAACCATAGCAGTGAAAGAAAATGACACATTAAGCCTTGGCAGTCATTCACTGCAGTTTCTTATGGCGCCTATGGTGCATTGGCCTGAGGTTATGGTTACGTATGACATGAAAGATAAGGTGCTGTTTTCTGCCGATGGTTTTGGCAAGTTTGGCGCACTTTCGGTCGATGATGAATGGGCTTGTGAGGCACGTCGCTACTATTTTAATATTTGCGGAAAATATGGAACACAGGTTCAGAATCTGCTTAGAAAAGTGACCCATCTTGAGGTGGAGATGATATGTCCTCTTCATGGTCCGGTGCTTAAAGAAGATTTGGGCTATTATATAGGTCTGTATGACACATGGAGCAATTATGAACCCGAGACGGAAGGCGTGTTTATCGCATACGCCTCTATTCACGGAGGTACAGCCGAGGCTGCTAATAAGTTGGCTGAGATATTGCGAGAAAAAGGAGCGGAAAAGGTGACCGTAACCGATTTGAGCCGTTGTGACATGGCTGAAGCTGTGGAGGACGCATTCAGAATGAGTGATATGGTGCTTGCTGCAGCAAGCTATGATGCCGGAATATTTCCGCCGATGAACGACTTCTTACATCATCTTCAGGACAAGAGTTATCAGAATCGCCGCATAGCGATAATAGAAAACGGCTCTTGGTCTCCGGTTGCGGGCAAATTGATGCACGCAAAGATGGAAAAAATGAAGGATGTGGAAATCTTGGAACCGATGGTTACAATCCGCGGTCGCATGAAGAAAGCCGATGTTGCGCTGCTTGAAAGACTTGCCGATGCCATTTTAAATAAGGAACAGGAATAAAAGTAGATGGAACAGGAATTTGCCACTTCTTTGCTTGAAAATGCAGTGAGCGAATTTGCCAAGCTGCCGGGAATAGGACGTAAAACCGCTTTGCGCTTAGTTCTGTATTTGTTACGCCAGAATGAGGCATCATCAGTTTCTTTCGGCGAAGCAATAATAAGGTTGCGCAAAGAAATCAAGTATTGTCACTGTTGCCACAATATATCGGAGAGCGAGATGTGTCCCATCTGTTCCTCTCCATCTCGCGATACAAGCGTGATATGCGTTGTGGAGAATGTAAAAGATGTGATGAGCATAGAGAACACTCACCAGCATCATGGGCTTTATCATGTGCTTGGCGGTCTCATTTCTCCTATGGATGGTGTAGGACCTCAAGATATAGAGATTGATAGCTTGGTTGAGCGAGTGAGAAAAGGAGGCATAAAAGAGGTGATACTGGCTTTGGGTGCTACAATGGAGGGCGATACCACCAATTTCTATATATTCCGCAAACTTGCACCCTATCCCGATGTGAAGATAACGATTCTTGCGCGGGGAATGTCGGTGGGAAATGATATCGAATATACCGATGAACTCACTCTGGGACGTTCTATACTGAACAGAACGTTGTTCTCCGATTCTTTTGCGCGAGAAAAATAGAGCAGGGTAGGTGTTATTCGAATAAGCGTTGCATTATTACGGCGTCTTGATAGGACTTTCCTTGACGTATCCATGATTTTAGGCTTCCGCTTGTTGAAAATCCGCATGACTTGAACACTTTTAGTCCTGCTGCGTTGTCTTTTCCGGTTACAGCCATCAGGGAGTGTATGCCCAAGTGTATGCGGCAATATTCGCATAACACGTTTAATGCGTGAGACCCTAATCCCTTGCCTCGATGCTGTTCTGCAATTAATATCCCTATTGAAACATGGCGGTTGACCGGGTCGAAATCATATAAATCTATAGTCCCTACCGGTGTATTCGTTCCGTTTTCGGCAATGATGAATCTTAGTTGCCTGCTTGTGAAAATATCGGCATCATAGGATTCTATATAGTCCCATAGCTGTTTGCGGGAATAGGGAGCGACGGCATTCCCTGCATTCCATAGCGAGGTGTCGTTTTCCCAGAAATATAGTTTATCTAAATCTGCCGGTTCCGGTGCGCGCAAGTATATCCTTTCATTGCTTAACAGAGACTGTGCCATAATAAATATTATGATTATTCGGGGCAAAGATAGGTATTTATATGAAAATAAATGCTACCTTTGGCGCAAATATATAAGGGGAAAGCTGAGATGCTGTCTTGAATTTCCCTATTGTTTAAATGATTAACCGTAACATCTATGGGACTTGTGATAGGAATTGATGTGGGCGGCAGTACCACTAAGATTGTAGGACTTAACGGAAAAGGGGCTATACAGTCACCTTTGTTTATAACTGCTGCCGATCCTGTGACATCTCTTTTCGGGGCATTTGGCAAATACGTTTATGACAACGGATTTGCCTTGAGTGATATAGAGCAGGTGATGCTTACCGGTGCCGGCAGTGCATTTATAGATGGTAATCTCTACGGACTTCCTACAGCCAAGACCGATGAATTTCTGGCTAACGGGTTGGGCGCAAGCTACGGCATGGACTTGGATAAACTCATAGTGGTGAGCATGGGTACGGGTACTTCTTATGTGCGTATCGATGAAAACGGAATACGCCATATAGGTGGCATCAGTATAGGCGGTGGAACTCTGCAAGGTTTGTCGCAGTTGTTATTGAAGACACGTAATTTTCACAAGATATGCGAACTTGCCTCCCGCGGCAATATTTCCAATATAAATCTTCAAATAAGCGACATCTGCAAGCATGACTTGGAGAACCTGCCACTTGATGCCACAGCATCGTTTTTCGGTAAAGTGTCGAGTAATGACCTGAGCGATGAAGATATTGCATTAGGATTGATTTTCATGGTTGTTCAGTCTATTGGTTCATCGGCAGTATTCTCTGCCATGAACAGTGAAATAAAGGACTTTGTTATGATAGGAAATCTCACCCAGTTGCCGCAGTGTAACATGGTGTTTCCGTTGATGGAGCGCATATACGGGGTAAAATTCCATATACCGCCTTATGCCGAGTTCCGTACGGCATTAGGAGCAGCGTTAGCTTATAAGAAAGTTTAGTGACAACTTCTGTGGTAGGGCTTAATTCAGTAGGGTAGAAGAAGGACAGTTGAGCCATAAAAGGTAGCGGCTGTCCAATTCCGATACTTCGTTGCGCCATGCCTCTTCTTCATCGAGTGTCAGCAGTCGGGCTACATCGGTGAGACCTTTTACCGCCCAGTCGAAATTGCGCAGTTCTTGCTCTAATTGATTCTTTTCCCAACCGCTATAACCGAGAAAGAATCGTATATGCCCTTTTATCGGCGAGCCTGAATTAACATATTCTATTATTGTGTCGAAGTCCCCGCTTACGTATAGCCCTTTTGCCACCTCGATTGATTCAGGAATAAGTTTGCCGAGTGTGTGCAGATAGTAAAGTCTGTCGCGATGGACAGGTCCGCCTATATACACAGGTATTTCTTCTTCGCATTCAATTCCCTCAACTATTTCGTTAAGGTTATAATTGGAGCATCTATTGGTGACGAATCCCATAGAGCCGAGGTGATCGCCATGCTCTACAAGGACTATAACCGAGCGTTGGAATGCGGTGTCGCTCATAAGCGGTTCTGCCAACAACAAATCCCCTGCGTTAGGCAGAGGTTGGTCGAATTTCATTTTTAGTATGTCGGAATCCCAGAAACTCATAATCATTGCAAATATAGCGAAAGGTAGGTGAAGAAAAAATAAGAAGTGGTTAAATTTTTTCTTTTTCCTAACAGCATTTTTAGGAAAACACAAGGAGTAGGACTAAAAATGGTTGCGTTAACGTATTTTAGCAATTTGGGGGGGTAGAATTAAGTATTTTTTATAAATTTGTGCGGTTATTGGAGAATAGGCTCTTTAAGAGGCTATTAATTGGGCGTATTAGCCCAATTAGCCCAATTAGGCTAATATGCCCAATAGGGCTAATGGGGCTAAGAAGGCTTTAAAGATATTAAGTGAGGAAAATTGAGACTATATAACTGTTTTTTTAAATTAATTAATTAAAACACAAAAAGAAATGAAGAAAATTTTATTAACCATGTTGGGTGTAGCGGGAATGCTATGCTCTACATCATGTTCTGACGAGAGCATCGTTAAGGACGTGGAAGGCGATCAGACTGTTCAATTCACAGTTGCGCTTACCGATGGCAGTGACGCAAGCCGTGCCATCAGCGACGGTACGACCGTA
>JAFUKL010000004.1 GCA_017473615.1 Muribaculaceae bacterium | reverse complement strand
TATGAACGACATCGACGACGGCTCAGTGGTTACAGCTTCCAAGCTTGTGGCTGCTAAGGTTGACGGCAGTGTACGTCAGGACTTGACCCAAGTGTCTTCAATGGCAATGTATCCTTCAGTGGCAGGTAACGGTTCGCGTATCGCATTCTCTACTCCTGACGGAGAATTGTTCATCATCAACGTTAACAAATAATGGGAGGACGAGCTATGAAAATGAGAAAAATTTTTGCTACAGCCGCTATGGCTCTTTGTGTAGGTGCGAATGCAATAGCACAAAACCCTACAGTGGATGATGTACGTATTTACATTAATCCGGGTCACGGTTCTTGGTCGGCAAACTGCCGTCCGATGGGTACAGTTAAACACGGAGAAAACAACGCATATACCGATGTAAACAACGATACAACAAATTTCTTCGAGTCAAATACCAACTTGCGAAAAGCATTCGGTGTTCTCGAAAAACTTATAGAATACGGCGTTCCTTTTGACAGATCCAAGAACCAAACAAACAGCAACAAACACCGTATAGGTGCGGCTCTTGACTTGTCACAAAACATTGTGATGAGCCACGTGAAAGTAGGAGGATATCCTGCATACACCGATTATGAGTCTCACACAGAAAATCCAGACAACGATTATTATGACCGAACGCTATCGGTTATCGCTGCCGAAGTGGAGAATAACGATTTCGATATGATGATTTCGATTCACTCAAATGCAGCATCAGGCATCGAAACCAATTATCTCTATTATGCTATAGATGGTTACGGAAGTGATGACGCAAAGGATGCTCTTTCTAAAGAAATGAGCCGTTGCGGTTGGAATCACAGCATCCTTGACCGTCACCAGCAATGGACACATTATGACTATACCATGACTGCAGCCGATCTCGCTGCAGGAAAAGGAAAAATCGGCAAGCAACAACTTGGTGTACTGCGTCATAACGTACCGAGTTACCTTGTAGAAGGCTATTTCCATACTTACCAGCCATCACGTCACCGTGCAATGAACTGGGACGTTGACCGTTGCGAGGGTGTAAGTTATGCTCGCGGTATTGCCGACTACTTCGGTTGGGAAAAAGAAAAGACCGGCGACATTTATGGTATAGTACGCGACTTGCATGAAAAATTCACTCACGAATTTTATCATGGTCGCGTGGGTACTCCCGACATCTATCTGCCTCTTAACAACGTAAAAGTTACGTTGAAGAAAGCAGGTGTAGAAGTGGCTACCTACACTACCGATGACGAATATAACGGAGCTTTCGTATTCACAGGATTGGAACCGGGAGAATACACCGTTGAGTTCTCTCACGACGACTACAAGCCGATAGATCCCGTAACTGTCACCGTAACAGCAGCAGCTACCGCTTATCCTACTGCATACCTTGAAAACGTAGGTTATGTTCCGCCGAAACAAGTTTACGTGAACTATCCGGACTCTCTTGCAGGCAAAGATTACACTTTAGCTGATGCTTATAATGTGGAAGGAACTGAAATAAGTCTTCTTGCAGAACAATTGACAGGAAAGACCGTTCGCCGTCAAATAGTACGCGATAACAAGCTCTATGTACTTGCTCTTGACACAACCAACGTACCATCAGTATATGTGGCTGACCTAATCAACAATACAGTTACTGAATTAGGCACAACAGCATGCCAAACAGACGCCGACTTTGCAGAAGGTCTTGTCCTTGCCGACATCACATTGACAGCCGACGGTTATCTGCTTGGCGGTAACTACAGCAAGAACACATACAGCCCGCTTACAGGTACTTACCGTGCATATAAGTGGGGAAATGACGATAACGGTGTTCCTACCGGAGAAGCCGTTGAATTATTCTCTTCTCAAACTGCTGCCATGTATGCTACAGGACGCATCGGTTTAACTATTTCATATAGCGGAACTCTTGAAGACGGATATTACATTGCAACCGTTATGCACAATGCCGGAAACTACAACAAGCACTTCCGTTTTGCCGGTTTCGGTATCATTGATGGACAGAAAGGCGGAGAACTGGGCATGAACAACTACGTGGCAGAGTCTCCTTGGAACTGTGGAGCTTTCGGTGAAAAGCACTCTATTACTCCATCTCCTTTCTATAATGAATTAGACCCGACTTATGAGAACGATCAATTCGTTATGGACGGCGACATTGCACTTCCTACAGAATTTGAAACCGATGGCGGACAATTGGTGGATAACTCCATCCTGTCGGTAATGCCTGAAGGTACAGCTCCGGCTGCATCTCTAAACGGCTCGTTCTTCAAATATAACGGCAAGATTGTTTTTGTTACACCGGACATTAATGAAGAAGGTAAAGTTGCCGGATTGAAAGCATTTGACGTGACCGCAGGTCTTGACAAAGCTACAGAAATAAAGGTGAATGGTACTGCAATCGAACCGGTAGAATACACCCACGCATCGGCTCACGGAGAATTGGCTCTTGAAATAGATGCAAGCGACCGAGATAATCCTAAGACCATAGGAGCTGAAATCGAATTCTTCTTGGTAATCGATGGAAATGTACATAAATACACTACTGCAGGCGTAGAACAACCTGCTACTCTCAACACTTATGCATATAACCTTGCCATGACAGAGGCTGACAGTAAAGCTACGCTTACTTTCAATTTGACAGGCTCGTCAACTCATGTAGATGTTGTTCTCACTCCGACAAACGAGGGTAAAGATGTAATTTACAGTATCGGTGCTCTTGGAGAAGGCGAACATACCTATGAAATCGATTTGGCTCAACTTGCTGAAGGTGAATATACTTGGGGCATCTCTGTTGCCAACAAGACAAATATCGGTACCGATGCCGTATTTAGCGACAATGCTTGGGGTGCAAGTGCAGACGCTTTATTAAACGGTGGAGTAGCTGTAGATAACGATCCTGAAAGTGACTTCTTCGGTAATGTATATGTAAGCACCGACACTCTCGGTATCTACATCTATGGAGCCGACCTTATCGCAAAGAATACAACCGGTTATATGGCTAAAGAAGACCGCAAATTAAGCCGCGGAGCTGTATCAAACGGTAAATTCTATGTGGCTGACGACAGCAAAAACAATGCCGGAATATGGATGCTTGACCCTGCCAACCCAACAGCAGAACATCAAGTGACTTCAGGTAATACTGTTTGCGCCGTAGATTTCATTGGAGAAGGCGAAGACCGCGATATGTATGCTATCGGAGCTTATAGTGGAGCATCCGGATACCAATTACTGAAATATGAGAACATCGGTACTTCCGATACTTGGAGCGGCAGTCCTGAATGGGTATCAGGAGCAGATAAAAGATTATTCAATTCTTCTTGTCAATCATTGATTACAACAGAAAGTGGAGCTTTGATTTCTCAATATCGTGAAGGTAGTTCAGATTATGCACCGGGCTTCTTCTTCACTGACTATAGCGGTACTTACACCGACTATGCAACTAATCTTGCAAGCACATTGCCGGGTTGTAAGAAGAGTGGTATGGCACTTTCTGAAGACGGCACATTATTTGCAATCGTAGGATTGAATGCTCAAATCCAAGTTTATGATGTAACATGGAATAATGGTTTACCTACATTCACACATAAGACATCTGTCCAAAGCACCGATGGTGTAATTTGGGGCTTGGCATTTGACTATGCAAACAACTTGCACTGCTACAATGAACAAGCCGGTTACTGTGTTCACGCTATTCCTTGTGATGCTAACACATTGGTTACTCCGGCAAAGGCTGCTTCATTGATTAAAGGTAGCGGTCCATCAGCTATCGATATCATCGAAGCAGAAGACGTTAATGCTCCTGTTGAGTACTACAACTTGCAGGGTGTGAAGGTTGCTAATCCTGAAAACGGTATCTTCATCAAGCGTCAAGGCGCAAAAGCCACCAAAGTTGTACTATAAGTAACCATATTTTAAGGCTTTAGCATCACTAAAGACCTTATAATATCTAAAATATGGGATGTGTTCTTGCCGGAACACATCCCATATTGTTATTTTATCATAGACCTCCCCTATTCAAAGATATACAAGAAATCATAATGTATGAGCGGGCGCTCCCCCCTTTTTCCTATAACAGAACGAGCCTTGTCGGCATCCACCGACACTCGTCCCACGGCAAACACTGCATCATCGGGCGAAATAACCTGTACAATATCGTCCTTGTCGAAATCACCCTCGATTTCGGTTACTCCCACGGCAAGCAAACTCGATGCATTTCCGGCAATAAGTGCATCATAAGCACCTTGATTCACCTTGACTTTTCCTTTGGCAAACCCATCACTGTGAGCAATCCACTTTTTCACACCGGATATCGTATCGCTATTGGCATGAAACATTGTATATGGTACATTTCTTCTGCCTGAAATAATCTCCGGCAAGATATTGTCGCGTTTACCATTGGCAATTATCACATCTATACCTTCTTCTGCCACCTTATGCGATATACGGTATTTCGAGCCCATACCGCCTCGACCAAAAGAAGATTTTTTCACCTGTATGAAATTATCCGCATCAAGTGCGGTATCAAGATAAATGTCTGTAATCACCTGTGATTCCGGCAATGAAGGGTCACCGTCATAAACTCCATCGATATTGCTTAATATTATCAATGCTTGAGCTCCAATCATAGATGCCATCATACCCGAAAGCTCATCATTGTCGGTAAACATCAATTCGGTAATCGACACTGTATCATTCTCATTAACAATGGGAATAACACCATTTTCAAGCATAACCTCAGTACAATGCTTTTGATTAAGATAATGTTGACGCGTAGAGAAATTCTCCTTGGTGGTAAGGATTTGACCGCACACTATTCCATGATCACGAAACAGTTCATAGTAGCGGTTTATCAGTTTAGCCTGTCCTACGGCTGAATACAGCTGGCGTGCCGACACTTCATCCATCTTTTTCCCTGCAAGATGTTTCAGTTCGCTACGTCCCGATGCTACAGCTCCGGAGGTAATCATCACCACTTCCACACCATTCTTGTACAATTCGGCAATTTGATCGACAAGAGCCGACATCCGTGTAATGTCCGGCGTCCCGTCTTTTCGAGTAAGGACATTACTGCCTATCTTTACTGCCACACGCTTATATTCCGCCTTCTCCATATACATCAAGTTTTTTCGTGTAAAATTTCACACCTTTGTCCAAATATTTCTTTAATTCATCTAAATTGTTTCCGATATTTAACCTTTCCAATATAGACATCAGATTATCCCTTATTTCAAAACCTTTATGAGACAACGGATCATCATATACCAATTCGGCACATAAATTACCTCCTTTTATGCTCCAATTCACATATACAGCAAGCCCTCTATTTCCTTCACACTTCTTTCTGAAGAATTGATAATTCAATGCTTTACAAGCAAAATACACATTTTGTCTTTTTGCATAATCCTCTATAGGCATCAATTTATCCACACATTCCTGTAAAGTCAAAATTCCCTCTGTCACTAAGATATAATTTGCTATACCGGAATTTGGCACAACTGCATCACCAACTATACAATTCTTTTTCTCCAAAGAAAGATTCGTTCCGGCATAAACACCTACTTTCTGTATATCTGATAACTTGATTAAACCCGATTTCTCCCCATTATTGACATTTACAAACTCAAAACGCCAACCTAATTTAATTGAACCGGGATCAGTCCTCTTGTATTTATCGAAACAAATCAAATAATCACGTGCAAAAGCATCCTTTATTTCTTCTACACTGTTTCTTATGATATTTTGAGCATCTTCTCCTAAGATTTCTTTCGCCCGAGGTAATTCTATTTTGTTTTCAACAAAGTCAGCATTTGATTGTTTTACCGATATTTTAAACTCTATTCGTTCTCCCTTATTTTTTGAAGCAAGAACATAAACATCAGTTTTACACTCACCTTTTGTCGGTCTCGGTTTTCCACTATGAATAACCGTATATTCTTCTCCTCGAAAACTAAATGTCTTACCGATAGAAAATAGTCCTAATACATATCTTTCTGTATCTCCGAATTTAGGCATATTCACAACAAATCTTTAAGTGATACATCCAATGCTCTTGCTATCCTATCGGCAACTGCTAACGATACATTCCTTTTACCCCTTTCAATGTCAGGTAAATAGGTTCTATCGATTTCAGCCATATTAGCAAGTTTCTCTTGCGAAAGACCTTTTTTCAAACGAATATCTTTCACATTATTCCCAAATTTCTCATTTATATTCATGTTGCAAACTTATCATTATGTCGACAATAATACAACGGACTATAGTCAACACAATACAAACATTTTTTGTTTGCGTTATGGAAAATTCTTATTTTTGCAAACAGAAGTTGTTTGAATTTTATTTCGAGATTATTTTAAGGAATATTTTGGAATAGATTTTTCGGCAAATAACGCAGTAATAGCAGACCGTTTTTTAAGAAAATTCAAAACAGCTTCTAATATTATATACATTTTTTATCTATGAATTTATTAAGTCTATTCTGTGGTGCAGGCGGGTTGGATCTTGGCTTTCATAAAGCAGGATTCAAAACCATTGTAGCCAATGAATACGACAAAAAGATATACCCGACATTCAAGGCAAATTTTCCTGATGTTCATTTAATCGAAGGTGATGTTAGAAATATATCACCCGAACATATTCAATACAAAATAGATGGAATCATAGGCGGTCCTCCGTGCCAATCATGGAGTGAAGCCGGCTCATTAAGAGGAATAGATGACGAACGAGGACAATTATTTTTTGAATACATACGTATCCTACAACACGTCAAACCATTGTTTTTCCTCGCTGAAAATGTTTCAGGAATGCTTGCTCAAAGACATTCTGACGCAGTAGCTAATTTCATACGACTATTTGACAAAGCCGGATATGATGTAAGTATAAAGTTACTAAATGCCAACGACTATGATGTAGCAGAGGATAGAGAACGAGTTTTCTATATAGGTTTCAGAAAAGACCTGAATATAAAGAATTTCAGCTTTCCCGAACCCATTAAAGACAAGCCTACACTACGAAGATGTATTTGGGATTTAAAAGATACAGCCATTCCCGCAAAAGAAAAGAACAAGACTAACGGCAACAACTGCATAATTCCGAACCACGAATATTTCATCGGCTCTTTTTCTCCCATTTTCATGTCAAGGAACAGAGTCCGTTCTTGGGATGAACCGGGATTTACAGTACAAGCAAGCGGAAGACAATGCCAATTGCATCCTCAAGCACCAAAAATGTCTAAAATAACACCCAATCTACATAAATTCGTTGAAGGCAAAGAGCATCTATACCGTAGAATGACAGTAAGAGAAGTCGCTCGTATACAAGGATTCCCCGACGACTTTAAATTCCTGTATGAAGATGTTAATTATGGATATAAGATGATCGGAAACGCCGTTCCTGTCAATCTTGCCTTTCATTTAGCCATGCAAATTAAAAGGCACATAGAAAATCCCGAACTATATCGCAAGATTTCCAAACAAGCTGTTACAGCCACACAAATTAATCTTGCTTTTTGATTTCAAAGCAAAAATCATTACACAAACCTGATAGGTTTGTGCAACACATTGCACACTAATGATTTATGTGTGTGCAAAAAAATATTTTTTTGAAAAAAACTTATTGTTTTGTCGTTCCTTTTTCTATCTTTGCAATGGGTGAATATTCATATATAATGAAAAAACCGGCTAAAGGGAATATATTATGACAAAAACAGAACAAATGGCACAAGTTGCCATCCGCTTGAAAGGATTGCGCGACGCCCTTGACCTGACGACCAAAGAACTCGCTGAAACCATCAACGTAAGCGAAGATACATATATATCTTATGAAAACGGAGAAACCGACATTCCTCTGAGTTTTCTCAACGAGGTTGCACGCAAATTCAATATCGAGTTGCACGCTCTGCTCTTCAATGAAGACCCGAAAATGAGTAGTTATTTTGTGACAAGAGCAGGAAAAGGAGCTAAAGCGGAACGAACAGCGGCATACAGCTACCAATCACTTGCAGCAGGTTTCAAAAACCGCATTTTCGACCCACTTGTCGTAACCGTAGAGCCAAACGATGCACCCATCACCCTCAACAGCCATGAAGGACAAGAATGGGACTGCGTCATTGAAGGACGCTTGCAAATACAAATAGGAGAGAAAGTGCTTACATTAGAACAGGGCGACAGTATAATGTATGACTCAAAACGCCCGCACGGCATGAAAGCTCTTGATGGCAAACCCGTAAAATTCATTGCTATTATTTCGTAAACTACAATAAACATCTATAAAGACATGCTTGAAAAATTTCTTGATAAGACCGATTTTGAATCATACGATGATTTCATGAAAAACTTCAACATCAAAGTTCCTGAAAATTTCAATTTCGGATATGATGTAGTAGACGAATGGGCACGAATCAGTCCTGATAAAAAAGCACTGCTTTGGACCAACGACAAAGGCGATGAAATTCAATTCACTTTCGCCGATGTTAAACGAGAAAGCGACAAAGCAGCAAGCTACTTCACCCAGCTCGGTATCAAGCGCGGCGACATGGTAATGTTGATTCTGAAACGCCGTTACCAGTTCTGGATGGCAATAACGGCTCTTCACAAAATAGGAGCGGCTGTAATTCCCGCCACTCATCTTCTTACCGAAAAAGACATCATTTATCGCGCCAACGCAGCCGACATCAGAGCTATCGTAGCTGTGGGCGATGACGAGGTCATCAAGCATGTTGAAAAGGCACGACCCGGTTGCCCGTCGGTAAAAAACTATATATCAATAGGTCCTGAAGTGCCTGAAGGATGGGACGATTACAACCAAGGCGTTGATAATGCTCCCGAATTCACACGCCCCGAAATCGCCAATACAAACGATGACATTTCTTTGATGTATTTCACATCAGGAACCACAGGAGAGCCTAAAATGGTGGCACACGACTTCACCTATCCTTTGGGGCATATCATTACAGCCAAATATTGGCACAACGTTAATGAGAATAGTCTCCACCTCACTCTTGCCGATACCGGTTGGGGGAAAGCCGTGTGGGGTAAATACTATGGGCAATGGATTGTTGGAGCTAATGTTTTCGTATATGATTTTGAGAAGTTTACACCGGCCGACTTACTTGTCATTTTCGAAAAATACCATATAACATCTTTTTGCGCTCCTCCCACAGTATTCCGTTTTTTGATTCGCGAGGATGTATCAAAATATGACCTTTCTGCACTTAAATACTGCACTACCGCAGGTGAGGCATTAAACCACAGCGTATATGAAAAATGGCTCGAATTGACAGGCATAAAAATGTATGAATCATTCGGACAAACTGAAACGACCATCACCGTAGGCACTTATCCGATGGTAGAACCTCGTCCCGGCTCTATGGGAAAGAAAGGTCCCGTATACGACATCGATTTGATGAAAAACGACGGAACTTGGGCTGAAGATGGAGAACAAGGCGAAATTGTGGTGCGTACACACGGGAAACACCCCGTAGGATTATTCAAGGAATACTACCGCGACCCGGCTCTCACCAAAGAAGCTTATCACGACGGAATATACCACACCGGAGATGTGGCATGGCGCGATGAAGACGGTTATTACTGGTTCATAGGGCGTAAAGATGATGTCATCAAGTCTTCCGGCTACCGCATTGGTCCGTTTGAAGTAGAAAGCGCACTTATGACTCATCCCGCAGTAGTGGAATGCGCAATAACAGGAGTTCCCGATGAAATACGCGGGCAAGTGGTAAAAGCCACTATTGTCCTTTCCAAAGAATACAAAGACAAGGCAAACGAGCAGCTTATCAATGAGATACAGAATCATGTAAAGCGAACAACCGCACCTTACAAATATCCTCGTATAATAGAATTCGTCGATGAATTGCCTAAGACGATAAGCGGTAAAATACGCCGTGTTGAAATACGTGAAAAAGACCGGAAATAAAAACCACTCGACACATCGCCTTTTACATCTTCTATATGCACAGATTGGGAGTTTTTTGCTTACAACGTCAACACCGAAGCTCCGGAGCCTTGATTAAACAACGTACGTCTCTTGGTCTTGCCAAACAGTTTACCGAAACTCACATTGTAACGCACCGTAAACGATATCATATTGGCATTATCCTTGATGTAAACATTACCCGAGCCCGAATAGGTGTCACTCAAATTCCGGAATGGATATTGAGTTCCTTTCTTGCTGAACAACAAATGTCCCGATGCCGATACAAACCAATTCTTATGACGATAACCGAGTGATACCGAAGACCACGGCTCTGTCTTTTCAATACGTTGGGCAGAAAGTGTCTTATACGGCATTCTATAGCTCAACTGTGCCGTCCACTTGCCGAAATATCCCGTTGCCGAAAAGAACAGTCCCACACTGTTAAGACGGTGTTTCCAGTCTATGCCGCATGTAAGGTAGTTGTTGTAGAAAGTTTCCACCCTTGCCGATAAATGTTTATTAAACACTTCTTTGAGAGTAAGTACAAGCCGTGCTTCATAAGCCTGCCATCTGTCGTAGTTCTCGGTACGCTGAAGAAATTTTCCATTACCTTTATAAATGATATTGCTATAAAAAGGGTCTATGGTGGTATAAAATGTATTCACAAGCACTATGCCGAATACATCTTTAATATCGGTAGCCAAAGACACTCGGGTATTAAATCTGTGACCGGTCTTTAGATTTGGGTTACCATTCACCAATAGATAATCGTTGCTCACCTGTTCCAAGTCGGTAAGTGCCGATAATCCCGGGATACTTGGACGATAACTTCCGGTAAGAGACACATAAAGTTTCTTCAACGGACTGCCGGCAAAACTCAGCGAAGTAATATTACGTGTAAATTCACGTTCATTCTTTTCGCTCTTCATCACTATATATTTCACCCCGGTTCCGATATTCAAACTCATTTTTCCTATCTTTTGGCTCAAATTCACATAGGCGTAATTATTATTTTCATTAAGAGTGGTAACATAATCACTCAATGTATAGTTGTTTTCAGATTTGGACAGTTGGTTTTGAACACCTGCCGACAACGAAGTCTTTTGCGACAGCACTTTCCGGTAAGTAACCTCTGAAACCAACGATTGATTATCGCTATTCACTTTTGAGGGGAAGGATTTCGTTTCACCCGTTTCAAGTTTATCATTATAAGTGCGTTCATACCCGTTATCCGACAATGAACCTACTACTTGTGCCTCCACTGTGTGACCGCCGTTCCATTCTTTTTGCACATATAAGTCGAGCGATGGCTTATAAGAATAATTACGGTTGCTTGTCACACGGTTATAGTTTCCCAAGAACGAATCCTCCACATACCCCATCTCTTCAGCATGACGAGTGTATATTTCGTTGTTGAATTTCACCGAGAAATACATCGTATTGTCATGGCGATACTTATATCCTGCACTTATGTCGTGAGTATTGTAGTCGAAAGGCGAACTGCTGCCATCTTCTTTGAAATCCACCCTGAAATCATCTCCCACATAACTTTCCTCTCGGTCTATAATACGTTCATTGTAATCGCGTAGATTGAATACATAGTCAAGTGTAAATTGAGACTTCCCTTGATTATAAGAAAAACCGGCGTCGGCATTCACAAAACCGGTGGTAGGAGATGCCATAACATTGGTATAAAAAGAGCCTCCGGCGGCTTTAGGGTCTTTAAGATATATGTAAATCACACCGGAAGCACCGCTATCGGCATACTTCATGGGAACACTCATCGAGTATTCTACTTTTTTGACATTGTTAGGTTGAATGCTGTACAAATCTCGAGTACTGCGTTTTACGCCATCCACAAGTATAATAGGCGTACCACTGAATGAAGAGATGGAACGATTCAGCTCGTCGACAAATACTCCGGGAAAAGGCATTTGCCCAAGCAATGAGAAGAAATCATAGCTATGCTTGATTTGGGTGGCTGTGGGATGCGCAACAATCTTGTCTCCGTTATACTCCACATGTTTTTGCTCGACCTTTACTTCCCGCAACAATTTCGCATTCGTGTGAAGGCGAACGATGCCTATACTGCCTACTTCATACACGCATGAATACGGCATATAGCCTATACAATGTGTCCTCAACAGCACCTTCTCGGCATCTACCGGTATAACGAAATCTCCGTTGGCATTACTCACACCGCCGGTTATAAACGTCGTATCGGCAGGATTAAACAACTGCACATTGGCATATTCCACAGGATGCATATTTTCATCGAGCAATCTGCCTTTCATGCGATGCGGTTCTTTCTGCCAGCATTCAAGAAATATATTGCCATCCACATGAGTAACTCTGATAGGATAAAAACCTACCACCTCATATATTGTCTCTATAATTGTCTTCCCCTTAATATCGGTTGTAACGGTAAAATCCTCAAGTTCATTATAGATGAAACTTATATTTCCCTCGGTATAAGCATTATCTATGTCACGCAACACGTTTGGCATAGGTTCGTCCTTATAGGTTCGGGTTATTGTCTCTGCCCTTGCCGTAAGTGCAGCAAACAATATCGCCACCAACAATGCGGCATATATTTTCTTATTCATAACTGATGATGTGTTTTTATACGATGTACTGAAACTTACTTCACTATCACATGGTTTTCGTTTATACTGATGTCGAATTTCTCGAAGGCACCAAGCATGCTGACTACCTCAGCAATTGTTTTGCCCCGCTCGATCTTCACATATAAGCGCAATGATTTAACATCATCATTACCAAACTCCACACTCACGTTATAAATTTGAGCGAGTTCGCTCATTATCTCTTCAAGAGAAACATTATCATAAACAAGTTCCTTATCGTTCACGATTTCTGTTTCACTTTCAACAACAGCAGCCACAGGAGCAATATTAATCTCAGCTGACAGTTCTTCTTCAAGGATTTTTTCTGTGGCAGTGAACATCGTAAATCCGCGGTATTCCATCACCCTTGCCACTACAAGAACGGATACAGCCACACCGATAAATACCGCCGCTATGCGCATCAGTGCATTCCAACGCCTGTATAACGGCATCACTTTCTTTTTCTGAGCCTTGAACTTCGCCAACTCAGTCTCCACATCAGGTATCACCGTGTCGACAGCAACA
Organism: Muribaculaceae bacterium; assembly: GCA_017473615.1. Lineage (GTDB taxonomy): Bacteria > Bacteroidota > Bacteroidia > Bacteroidales > Muribaculaceae > RGIG4576. The sequence goes on along the minus strand of JAFUKL010000004.1, from coordinate 68,343 downwards.
TGTGCATCTCGGCATAACACTGCCGAATTGTAAAGTTCATTCAATTCCTTATCCTCATGAATCAATCGTATATCCTCCGAGGTTAATGTCTCCGGAGCATCTATTACTCGAGATATTATTTCATCCCTTGTATTATCGTCTATTGTCTTCATAACAGTATCTAATTTAACTTTCTTTCTTAAACTCTTCTCTAAGCATTCGCAACGTCTTAACCACATACTTATTCACCATAGGCACACTGATTCCTTCAAGTTCGGCTGTCTCTTTATAACTTTTTCCATGCTCGAAAATCAGCCTTATTACACTTCGGGCTACAGGAGTGAGATGCGAATCTAAAAATTGCATGATTAAAAACAGTTTTTTATCATAATTGTGATCGTAGGAGGTAATTAGCTCCTGTTCAATAGGATACAAGCGACAGAATCGCTCTTGCACGCTCCTGCCGGAAATCACCGATAAAGCCCTGTTTCGCACCGTACGGAACAGATAGCCGTCGATGTTGTCTATTTCGTCGCAACGACCGCCGTCAAGCAGGTCGGCAAATACTTCATTCACCAAATCCCGGCACTCCTCGTCATCGCGCAGTATCATAAACGCCAACCGGTATAACACCGGATAATTTTTGCGATACAATATGTCAAACTTTTGGGATGTCATCTTTCTCTTGTTTCTCGTCTCTATAGTTAAGACATGCAATTCTACATTTAAATACCGTTTTATAAGTTAAAAAATCTTTAACAGCTCCAAATTTAAGAATCTGTTTAAATTTTATTTCGAGATTATTTTAAGCAGTATTTTGGAATGGATTTTTTTATCAAATTGCGCAGATAATAGCGAGCTATTTCCAAGCGATTTGATAAAAAAAGACAACCAAAAGAGCCTTAAAGAATCCGAAACTTGTCCCAAGTAGAACTGTAATCAAAATTACAAGAAAATTTTAAACAGATTCTAAGTACTTTATGAAATATCCTGCCGATACATTCCATAGAGAAAATCAAAGATACCGAAAAAACAGATTTTTGGAAATTGTAGCATTGGATTTTTATCTATATTTTTGCGCTGAAAAAGGCTTGAACAAAAATGATAAGGAATTTCATTGTTTTTATATTATTGATTGTTACCGGAGTGTCAACTGCTCTGCATGCTCAAATAGTAAAATTTGAGGATGACAACAAGATGAATGCCGATAGCGTGAGACGCGAATATGACAACGGTCCTTATTTCACGTTATACAAAGACAACTATTTTGTTGGCGGAACCACACTTGGTTCAAAAATCACACGATATAATTCCGATGTCAAGTTCCAGATAAGTATCTCTCAACGTCTTACCAAGAGTTCTTTGCCGTTCAACACTTATCTATTCTTGTTCTACAATCAAAAGGTATTCTGGAACGTGTTCGAGAAGTCCATGCCTGTAAGAGATTTCAATTTCAATCCGGGTATCGGTCTCAGCAAGCTTCTTATCGTTAAAGACAGAATCGTGGGAAAAGCATCGGTGCTGATTGAGCATGAAAGCAACGGACGAGATTCCTTGAACTCGCGCAGCTGGAACAAAGTTTCATTTTGCGGCTCGTTTTTCATAAGCCCGCAATTCATGATTCACGCTAAGTACTGGATTCCTATTATAGACGGCGAAAACAATCGCGATATACTTAAATACAGCGGTATATACCAGAACGGCATACAAGTGATGAGTCGCAACAAGAAACTCGGATTCGCCGTAACTCTTATCAAGCGTAGCGGATGGAATTTCAATTTCAATACCGTTGTAGAACTTAATTATCACATGTCAAACAAAGCAAACCAATACCTCTTTCTACAATATTACAACGGATACGGCGAAAGTCTGCTCGATTACAAGCAATACCATTCCCGACTTCGTTTCGGTATCGTAATCAAGCCCAAATGGTTCAGCGAATATTGATTTTCTCGGCGAAAATACGGCACGCACTTTCCACCATCATGGTGCAAGGACGTTGCTTATAATACTCCCTTGTACGTTCTCCGGGTATCGGTGATTCCGTTTTCCCTGAACGCAACCCCAAAAGTTCGGCACAAGTGAGCGAACCGTTTTCTTTCTTGAACTCACCTGCCAATTCCTGTACAAGCGCATAATTCTCGGCACGCTTTTGAGGTTCCTCTACCGTAGCACATCCGTTTTCCAATCCTGCCAATAGAAACATGCCGCTTGCCGCTCCGCAGGTGAGTCGCATTCGTCCCATACCACCTCCAAACGACGCACTCATTCGCATAGCTACGTCTTGAGGAATACCATACAGGTCGGCAAAAGCACCCGTCACTGCCTGAGCGCAATTGAAACCGCTTTTAAAAAGTTCCACACCTCGAGCCACACGTTCTTCTATTTCCTCTTGTGTCAATCTTCTTTTCATAAAATAAAACCTTTCGGCAAATATAAAAAATAGCCCGGAGTTTTCACCTCCGAGCTATGGTTATTTTGTTCTTTGGTTAAAAAATTAACCGTTAACTTTCTTCATGTGAGCGATAAGTTCAAGAACCTTGTTTGAATAACCGATTTCGTTGTCATACCAAGATACAACCTTAACGAAAGTGTCAGTCAAAGCGATACCTGCCTTAGCGTCGAAGATAGAAGTGCGAGCGTCACCAAGGAAGTCAGAAGAAACAACGTCTTCGTCGCAGTATCCAAGTACACCCTTCAATTCGCCTTCAGAAGCTTCCTTCATAGCAACACATATTTCAGCGTAAGTAGCAGGCTTAGCCAAGTTAACAGTCAAGTCAACAACTGATACGTCAAGAGTAGGAACACGGAATGCCATACCGGTCAATTTGCCGTTAAGTTCAGGAATTACTTTACCTACAGCCTTAGCAGCACCTGTTGAAGATGGGATGATGTTGCCTGATGCAGCACGTCCACCGCGCCAGTCCTTCAATGACGGACCGTCAACAGTCTTTTGAGTAGCAGTAGTTGAGTGAACAGTTGTCATCAAACCGTCAGCGATACCCCACTTGTCGTTAAGAACCTTAGCGATCGGAGCAAGACAGTTTGTTGTACAAGATGCGTTAGAAACAAATTGTGTTCCCTTTACATATTTGTCGAAGTTTACACCGCAAACAAACATTGGAGTAGCGTCCTTAGAAGGAGCTGACATAACTACATACTTAGCACCGGCTTCGATGTGAGCTTGAGCCTTTTCTTGAGTCAAGAAAAGACCTGTAGATTCTACTACATATTCAGCTTCTACTTCATTCCATTTAAGATCAGCAGGATTACGTTCTGCAGTTACACGGATGTTCTTACCGTTTACGATAAGAAGGCTCTTTTCCAAATCATAGTCGATTGTGCCTTCGAATTGACCGTGCATTGTGTCATATTTTAGCATGTATGCCAAATAATCTACTGGACACAAGTCGTTGATACCTACGATTTCGATGTCATTTCTTGTTTGAGCAGCACGGAATACGAATCTACCGATACGTCCGAAGCCATTAATACCTACTTTTGTCATTTTCTAAAATAAATTTATTTAGTTAAAGTATAAGTTCCTATTTTTATAGGTTAGTTGCAATCTTCTTTTATTACCGTTTTTACACCTAAAACATTGAGAATTAGAGCTAATCACAATAAGCCATACTAATTCCCTGCAAAAGTAATACTTTTTTTTTGAAAAAATACTTATTAAGCCTCATAAATAATGGAAATTTTTCTTTATTTTTGCTCGTCATCCGAAAACCGGTTTAAAACACTGATAATTATACCATATAAATAAACTTTTATTTTATACTTATGAATAAATTTCTTACAGATTTCAAAAATTTCGCCATGAAGGGGAACGTGCTGGATATGGCTGTGGGTGTCATCATTGGTGGTGCATTCGGAAAAATCGTGACTTCTATGGTAAATGATGTGATTATGCCTACCGTAGGGCTTCTTGTGGGAGGCATTAACTTCAAGGAACTCAAATGGGTTATTAAGCCGGAAGTTAAAGATGCGGCAGGTACGGTAATCACTCCTGAAGCGACTTTGAACTACGGTAATTTCATCCAGACTACGGTAGACTTCATCATCATCGCATTCTGCATATTCCTGTTCATCCGCCTTATAGGTAAATTGAACCGCAAGAAAGAAGAGGCATCGGCTCCTCCGGCTCCCGCACCGGAACCATCAGCAGAAGAAAAATTGCTTACCGAGATACGCGACTTGCTGAAAAAACAATAAGCACAAAAAAATAAGAACACCATACAATACATATATAGTAGGTGTTCTTATTTTTTACCATAACACAAATCACTATAACGAAAATATTAATTACCTTTGTCTGCATAAAAAATAAACTCAAAAAAATCAGATTCAATGAATTCTAAAATTCTATCCTTAGTCATCTGCTTGATGTCCGTTACAGAGTCATGGGCAGCAACTCCGAAGTATATTTTCTATTTCATAGGCGACGGCATGGGTCTCGGTCCCATCATGGTGACAGAAGCTTATAACCGCACCGTTCTCAACAACACCGAGCATCTGCAAATGCTCCAATTCCCGGTAACAGCACTTGCCACTTCCTACTCGGCAAACAGGCACATCACCGACTCGGCCGCAGCAGGCACTGCTCTTTCCACCGGTAGCAAGACCAACAACTCAATGCTTGGCGTTACCCCCGACAGCCTTCCGACTTTCAGTGTGGCTAAATTGCTTAAAGAAAATGGATATGGCGTGGCAATAGCCACAACCGTCACTCTTAACGATGCCACCCCGGCTGCTTTCTACGGGCATGCACCAAGTCGCAAGCATTACTACGAAACCGGTAAGGGAATCATAGATAGCGGATACGATTTCTTTGCAGGATACAATCTGCTTAGCAGAAACAACAACAAAGGAGAAGAAACCGACCTTTACGACAGAATCAAAAAGGCAGGTTACACATTCGCCACCGGGAAAGAAGAATTTGAAACTGTAAAAAATCACGACAAGATTGTATATCTTAATAAGCCTAACGGACAAGGACACTGCGGATATACCGTAGACAGTTTGGGTAATGAGAACTTTAATGTTCCCTACCTTACGCAGACATGCCTCAACCATCTGCAACGCGTCTCTCCCAACAAGTTCTTCATGATGATAGAAGGCGGAAACATCGACTGGATTGCTCACGCCAATGACCCCGGCGTGGTTAAATCCATCCTTGACTTCGATGCCGGAGTAAAAATTGCGTATGAATTCTACAAGCAACACCCCGACGAAACACTTATAATAGTCACAGCCGACCATAACACCGGCGGACTAACCTTCGGTGTGAAAGGAAACAAACGCGTAACCCTGAAAAATCTTGACTATCAAAAAGTGTCAATATCCAGATTTCAGGAATATTGCAAGAATTTACAAAAAACAGGAGAAAGCATCCTTTGGGAAGACATGAAAACCTATATAAAAGACAATTTAGGACTGTACGGTGCCATTGAGGTCGATGAAAAAGACGACAAGATGATAAAAGAGTCTTTCGATAAAACCTTCAACCAAAAGAATGTTGAAGATGTAAAGACATTGTATACCACCTACAACAATTTTATTGCCGACGTATTCAGCGTATTCAATCGTTATACAGGCATAGGCTGGACCACCACCGGACACACCGGAGATTTCACCCCGGTATTCGCCATAGGAGCAGGAGCAGAAATCTTCAACGGGGTAAACAACAACATCGACATCCCCAAGAAAATAGCCGCCGCCGCCCACCTCAACTTCTAATCCCCCCAAACAAACGTATTCAACAATAAAATCAGCCACATAGTAATAAAAACTAAGTGGCTGATTCTATTAGAGCCCTTTTATTTAGCTCATATTTATTTTTTAGGAAATGACTTTAACATATTATGCCAAATTATATACTGATGCGTCCTTAGTAAGTTCTACGAAATATTGACCTTTTTCTGTTGAAACCTGCATTATATCAAATAACGGAATGCCTATATCCTTAAGCGACATATCCTTATATGGGAATGTCTCATCTATATTCTCAATGAAATCTTTATGGAAGATGGTTTTATAACTTAACTTCCTCAGTTCTTCATTATTTGCGATATAATCATCAAGTTGTGACTCCGGAATTTTTACCATAAATTCCTTTTCCGGTTTATCCGATACAATCTTATCTATAAATTTGTTATTCCTCATGTTAATTTCTAAGGCATTAACATTAAGAATACTTTTCAATGTCTTTAATACGGTGTCAACGGTATCCTCTGCCGACAGACTTTCTGCTTTCACTATATTGCTCCATTCTTCATGAGCAGGACAAATACTCTTCCAAGAAGCATATTTATATATATTCACGGAATTTGTCATGCCCTCATATCTCAGCATCTTTCCTTGCAATGTCTTGAACGGAACCTCCTCTGTCTCACCTGCGGAAAGATGTATTATTTTCATTGCTTCCTGCACCTGCATTGCTCCAATAATAGATGCACTTATAGGCGTTGTTGCTACACGCCCCGCATTCTCCTGCATCCTTACAACATCGGCACAACCTAACCTAAGCATGATGTTATTAAACTCCTCTCGAGAAAGTCCGCATTCATAGCAGCTTACTCCGGGGGTAAAAACCCTGACGACACCGATCATATTCTCAATGCTGCCGTCTATCCATGTTTTGCCTGCACGCATAGCTAATTTATTTAAATAATACCGGGCAATACGGCTGTCAAGGCATCCTATAATAACATCCACCGACTTATACAGACCAAAACCTACTTCGGAATACAAGTTGCCTACTATCGGCACAACTTTTATCTGCGGGTTAATTTCCATAGCCCGTTTTGCTACAATTTCCGATTTATAAGAATGGTTATACGCATCTTCTTCTCTGAAAAGGACAGAACGGGTCAAGTTTGAAATCTCTATTCGGTCAAAGTCCACCACATAGATATGACCTATACCGAATAATGCAAGATTTTTCACAACTTCGTTGCCTAAAGCACCCGCACCGGCAACCAAAACCCGGGCGTTTTTAACTTTTTCTTTTTTGAACCAGGAGAGGAGTGTGTACACTCCTTCTCCCCATTCATAAGTTTCTTTCTTCTGCATCCGATAATTTTATTTTACAGCATCAGAAAATTATGCCGACATTCGCTCCTACAAATGCCCTGCCTATTCTTTCTTTATAAATATTCACGTCACCTGAGCAATTTATCTTATATTCAGCGAATATACCTACACGAAGTATATGCTTGCTTAGCGGTATATATCCACCGAAATCCACTCGCGGAGCGATTAAAAAGCCAGAATCTTTCTCGCCATTGACCGTTGCACCGTTTTCGTCAATTTCATCTGCTTTTAATGTGCTGTAAAATGTAGGAGTCAACCCTATTCCTGCATAAACCGATGATTTTTTGTAATCCAAGCAGGCAAATTCCACTGAAAGAGGTATTCCTACTTCTATCATGGCATCCTCTCTGTAAGACGGGCTGCTGTATTCTCCATATAAATATCCCAATGATAAACCGGCATTCCAATAGTATTTTTTACCGAATTGTTGTTTCCAGCTTCCGCTTACACCAAACATATTAGAATTTCCGCTTACGGCAAATCTCGGCAAACTCATGAATACACTTGCTTGAATGCCACACTTTACAGGGTTGGATTCAGATTTAGGATTTGGCATGATTACGTTCTTTTTGATTACCGTATCCCTTTTCAAATCAAAATACTTATAAAGGTCTATGCCTTTGCGAAGACGAGCTTTATAATCCCCTTCACCAAAATATTCCACTTCATACGGTCCTATTTCTAATTTGTCTGGTCTTTGTGCATATCCGGCAACTGCTGCTGCAAACAGGATAGCTGATAAAATAATTTTTTTCATTTTGATAATTTTTAATTATGTTATTTATTCGGTTTCTTGATATAAGAAAATTGTATCACCTATCTTGAAATTGTCTCCGTTAGACAATACCGACGGCTTACCTACAGGCAATTCGGCACGGGTATTGAAAACCACTCCTGCCGCCAACGGTTTCAGCATAGGCAATTGCTTATCGTAATCGATAAATAATTGAGCGTGTTCCTTAGCTACTTTATTACTCTTCTCCCAATTCATTTGGATTTCACACTCCCCGGTCATTCCTATTGTGACTTTGTTTCCACCGCCGGTTGCATTCATCCATTTATGTATAGGTATCTTTTGACCGGCTCTGACTCCGTTTTGAATAACCAAGAAATATTTTTCTGCGAGCATTCTTACCGTAACCAACGAAGCGCCCAGACCGCCGCCATATATAATGAAATCCAACAGCATATTCATCCTACCGCTTGTGTTACCGGCATAGCTTGAGCAATATAAGACGATAAAGCCTATCAGTGCCGAGCATAAACCGCCAAGCAATGCGCTCTTCACAGGAATGGTGGATTTTATTGTCAAAGCCAATGATACGCTTATAGAGAACAATATATAAGCAGGCAATGAGCAATACCATGGGATGTATGTCATCTCTGTTGCAGACAAGAGTAAACACATTATGTTAGCACCCAATGCAAAAGCAATCATTCCGATGACACCGGTCAGTATCGACAATCCGAGTATCTTGCACCACACCTTGAAATCTTTCTTCTTATATTCATCATTACTTCTGAAAATCAGTGATAAGAAGAATCCCAACAATATTCCGATAATCAAAAACGCAGAAGTCTTAGTCACACAATCAGTAAATAAAGTTCCGTTTTCTATCTTACTGCTATAAAAAAGTTCTACTATATGCGTTGATATAACATCCAATAAGCCTCCTCCAAAAATCTCATAACAAATCCAACTGATAAATCCGGCTATGATACCCGAAATGGATTGTCCACAATCTTTTATTGAATTAAGACTGAACAGACCACTCCACTCTATGTGACTTTGAATCCCGGTTTTACAATTTTGCCCGTACTCGGCACATTTATAACCATTCTGTTGCCAACAAAATACGTGCATAATGTGTTTACACTTCATTACCACATATTGACCCGGTTGAATATCCTGCTTGCAATAATGACATATTCGTCTTGAAACATTTGCTTCAGGAACGTACCTTTTGTAATATTTCAGAGAAAATGACTTAAACCGTATATACGGTACAAGTATCTTTGTTACTATAAAGAAAAATGCAATGGTTCCTAACGTGATAAGCAAAGCATAAAGATACTTTAATGCGATATCACCGGTATCCTCCACTCTTATAGGCCATGACCTTTCGGCTGTACCTACCGAGAATTCACCTGAACCGATTATATTGTTTTTCCATTCAGCCTCATATCCGACTTTACCTGAATAATTCTTAGAACCGACCACCTTATAGGTAAACGCATAATCATACATAGCATCATTTACGACCTCCTCAAAGTTTTTCAGAATATCCTCCATTTCATTAGCAGGCAGATATTTTCCCTCACGTTCCTTTATTATGTCTCCCGTAATATTTCGCGGTTTGCATATACCCTCTAAAGTCTTCTTGATATTTGGTTCTTCATTTTCTTCAGTATAATACAAAGCCACGACTTTGGGAGCTATATGTGACAAATCTCCCTGAAAACCGGTCACTTCAATAAAACTCAAATCCTCTTCCGTAGGATCATTCCCTCCCTCGGTAAACACAAACAGTATATTCTTCTCTTTATTTGATTCAGCTCTATCGGCAATTTTTGTGTTTTTCTTGTATCCGGTCTCTGCTCTTACGCTGTCTTCAAACACTTCAGATTTACCAAACTCAAGCAATTTAGCATACAATCCGCTATAAAAATATTTGTTTTCAGCCTTTTTCTCAAAGTTATTCTTAAATTCCTTATAGTTAGCCTTAGTCACAACACGGCTTTCCGATACTTCATCACCGAAAAACGACAAATACACACAACTGTCAGGAGCACTGTCAACCAATTTCCTGATTGTTTTATAAATATCATCTTTCCCGCTTTGCGGTATTGTCAAATCCACAAGAACAGAAAAGGTATATTCGGCAGAAATACGTTGTCCGGAACTTAAAACCGTTATTTTGGAATTTTCCGGATTAATATACTCTCCGTCCTCTTTTATGTCAAAATTATCTCCTAATTTTATATCATTTCCTGATATTTTGACATGGTTGCCTGTTGAATCCAGCAAGTTAAAGAATAATGTAATACTGTCCTTTCCGGGTTTATACTCATAATGCTTGTCACAAAACTCTATTTTTTCTACTTTTTGTGCCTGAAGTATGCCGGTTGCGCCTAACAGCATCACTATTACCGCCAATACTTTAGAAATCATCTTTTTCGTCTTGTCCATATCTTTAAATCTTCTAATTTTTCTTCTGCAAAATATTTCGAATCCATGCTCATTTGATTGTTTATCACCGGAATGAGTGTAACGGTTTCTTCCGGCATGGAATAGAACATTACAAATCTTATCTCTCCGGCATATTTCGACATCACATTTCTTATCGTTTGCATGTCGCAATGTGTTCCAATAACAAAGCATCCTAATAAATCATCGCCGTTGGCATTCTCGCTCTTGGATATTGAGTTGATTATCAATTCGGTCTTTCCGTTATTACGCAACTCATAGCCGTATGCCAACCCCGATAATCCTGTATTTCTTCCGGTTACAAGTGAAGATATATCGATAATGGCACCGTTACTTAGCATTATGCTCCGGCAATTGTCATTTACCCGGTCTGCCTTAGACAATGAATTATAATAGTCCTCCGGTTTATAAGAGAATCGCTCGCTTTCTATTGCCCATTTATATAATTCCTCTAAAGAATACATCTTCTTCAAATCATTCTTGGAATTAATAGTAGAGTCGTGCTTGAATGTGAATATTCCGAACTCCTGTTGCGGTGTGAGTATATCCACCACTATCGCAATAAGGAAATTAGGATGTGTGGGATGCTTGAGCTGCATCTGCACACCGGAGTCGGAGTTACTGAAGAAAACACCTAATCCCGGATGTGAGTGTACCCAGCAGGTCAAGTCGTATTGCAAATTGGATTCCTTACGCAACTTGCGTAATTTTTCGGCAACTCTCAACTTGATTTTTCCTCCGAAGTTCAATTCATATTCCTTGAATACAGCATCATTGCCCGGCAATACGATTTCTTCCAATGATACGTAATATTCTTTTTCCACTTCATCGCAAATCCAGCGACCGAGAACCATACAGCCGTCTTCCTTGGGATTATTGGGATTTCTCAAATCATCGGCATACATATTATAGATTGCCTTTATGCACGTATTCTTGATATATATGCTTTTTACCGCCGAATCATCACAAAATTCAGAACACTCGATTTTGTAATAGGCTTTATTATTCACGACATTCTCGATACTTTGCTCTTTCAACACCGTTGAAGTAGTTTTTTTCACAACTATAGCCGGTGACAAGCCTGTATCCGGTGATTGCTGAATATTATCCTGTTTACGCCCATCTTTTTTCTTCTTGGCTAATAGTATTATCCATGCAATCAATCCCACAAGAACTACTATGACACCGATACCTATCGGTAAATAATTATTTGTTTCCTTGTTTCGGTCTACGGTATCAATCAAATTCTTTAACTGATCGATAGTCGCTTTACGCATTTCCAACCGTTCTTTTATGATACTCTTTATACTATCCTTACAATTGAAATCGCTTTTTATCTTATAATCATAACGTTTTAAGAAAAGATCGGCTTTTGTCTCTATCTCTTCATCCGTATATTGCTTTGTTAATTCCTCAGATTTTTCTTTAATGTAACCTTTTAGGTTATGGTGATCTATGTATGCAACCTTATCTTCCGATTTACCGATAGAATTAATTATATTCTTATCATTATCTATTGCTGAAAGAGACAATAAAGAATCTTTTTCAAGTTCATTCTTGTAATCTTTGATAACATCCTCCCCGCTTACCTCCTCTTTTATCGGATCTGGATTTGGATCTATAGGAACAACCGGGTTTTCTTTTTTCTCTTCCTCCTTTTTTTCTTCAGCTTCTTTCTTTTCTTTAATTTTCTCATCACGAGCTACAGGATGTTCCTTATCCCATTCTTCCTTTGTCTTTTTTTTATTCCACAAGGAAGTGTTAACGCTTGATGTATTAGCATCTATTCTGCTACATTCCTTATTTATTGTTTTACTTTCACCTTTGAGGATTTCAACCTCATAGCAGACATCGTTATTGTGATCTCTTAATATTATTTTTATATCATTATCACTATTATTTTTTATGCTCTTAACTCTTATTACAGAGTCTGATTTTAAATCTTTTTCTATTACTACATCCCTCCAATCTATATCCGCAAAGAGAGGCACAAAAACATTCATCATCAGAATACTTATTAAGCATCTCCTGACTAAAATTTTCATATCCATATCAGATAGTTTTTTCGTTTTTATTGGTATATGATAAAATAATATTATGCATAATCAGTTAATCATTTTTTGTAGAACTCCATAGTCTTGTTATAAAATTTTTCGATTTTATCCTTGTATTCGCTATGTTGCCATTCTTCACGTTGTTGCGCACATCTATACATACCACGAACATCATAATAATACTTCTCTTTTTTAGCCTCACGGTCTTGACCATGACTGCTATATATTTCCTGATAGATTTTATCCAAACTTTTATACATCTGTTCTAACGAAGAACTGCATAACCAACAGGAGTGTACATTAGGTTCTCCATGCTCGCCACAATCACTTTCTTTTTTGGATAGATCCAGCGTATCCAAGCTCTTTTTCAATGCGTCATACTCATCATACAACGAACTTCCAGTAAGAAGGGTCTTGGCTGATATTTCATCGTTTATTTTTTCTTTCAGTGAATCTATCTTATTCTGAAATTCCATTTTTTGCTCAGCCAATGAAGGCTCATGAGCCTCGTTGTTACAGAAAGATGCAGTGTCATATTCAGCTTTCAACTTATTATATTCACTGACTATATTAGGATCAACTTTTTCCTGTTCCTGCTCCAGCTCTTGCCCTTGCTCTTGTTTAACTTCCACCTCTACTACCAACTCCACTTTCTCTTCCTTTGATATAACAAGCTCATTCTTTTCAAATGGCACTGAATTCCTGCCCTCTTTATAATTAATCATATAAACAGGTAAATTCAATGTTCCGTCTCCTCCTTTATTTTCAAAGATCATTGTCAATAAATCAGTTTTTTCACCCGGTTCTATATAAACTATATTATTGCGGATATGAGGACTGTATGCGTCAGTAATTCTCTTGCCTTTAGAACCTGAAAAATCCTTATGGAACTTAATCTTTGGTTGCCTTTTTTTCAGTTCATCTTCCGAATAGGCTCTACCAAAAAGCAATATACCTTTCTCTTCATCGGTGTTTTCTATATCCACATCAACTTTTATATAATCATTCGCATCTTCGGTAAGTTTCAAACATATATCGAAATAATCAAACACTATACGTTCTCCTGTCTTCTTAACGTTATCCAATTTTACATGTTTCTGCACATCAGCAAAAGAGACTGTAGTCATTGTCAACAGCAACAGAAATAATATTGAAATTCTTTTTTTCATATTGTCTTTAAATTTATAGTTAATCCTTTATCTGTATCTTTTTTACTTACTACGGGGGGAGTATCTTCCTGTTCAGGCTTGTCCTGACCGAATCTCACCCAGCCGTTAGGTTCGCCTTCCTCTCGCACCCATTCCGCCACATTTTGGTCTTCAGGATAAGGATAAGTGTTTTGCGCATGGTAAAGCTGGTACTTCAAATACTGCTCTACACGCAGCACCAAGTCCTTCAACGATGCCAATACGCCCATCTCCTTTATAGTGAGACATACATGCCCTTTAAAACCTCCTGAAGATCGGATATTGGGATGCCATATATCGGTGCGGAAAGTAAATATAGGATTTCCGTCGGCTGATGGATAATTGTTGGGAAGCACAATACTCATCTTGTGTAGATAGCCGAATACAGGCTCGCGAGGAGTCGTGTCTCCTTTCACTCCCACGATAGATTTCACTCGATACCATATTTCATATTCCGTAGGAAGCCCAAGAACATTCTTCCTACGGATTATATACGACAGCGATGGACGGCGAGGATTGGAGGCTGTAGCTTTACGCTTTGCACATAACATGTCAAGCTCTTTCCACTCCTTCCATAAGCGTGCATCACGTCCGGTGAGTTCCTCTTGGTTATAATCGTTGATAGTTGCGTTCATCTCATGCTATAATTTTACTGTATTATCCGGCAATCGGAACTGAAATCAAATGCAGATGGTCGCCCGACTGAATGTCATAATCAATCAACGCCTGTTCACGTCCGTTGGCATCCTCAAATTCAAGAATCTCCGGTTCGCCGCCGTCCTCCATTATCTGACCGATCAGGTACTGAATAGGATTGCCTCCGTTGTCTATCTTAGGCAGTTCAAATACCGTCACGATACTGTTTATTTGGTCTCGGATGGTCTTATAAGGGTCTGATACCCTTACTTCTACCTCTTCGTAAGAAGTTCCATCTATAGTTAAAAAGATAATAAATTCATCACTATTATAAAATTCGTCTGTCATCATATCAATATAGGTATTTTAATACAATATTATTTTTTATTATGGTAACCAATGATCTATTAATTTTTGCCATTTTCGATTAAATATAAATAAGCAAGTATTTACTGTTAAAAGCCCAATAGCAGAATACATTATCCATGCTTCACTACTTGTAATTCCATCTGAATCGGTACCTTCTTCAATAAAATGCAAAACGAACCAGACAGTAGAAGGAATCAAAATAAATTTTAGTCCATATAACAAATTCTTTAATGGTTTTTTCGTTTTTGGACGATTTTTTAAAATTTGACCCGCATACTGATGGGAATATCCCTGTTTTACTCCCCCGGAGTTGGAATTGTATGTTTCAAAATGAGTTTTTGGAGTTCTTATATGCAGCATAGACCAATCAAGCAGCACATTTCCGGGAAGTATAACTCTATCATTTTCCCTGATTTCATAAGATTCATTATGCAACCGGCTTCCATTAACCCATGTTCCGTTTGAGGAGTGATCGGTATAAACGACTCTTCCATCGTCAAACACTAACACATCGGCATGATGACCGCTTATCGTTGGTGATGAAAACACTATCGTGTTATCTGAAGCACGCCCTATTGTTATTTTTCTCATATTTATTATTACTCTATTATTTTATTCCCAATCTTTTAAAAACCTGACACAAAGCCAATTGTAAGATAGCCATCCTCTCCAAAAAACGCTTTGTTTTCATCACTGAAAGGTGTATTATAACTCGCTTTTATAGCAAAGCCTTCACTCAAACGCAATGCTAACCCAATTCGTCCTTCAAGCCCGACTTCACCACCCATTTTATTTTTCTTTTTTTTCGAGTCAATTTCAGTTTCTTCAGAAACACAAATATTCGCATTCAATCCCAAACTTGGTATTAACGCAATTTTTGATTGGGGAGCTAAATCCAAACCAATTTCTATCGGGATTGGTACAAACCAACATGTTTGTTTCATATCATATTCCATTTTATCTTCATCTGTATCAAAGACAGACCAACCAAACCCCAAACCGATTCCGGCATAAATATTATCATGCAGATAGTATTTATACTTAAAATGAGCCATTAAAGAACCATGACCAAACCAATCATACATATCATGCGGATTTTCAAGAAATCCCCAAAACATCTCCATATTTACTCCACCCTTACCGGCTCTACGAGTAAATTCAGATTCAACCTCATTCTCATCGACCGCATTATTTTCATCTTTGACCTTGATTTTGTCTTCTCTTATTTCAGATTGAACAATTTTCGGCTCGCTCTTTTGAGTAACGGTTTGCCGACTCTCTTTCTGCTTAATTTTAGGCTCAGCTGATTTTTTAGGTTGACTGACTTCTGCCGTCTTTGCCACAGGTATATTCAAAACCATACCCACATACATACGCGACTTTAGAGTAGGATTGGCATTTAACAAATCATCGGACGAAACTCCATAAGTTTTTGCTATAGAGGCAATGGTTTCGTGCTTTTTCACTTTATGTGTTATCTCTTGTGCAAAAACTACCGAAACCGATAGCAGAACCACACACATCACTGTAATAAAACGTTTCATATCCGGTCTTTTTTTCAGTTGTTATCTAAGACTTAACATATTATTCTTAATTATGCAGACGGAACGGAATCGCTACCTTTGTCAACGGATTATACACCACATAAAAGCCCGGAGCAGGAATGTTATAATCCATCTTGGTTGTTCCGTTAACGCTTGTTTCCACCTTTATCGGCTGTATGGCAGACTTAACGATATCTTCATAAGTGAAACCGTAGAAAGAGGTCTTTTTCTTTTTATCCTTATACTGATATGCTTTCAACACTTTCAATTGTTGGCTCTGTAGCGGGTTTTTCAATTTTGTCTCAAGAGAAATCAATCCTTTTTGCAATTTTACCACTGCGGAATCCGGGACAAAGCAAATAACACCCTTAACTTCTTCAGTAACATACCCTATGGCTTCATGACGATTTAGCATGAATTCATTCTCCTCAAGGAAAACATCTATTAACGGATTATATTTCTCATTAGTTTCCTTTCGATATTCTGCGATATCATCAAGCTTAACACTCATGATCTTTTCATCCTCCAATTGTATTAGGAGATAGTCATCGCTTGGCTGTTCAAAGTAATTTCTTTCAAAAATAATACCTTTATAAGTACCGCCTTTCTTCAATTCAACGACATCAAGAAGCGAAGACTGTTCGAACAGACTTTGATTAGGATTAACACCTACGCGAGTATCTTTAAGCACCTCGGCCGTATTAAACACATCTACATATCCGTTTTTATTAAACAAACTTACAGTCTCTCCGGGAACTTCTTCCACATATTCTCCCTCATATTCTATTCCCGATTTCAACTTATAACAACGGTTCACTCCCGATAGCAATTCTTTCGAACGCGTTTCAGCCTTTACTACACTTATTGTGTCCCAATTTAACGTGTGAGTATCGCTTTCTACGGTATAGTACTTGATTTTAGCACCGCGTTCGAGTATTCTCACTTGGTTCACTGTACCGTTTTTCTTTATGATGTTACTTAATACAAGCACACGATTTTCATCTTCTCCTATAAAAGCATTATTTTCTTCAGCCCATTCAGCCCACTCAGCCGACAAATTTGTATATTTCACTTGATTGTCGGTAATGCTTGAAACCTCCGTTGCCGGCAGGATTATTGTCGCACTCGTTGAAGAAAATGTGAAATTCTCACCCGGTCGCTGGCGTGAGATATAACCATTAAGTTCAGACCCGTTCTTAAGAACCATTTTCAGTCCTTCCTGAGCGTTTAGTTGTGTAAAACAGCCTAATGCAGCTGCCAAAAATAAAATACATTTAGTTGTTTTCATATAGATATTGTTTTTGTTTAAATTCTGTTATATATGATGGTTCTCCCACCGGAGTGAGATAATTGTTTTCTTGTTC
The DNA here is from genome assembly GCA_017473615.1 of Muribaculaceae bacterium. Classification (GTDB taxonomy): domain Bacteria; phylum Bacteroidota; class Bacteroidia; order Bacteroidales; family Muribaculaceae; genus RGIG4576. The sequence goes on along the minus strand of JAFUKL010000004.1, from coordinate 50,904 downwards.
AATGTGTGACGCTCTTCCCATTGGCATATAATCGAAAATGTCGGGACAGATCAGCGTCAATGCTTGGCGCAAAAGAGGTTCCTCTATATCGCCTATTTCTCTTTTCAGGGTAGAATATCCATCGGGGACATAATAGTCGGGGACAATCCCTTCATCGGGTACAGTTTCTCCCAATGCATTGTAATAGCGAAAAGTTATAGGAACTAAAGCATATTTATATTCCGGACTTGAAAGAGTAAACATGCCTACACCTTTTCCGGTAGTTTGCTCCCCTATCACGACTACATCCATATAAGGTTTTAAACTGTTTATTGTAGCCTCACTTGCCGATGCCGTGTGTTGCGACGTAAGTACATAAATTCTTGATAACTTTAACGGATACAATTTTGTTCCTAATTTATCATCGGTATATTCCGGCGGTCTCTCAAAGTAGCTATATTCCCGATAATCTCCGGTTTCACGATAGACCTCTTCAGAATAGACTTCATTGAAACTATGTTGTTGAAATATTTTGCAATACCCTTGCTCCGGAACAATACAATTACATAAATACCTACAAGTACTAACAAGACCTCCCGGGTTATACCTAAGATCAAGAACCAATTCATCAATACCGTTCACATAAAATTGGTTTATCACCCGAGTAAGATCCTGCTTGCCGTCAAACTGAAGATAACAAAGGTATCCTATGTTTTTATCTTTAATATTGTAAATGGAATCTAATAGAATCGTGTTGCTTTCGGAATCAGTTCCTAATGTTTCCGTGATAATTTCTTTCTTTATTTGCAATTCTCTGTTTCTATATTCTACAATATAGAACGTAGTCGATATACTATTACTCTCTTTCAATTTAAGCAAGTCTCCACGTTTCAAGCCTTGGGCTTTTAATTGCCGTGATTGAACATAAAGTACCTGATATAAGGTATTGCCACTATTGTCCTTATATAGTTGATAAGCAAATCCCCACTTGGACAAGTCTTGTATCCTTGAAGGATTGTAACCTTTATTATAAGAACAATATGAAAATCTATCTTTTGGAGAGAACAAGTTCTTATAAAAAGATACCGGATCAATAGTATAATCACATTCCAAAGAGTCCGGCATATCCTCACGCCACAGATAATAATGATTCATATGAGAATAAATCCATTGATTGAAATCAGTAGATGCTCCTTCTATGGAAGTAGTCGGTTCATCCGACAAAGACGGTTCGTCTTTGTCGGATGAACAGCTACAAAAAATTGTAATTAAAAATAATATCAATAATAGATTACCTTTCATTCTTAATCTAATCCGTTACATAAATGCTTGTAGCAGTTGCAACCTTTGACAAATCAACCTTTTGCAAATTCCGATCAGTCATTTGTAATTTCAAATCACCTTTCAATAGTCCTTTATTTTCGGGTGAACGATCAGCACTCGGATCATAATAATACCACTGAGTTGTAAGATCGTATGTATCTATTTCAAAAATATATCCCCAGCCCTTATTAATATCACAAATACAAAAATCACTATAACTCTCATCTCCATCTATTTCGTTTTCTTCAAATCTAAAATAAGCATTCTTTTGAGGGAATGAGAAAGAATATCGATATTCTCCGGCTAAAACTTGTCCGTTATAATATTCTTCATACCTTGTATCAACGCTATTTATACGCCATTTATAAACATCAGAAGTTTCTATAGAATATTGAGGTTCCCCGTTTGAATCAAATTTTATATCAGAACTTATTTGTTTTACAGCTAATTCATAAGATTCAACAAAATCCCATTTATTACAATTATAATAATCAACTCTTATTATAGCACCGGCAGGTTCAACGTTAATTTTATATTCAATATTGTCATTGCTATTTATTTTTATTTGTTGGGATTTAATACCAAGAATCGCTAATTCATTCTTTATATAACCGGTTCCTACTATTTTAGTTGTAGCTAAATTTTCTTCACCTTCAAGTTTCCAACGATTATATATTTCATCCGTTAAATCCACATCTGTGATAACAAGTATTGTATAATCTCCTTCAGATAAATCCATTTTTGAACTTATTATTTGAGAATAACTTTGAGCATATTGTATCTCTTTATTTACAAGGACACCGGCTTTGTTATATACCAACAGACAAACTCTTAACCTTGAGTTAAAAGGAGGTGTTGTCAATTCACCTGGACTAAGTTCAATTGAAGCGAAACCATCTACAACTGTTGCCAGGTTGATTTTGAAAGAGGTTGATTGTTGAACGGGTATTTCATCATTGGTACAAGATGAAAAAACGGCTGCAAATGCTACAGCAAGCATCAATATATATTTTTTCATATCTGTTTCTTATTTTAAATTGATAATTAATTTTATCACACTATAACTGATTATTTCACAAGTGTAAACATCCATCCTATGCTTACGGAAAGGGAACTTACTTTGGTCTTGAAATTGTCGGCAAGTTCGCTGTTACCCATATTATAGCGTATTCCGGCTGTAAATCCATTCTTAGCCTTATATTCTGCTCCAATAGTCAACATCACGTCATACCCCTTGATTTCACTTGTTTGGTATACTGTGTTGTTATATTTGAGATTGTCGGGAGATGCTGATAGTACCCCTGTAAATGTAGGTCCTGCCTCAACGCATAATGCAGGTAACGCATACCATTGGAAAAGCACCGGAATTTCAAAACAATTCAATTTAAGGTCTTCCACATCGTTCTTCAGTGTACGCATAGAATATAACGCCTCAACCTGCACTCCGAAACGCTCAGTTCCCAACGGATCTCCTTCAGGACGAGCGAAACGAAGATTAGCAGCAACACCGGCAGAGAAACCTATATTACCGCTCATGCCAAGATCCCCCATACCATCAGGATCTCCTGCCATCACATAACTTGCTCCCACTTTAGGACCTATGGAAAGTACATAGTCTCTGTAAATTTCAAATACTTCCTGTTCCGCAAAGTCTGTACTTTTTATTTTTTCCTCTATTTTAATAGAATCTGCCGATTGTATTTCCGGCTCCTCAATACGCACCATTTGTGCTTGGGCGCAAAATGTTGTAATTGCGACTATTGCGCATAATAATGTTTTTTTCATTTTCTATTTAATGTTTTATTATTGTTAATAATAAGGTCTCAATATCACGTTTCCATTGGTTTCAGTCTCTCCGGTACTTAACGACACTTTTGCTGTAACTCGTTGTTCCTCTGTTACATTCACCTCAGCCGAGATTGACTTACTTCCCCAAGCAGGCACTGTGATGCGTTTTGATACCGATTTATCGAGTTTACTCGGAATTTCAAGTGTAGCAGTAAGCGTAACATCCTCATTTGAGTCATTTTTTATCACAGCACTTATTACTTGACGATCGTTACTATCTGCTTTATCTGTCACTGTATTAGGAACAGATACCACAAGTGCTTTAGGATACTTCAATCCTATGGATTGAGAAAATTTATATACCGGCAAACCGTCATATTCCACATCGGCTTTTACCGCGAAAACATCAGCTTTAGACTCAGCATGCGGCGTAAAGGATATTTTCAGATTACCGTTACCAATATTCTCAAAGTCACATTTTTTCATAACACCGTCACCGCAGGTCATTCTCACTTCAAGCTTTGACGCATCTATAGCAGTAGGTACTGAAATTATATAGTCACATGCTTCTATTACTCCTTTTCGAGATATGTCAAGCGATGTTTTTAATGAAGTACTTTCGTCTTTCTTGGCGATAAAAGAAGAATAAGTTCCACCTGAAGACTGTTTCAGAAGTCCCATTTTTCCATTTACCGATACAATAGCACATCCGTCTTGATTAAAAGGCTTTGCCAACGAAAAGTAAGGATATACAGCAATACCATAGGTGTCCTTATAGCCGTATAGCCCGTTCTCAGCAAAAGATTCAATAAGAGTATCCTCTTTAGGCACAAAATATTGTGCCTGAGCAGATTCACTGTCAACACTCTTTAGTTTATGATTCAATTCATTAGTCGTCAAATCTCCGTTATATGAAGAAATCTTTTTTAACTGTGTATTAATTTCTTCAGCTTTACCATTAACTGACACAACGGCTTTCCCCTCATGAAACGTTGAAGCAAAAGCAATGAAACCGTTGTTCAATTCCGGTTTGTATCTAACACTTTTAGGATCATTCTTTTTTATATAACCGGCTCTTCCTTTTTTATCTTTTACTGAAGCCAATCCATAACTGAACGGATGAACTTCTCCAAATTTGCATTTTACAACAAGAAATCCTTGCGTGTTAATAAAGCCCTGCTTGCCGGAACTATCTTTTACCGGCAAGAGACCTTCAGAAAAATAAGTATAGTTATTATTGGCTATATAATATTGTCCGTTTACCGATACTATTCGTCCTTCCTTATCTATTATACCGGTTATACGATAATCATATCCGTCACCTATTCCGGCTATTGCATATCCGCCTTGAAGCGGCATAATAAAGTCATATTGAGGCTGTTGCAGCAATTTCCCAACTGACGAAATCAATCCCCACTTGCCGTTATTACTGCACATATACAAACCGGCTGCGTATGGTTTTATTTCATCATATTCTGGCGCAACACACCACTCTATGATTCTGGCAGAACCATAGAGTGACGATATCACGCACAATATTGCTATAACAAAACGCTTTAATCTCATTTTCTAACCTTGTGCTTGTTATAAAGTTCCACAAGATGCTTAATATTGCAGCAGTAGGTAACTTCAGTACCTCCGAATCCACTGCACAACACACCCACAAGACGATGTTTCTTGTCTATTACAGGAGATCCGCTCTGTCCTCCGGTTCCTACAACCTGTATTTGAATACAATTATCATCCGGGATATTACTTAATGTTGCTTTGTGCATTGTTGGACGTAGCTCGGCTCCATTAAACAGCTTTGTTCCAATCCATTCACCTAAAGGATAACCTGTGATTAAAAATTCATCTTCTTGTGGTTTCAACGAGGTTTCATCTACACGCGCCTTTGTAATATCATAAACTGCTTTCATCTTCACAAGATATTCCGGAGTTTTACGAGTATTTAGTCGAATAAGTGCAACATCCTTATCTTTGTCACCTGACTCAGCGATGACTTGGCAGTGATGTATATCAAGTACACTATTAACTTTTGTTCCTGTTAAACCAATACCCAAAAATTCAAATATTCCACCTATTTCTATATCTGACTTATTATATCGCTCTGATATTACCGTTTTCTTAATAGAATCTGAAGTGATTTTGGAAGCCAACTTACCTGCAAAATACGTTTTCATCATTCCGATAAAATTTCGTATAACTTCTTCATAATCTTTTTTGTCATATTCCCAAGGAACGGCTACATGGCGGTTAGTTCCCATTTCTCCATCTTCTGAAATAAAGAATGCTGTTCCCGTATAATTAAAAGCTTTTACTTCTCCTCTATACATATCTAGTTCATCACAATATATATTGAAATTTTTGTTTACTAATCTGCGTGAGCCATCATGACCAAACGTCCATACGGTTGGCCAATCTTTGAATTTACCATTAAATGGATCATCTTTTATTTCAACTGTGAAATAGTATCCTCCATATACACATGCCGTAGCATTCTGCATAGCTTCTGTAGTTATAGGAGTAACACTATCAAAAAAGTATTTATAAATTCCATACGCACAACCTATAAGGATAATGAGAGAAGCAGCTATACGCATTGCCTTAGCTGCCATATTGCCGGGGATATATTGAGATATATTTACCGGAACGCCACCACAGACAATAGAATCGGAACGTTTCACCCTCACAGTTTGACCGTTTTTCACCGGCATTCCATTTACCGTAGAACCGTTCTTACTGTGATCCTGCAAGAATGCTTTTCCTTTCTTATCGATTTTCAATGTAGCATGAAAACGACTCACAGTATTTCCTGAAAGTTGTATTTCGTTACGGAAATTGGAACCGATGCCAAATACAGCCTTATAACCGGAATTATCCTCAGGCATTGGAATCTGGCTCCATAGTAATTCCACATCGGCGAAACGTATGGCATCGCCATGTTTAATGGTTACTTGTGTACCCGGCTTGATAGGGCGGTTCATTACATAAGTTCCATTGGTGCTGTTCTTGTCTTCAAGCAAAATGTCACCGTTGTTTAGCAATGTAATTTCGGCATGAAGTGAACTCACTTTACTGCTGTGTAAAACTATATCACATGCAGTATCTCTACCTATTTTAAGTAATCTCATAATGATAGTATTTTTAGGGTTGTTTTTATCCTATAACTCTTTCACTTCTCTGTTTTGTTGAATCTTCTTTTTCTTTATTCTTTTTTGACTTTTTCTTTGAGGACTCCTCTGCTTTCTTTTTCTTGGCTTCTTCAGCTTTCTTTGCTTTCCTTATAGAATCTTGTTTTCCTTTTTCGGCTTTCTTTATGGAATCTTGCTTAGCCTTTTCGATTTTATGCAAAGAATCCTGCTTAGCCATTTCAGCTTTCTTTACAGAATCGATTAAAGCGGTCCTATCTTGAGGTGTTACCGGTTCTACATCTGTATTCTTGAAATAATCCAAGCCAAATGCCAAGAATGCAACAATAGCTACCGCAACCACAGCACTCACGGCATATTTAACCCAAGCATTAGAACGAGGTACCATGTTCCAATCAAGTTTAGCAACATGGGCAAATGATATTATATCCTTGCGAGTAACCGGTACCGGAACATTTGAATTGATTCGTATACCATTAACATACGTTCCATTGCTACTTTGGTCTATGATAGTCATAGAACCGGTAGGTGTCACATTCAATATGGCATGACGACGGCTCACCACATCGGTTGAGTCATTAATTACGATGTCGCAACCTAATTCGCGACCTATAGAATAAGTTTTCATATTGTATTTTTATTTATTTTCTTTTTTAGTGACGTTTTGATTATAATATGTAATAGTAGTAGTATCGTTGTCTACTTTAATTTGCACAGAATCCTTAAAGTTTTTATCATACGTTACAGAGTCCATTGTCAGGAACCCATCCTTGAACTCAACCTCCGATTTACTTGAAACAGCAAAGACATTTACGATAAGGCTTATTGCACACACGACACACAAAATCAAAAAGGATATTTTCATATTCTTGCTCATAGTCTGTTTTAATTTTGAATTAATATTGGTTTCTACTATTGCTAAAGTAAGGTTGTCATGACCACCACCTTCAGAACGGCCTGTTCCATCAACCGTTGTAGCCAAGGTATCGGTTATCGCACCAAGCTGTAATTTACGATCACTGACGGCTGCAATCAGCTGGGTTTCGGGCATAGTACCGTGAATTCCATCGGTACACAACAGAAAACGGTCACCCGTCTCATAAGACAATTCCACAACGTCAACTTCCACATCTAATTTTACACCCAAGGCACGTGTAATCACATTTGACTGAGCCGAAAGACGTGCTTGTTCCTCTGAAATAACCCCTTGTTTCACAAGGTCAAATACCATGGAATGATCGAAAGTGCGGAATACCTTGCTTTTACCACGCAATTGATATACTCTGCTATCACCCACATGTGCTACCGTAGCGCACTTCTCACTGATAATCAAAACTGTACACGTAGACCCCATTCCTTTAAGTTCCGGTTTCTCCATACCGTAATTGATTATAGCCATATTGGCTCTGCGAATTGCCTTTATCAGGATGTTTGGCACAGTATCTTCTATATTTCCTTCTTTTACGCCATTGATGATTTCTTCTACAGCTATTGATGAGGCTGTTTTCCCACCCGGACCGCCCCCCATTCCGTCACAAACGGTCACAAGAAAGCCATAAGGAGTTTCGGCATAACCGAAACTATCTTGATTTTCCGACCTACCTCCTATTCTCGATTCGGCGTATGCCTTTATATATTTGGGGGTAGGTATCTGAATTAAATCCTCCATATTGACACTTTTTGAATTCTAATTAATCTAAAAACCATTCTTTGATTCTTGTAAATAAAGACTTAGGCGGTAACATAGCCTCTTTTATGGCTTCTCTGAACTCTGCGGCTCTTTGATAGCGTTTTAATGACTCTTTTTCCGTTGCTTTCCATAGCACGGTCATCAATCTCTTGGGGACATCCCTGCTATCAGGTAACGGCTCTCTCATTTGTCGCGTGAGCGTATCTGCTTCTGTATCGCAATCAAAAGGATTAATTCCTGTGAGCAATTCATAGAATGTTACACCTAAAGCATATATATCGGTAGCAGCATTCAACTGTACACTGCCCGTTCTGTCGCGCAGAATTTGTTCAGGTGCTGCATATTGAGGTGTACCTATAAATCCGTACGCTGAGAAACTATTTCCACCATTCAATCTCGCAATACCGAGATCCATCAGCCTTACGTTGGAATCATTTTCCACCATTATATTAGAGGGCTTTATATCCCTATGCACGACACCTCTTGAATGCAGGTATTCCAAAGCATCCAAAACCTGACACATCGCATTACAAATCTTTTCAGTACGATCATGCACTTGTAAACGAGTTTGGACATATTTATCTATATCCATACCGTCAACGTATTTGCTAATCAGGAATATAGGACCACTATCAGGAGCATATTCGCAATACCCTATCATCTCCACTAAATTATGATGACGGAATGCAAGCGATGCTTCCTGGCGAGCACGTTCCCTTATGGTTGGGTTATTGGAATATTGGTCTATAACTCGTTTTACAGCTATTCTTTCTTTTGTATCTACATTATATCCCAAATATACCCTGCCCATAGCTCCGCTGCCTAACGGTTCACTATTTACATCATAACAATACCATCTACCCATAACTTTCAGATACAGGTACGGATCACCTTGACGCTGAAATACGCTCATTTTAGGTTATATTTTTTAGGTTTCACATTAGACATCTTCTCTCTGATTATTTCACTGAACTTCTTGTCTCCTACAGAATCGGCACTATCAAGAGCTGCCTTAAAATGTATATAAGCAGAATCTCCATCCCTCTCAGTACCTCTTTTTGCTCCCGATTTGTAATTACAGCCCAACTCATACTGCGCTTTATAATTACTTGGATTAAGTTTTACAGCTTCAATCAATAAAGCGTGAGCCTTTTTATTGTCAATCTCTATATTGAGCCTGTCACGAATATCCTTCAAAGAATCCACATTGTTCTTATCCTCCTTTTCTTCACTCTGAAAATACAGCCCGCTTAACAATAACAACGCATCCGAGTCAGGGTGGTCTTTGCTATTCGCCAACTTCTGCATCTCCTCAAAGCCTTTCTTTGCTGTAGCATTATCCTTCAGAAGAGCCAACGCCTCCTCATAAGTAACAATCGGATTTAGAGGTATAGAGTCATTTAAATGTTTCTCTTTATATGCCTGTTTTTTTTCAACATCTTTTTGTTCTTGCACTCTAAAATAATAATCCATAGCTACAATCAATACAAAGACAACCGCTGCCACCGACACTCCTATTGCAAGAGACTTAAATATAGGCTTAGAATCATCAGGATAAGGACGCAACATAAGTTTATCTATCTCCAATCGGAATTCGGCACAGCTTTGATACCTGTCGGCTTTCTTTTTTTGTGTAGCCTTTTTAATAACCGATTTAAGCAGGTTTTGCTTGATGTTTTTTAACGGAACTTTTTTCGTTAGTTGCTGCTCAAGCACTTCAGCCATTTCTCCGTCAAACGGAACCGTGCCTACTACAAGGTAATACAACAATATGCCTACAGCATATAAATCGGTAGGTTGGTTTTGGTCTCCGACAAGACCTTTCACAAGTTCCGGTGCAGCATATTTAGGTCTACCTATAAATTGCCCATGTACAGAGAACTCCCGCCTTCTGTTTCTTAAATCCTTGGCGATACCGAAATCAATCAGTTTTATTTTACCGTTTGAGGTAATCATTATATTAGACGGATCTATATCACGATGTATATATCCGTTATCATGAAGAGCCGACAAACCCGAAAGCAAATTGCGTATTATTTCCAAAGCAAAATGATATGGATCTCTCTGCCACCGTTCATATAATCTTTGCAAAAATGAAATAGTATCACCTCTATAATCGGTAACTTTCCCTGAGAGCAATTGTTCAAGAGTTACACCATGCAAATATTCACTCACGACATAATATCTCACCACCGGTTCGCCAATCTCAGTTTGCCCGCTGATTTCGATGAACTCAATCATTTCGATAAGATTATCATTCCGGAGCTTAACCGATGCCTCTCGTTTAGCACGGGCAATTACATGAGGGGGCAAGTCGCTATGAAGGCATTTTATTGCAACTTCACGCTCTTGTCCTGTTATCTCATGACGACATCGGCCCTTATATACTTTGCCCATTCCGCCTTCACCTAAAGGTGCGTCGGAGGAATTATACTCATAATAGACCCTTTGTTTCCTATTTAAGTCACTTTGTATTTTGATTATAGGCATCTCCGTTAACGTTAAGACTAAATACCGTATTCTGTTTTGCCTTTTGTGAATCCTCTATTTGTAGTAGGATCTATTCCAACCGTACCGGGTTCAGTTGGGGAATCCATTTGCTGATCCGGATTAACAAAGTATGGTTCATCTGTTCCGGGACGGGTTTTTCGAGTACCGCCGGAATTAAAAGGCATTGGTTCCGGAATATCATATTGCTCATCATCAGTAGATATGAAGTTTTCAGCAACTGAAAGACCGCAAGCCTTAGTATCAATAAGTATCACAAGTAGCTCATAACTATTACCGATAGTGATAACATCTCCCATATTACATAATTCAGGACGAGCTACCGAAACACTATTACCATTAATCATTGTTCCGTTGGTAGATTGACAATCTATAATTGTAGCCTCCGTCTTTTCCGGTCTTTTCATCTTATTGATATGTAGGATGGCATGGTGACCCGATACCGTAGCTTCTCTCAGTACAATATCACAATCGTCATTAGTGCCTATTTTGTTTTGACCTACATAAAGAGGCCAGAATTCTCCTATAGAGGTACGAGAAATCGAATATAGGAAACCGGCAATAGGTTTACTGTTTCCTGTATTCTTTTGATCTATCGAGCCATTATCTTTTTGAGAATCATTAACATCTCCGCATAGCGTGGCTCTGCGTCTTGTTCCTGAATGGGGTTTATTACCAAAAGACTGCTGTTGGCGATTGGAGCGATTCATGTTGCCATTTGATTCAGCTCCCGGAAAAACTGTTTTGTTTTGTGACATAATATTATAGCTTTTTGGGGTTAAAAACTGTATCCTCTCTTGTGAAGAGAGGATACAGTCCTCATACAAAGGAACTAATGGTGAAAAATTTCAAACAAATGATTACGAATTTTCAACAAATAGGACTTATTTTTTACAGATTTTTGTTTTCTGCGGAGTAAATAGGTTGATAATCAATATTTTTTTATAAATTTGCAACTTATTAAGTATCTCTTCACAAGAGATTGACCGGGCGATTTTTAGTGTATTAAAGCTACTATAAGATGTTACGTCATGTTTGTCTTGTGGCGTAACATTCTTTTTTACAATGAGCGGAGGATGAGGCTGTTGGCTCGGTCTATGGTCGTGGTGTCGAGCGAAGCAAGATATATCCTTGTCGTCTTTTCCGAATCGTGTCCCATACCTTCGCTTATTACCGAAACCGGTATGTTCTTACTATGGGCTATACTTGCCCAAGAATGGCGAGCCACGTAAGTGGTGAGCGGCACGGTGATTCCTGCCATTTCGGCTATGCGTTTCAATTTCCTGTTGATGATATAAAGTTTGTTCTTATATTGTGAACGCGCCTGCTCCATATCCTTGGTTGTTATTATCGGGAACATGTATTCCGAGCATGGCTTACCATATCGGTCAACGATGTCTTGCATGCACCGCTCCCATTTGATTGACAACAATTGTCCCGTTTTACGTCTCCTATAAACAAGCATGCCATGCTTGAGGTTGGATTTTTTAAGAAACGATATGTCGACGAAAGACATACCTCTTGTGTAAAAACTGAACAGAAACATATCGCGAGCAAATTCCATAGTCGGCTGACCCGACAGGTTGAGCTGCTTTATACGCCGTATGCTTTGCAGAGAAACAGCACGTTTCACAGTTTTCCCCACTCCGGTATACACCTGCCTGAACGGATGTTTCTGTTCAATTATCTCTTTTTCCACCGCCCTGTTATATACAGCACGAAGTATGCGCATGTAAAAAGATACCGTATTCATCGATGCACCGTTATCGAGTAAGAAAGCCTGATAACGTTTCATCATATCGGATGTGATTTCTTCCAGCATCATATCCTTGTCCTCAGTGAATTTTTCAAAGCTGCATAGAGCCGAAATATAGGTTTCTGCCGTACGGCTCTTGCCCAAAGCCATAAGAGCCGCAATTATCCCATTCATAAAACGATGGAGTGTCCCCTCTCGTTCTATACGCCTGAACTCGTCTACTACGGCATCAAGAGAAAACAATGGACTGTCTTTAAGTCGTCTTACGATTCGTTCCAAGCGACACTGCTCTATTATAGTACGAGTTCTCGTTTTCTTCAGATACGCTTTTCGTTCTCTGCCGACAGGCATCGATGCCACTACATTGCCTCCGTCCCATTCATCTTGAGCAATATGGTAGGAGGTGGTTATATTACACACCACACGATTATGAATGAGAGAATAATAAAGCGTACCGAGAGACTTATCTGCAGTCGGTTTCCTGAATTTAAGTTTTATTGATGTCATTATACCTGATTTATATGCGATGATTTTTATCGGAATAAAATTAAACAGATTCTTGTTTTTAGGTGCTATATCATTTTTATTCAAAAGGCTCTTCCATTAAAAACGATGTTTTATGAAGTAAAAAAAACATTGCATTTTCACCCATACGCATCCATGAAACCGGAAAAACAACAATAATTTGAGGATAAAGAGCGGAGAATGTGCGTTTTTTTGTACTTTTGCAAGATAATGGCAAAGTATGCCTTGATTTAACGATAATAATAACATATTAAAATACTGAATCGAATGGGCTTATTAGATTTGAGCGAACAAGAAATCGTGAGACGCAACAGTCTTGCCGAAATGAGAAATTTGGGTATCGAGCCATACCCCGCTGCCGAGTACAACGTTACTGCACATACAACCGATATAAAGGCAGAGTTTAAAGATGACGAACCGGAACGTGAAGTCAGCATAGCCGGACGTGTCATGAGCCGCCGCATCATGGGTAAAGCGTCTTTTATGGAATTACAAGATTCAAAAGGCAGAATTCAGGTGTATATAAGCCGCGACGACATCTGTCCCGATGAAAACAAAGACATGTACAATGTCGTATTCAAAAAGTTGCTCGACATAGGAGATTTCGTAGGCATAAAAGGATTTGTATTCCGCACTCAAATGGGGGAAATTACCGTCCATGCCAAAGAACTCACGGTATTAAGCAAATCACTTCGCCCTCTTCCTATAGTAAAGATGAAAGACGGCGTTGTATATGACGCTTTCGATGACCCCGAACTTCGCTATCGCCAGCGTTATGTAGACTTGGTGGTAAACGAGGGAGTAAAAGAGATTTTCATCAAGCGCACCAAGGTGTACAGCTCCATGCGCGAATATTTCAACAGCAAAGGCTATCTTGAAGTAGAAACTCCTATCTTACAGTCTATACCGGGAGGAGCAGCCGCTCGCCCTTTCATCACCCACCACAATGCGCTTGACATACCGCTATACTTGCGCATTGCCGATGAGCTATACTTGAAACGTCTTATCGTGGGCGGTTTTGAGGGCGTATATGAATTCGGCAAGAATTTCCGTAACGAAGGTATGGATCGCACTCACAATCCCGAGTTCACCTGCATGGAAATCTATGTTTCCTACAAAGATTACAACTGGATGATGGACTTCACCGAAAAGATGCTTGAAAAAGTGTGTATGGACGTAAACGGAACACATGAAGTGAAAGTAGGTGAAAACATGATAAGTTTCAAAGCACCGTTCAAGCGCGTCACGATGCTTGACAGTATCAAGGAATTTACAGGATATGACTTGACAGGCAAGAGCGAAGATGAAATACGCGCCATTTGCAAGGAATTGAAGATGGAGGTAGACGAAACAATGGGTAAGGGCAAACTTATCGACGAAATATTCGGCGAGTTCTGCGAAGGCAACTATATACAGCCTACATTCATCACCGACTATCCTGTGGAAATGTCACCGCTCACCAAGCGTCACCGCTCAAATCCCGACCTTACCGAACGTTTCGAACTTATGGTTAACGGTAAGGAATTGTGTAACGCATACTCCGAGTTGAACGACCCTATCGACCAAGCAGAACGTTTCAAAGAACAATTACGTCTATCTGAAAAGGGCGACGATGAAGCAATGTTCATCGATCAGGACTTCGTCCGTGCATTGGAATACGGTATGCCTCCAACATCAGGAATGGGAATAGGAATGGATCGTCTCGTTATGCTCATGACCGGACAAAGCACCATTCAGGAAGTTCTGCTGTTCCCGCAGATGCGACCGGAAAAAGTGGCTAAGCGTGATGCAGCAAGCAAGTACACAGAGATAGGAGTACCCGAAGAATGGGTGGAAGTAATCCAGAAAGCAGGCTACTTGACTGTGGATAGCTTGAAAGAAGCCAATCCGGGCAAACTGATGCAGGAAATATGCGGATTGAACAAGAAACATAAACTGGGTTTGAAAAATCCGGGCAACGAAGAAATTGCAGGCTGGATTGCAAATGCCGCAAATTGAACTACAACAATAGAACAATCAACGAAACAGAGGGATTATGAATAATGTTTTCCCCGGTAAAATAGCAGTTATGGGAGGCGGTAGCTGGGCTACCGCTCTCGCAAAGCTGTTGTTAACCAACAATAGGGATGAAAAGATAATGTGGTATATGCGGCGCGATGACCGCATAGCCGACTTTCTAAGGACGGGACACAATCCCGCCTATCTGAGTGATGTTCGTTTCGATACCGACAGAATAGAATTCTCCAGCGATATAAATGAGGTATGCCGACAAGCCGACACGTTGCTACTGGCAATGCCTTCACCTTATATGAAAGAACATCTTAAGAAAATCACAGCCGACATAAGCAACAAATATGTAGTAACAGCCATAAAAGGAATTGTTCCTGACGAAAACGTGGTAATCACAGAATACATGCGTGATTTTTATCATGTGAAACAAGAGAACATTCTTGTAGTGAGCGGTGCTTGCCATGCCGAAGAAGTCGCTCTCGAACGCATGTCCTATCTTACTGTAGGTTCTGTTGACGAAGAGTTGAGCCGCCTTTTTGGAGAACGTCTCAACGGTCCGAAAATGAAAACCGCGCTTTCAAAAGACGTCACAGGCATTGAATACGGTGCTGTACTGAAAAACGTGTACGCTATAGCATCGGGAATACTTCACGGGATGAAAAACGGGGACAATTTCCAAGCCATGATGGTGAGCAATGCCATTAAGGAAATGGGCAGATTCCTAAATAAAGTGAATCCATGCGAACGCAATATATGTGACTCCGTATACCTTGGCGACCTGCTTGTCACCTGCTATTCCAAATTCAGCCGAAATCACAATTTCGGAGCCATGGTAGGTAAAGGATATTCGGTAAAATCGGCTATGATGGAGATGGAAATGGTTGTGGAAGGATACTACGGGACAAAGTGCATATATGAAATCAACAAGAAATACGGCGTATATATGCCTATACTTGAAGGGGTGTACTCTATCCTATATGAAAAAGTATCACCTGCTGTAGCAATGAGCAAAATCGCAACACAATTGGTGTAAACAATCGAAATTTAAAAAATGTTTTAATAAAACAATAGAATGAAAAAGATTAGCATAAACAATCAAAACGTACTTGGTTCGGTGAGCGAAGATGTCATTAAGGCTCTTAACTGCGCCGCAGCCGATGCCATTGAAAAATTGGACAAAGGAACAGGAGCAGGCAATGATTTTTTAGGTTGGGTGAAATTACCCGCCGAAACACCGGATGCCCTACTTGATGAAATCAACGATGCAGCAAAAGCCTTTAACGGCTGCGAATATGTAGTTGCCATCGGTATTGGCGGCAGCTACCTTGGCGCAAAAGCCGTGATTTCGGCTTTAAGTGATGCTTTTGCCGAATACAAGCCGGCGAAAGGTCCGCGCATCCTGTTCGCCGGACAAAATATCGGAGAAGATTACACATACGAACTTGTTGATTTGTTGAAAGGTAAAAAATTCGGTATCATCGTAATCTCCAAGTCGGGTACAACAACAGAACCTGCCATTGCTTTTCGCATTTTAAAGGAACTGCTTGAATCACAGGAGGGGAAAGCTGTAGCATCCAAACTCATTGTTGCTATTACCGATGCAAAAAAAGGTGCGCTACGCAAACTTGCAACCGAAGAAGGATACAAGACATTCGTTATAGCCGACAACGTAGGAGGCCGTTTCTCTGTTCTTACTCCGGTGGGACTTCTGCCTATTGCAGCAGCAGGATACGACATCAAGGCTCTCGTTGAAGGAGCAAGAGCCATGCAGGCGGCTACGGCACAAGCAGACGATGAAAACATAGCTGTTAAATATGCTACTACCCGCAATGCGCTTTATCAGGCAGGTAAAAAAATCGAAATCCTTGTAAACTATAATCCTAAACTTCACTACTTCGCCGAATGGTGGAAACAACTTTACGGAGAAAGCGAAGGCAAGGACAAAAAAGGCATTTTCCCTGCATCGGTCGACTTCACTACCGACCTTCATTCTATGGGGCAATGGATTCAGGACGGAGAACGCACAATATTTGAAACAGTCATCACCGTAGAGGAACAATCCCACGAAATCACTATACCTGCCGACAAAGACAACCTCGATGGGCTTAACTACATAGCCGGCAAACGTATAGATGAAGTAAATAAAATGGCAGAACTCGGAACACGTATTGCACACGTGGATGGCGGTGTGCCTAACATGCTTATCACCCTTCCTCGCCTTGATGAAAAGAATCTTGGCGGATTGATTTATTTCTTTGAAATCGCATGCGGTATAAGCGGATACATCCTTGATGTAAATCCGTTCAATCAGCCGGGAGTAGAAGACTACAAGCGCAATATGTTTGCTTTACTCAACAAACCGGGTTACGAAGAAGAAAGCAAAGCCATTCAGGCAAAAATCAAATAATCATCCTTATCAGGGATTACAACAATGGCGGTGAGAACAAAACTCATCGCCATTGTTTTTTTATTTAAATTCAAAAAAACATGTGTATTTAATTGAATTATACTATTTTTGCACAAAAATAAGAAACTAACAATTACATAATAAACATGACAAAGAAAATCTTTACAGCCCTATTGGCTATTACGGTAACAGCGGGAACTATGTTTGCCGCAAATCCAAAACGAGAAATGCGCTCCACATGGCTCACTGCTGTGTCTAATATTGACTGGCCCTCTACCAAAGGTGCGTCTGCTTCAGCTCAAGCCGCTCAGAAAAAAGAATTATTGGCATATCTTGACAATCTTGAAGCATTAAACATGACTTCTACATGCTTACACGTGCGCACTATGGGTGACGCTTTATATCCGTCACAATACGCACCATGGTCGAGCTACGTTTCAGGTACAAGAGGAGTAGATCCGGGATGGGATCCATTGGCATATTTCGTTGAAGAAGCGCACAAACGCGGCATTGAGGCTTATGTTTGGCTCAATCCTTACCGCTGGAGTTCAGGAGGATGGAATACGTGGTCAACAGATATAGACAACGAATGGAAAGAGAAAGATATGCTTATTGCCGGAGACAACGGAACTTATGTAACATTTAATCCTGCGCTTAAAGAAACACGCGAATTAATTGTAAACGTTATAAAAGAAATCCTAAACAACTACGCTATCGACGGTATTCTGTTTGATGATTATTTCTATCCCGGCGGCGGAACTACAGAATCTTCTTCCGCACCGGATTACAGTCACTATAAGGCAAGCGGAACAACAATGTCGATAGGAGACTGGCGTCGCCGTAATGTAAACGATATGGTTGCCGATTGCTATAATGCTATTAAAGAATTGCGTCCTGATGTACGTTTTGGAATAGGTCCTGCAGGTGTAGCACACAAATCGGCAAGCAAATACGGTCTTCCGTCGGTTTCTTCTTACGGATCATCCGCAAGTGACTGGCAATACGCACAAATTTATTCCGATCCATTGGCTTGGATGGCAGAAGGTTCTGTAGATTTCATCTCTCCTCAGCTTTATTGGGAAACCACACACTCAACCAACGGATATGAGGAATTAACCCACTGGTGGAGCGATGCTGCCGAAAAGCTCAAATGCCACTACTATGCAAGTCAGGCTTCTTATAAGGTCAACAATTCCGGTTGGGGTGCAACAGAAATAGCCAAACAAATAAAGCATAACCGCACTTACGCTAAAAATAATAATTGCGGCAGTATTTTCTACAACACAAACACCTTCAAGAGTTATTTAAAGTCTCTTGCAAACGATGTTTATTCAACTCCTGCATTGACACCGGAGATTACATGGAAATCAGGCACAAATTACGGAGAAGTTGCAAACCTCGCTTACAATGACGGAACTCTATCTTGGGATGCAACAAAAAACGGCAATGCGATTATACGCTATACCGTATATGCCGTACCTCACGCTGTTTCTTATGAGAAGGCTCAAGCTGCCGACGGCGATGGTTTCGACGTACAATACTTGCAAAAGGTGGTTTATGGAACATCCTATACATTAGCACCAGAAAAACAGGGTAATTACTGGTATGCAGTACATGTATTTGACGGATATGGCAAAGAACATACAGCCACTATACTCAACTATCCTAACGGAGAATCTGAGACAGCTGTGCCGGTATCTCCTATAGGTGGAACAACAGCCGAATGGGTAACAACATTCTCATGGAATAAAATTGACAACGCTACTTTCACCATTGAAATTGCTGAAGACAATACTTTCTCTAAAATAATCTATCAAGAGAAAAACATTAAAGAGAATTCAACCACTATAGATTTAGGGTTCCTTTCAGATGCAAAGACTTATTATTGGCATGTGCGCACCTCACAACCGGAAAAATTAGAATCTGTGAGCGAAACAGCAACATTCAAAGCTCCAACACGTACCGCCGGACCTGTAGTAACTCTTACATCTCCTGTGAACGGTGCCGAAATCGAGGATGAATGTTTCTTCGTATGGAAAGGCGCAGGCAATGCTGATGTAGAGAAATATACTATTGAAATAACAGCATCAAGTGATTTCTCAACATTAAAATACAGTGGTGATATAGACGCTGTGCTTGAAGAAGAAAGCGTGTCTCACACAATTCCGGCATCTCTGCTCGGTAAGGGTACTTTCCATTGGAGAGTATTGACCAAAGGTTCTCACTTCAATACAGGTGTCTCGGAATCGCGCTCTTTCACCATTACGAAACTTAGCGTAGGCAATTTTGAACCGGGATATGAAATCAAATATGACAACGACAGCTACAGCGATGCAGGCTCATTAAAAGTGGAAAATGTGTGGATGCGTTCTATCTTGAGCGATTACAATAATATCGTCTTTGAAAGCAACGGCTCATTTAATCGCGGTATGTGCGTATCCGGTGATTATGTATATGTATCAGGCAGAAGCGAAAATTCATCGGGAGCAAATACCTACCTGCGTAAATACAATATCAATACCGGTGAACACATGGGAGACTTGAAACTTGGTGAAGAAGTTTCAATAGGATATTATCCTTGCAACGATGTTATTAAGGACAGCAAAGGCAATGTGTGTGTCACAAACCTTACTTTGGGCGCAAATTCCACACCATTGAAAATATTCTTGGTAAACCTTGAAACAGGAGCGGTAACACAAGTTGCATCGGTTGCCACATCCAAAAGTGTTCGTTTGGATCATGTTGCATTATGGGGCGATGTAAGTACCGGCAATTTCAAGATTTACGCAGCTATCCGCGAATCATTGAATGTTGTACGCTGGACTTTTGAAAACGGTTCACAGACAAAGGAAGAGACCACTACAGTTAAGGATGTTTATTCCGGCTCTCACTTCGGTACAGCTCCTACCGTTACCGTAATCGATGAGAATTCGATACTTATAGACGGTGCTGCTACACCGATGACACGTTACAACTTCTCGACCGGGGCAATGGAAGACTCTTTCAAGAACAATACAGCTTTAGCACCGGAACAGACCGAAGGCAACGGTTGTACATTCTTTACTCTCAACAATAAAAAGTATGTATTGTATTCATACGGTGATGACGGAACCGATGTGCCTTGGACATTTAACGTAGTATCTACCGATGACAATATGTCATTCTCTTCAATGCAACTACTTTGGACTTTGCCGAAGAAAGGACTTGGAAACGTATATAGCGGAACCATGCATGCTCCGGTCGATTACGCCAATATCGACGACAATACAGTGAGAATATTCATGTATGTACCGGGATGCGGACTTTGCGCTTATGACATTACCGATACAAGCATTTCAGGCATTGAAAGCACTATGAGTGAGGATACTCATTTCACCATAAAGGCAAGAGGCAACAATATCATTATGAGCGATACGGCACAATCGGTATCGGTTTATGATCTGACAGGAGCACAAGTGGCACATGCTGTAAACACAGCCGAAATGACCGTAAATCTGGCATCAGGCATCTATATTGTGTCTGCAACAGTTAACGGAAACGTTCACACTCAAAAGATTATAATAAAATAAGAAGAAAATACTTTTCCCTCTTTAAGGAAAATCATCTGTAACAAGGAGCTGTGTCAAAATTTATTTTTGGCTCAGCTCCTTTAGGTTTGTAAGAATTGACAAGACGCAAGGCATTGATTTTTAGCTCAATTGGAGTGTACTGAAGTACATGACTAAGATCTAATATCGATAATAACGGGCAGATTGTTAATCATGACACAACGCCCTAAATTTTTTAATATAAGGTTCATTATGCCCTCTACAGATTGATTGCGTACTTTGGCAACACGCTCGGCTATAGATTCTATCGGTAAAAGTGATTCATCGGTTTCTATCAAAAGACGCTCTTCGGGAATGGATTTTACGGCTTCTTCACAGAATTTTTCTCCAACAGATATATAAATATTCTCCCCGGAAAGAAAGGTTCTTAAAACATTCACATTCGAGCGGAAACCATGTATTACCCAAGGCATGACGGGCTTATGCTTTCGGTATGATGCCATTATATCATTACTGCTGCGCACACTGTGTATTATGAGAGGTTTTCTTAACCGTTCCGACAATTCAATATGACGTTCAAACACCTTTAACTGTACCTCTATCGGAGCGGTTGTCAGAGAATCTACCCCACATTCGCCTATAGCAACCACTTGTTCACATTCTGCTGCCAAAGTTTCCACCGCTTTAAGATTCTTTTCTAAATCACATCCGGCTATAATATCCCAAGGATGTATCCCCAAAGAATAAAACAAACCTGCTTGAGGCTTGAAATCTTGAAAAGAAGAGTTTATGACAGCCCCCATACGCTCTTGGTGATGTGTATGCGCATCTGTTATCATAGGCTGCTTAGGGAACAGGGTCATAACCACCGCCACCAAAAGGATGACAACGGCAAATACGCTTAATGGCAAGCAACACCCCCTTTATCGCCCCATGCTTACGTATAGCCTGTATGGCATACTCACTGCAAGTAGGCGTAAAGCGGCACATAGGCGGAAACAGCGGAGAAATACAACACTGATAAAATCGTATAGGAAGAATCAATATGAATATACATATTTTTCTCATGGCTCTGCTTGTGTTACATCACCCTGACTTCTATCCTTGGATACCATACCCGAAATCTTATTCATAAGAGCCTGCATTTTCTCGTTCACTACACCATAATCGACTATTTCATCACTAAGATATACAAAAGCTATTTTCAATGAACAATCATTATCCTCAAGGCATGGTATGAGTAAATTACGATTAAGGCGATAAGCTTCACGTATCCTGCGACGCAGCAAGACGCGGTTAACAGCCTTTCGTATCTTTTTTTTAGGTACGGTTATAAGGAATTGAGCCGGCGTCGATTCTTTATCCGTTACACTGAACACTGCTCGCAAAGGATAACAAATAGCAGACTTGCCACCATGAAACATATTATTGATCATCGTGCGACTGCATAGTTTTTCAAACTTGTATAATCTGTTACCTGTCATTCCTTCGATATTTATCTTGTTGCAAAAATACGAAAAAAAGAGATGAAATGTGGTTTTCATCTCTTTTTTGTCCTTTAAAGGGTATTTTTCTAATCTGTTTAAAATTTAAACAGATTCATTTTTACATTATTTTTTTGCTTTGTTGTTTTTCTTCAAAAACATATCCAATGCACTTGTCATAGAAGGACATTCAGCTGTAGGCGCTTCCAAATCCAAACGCAGACCTCCATCCTTAACAGCTTTTGCCGTAGCAAGACCGAATGCACTTATTTTTATGTCACCTTGCACAAAGTCAGGGAAATTCTTTTTCAACGAATCTATACCTGAAGGACTGAAGAACATCAGCATATCATAATCGAAAGCCTCACCGTCCTCAAAATCATTGCTCACAGTGCGATACATCACAGCAGTGGTATAAGGAATCTTATTGTCATTCAATACCGATAGAGTATCTTTATGTACATCGGCAACAGGCAGTAGGAAATTCTCCTTGATATGCTTGGTGAGCGATGGTATGAGATCATCCAATTTTCCCGATTTGCCAAAGAAAATTTTTCGCTTGCGATACACAATATATTTCTGTAAATACAATGCAATGGCTTCGGTTGTACAGAAGTATTTCATCGTATCGGGTATAGTCACTCTCGTCTCTTCACATAAACGGAAAAAATGATCTATTGCTGTTCTTGCCGTGAAAATAATTGCGGTATAATCGGATATGGAAACTTTCTGTTGACGGAATTCCTTTGCGCTCAGCCCCTCAACTTTTATGAACGGACGAAACACGATTTCCACTCCATATTTAGCTGCAATATCATAGTATGGGGATTTTTCAGATGAAGGTTTCGGTTGAGAAACCAGTATTTTCTTAATATTCACGATAATACTGTTTTTTATACTATAGTTCCACTCAAATAAATTGCTCCTTTATAAATCATAAAAACAGGAACAATTTCAACGGTGCAAAGATACAAAATAAAATAGACACAAGAGGAAATATTGTTAAAAAAAATCCTAAATCCCTTACTAACAAACACTAAACGTGCGCACACATACATCAACACCGCAACTTTCGGCATAAACGATATACTACCGGGGATGAGCATCCCTATGAACACAATAGGGAACAACAACAGTCCTAACATAGACTGAGAAGCATTGAATCCGTCAATCCATAAGCGTGTATCTTCGGCATCTGTGGAAAATACATAACCAAGCACACGGTACATCAATAGCTGTAACGAGAGATATACTCCCATGAGCAATGACAAGTATCCCACCGACTTAAACACGTTCTTGGACATTTCAAATTCAGGATAATAATAGTTAATGCCTATATGCAGCATAATCCCCACCATAATACAGGTATTCACCAGCATTACCACCATCATCAGAGTCTCATTCATTGTGTGATCTTCAAAAGCGTTCTGACGCTTTCGCACCGAAAACATGTGATGTGAAAAATCTGAAACATATTTGTATCCGCGTCGGAAAATCACAGCCATAAGGAAAAATACAAGCATAACAATGCCCATCGTGCCGGTATCATTAAGCGGCGTATTCTCAAAAGCTATCCCTTCCCGACTCTCCGGAACAGCGATTATGCGCGGTTGTACTTGTTGAACCTGTTCTGATTGCATGAGAGCGTATTAATATTTAGATTCAACCGACATTTCAGCATCAATATCAATAGTTTCCAACAGAGACATAGCCCCTTCAGGAGTTTCAGCCACATGCCATAAACAAGCATGCGAACTTTTCATAAACTTTTCTTCTATACAATGGCATAACATGGCAATAAGATTATCGTAATACCCATTGATATTTAGAATAACGATAACTCCCTTATAAAGCCCAAGCTGTTTCCATGTTATAATTTCGAGCAGTTCTTCAAGAGTACCACAACCACCCGGAAGAGCTATTACAGCATCGGCAAGACGGCTCATTGTCTCTTTCCGCTCATGCATATCTGCAGTAATAATAGTCTCTGTAAGTCTGGTATGACACCAACCGTTATCTACCATAAATTGAGGTATCACACCTGTTACTGCTCCTCCGTGGTCAAGCGTACCATCGGCAACAGCACGCATAAGTCCGCAATTACCGGCACCGCACACACAGGTAATCCCCCGTTGTGCAAATAATTCACCGAGACGATAAGCGGCATCACTATATGCCTTGTCAACCAATGCGCTCGACGCGCAGAACACAGTAATTTTATTATATTTACGCTCCGACATCACTCTACAATTCATTTCAGCAGCAAAGTTACAGAGAAAATTTTGTATTGCTCTTAACTTTAAGTTATCTTTGTGATAAATTTGTATTTTAACGATGGAAAATTATATCGTATCGGCAAGAAAATACCGACCAAGTACATTCCGCAGTGTGGTGGGACAGCAAGCTCTTACACACACGCTCAAGACGGCGATAGACTCGGGAAGACTGGCACATGCTTACTTGTTCTGCGGTCCTCGCGGTGTGGGCAAAACGTCATGTGCACGTATTTTCGCAAAAACTATCAACTGCCTAAAGCCTACTCCCGACGGAGAGGCTTGCAATGAGTGTGAATCATGCATCGCTCTCAATGAGCAACGTTCCTATAATATAGTAGAACTGGATGCGGCATCCAATAATTCTGTGGATGATATACGCACCCTTACCGAACAAGTGCGTATTCCGCCGCAAATAGGTAAATACCGCGTGTTTATTATCGACGAGGTTCACATGTTGTCCCAAGCCGCTTTCAATGCGTTCTTGAAAACGCTGGAAGAACCACCGGCTCACGCAATTTTCATTCTTGCGACCACCGAGAAGCACAAGGTTATACCCACAATTCTTTCACGTTGCCAAATTTACGACTTCTCCCGCATCACAGTACAAGACATCGTAGACCAACTTACTTATATCGCATCACAAGAGAACATTACGGCTGAGACTACCGCTCTGAATGTCATAGCACAGAAAGCAGATGGGGCTATGCGTGATGCCCTTTCCATTTTCGACCAAGTAGCAGCTTCATCACAAGGCAATATAACATATCGGTCTGCCATCGATAATCTGAACGTTCTCGACCACGATTATTATTTCAAGCTTATCGAGGCATTCATGGCTGTAGATGTCCCACAAGCCTTGCTTATATACAAAGACATAAGAGACAAAGGGTTTGACTCTCTTTTCTTCATCAACGGACTTGCAGAACATATCAGAAACCTGATGGTAGCTGCAACTCCCGCCACAAAATGCTTACTTGAAACTACCGAAGAGGTCGCCAATCAATTTGTGGTACAAGGAGCAAAACTCACGCCGCAATTCTTCTACCGCGCACTCGATTTGTGCAACAAGTGCGACTTGGATTATCGCACAGCCACCAATAAGCAATTGCTTGTGGAGCTTACTCTTATAAAACTATGTCAGCTTTTTGATAAATCTACCCCATTGCCCGCCGGCGGCGATGGCGGTACAGATGCGTTACGCAAAGTTCAGCCCATACGACAACAGGCTGCAACGGCTACTCCTGCAACAGTAGCGCCGGCAACATCAAAACAAGCTACGGCAACTGTGGTTTCGACCGCAGTTCCGCCAATAGCACCGTCTCCGGCACAACAATCGACAAACACAGTGAAACGAACCGTTGGAAATACTCCACGAATACTGATTAACAATAAGGAGGCAGCCGAACAAGGTACACAAACGCAAAGAAACATTTCACAACGACGAACAACGCCTTTCGACGAACACGCACTACTAAAAGCTTGGCAACAATTCATTGACGAGCATCCGCGCGAACAGATTATCATTAACACCATGCGTTGTTCTCTTCCGAGAAAAATCAACGACACATTATATGAAATCGAAGTTGAAAATCAAGTCCAAGTAGAATCGTTTAACGCTCACAAAATGAATATCATTTCATATTTACGCAACCACGTGCAGAACGATATGCTGGCAATAGACATAAAGCTTAACCCGAATATTGAAAAGCCTAAATTCTGGACACCGCAAGAGATAGTGGCATCAATAAAGGAAAGTAACACCTACTTCGACAAGTTTATCACCGACTTCGACCTCGCCTTAGCTTAGAAGTTTTTTTAATATTGGTTGAGTGCGGAGCGAAGTTGGGAGATTACTATCGCCCGGAGTTCGGGTGGAGAGACCACCTCAACATCAGCTCCATGCGAAAGAATTTCGGATACAAAGTCATTCGTAAGGAATAAATGATAAGAGAATAATGAATAATGGTCATGTATTTCTTCCCGCTGACTATGATGCAACGGTAAAGCACGCAGATATTTTGCCTTATTCAACGATACACGCAGAACGACGTCCCTCGCATTGCCACGACTGGTCATCACACCGAAACAATCGTTGAAATATGTAGTACCATCAAAATCGGCAGGCATTTCAAACGTTTCTTGATTAATTACCACATCGCTCATGCGGTCAAGCGAATATGTTTTAATCTTACGATCTTTAAGATTGTAGCCTATTACATACCACAATTGCTTGAAAAGTCTCACGCAATAAGGCTCTATCGTTACGCCATGCGACGTGTTCACCCTGTTATAACTGCAATAAGAGAATACTATGCGGTTACATGATTTCAACGACTGCATCACAATAGGCAGGTTGACACGGGCAGAGGGTACATCTTCCAATATAATACGGTCGCTCACATCATGAGAATCACGCAACATTCCGCTCATAGAAGCTGTATCAAGCAGTAGATTAAGTAATTTTGAAGACTGTCCGCCGTTCTCCCCCGTAATATAGTATTCATAGGTAGAGGAATCATTCTCAATATCTATATTGAACATATCGGCAATGCCTTGACGGTAATTGTAGAACGTGCGGCGCGACATTGGAATACCGTCCGAGAAAGAAGAATTCACCCACAAGTTGTTTAATTCCTCGCGGGTGATTCTTCCATAACGTTGGATAGTATCAACTATCCAAATATATTTATTTACTACATTTTTTGCCATCAATAGCAATTATGCCGTTTCTTTCACCTTGTCTTTCTTTGCAATCGAGGCAAGACCTAACACCGTTACGAATGCATTCAGCAACAGAAGTTCAAAGCTCATCACATAACCGAATGCATTGAAAAGCCAATCCTGTACAAAGTAGCATACTACAGGTGATGCGATACACACAAACGGAACAAGCCCATCACGCACTTTATTCTTGATGAACATTCCGAACACAAACAGACCGAGGATAGGACCGTAAGTGTAGCTTGCAATAGAGTATACGGCACTGATAGCATCTTGACTGTTCAAATAGTAGAACACTATAATGACAATTGCCATTACGACCGCCATTGCCACGTGAACCATTTCACGCTTAGTCTTTTCCTTGCTTTTATCTTCCTTATCCTGAGTTTTCAGTATATCCACGGTAAACGATGTGGTAAGAGCCGTAAGAGCCGAGCCAGCAGCCGAATATGCCGCTGCACACAAGCCCACGATAAACAATATTCCCACAAATATAGGCATAGTACCGCCCGCAGCAATAAGACCGAACAAATCATCCGATTTCTCGGCTACAATGTTCATCTTGCCGGCATATTGATACAAAAGAACGCCGAGACAAAGGAACAATCCCACAACGAACACTTGCGTAACCGCACTCACAAGCATATTCTTTTGCGATTCCTTAAAATTCTTGCAGGCAAGATTGCGTTGCATCATGTCTTGATCAAGACCACATGTCGCAATCACCATGAAAATACCCGCAATGAATTGTTTCCAAAAATATGTACCTTCTTTAGGATTATCGAAATAGAACAATTTGCTGTGCGGATCATCAGCAATAGCTCCGAA
Source organism: Muribaculaceae bacterium (assembly GCA_017473615.1). Taxonomy (GTDB): domain Bacteria; phylum Bacteroidota; class Bacteroidia; order Bacteroidales; family Muribaculaceae; genus RGIG4576. Next base: position 22,909 of record JAFUKL010000004.1, on the reverse strand, counting down.
TATTCCACTGAAACCGTATCCGAGACTATCAGCTATCAAAATTATACAAAGAACAACCGAAGCCACCAAACAGAATGACTTCAGAGTGTCGGTCCATATTACCGTCTTCACTCCGCCTTGCTTTGTATACAGCCATATAAGAGCCACAGTAAACAGCACATTCACTTCAAACGGTATATTCAACGGTTCAAACACCAAAGCCTGCAAAGTGACGCACACCACATAGAAACGTACAGCAGCACCAAGCATCTTGGATACAAAAAAGAACCATGCGCCGCTCTTGTGTGTGCTTGAGCCGAAACGTTGAGCCAAATAACCATAAATAGAAACAAGATTACGCTTGTAGAACATAGGCACAAGCATAAATGCTATTACGGCATAACCTATAATAAAGCCGAATTGCATTTGAAGATAAGAGAAACCCTTAGCCTCAACCATTCCGGGAACCGAAACAAAAGTCACTCCCGAAATTGCCGCTCCCATCGTAGCAAACGATACGATATACCACGGAGCTTTCACACTATCGGCATAAAAACCGGCATTCTTACTTTTGCGGTTAGCCAAGAATGTTATAAGAAACAACAGGCAAAAATACCCGACAATTGTTGCTAAAACTACCCAAGGTGTCATGTTATTTTTATATTTATTTTATGGTTTATATTCTTTTATTCTGCATAGAGAAGATAAGGACGACGCTGATGCTTGAAACTTTCCACGTCATCTGCCCAAGTCGCCTTTATTTCGGCAGCACTTTTTCCTTCTTTTATCATTTTACGAACGTCTTTGTCCCCTATAAGCAGTTCAAAGAAACTGCGGAAGAAATGATCGTCAAGATTCAGGTTCCTATAAGCATCTATGACATACTCGAGATTTATACCCATAGCTATTGCCTCGTCTTCAGAAACACCTGACAAATCCACACCATAACATTCACGATTGAGCTGTGGAGGATTCTTCGCTCCATCGACACTGCGAGGAGTGAATTTATAATCATACCCTTTCATATTAGGATGCCCGTAGCACAAGAACGGCTTATCGGTTCCGCGCCCGAGACTCACCGGAGTAGCTTCAAAATAGCATGTAGAAGGATAAAGATAAACTGCCTGCATGGTTCTCAAATTAGGAGACGGAGCTATAGGAAGACGGTAACGGGTTTGGTGCGTATAGTTTTTGCAAGTCACCACATGCAATTTGCCATCGGAAAGCTTCAATCCGTCCTTCAACCAGCCTTCACCATTAGCCATTTTCGCTATCTCACCCATAGTCAGCCCATGAACCACAGGAATAGGAGCATATCCCACACCCGACTTGTACTTCATGTCTAATATAGGACCATCCACATACATTCCATTAGGATTAGGACGGTCAAGGACAATAAATTCCTTTCCATAGGTTGCCGCAGCCTCCATAAGTTTCATCATAGTGATATAATATGTGTAGTAACGTAAACCCACATCTTGAATATCCACTACAAGCACATCAAATTTCGCCATAGTCTTTTTGCTCGGCATAGAGCTTTTACCGTCATAAAGCGATGCGATAGGAATACCTGTTTTCTGGTCGACACCACTGTTTACATGTTCGCCGGCATCGGCATTACCTCTGAATCCGTGCTCCGGAGAGAAAATAGTGGTAACATTTACACCGTTTTCAAGCATAATGTCAAGAGTATGCTTATCCCCCACCATTCCGGTGTGGTTGCTTAACAACGCCACACGCTTACCTTTGAGTAGCGGTACATACTCATTTACTTGAGCCGCACCCACTTCCACCGGTTTAGCCGCGTACACGTTCATTGTAACTAAAGCCATAAAAACGGCAACAAAAAGTCTTTTAAAGATTTTCATGTGAATTTTAGTTGTTTTTGATTTCTGTTAAATAGGTAATTTCTGCAAAAGTAGCTTAAATCAACTCAATAACAAAGCGTTTAGCCGAGAATTGTTATAAAAAATATATCACTGAAGCCATACATGCAGTCCCAACAGATAAAAAAACATCTAAGAAGCTGTTTTGAATTTTCTTAAAATAATCCCGAAATTTATATATTAGGGACAACTTTTTATCTTTAAACATTGTTAACATCGACATACTCTCAATTTTCTCACATTTATTTTAATAATTTACCGAAATATTTTGTATTTTTACAATCAAAAAGGATATTCTCATATAAAGAATTAGAGAGCACAAATCCCTAATATATAAAATTAGAGAAACTATTACTTTAAAAGTATCATTAAATATTAACCTAAAAACCAACAGAAAATGAGAAAAATCTTACTTTCTATCGCAGTTCTGATCAGTTCTGCGGCATCGGCTCAACTTCTGAATGTTGGTTCTACCGAAAAGGTAAACCTTCCTGAAGGAGTAACGGCTGTTCAGTCAGCAATGAGCCATGACGGTTCGTTTGCCGTTATCAACGGAAACGGCGGTCTTGTAAAAGTTGACCTTGCTACAGGAGCAACAGTGCAAATAGCAAAAAATGCTTCATTGCAAGGAATTGAAATCAGCGAAGACGGTTCAACCGTTGTATTCAAACAATCATCTTATCAAAACAGATTGCGCTACACAGCATTGAAGAGCGTGAACCTTAGCAATGGCAAAGAAGTTACCCTTGTGGCACCTTCTCGTAATTTGCAAGGTTTCAACGTTGTTGGGAATCGTGTCAACGCTATCAACAAAGGGAAAATTTCCACCAAGGCATTAAACGCTACTGCAACTGCAGCATCGGCTCCGGTTGCCTCTATCAACCGCGGAGCATTGAACGTGACCGTAAACGGAGTAACACGCAATATCTCACCACAAGGTACAGAAGGACAAAGCTATCTATGGCCATCTGTTTCACCCGATGGAACAAAAGTACTTTATTATTTGGCGGGACGCGGTGCATACGTGTGCAACCTTGACGGAAGCAACCCGGTATCACTTGGCGTAATTCGCGCTCCACAATGGTACAACAACGAAGTGGTTGTGGGTATGCTTGACAGAGACAACGGCGAAATTGTTACTTCATCTAAGATTGTAGCGTCTAAGATTGACGGCAGCGTACACCAAGACTTGACACAAGCTTCATCTATGGCAATGTATCCTGCCGTATCAGGTAAGGGCAACAAATTGTCATATGTTACACCGAATGGACAATTGTTCGTAATTAATATTAACCAATAAAAGGAGGCAAAGCTATGAAACTAAGAAAACTTTTAGCAACAACAGCTATGGCGTTCCTAATGGGCGCAAGCGCAAACGCTCAAAACCCGACTGTTGAAGATGTCCGTATATATATCAATCCGGGACATGGTTCTTGGACAGCAGGAGATCGCCCAATGGGTACTGTTAAGCATGGAGCAAACAATGCCTATAGCGACGCCAACAACGATACAACAAACTTCTTTGAATCAAACACCAACCTTCAAAAAGGTCTGGCTTTATTGGAAAAATTAGTAAGTTTTGGTGTTCCGTTCGACAGAACCAAAAACCAAACCAATGACAACCCTCACCGTGTGGGTGCCGCTCTCGACATGTCACAAAATATCGTTATGAGTCATGTTAAATGTGGTAGTTGGGCTCCTTACCTTGACTATACTACTCATAAGGAAAACCCAGAAAATGACTATTACAACCGTTCTTTGTCTGAAATTTCTGCAGAAGTGGAATTCAATGATTTCGATTTGTTTGTTTCCATTCACTCAAACGCAAATACAGATGGGGATAATGTAAACTTCCCATTGTTCTTATATCGCGGTACCGACGCACAAGAAGGTAATGCGGGCAGTATTGCGGTAAGTAAAGCATGCTGGTCATATCTTTATAATGTGGGACACCAGCAATGGAGTGCATACAAGAACGGTACTAATATACGCGGAGACCACAGTTTCTATGGAAGTCCGGGAACTGCATACTATCCTATCACAGACCCGGATTACGTATTTGATGAAACCGATAACTTCTCGGAATTTCTTCCGGGAGCTGATGAAACCGTACCCGATACAGTGGCTTATACAGGATACCTCGGCGTAATCAAGCATGGTGTTCCGGGATTCCTTGCAGAAGGCTATTTCCACACTTATCAGCCGGCACGTCACCGCTATATGAACTGGGACGTGTGTCATCTTGAAGGCGTGGCTTACGCTCGTGGTATCGCCGATTATTTCGGATGGGACAAAAAAGAAACCACCGGTACAATCTACGGTATCGTTCGCGATAAGCATGAGCACTTCTCTCATGACTACTATAAAGCTAATGCAAGCACCAACGACTTGCTTATGCCACTTAACAACGTAGTGGTAACCTTGAAAAAAGACGGTACAGAAGTGGCAACTTACACTACCGATGATGAATACAACGGTGCTTTCGTATTCAATGGTGTAGAACCGGGAAATTATACAATAGAATGTACACATGCTGACTACAAGCCTCTTGAAGAGCCGGTAGCCGTTACAGTAGAAGTTGGAAAGAATGCTTTACCTGAAGTATTCTTGGAAAATATCGCTTATGTTCCACCGGCAATTGTTTATGTGGATTATCCGGACGAAATCATCGAAGGCGGTATTAAGGCAGCTTCTTCATACAACGTAGTGGAAGAATATGCTGCTCAAGCAATAGAAGAATTGGAAGGAACAACAATTCGTCGTACACAAATAAAAGACGATGTAATGTATATCCTTGCTATTAAAGAAGACAACACACCCGTTCTTCTTGTATATGACCTTGTAAACAAGAGTGTCATTTCTCAACTTGGAACCACCGTTTGCCAAGGTACAAGATTGGCTTTGTCTGATATTCAACTTACAGCCGACGGAGTTCTTGTAGGTTGTGCGAAGGGAAAGAATCACTATAGCTCAACACAATCTTCTGAAGACGGAGAAGAAAGAGGTAAAGTATATTTCTATAAGTGGGAAAATGATGAAAACGGAGTAGCAACAGGAGAAGCAGTAGAATGGTTCTATACCCAAAAGACCGGTAACTTCTACCGTGCTCTTGTAGGAAATTCTTTCTATTATCAAGGAACCATAGAAAAGGGTAGTGTTGTGGTTACAGCCGAAACAACAGGTTCTTCTACACAAATCTGGAATATTGTTATCTCTATTATTGATGGAGCTGTTGCCGGTGACGCATTCGCACGCCCTGATATGCACTCAAGTACTGAATATGAAACAGACTACACATGGAATCTTTCACCACTTGATGAAAATTATTATGTAGTGTCAGGTACCGGTAAATTGCCAATGGAAATCATCCTAAGCGACTCCGAAACTACCAACACAGTTCTTGCAGAAGGTCTTTTAAACAAGCCGTTTGCTAAAGTGGAATTCTTCAAATATGCAGGTGCATCATTTATGGTAGCAGCTGATGAAGTTGATGGAAAGGCTGTTGTTAAACTAATCAATGTTACAGAAGGCTTTGACAAGGCTAAACTTGTGGATGTAGTAGTTACCGAAGCTACCGACCTTGGTACTCTCGCCAATGCATCTGTTAACGGTCGCACTATCGTGGAACGTGACGCAGAGGGAACACTTACCGACAGCTGGATTGAGTTGTTCCTTGTAAATAATGGGGCTATCACCAAGTTGACAACCAAGTCGGTTGAACAACCTATCGTACGAGGAGAATACGCATACAATCTTGCTATGACCGAGACTGATGGGGTTTACACATTGACTTTTGATGTAACCGGTGATGACGCTACAGATGCTAACATCATCTTGACAAACAAAGAAACCGGAGAAGAGACTATAGTTCCGGTTGGTGTTGTGAATAAAGGAACTAACACCCAAACTATTGACGGTGCTGAAATTGCGGAAGGTACTTACTCTTGGGCTGTAGAGGTTAATGGTAAAGCTATCGCAACAGCTAACCGCATCCATGTAGACAATACTATTATCAAAGGTAATAACCGCGGTGGTGTTGCAATTGACAACGATCCAGAAAGTGATAACTACGGTAAAGTTTATGTAACCGGTGGTAACTCAATGGGTATACAAGTCGTTAACCAAAACTTAGTATCAGAAGGACGATACTTGACCGATAAATTCAATTCTGGAAACTCTTCGTCTCCTTTCCGCTGCGCTACAAGCGAAGGAAAAGTTTATATTTCTGACTGGAGCGACGGATATTCTGGTATTTGGGTATTCGATCCTGCTAAGACTGATGAGGTAACTAACATCTTCGACGAATCAACACGTCAACCCGATGGCGAATTCAAAAACGCAGATGAAGTGATAACCGGTGGCGGTACAACCGGCGTATCTTTGATAGGTAATGGTGAAGATCGTAAGATGTTCATGTTCTGTGAAGATTATCCTTCTGCCAACGGACAAACTCCGGTAGGTTATGATTTAGGCGCAGCTGACTCTTGGGATAAAGCACCTACATACATTTATGACAATTTCAAGGGTTACCTCGCTAACACCAACGTGGAAGTCAGAGCTTACGAAGAAGGTATATTCTGGTCACAAGTTCGCGGTTCAGGAAACAATTCAGCCGGAGTTCCGGGATTCTTGTTTGCTGACTATGACGGCAACGTGCTGTTCAACTCAGGAGAAAGCTTAAAAGAACTTGACGGATGCAACGGAGCCGGTCTTTCATTGAACAAAGACAAGACCTTGTTTGCATGCGCTAACGGTAATGCCAATGTTAACATTTATGAATTTGAGTTCGTTGACGGTATTCCAACATTCAACTTCTTGTATGAAGTGACTATAAGCGGAGCAACTGAAGTTAACGAAATTTGTTTCGATGCTGCAAACAATATGTATGTATATGGTCGTACCGTTGGTCTTGCGGTATATTCATTGCCACAAGAAACACCGAAGGCTGTTACTCCGGCTAAGGCAGACTTGACTATTACAGGTACTAACACTTCTATCGCAATCGAGGATGTGGAAATAGAAGATGCTAACGCTCCTGTTGAATACTACAACTTGCAGGGTGTGAAAGTTGCTAATCCTGAAAAGGGTATCTTCATCAAGAAACAAGGCAACAGAACAACTAAGGTTGTACTATAAGCTGACGATTCAGGTCTTTGGTTATATTAAAACTCTGAAGACCTGAATAATATAAAAAATATAGGGCATCGGAAAATATTAATCCGATGCCCTATATTTTATTTTTCAAGTTATTAAAAGTTGTTTTGATTTTATTTCGAGTATATTTTAAGAACAGCTCTTATTTCTTCGGGGGATAGTCGATAGTGTAGTGAAGTCCGCGGGATTCATGTCGTTCCTTCGCCTGACGCATTATCAGGTATCCAACGTTTATTATATTGCGTAACTCGCATATTTTACGAGATACTTTGCTCGATTTAAACAGTTTCTCTGTTTCTTCATATAGTATATCCAACCTATTCCAAGCACGGTCGAGACGTAAATTGCTGCGCACTATGCCTACATAAGTACCCATTATCTGTCCCACTTCTTTTTCGCTCTGCGTGATAAGCACCATCTCTTCAGGATGCTGAGTACCGTCATCATTCCATTCCGGGATATCTTCACGATAAGAATATTCATAGATGTGAGCCATAGAATGCTTTGCCGCCGCATCGGCATAAACAACAGCCTCTATAAGCGAATTTGATGCAAGACGATTTCCCCCGTGCAGTCCGGTACAAGAACATTCACCCACGGCATAAAGTCTGTGAATGGAAGAACATGCGTTCAAGTCCACCTTGATTCCGCCGCAAAGATAATGCGCAGCAGGAGCCACAGGAATATAATCCTTGGTAATATCAATGCCAAGGCTCATACACTTCTTGTATATATTAGGAAAATGGCGTTTGGTCTCTTCCGGATTCTTATGGGTAACGTCAAGATAAACATGATCTTCGCCACGCATTTTCATTTCATTGTCGATGGCACGTGCCACAATATCACGAGGCGCAAGCGACAATCGTTTGTCATACTTGTGCATGAATTCCTTGCCATCAAGCGTGCGCAGTACTGCCCCATAGCCTCGCATAGCTTCGGTTATAAGGAACGACGGACGATCACCGGGATGATACAGAGCCGTAGGGTGAAACTGGACAAATTCCATATCCTGTACCGTTCCCTTGGCACGATACACCATAGCTATGCCGTCACCGGTAGCCACAAGCGGATTAGTGGTTGTGCGGTACACCGCACCACAGCCACCGGTAGCCATCAGCGTCACTTTCGACAGGAACGTATTGACATTACCGGTAGCCTCATCAAGCACGTATGCCCCATAGCACGTTATATCCGGCGTGCGACGAGTAACAATCTTGCCAAGGTGATGCTGAGTACAAATCTCCACGGCAAAGTGCTTTTCGAATATATCTATATTGGGATTTGCTCTGACTGCCTTTATCAAACTTTCCTGAATCTCAAATCCGGTATTGTCCCGATGATGCAAAATACGAAACTCGGAATGCCCGCCCTCACGATGCAAGTCAAATTCTCCGTTCTCATTTTTGTCAAAGTCCACACCCCAACGAATAAGTTCTTGTATTTGTGACGGCGCTTCAGTCACAACCTTTTCCACTGCCGCCCTGTCACTAAGCCGGTCGCCGGCTATCATTGTATCCTCAATGTGCTTATCGAAATTATCGACAAGCTTATTGGTTACCGACGCCACACCACCCTGCGCTAAAGCAGTATTAGCCTCATCAAGAGTGGATTTGCACACTAAAGCGACTTTACCCGTTTTTGCTACTTTCAGAGCAAAACTCATTCCGGCTATACCCGAACCGATAACGAGATAATCATACTTGTATACCATCGCGATTATGTTTTATCATTCATTTAAATGAATCAGAGTACAAACTTAAATTAAAATTGACAAAAAACCATGAAAACGATACTTTTTTAACTTGCAAATTCAAAAAATATGCAATTATTCAGTACCTTTGCACCTCGGAAAAAGGTAAAAAAGATTTATGGAGGAGAAAGAAAACAACATATACCGTCTCGGAAATGAGCCGGTGGGTAAGTTGCTATGGCAATATAGTCTGCCCGCCATAGTAGGTATAGTTGTAATGTCCCTTTACAATATTGTCGACCGCATTTTTATCGGTCAGGGAGTAGGCAGCGATGCCATTGCCGGATTGGCTATAACTTTCCCGGTAATGAACCTGTCGGCTGCAGTAGGCACTCTTATCGGAGCAGGAGCAGCTGCAAGAATTTCCATAGTATTAGGACAGAACGACAAGCGTAAGGCAGAACTGATTCTGGGAAACAGTCTTGTCCTAACCCTGCTGTTCGGTTTCATCTATATAATGCTGTTCTCAATCTTTTTGGACGATATCCTAAGATTGTTCGGGGCAAGCGAGACAACACTGCCTTATGCACATGATTTCATGGCATATATCCTTCCCGGAATGCTCATAATGAACCTGTGCTTTTCATTCAACAACATTATGCGCGCATCAGGCTACCCCTCGCGAGCAATGGTAACTATGTTTATCGGAGCAGGGCTTAACGTGGTTCTTGCTCCAACTTTCATATTCTTATTTGAATGGGGGATTAAAGGAGCAGCTATTGCCACCGACATAGCAATGACTATATCCATGCTGTTTGTAATGTCGCACTTCGTTTCCAAGAAAAGCGAGTTGCATTTCAAGCCTGGAATATACAAGCTCAAATGGTCGATTTTCACCTCTATTACAGCCATAGGAGCAGCCCCGTTCGTCGTAAACATGGCAGGTAGCGCAGTAAACGGCATAGTCAACAATCTGCTGCACCAATATGGAGGAGATTCCGCTGTGGGTGCATTGGGCATACTCATGACTTACGCCCAACTGTTATGTATGATTGTGATAGGTATAACACAAGGTATGCAGCCTATTATAGGTTTCAACTATGGAGCAAGGAAATTCAATCGTCTGAAAAAAGCCTACTGGCTCTCTGTGGCAGCCGCATCGGCAGTAACATTCATCGGAACATTGGGCGCACAATTTGCACCGCAGTGGATTGCCAGAGCGTTCACCACCGATCCCGAATTGATAGCCAACACATCAATCGCACTGCGAATAGGAACAGTTATATTTTGGGCAGTTGGATTCCAGATTGTTTCCACCACCATGTTCCAATCTTTAGGACTTGCAGGACAATCAATATTCCTCAGCCTTACAAGGCAAATATTGTTCCTGTTGCCGTTGATATACATTATGTCACAAATTTTCGGTCTCACAGGTATATGGATAGCCTATTCAGTATCCGATTTCATTGCAACACTTATAACCGGAATAATGATAACATATCAAATGCGCAAGCTAAATAAATTGGTTTCAACTTTACCCAAAGAATAAGACACCGTCTTGAATTTTATTAAAAATGCCATTATAATTTTTCTTGGTTCATGTTTCGGATTATTTAAGAAATTTCATAAGAATCACAGCACAACAAGACAATTTAAAGACCTTTTAAGGCATATTTTTGTTTTTTCAACAAAACATTCATGATTATGCTTGCATTTTTAAAATAAAAGCCATACCTTTGTACTCGCTTTTTGAGGCAACAATAAAAAGCAGGTCCTATAGCTCAGTTGGTTAGAGCATCTGACTCATAATCAGGGGGTCCTTGGTTCAAGCCCAAGTGGGACCACACAACAAATCGCTAAGTAGTTGAAATCTCAACCCTTAGCGATTTTTCTTTTACATTTTTGCCGGACTTTGCCCGAAAAAAAGGAAAACGATTCTATGTGATATAGAACCGTTTTCCTATTGAGCGGAAGACGAGGCTCAAACTCGCGACCCTCAGCTTGGAAGGCTGATGCTCTATCAACTGAGCTACTTCCGCAAATCAAGTGGGCAGGGACGGATTCGAACCGCCGAAGGCGTCAGCCAACAGATTTACAGTCTGCCCGTTTTAACCACTTACCTACCTACCCTTGCATAAATGCGTTGCAAAGGTACAATTTTTTTCTGAAATCACAAATTATTCCTCCATTATGAGATATTTATTTTCAAAATTTCAACAATCCCCGGGCTGTATAAATAAGAACGAACCCTATTCTTGTTGATATATGGCAGATTTAATGAATATGTGAATAAATCTGCTGTGATATGGAATCAGAAGATTTTTTTCAGGAAGCCCATAAAGTCAAAAGATTTTCCTTTATGTTCAAGCAATGCCTGTATTTCATTCTTTTCGTTTGCAGCATCCAAACGCTCTGCCAATGGTAATAAAGAGCGTAACAACTGTTCTCCCGTAGATTGTCGCGCGGCTATACGCAAAAGCGCTCTCCCCATATTGATGGATAGTCTCAACTCCCGCTCACCCATCTTAGGCGTCACTTTTTTCTGATAGCGTAAAGCCTTGGTATAATATTTCACCGCATCACGATAATTTCCTATTTTCAAGTGTAAATCCCCCTCCTTTTGCAAAGAGTCCACCAAGTCATGTATTGCCTGCGTTATGCCTTTGTGGGCTTTATCCAAATACAGGTCGGTGGCAACCTGATAATGGGCAAGTATATTCATCTGCTTTATTCGGGAATTGAATATGGTTGTAGATGCCTCGATGGCATTTACAATAGATGCACCGAAACGCGATTTATTCTTTTTTGCCAATTTCTCCAGCAGTTTCTGGGCTTTCATCAATTCTTTCTCGGCTCTCAGGTTTTCTCCTACGGAATGATGTATTCTGGCAAGATTATATATAATAACGGCAACAATAGCGATATAATCGACATGAGACCTATCGGTATCCATTGCGGCGAGCATTCTCAGCGATTGCTCTCCGGCTATCATTGCTTCTGAGAAGTCTTTCCTTTCTATCAGCAGCGACATATCGGTCAAATACAACCATGCCCCCCCTAAAGTATCGGCATAAATACCCCTGTCCAATGACGCCAATGCCTGCTCTGCTTTCTCATTTAACCCCTCTTGCAGAAGATACAGTATATACCACCTGCCGACATCAATACTCTCTTCCCCACTCATAAGTTCCGCCGGGAGGTTTCCGGTTTCCATTATCAGCTCTTTCCATTTGCTTATGTCAGAACAAACTTCGGGGAAAGACATCTCATAGGATAAAGGTTTCATGCAATCAAGGGTTGATTTTTATTTATTGTACTTTATTTCTGTTATTCATCGAGACGGCGGCATTCATATTCCGCTAAGCGCATTTTCCATTCATCGGAAATAGGAGCTGAAACACCGTTTTTAACATCAAAGCCTACCATTATCACCACACACTGGCACTTGACTTCACCTGTAGCCACATTTATGAGTTGCTGCAGCAATTTGACACTGCGGTCATGCACATAGATGCACTGCGTCTGAACGGCAACAGCCTCATTGAAATAAATCGGAGCCAAATAATTACAATTTACATTAGCAACCACAATATTAGCCGTGCGCCAGTCCACCGGTCCATTATTGGCTGCCGTAAAATACTTGGCTTTACCTAAATCAAAGAACTCCATGTACACCGCGTTATTCACATGCCCGAGAGCATCTATGTCATTGAATCTTATTTGCACCTCAAGTGTGTGCCTGAATGGTGCAACAGGTTCTATATAAAAGGGATTTTTTGTTTTCTCCATATCATCTGAATATTATATCTTTTATAATCTCTCTGCCTAACGCCTCATTGATTCTTTTAACCAATATGGAACGCCCAAGCATAAGTTCGTTACGTAGAGCTGCTGAAGACAATCTCACAAAAAGGCATCCGTTTTTCACATATCGGTTGACCGTATATCGATTTACTCCGGAACCCACCACATCAGCCCACAATTCAGCCGCCCTCAATTCATACATCTTGCTGTCAAGATTTTCCGATTCGAGATAACTCTGTATAATCTGCCCTATGGTCTCAGCATTACTCCGTTTCATCTTTTTCCTCTTTTTCTACGGAATCAGTCGGGGTTATACAGCCCTTATTAACGACAAAAATACTGTAATCGCCTCCAACCCGTGATATTATCTCATCAAGATGAGTACGGTTAGTATCAGTGATAAAAATCTGACCGAACCCATGCCCGTTACTAACCATTGTGATTATATTCTCCACCCTACTTGCGTCAAGTTTGTCAAAAATATCGTCAAGCAATAAAATCGGGGTAACTCCGCTCTCTCTTTTCAGGAAATCATACTGGGCAAGACGCAATGCCACGGTATAGGTCTTACATTGCCCTTGTGAGCCCGTCTTACGCATCGAATGCTCCCCAAGCAGCAACTCTATATCATCCCTATGAACACCCCGTGTGGTATAACCTATCACCATATCCCGCTCTCTACATACAGAAAGCAGATCTCTCATATCCATTTCGTTCAAATGGCTCTTATAAGAAAGTCGCACACTCTCGGCACTTCCTGAAATACACCGATAATAATCCATGAATATCGGCGAAAAATCCTTCACCCATTCACTGCGACACTTATGTATATATTCCGCCGAAACACTTATCTGTTCTTCGACCGTTTCATATAAAAGCGGATCACGGTAGCCTTGCCTTATCATGGCATTCCTGTTCTCTACCGCCTTACCGTATTTTATGAGAGCAGCCAAGTATTCAGGATTACTTTGGGAAATTATCACATCCATAAGCCTACGGCGTTCCTCTCCTGCACCCCTGATAAGTTCCCAATCCATCGGGGACACCATCACCACAGGCAACAAACCTATATGCAGACTTAGTTTCTTATACTCCTTCCCATTGCGTTTCAGCGTTTTTCGTTTTCCTCGTTGCAATGAAAGCGCAATTTCTTCAGGTTCTCCTCGGCGAAGATAACCGCCTTTAAGCAGCATAAACTCTTCTCCGTGACGAATCACTGTACTATCCCCCTGATTTACATAACTTTTACTAAAACTAAGGTAATATATTGCATCAAGAATATTGGTTTTGCCCATACCGTTATTTCCGATAAAACAATTCACCTTAGGAGAAAAGCGCATGGCAGCTTCTCCTATATTCTTGAAATTCAATATTGATATGCTGTTGAGTATCACATTGCAAAGATAATTCTTTTATCCTTTTCTGTCAACAGCAACCAAAAGATTGACCAAGCAAAGCTTGAAAGTGTTATTTTATCACAAAATTCAATCATCAAGTAACAAATCTAAAGAAAAAAACTCAAAACACTTAAAATTTACCACAAAACTATTGTTCTAATAACATTTTTATCATTACCTTTGCAACACTAATCATTAATTACTAATCAGCACACTCATAAGCAAAATCTACAATTTATTAATACAATATTTATGTGTGTGAAAATATCTATCTTAAGTTTGTAGTTGATTATTTAATATCCGGCAAAAAACACAGTGGAGACCACGATTCCGAAGTCTCCACTTTTTTCTTTTATTGTAAAATCAGTCTGTCAGTCTATTTTGGCAAGACCACCTTGAGAAGTCTCCTTATAGACACTCGGCAGGTCATGACCTGTCTGTTTCATCACCTCAACCACACGGTCAAAGCTCACACTATGTACACCATCGGAAAAAGACGCATATAAATTGGAATCCAACGCTCTTGCCGCAGCATAAGCATTACGCTCGATACAAGGAATCTGTACCAGCCCGCACACGGGATCGCACGTCAAGCCCAAATGATGCTCAAGCCCCATTTCAGCTGCATACTCAATCTGAGCCGGCGACCCTCCAAAAAGTTGGCTTGCTGCAGCTGCAGCCATAGCGCAAGCCACTCCCACTTCACCTTGGCATCCTACCTCCGCACCCGATATAGACGCATTGGTCTTCACCACGTTTCCAAAGATGCCCGCAGTAGCAAGTGCCCGCAGAATACGTTTCTCCGAAAATTCACGAGACAAGTAAAGATGATACAGCACAGCAGGTAGAACTCCGCAAGAGCCACATGTAGGAGCTGTGACAATCACTCCTCCCGAGGCATTTTCCTCGCTTACAGCCAAAGCATAAGAATATACAAGACCGCGACTCTTTAAGTTACTTGAATACCCGCTTGACTTCATATAATAGCTTATAGCTTTACGACGAACACCCAGCCCTCCGGGCAATACTCCTTCAGCCTCAAGTCCGCGTTTTACCGACGCTTTCATTACTTCCCATACCTCATGAAGATAATCCCATATACCCTCCTCTTCATACTCGTCCACATACTCCCAATAACTCTTACCGGTTTTTTCGCACCAAAGCAGGATATCGGATATGCGTTTCATGGGATAAACCGATTTACTCTCGGTGTTCCCGCTATTTATTTCATCTTCCCACACTATCTTTCCACCTCCAACCGAATACACCGTTTTCTCGCTTATCCGATTGCCCGATGCGTTATAGGCAACGAACCTCATTCCGTTGGTATGATAATCAAGAACCGTTTCCGCAAGCCAATTTATTTTCACGTCCCCCTCAGGTGACAATACGTCTTCTATAGCCTTATCGGTCAAGTGTCCTTTTCCGGTCGCCGCCAGAGAGCCATATAAATCCACTTCAAATCGCACTGCACCTTTGCAGCATTCGAGAAATTGCTGCGCTGCCTTACGCGGTCCCATCGTGTGACTGCTCGAAGGTCCCGTGCCTATTCTGAATATTTCACTTATAGATTCCATAGTAATGACTTAGAAGTTGTTTTAATTTTATTTCAAGATTATTTTAAGGAATAATTTGTGAAAATGTATAGATACGACAAAAGCGACCGCACAACATTTACACCGTTTGTACTGCCGCTATTATTATCTTATGGTTTTTATGCCTGCTTATTTAGCAGGTTCAGCAGGAGTCTCTGCTGCCGGAATAGCCTTTTCCGTAGCAAAAGGAGTACTCTGTTCTTGCTGTACCGGCTGTTGAACGATACGGCTGCCCTGCACTAATGTGTTAGGAATAAAGAAAGCCGAAACGATGCTGCACACGACAATGAATATAGCGAGAGTCCATGTTGCTTTCTCAATGAAATCAGTAGACTTGCGCACACCCATTACCTGGTTTGCACCGGAAAAATTAGACGCCAAACCGCCGCCTTTAGACTTTTGAATAAGAACCACACCAATCAATAATAGTGATGCAAGTAGAATAAGAATACTTAAAAAAATGTACATGACTTATTTATTGTTTTTTATGTTTTCTGTTTTAATTAATTTTCGTAAAAAACGAATTTGGTCTGCAAAGTAAATACTTTTTTCTGGAAATTTCAAACTTATGGTTTTAATAATTTCAAGAGCCTTAGAATATTTACGCTGTTTTATGTAAATTTTGGCAAGACTTTCACTCAACATGGAGTCATCGGTCACCACCGGAGCGTCTATAGGCTCGCTCTTTACTTCCTGCTCCACAATTTCATTTTCCGATGCCTCTGTGGGGAAATATCCGGGACGCTCTTTTGACTTCAAAATAAACCGATTGATAAGTTCGTCCTTATCATCATGCGAATCCCCTTCAGTAGGTTTACTGCGTTCCTCCTCGGCTGCAAGCATTTGAGCGTAGTCAGGAACCGGGTTAAAAATCATCTTATTGAGTATTTCCAATTCCTTCTCGTCGGTATTCCCATAAGTGGAAATAAACGTTTCCAGCGTAGAATCGGTGTCAAGTTGCTTAGGTTCGGGCTCGGGAGGATAAAAAGACAAGAATTTTTCGGCATTTTCACCGAGTATGTCATAAAGTGCTTTGCGATCGGGAGATGATATAGCAAGTCGTCCCAAGACGTCCTCATCAAGCCCCTCAAAATCCTTATTGTTGCGAAGATACAGCAAAGCCGGTAAGGTAAAGTAAGGATATTTTTTTGCAGCCTCGTCAAGCCATTCCTTACTCACCCTTTCCTTTCCGGAAATCAATTTGCGTATATCTTGAGCTATATCCATATTCACACACCGTCTTTTACCAGTTTCCTATTGTTGCATTGAAAATAAGGTCGGCAAGTTCCTTACTTATTTGTGTACATAATTCATCCTGCACGTCAGTCAAAAGCTCATTACTTGAAAAGTCGCGGTAAGCCGAGAAAGTCTGGTCTATATCCTGTCCTTCCTTCTTATTGTCGATATATTTTACACGAACGGTGATTGTAAGCCGCGTTTGCGATGCGTATGCATCCTCATTTACAGCTTGAGGGCTTAAACTATAGCCTGTGATTTCTCCTTCAAGCCGCAAATCGGAATTATTGGAGTCCACTACACGCAACCGTGTCTGGCGAGTAATCATATCATTCAATTGATTTTCAAACGTTTGTTGCAAAGGAGGATAAACCAATGCAGCACGTATAGGGAATTGTGAAATAGCAATGGTCTTATAAATATCATAATCCAATGCAGCACCATTGAACTTGTAGCTTATGCTGCAAGCATTGAGAACAACCAACATCGATATGAAAGAAAATACTCGTTTAAACATCTTTTCAGCTTTATTTTATCATTCCAATCCGTATTCCTTAATTTTTCTGTACAGAGTTCGTTCCGAAATATTCAGTTCTTCTGCGGCACGACGTCTCTTTCCTCCGTTCCTTTCAAGCGAACGACGTATAGTTTCCCGTTCGGTATCCTCCAAAGTCATCATCGGCTGCCTTTTTTCCTGACCTTTTCCGGTCGATGTATGCTCAACCGGCACTTCTTCCCTGTCCTCTCCGGTCACCTCGCTATATTCCACTTCATTTGTGGCAGAAGTTTTGTCGTATGCTGATGGATAACGCATAAGCGAATGTGAATGCCTTACCGCAAGCTCTTTTCCGGAGTTTTCAATATGATGTGATACATCGGAATGTTGCCGCTCATGCTCCAATTGTGTACGCAATTCATCAATGTCATTCTGCATCTTGAAGAGCATCTTAAAAAGTAATTCTCTCTCCTGATTATAGCTGAATGATGATGCCGAAGCCACAGCCGGCTTGTATTCACCGCCATATTGAGGAAGGTATTTCTTCACCTGCTCGGCATCAACAGTGTTTCCTGCCTCAAAAAGTGACATTTGCTCTACTATATTCTTTAACTGACGCACGTTACCGGGCCAACGGTAGCTCAGCAAGGCGTCTTTGGCATCGTCAAGCAGTTTCACGCTCGGCATACGGTATTTTTCGGCAAAATCTCCGGCAAACTTACGGGTGAGTAACAATATATCGTTACCTCTTGCCCGCAAAGGCGGTACTTGTATCAGAATAGTCGACAAGCGGTAGTACAAATCCTCTCGGAATTTGCCCTCACTCACTGCCTGCAACATATCTTTATTCGTGGCTGCAACCACCCTTATATTCGTCTTCTGTACAACCGATGAACCTACTTTTATGTATTCACCGCTTTCAAGCACACGCAATAGTCTTGCTTGAGTTGTCAATGGCAGTTCTGCAACCTCGTCAAGAAATATAGTTCCTCCGTCAGCCTCCTCAAAATAACCTTTTCGGGAAGATATAGCTCCGGTAAATGCACCTTTCTCATGCCCGAAAAGTTCTGAATCGATAGTACCCTCCGGAATTGCACCGCAGTTTACCGCAATATAACGGTTATGTTTTCGGGAACTATAATCATGTATGATATTCGGAAAAAATTCCTTACCCGTACCGCTCTCTCCTATTATAAGCACCGAGAGGTCGATAGGCGCAACTTGTATAGCCCTGCCTACAGCATTCACCAAAGCTGACGCATTACCTATTATCGAATAGCGTTGCTTAGCTTTTAATATGTCGGGAGAAATATCATTCATTTCTTATTCTTCAATGAGAATGTAGTATCTCTTAAATATTTTGAAAGTTCCTCTACTTCTTTGTATTTTGAAAGTTCCTCCACGCTTATAGGTTCACCTACCGAAACTTTCAATGTGGCTCCCCGTTTACGGAAAACTTCCGAAGGCAGAAGAACCGAACGCAAAGGCCAATAAAGCCAACCCAAAATATAAGACATCACGGAATTATATCCATGAAAATATATAGGTATCACAGGTACTTTAAGTTGCTGAATAAGCCTTATTATCGATGGTTGCCACTCTTGGTCGTCTATTTTAAATTTTCCATTTATCTTAGCAACAGCTCCCGCCGGGAAAAAACCCAATGGATGTCCTTTCTTAACGTGCATCATAGCCTCACGTATACCGCGCATCGTAACCGCTCTTTTCTCCGGGTCATCGGTGGCTATCGGATCTACCGCAATAAAATTCTCACGCATGGCTGTGATATAATTAAGTATCAGGTTCACCATCACTTTGAAGTCTTTTCTGCGTGAAGCAAGTTCGCTAATCAATATAATACCGTCAAGAGCTCCGAAAGGATGATTGGATACGGTTATGAATGCACCCTCCGGAAGATTGTCAAGAACTTCCCTATTCTCCACTTCCACCGTAATTCCAAGGTCTTTCAAAGCACCCTTGGTAAAAGGTGCTCCCGGAGTTTTATAATTATTTTCATGTAACCAATTCACTTTATCCATTTTCAGGAGTTTGAAAAGGAAATTCACAAGTTTCCTTTTCCCCTTGAAAAACGGAGCAAGTTCACATATATCATCATAATCGAGAACTTTCGGTTTTATCGTAGATTCTTCCATTAAACAGCTTTTTCTATTATCCCGCACTCTACGGGTAAATTACATATTCACTGCAAAATTACTAAAAACAATCGTTCCCGCAAAACAAGGGGTTATTTCATTCTTAGGGAGCGGGCAATACCGGCATAAGACACCGTAACCCCGATGTGATAACCCTTTGCCCCTATATCATTGTACTTAGCGTATGAGACGAATGGTGTTACACGTATTGATGATGTGAATTGCTCGCGTTGTCCGGTGAGGAAAAACGGAGTACTCGAAACATACTTATGCACCTTGAAATCCAAATCGATTCCGGCAGTCCAACTCACATCTTTAAGCTTACAATCTTCGGTGCTTACCACTTTACTTACATATTCATGAGTTTCGGGATTTTCCTCCCATTTTAAGTTGGCCATATTCCATGAATATCCGCTCCAGTGTACACCCACAAAAGGCGTTACTGCTATACGCTTGGTACTAATAAAACTGAAGCCCAGTGTTGTAGCTACGGAAAGATATGTGGCACTTTCGTTCATCGGTCCTTGTGATGGTCTTTGCTGCTCATCAAACTTATCAAACACATTCGGTTTCTTAAAATCCACCTGTCCGTATGAAATATCAGCTTTCAATTTCAATCTTTTATATCCTCCGGTAAGTCCGGCTGTGAAAGTAAAACAATCACTGAAATATTCCTTTATGCGGGATGTATTGAACACACCTCCCACTCCCAAATAAATTCCATAACACCAGTCGTTAGGTTCAAATTCAGGAGCTGCCGGCAATCCTATCTCTTCCAAATTCTTCCGGGTATAATATTCCCATTCCTGCAATTTCTTGTCATTATTGCCGTCTTCGGTTTCCTCTCTTATAGCCGCTACCTGATCTTTATAAAGATTGCGATAATAAGCCAATCGCTTATCTGCCTCTATTCCGTTCATACCTGTATTCAAATCGCTCTGCAAACGGCGACGGAATAATTCAAGCTGGTCAAATTGCAGCTGATGATAACGTAAACGCTGCTCAGTCATAGCCGCAGTGTCGGCATAGGACGCATTTCTATCCATTACTGCCTCGGCAGAAATTCTATATTGTATTCTCTTTCCTTTTAACTCTTCTGAAGAATTTGTATTTAACGACAACTTCAATGCCGATGGCACTCCTTTCATCACCATATTACCCTTAAAATCATTCCATGATAACGGTCCGCTCTCCCATGTTTTCAGGTCTCTACTTTGAGCCGATACAATCATTACAGGGACTAAAATTGCCGCTATTATAGTTATTATTCGTTTCATATTCAACTATTTTTTCATTATTATTATTATAAACTCTCAAGTATGCGTTTCAGCACAACTTGAGCCGAAATCTCACGGTTGGCAGCCTCCGGAATCACCAAAGATCGTTCGCTCTCTATCACGTCATCGCTCACAATCATATTACGACGCACCGGCAGGCAATGCATGAAGTGGGCATTATTGGTGAGTGACATTTTCTCGGTGGTGACAGTCCACGACATATCCTTGCTTAGGATTTTGCCATAATTAGGGTCGGTGTATGCGCTCCAGTTCTTTGCATACACAAAATCTGCCTCGGCAAGAGCTTTATCTTGGTTGTATTCAATGTGCGCGTTACCCGAAAACTTAGGGTCAAGCTCATATCCTTCAGGGTGAGTTATCACAAAGTCATATTCGGCAGCATTCATCCATTGTGCAAAAGAGTTAGGTACAGCTTGAGGTAATGCCTTGGGATGAGGTGCCCAAGTAAGCACCACTTTGGGACGTTCCACCTTTTTAAACTCCTCTATCGTTATCAAGTCGGCAAAAGCCTGCAATGGATGCACGGTGGCTGTTTCCATCGCAAAAACCGGCTTTCCCGAATATTTTATAAACTGATGAAGTATTTTTTCTTCATAATCATCTGCCTTGTTTTCGAACCGAGCAAAAGAACGCACACCTATAACATCGCAATAACTGCCCATTACCGGTATTGCCTCAAGCAAATGCTCACTCTTGTCTCCATCCATCACCACACCGCGCTCTGTCTCAAGTTTCCATGCACCTTGGTTTACATCAAGCACTATCACATTCATCCCAAGATTCATAGCCGCTTTCTGCGTACTTAACCGTGTGCGCAACGATGAATTGAAGAACACCATAAGCAAGGTCTTATTCTCACCGAGGTGCTTATAGCCGAAACGGTTGGATTTCAGTTCAAGTGCCTCTTTGACAGCGATGTTCAGGTCGCCTATATCATCTACATTTATAAAACTTCTCATAATATGCGTTAATTTTATTTTTCAGGGAGCCAAGTTACGAATTTTTCTTGTGAATTAAAAAGCGGTTTATAATTATTAAAACAAGTAGAATAACATCTTACTAAAACACACATGATATAATAGAGATAGTCATAAACGGTAAACAAAAGTGAAATAATGCTTTTTTTATCTATCATTGCATATTTTAATGAGATTTATGGAAAGTTTTTGAAATGTTTATTTTACTTTTGTTTCACCTATACTTTTATATAAAGGATAATGAAAAAATTGGTGATTATATTAATTTTATTGTTTACCGGTATAATCAATATATCGGCACAATTACTTGATATTTCACCTGAACAACTTTCACCATTAAGAAAAGTATTTGAAGGAAAATATCACTTCATAGAAGAAGAAACGGGAGATACCGTACTTATGCTCGTTTTTTATCCTATTACGGTATATCCGCATGAAAAATTCAAAAATAAGAAAGAAGAACAATTCTATTGGAAAACCGTAAGAGATGTAAAAAAAACACTTCCTTATGCTAAACTAATATGTACTACATTATTAGAAACATACGAATATTTAGAGACCTTTTCTACTAAGAAAGAAAAAGAAGAATATCTAAAACAATTTGAAAAAGCTATATTTGAGCAGTATAAGCCAATAATGAAAAAAATGACTAAAAGCCAAGGTAAAATGCTGCTTAAACTTATTAACAGGGAAACCAATCAGTCAAGTTATAACATAGTAAAAGCATTTCTCGGCAGTTTCAGAGCAGGATTTTGGCATACTTTTGGTCGCTTTTTCGGCGTAAACATGAAATCGGGCTATGAACCCGAAAAAAATAAAGATGATGCCATGATAGAACGTATTTGCATACGCATAGAACAAGGAACTCTATAAAAAATGTATCTTGCTTTATAATGAAAAAACTTATTCCATATATATTTCTACTTATGATGTGTGCAGGGTGTGTTCACTCTGTGGATAGCCGTCTTGTGCAAGTGAGCCATCTTTCCGACTGTGGTGAGGTGGATAGTGCGGCAATAGTATTACATAATATTGTAGCAGACAGCCTTAGTGAGCATAATCGCCGGTATTATGACCTTATGTCGATAAAGTTGCGCGATAAATCCTATCAAGACATCAAGGGTGATACGGCAATCACCGAATTGATTCGCTACTTCGATGACAATGGCACACACTCCGAGAGAGCCGAGGCTTATTATTATGGCGGACGTGTATATCGTGAAATGGGCGACCTGCCACAATCG
>JAFUKL010000003.1 GCA_017473615.1 Muribaculaceae bacterium | reverse complement strand
TTTGTCGTAATCGAAGTAAAACGAGAGATTGCCCATTGTTCGTTCAAGGTCATAACATTCATCAACGATATATTCGGCAAATGCTTCTTCACTGCAAAATTCGCCTTGATAAAATTCATCGAATTTGTCAATATCTTCAATGTTGAAGTAAGAGAGGAAAGCGTCAAGGGCTTCACGATTAGAGTGATTAGCATACTTGATGATTTTGTCGAATGTGTCTTCATCGAAGCAACTTTCCGAATACAACTCGCGAGGAAAATTCTCATAATCCTGAAACATCAATTCGGGATCTTCTTCATCGGCATGCAAATCTTTGCAGAACTCGATGAACTCATCATAATCAAAGAAAGTGGTCAAGTCAATCCACATACCATGAAGTGAGCCATTGTTGTACTTTCCGTAAGTGCCACAATAAACAGCCGGATTCTCGCTGTCGAAGTCATGCGAGTGTTCTTTCATTTCTTCGTGAGAGGGGAACGAGCGACTTTCCGATGCACATTCGAAATAGTCTGAAGGGTGGGAGAAATTCAAATTATCCATATCAAAATGAATTAAAATGTTAAACACTATGCTCCGTAAAGGAGCGACTTTTACACTGCCCGAAAAGAGCCGATACTCAACATTATGCAAGGTTCGGAGATTAAATACTACCCGAATTTAGGTGTGGAGATTTCAGCCCCGACACCTGTGCTTGACCTTGCAGTTGAAAGTACCCGGCAATAACTTTGCGGTGTAAAAGTGCTCGGCGGAGCATTATGTTTTAATTCGTTTATGGATAATTATCCCACCATAAAGACTGAATGAACATCGACAAGAAAGTCCGACCACTCGCTGAAGATAGAACAAAGCCCCACCGAAGTGAGGCTTTTAACGCTGAACGGATTGTTATTCGCGTTCACCCAGTTCGCGTACTGCACGCTTGAGGTCAGTAACAGCCTCGACATAAGCCCATGCAGTACCGAAGTGGTCAACAGCAAGTACCCAAACATCGAGTTTGTCCGAGTATGTAAAATGCAGATCCGGGAAATGCTTTTGAAGAAATTCCTTTTCTGAATAAGAGCAGTCCGAAAGAAACCACTGATAGATTTCGGTATTATCCAAATCGAATTCTGCATTGTCATACACAGTGAAATCCACTTGGGGAATGCTGTTGCATAAGATAAAGTGATTGTTGCACCAATGAACAGCTACATAGTAGTTTGTGCAATAGGGGAATTTGTTTTCCTCTGATTCCGCTTGATTTCTGATAGATTGACTCATTGCTTCAAAATTTAATTAGACATAATGTTGTTGATTGTTTTATACGCAACCAACCAACTCGTCAAGAGATTTACAGGAACAAGGATTTTATCGGAAATACACTCTTGAATGAGAGGCAGATTTCAGATAAAACATGCTTGTCCTTGTTCAAATCACGGAGTTGTAACTTTGCGGTTAAAACATCACAAACATTAGTCTATAAAGCAATGTCAATCAGCGTAAATCAAGTGAGCCATAAATAAATCACAGTCAATTACCCGACAAACAATCACATAGTGTAACAATCCGTTATATTGCACACGGCACAGGGGGACAAATGGCAGTCCAGCGGACTTCGTAGGTAGTGGCATGGCTGTCGCTAGAGGCAGTACCACTATTCGCAGAAGACTTGATGACCGGGTACGGTCGTTCACGAGAGCCGATGAGATAGGAAGTTTCCGAAGCGTCAGTGATTATGAAAGCGAGGTGTTTGTGTAGCTGAATGTTGTCGTTCGACAAGAATTTGAGAGAGGTAACCACCTTACGCCCATTGCTGTCGTATTCCGAAGTTGCCTCGCAAGACGGCTCGCCGAAGAAGATGACCGGCACAATTTCAGAGAAGATACCCACCGGAATGCCCGATGAATGTTTGAGAGCGACATCGGGCTGAAGACTTTCGCATTCGACATAGCCGATTTGTGCGATACCCGGTAATGATTGACATATGTTTTCCATAGCAAAATATTGATAATTTGATAAGCGTATATTGCGTATATTCTACGAAAATCACTCTTTGGATTCTTTCTTTTTTTTCTTATATCTTTTTATGCGTTCATAGGTATGGTAAAGGTCTCGTTTACGACGATACCGTTTGGCGATTGCGTTCCAATTGGTATCATTAATCTCAATATTGTGTTTTTCCATAAATGCATATATAAGTTCATCTTGTCGTCTGAATATTGTTGTGAATTTATGGAGAGAATTCCATAATTCCAAGTCAAATCTATTTCTAATGCAATTTATAAGCATTTGCATTGCTTTTGGCGGAAGATAATTGTAGCTTATCGGTGGTTTATGCCTAAATTCGGGTATTATTATGGGAAGTTTATTTTCTCTGTCTATATCCGGAAGAATATCATTTGGAGTAGCCTTTAAGAACTGCTCCAGTATATTACTTTCCATACAGCCCCTTTTTAGTTGCACAGGATTGTTGCCTCCTTGCTCATTAATAAACCACTGAGCCAAATAAGGGTCGATATCAAGATAGATATAAAAGTTATTGTCTGTTTTTTCGGTATGAGCCATCTTCAAAAATTATTACATGTAACATTTCATTAAATCTGTCGGCAATTCTGTCTCCATACTTCTCTCGTATCTCTTTGGCGGTAAGATTTGTTGTAATGAAAGTAAATGACTGATTAATATATCTGTATTCAATCAATCTGATTACCGGGTGTAACGGATTGCCGAACTCAAGAATCTCAACAGGTTCGTTCCCGAGGTCGTCAATGCCTAAAAGCGGTTTATTCTTGATTAGAGTAAACTCTTTGATGTTTCGTGCTATTTGGGATAGTTCATAAGAATCATAGATTGTCATTCTCGGCTTGAAATAACTACCCATAAAATCAAAATGGTGTCTTTCGGCAAGATAGTTTAATGCTTGCTGGAAGGCATACATGAGTGTTGATTTGCCGTTACCGCAAGTACCACACAACATAACTCCGAATTTGGGAACTGAAGATGTTATATATTCAGCCAATCTTATGAGGTTTTTTTGAGTGTTGTTATCAAGTATAAATTCACGCAATCGTCGTTCAACCTCTACTTTATAAGAGGCAGTCAATAGAGCCAATGCATTCTCTACCGTGAGATTGAATCTAAAACGTTTCTCTATACTCCTCTGATTTCTCAGCAATGGTACGATTTCCTCGACGAGCCGCATATTTATCGTTTCTGCTTGTTTCTTGGTTTTGATATTCTCTGCTATTGTTTTCATCGTTTTGAATTCTTCTACGAGTCCAATTCAGAAAATGTTTTTT
Organism: Muribaculaceae bacterium; assembly: GCA_017473615.1. Classification (GTDB taxonomy): domain Bacteria; phylum Bacteroidota; class Bacteroidia; order Bacteroidales; family Muribaculaceae; genus RGIG4576. The sequence goes on along the minus strand of JAFUKL010000003.1, from coordinate 35,390 downwards.
GAAATCAACTGTATCGGTATGTATTTTCCCCGTGAGACTGATTTCTGAAACAAATTCCGAGAAAAGTTCTCTGATTTGTATAATGTCGCAATCCAAATTTTGTGCAATACTTTTAAGAAAGTCTGAAGATGATTCTATTTCATCTATAAATTTTAATTCTTCTTCTCGCGTATTAATAGATGAATTATTGTTTTCTTCTTTATTATTATCTTCTTTAATCTGTTGCATTTTGTGTTGCGTTTTGCGTTCTTTTTTTGATTTTTTTGTTGTTTCATTTAACTGGTATTTGTCATAATTTGTAATGGTTATTATTGTCATTTGTGAGGTTGATACACGATGTATCATTTCTGCCTCTTCCAAACTATTCAAAAACGTTATGGTTGTATGACTGCAAGCGTCCATTTGGCGAGCAAGGAATCTAATTGTAGTGCAGATTTGTCCTCGTTGCAACTGAACTGAAGTTTTCCCAAAAATAACTTTCCGAGGTTCCCATTGTGCCATTAGTAACAGTAATATCCACCAGCGAAAATGGCGTGGATTATGCCAAATCCAATGATTCGTGATATCCCTATGGAGATTAATCCAGCCTTTCATACAATATTCATTTATATTTGTGCTTTCCAAAAACGCAAAATCTCACTTCCTAAATAGAACTTGCGAGCTGTGTTCCTGCGAAAGCCACATTTAATATGCCCTGCATAGGTATATCTTCGTAATGTTTCTCTGGAAATGGATAATGCTTTGCAAGTATCTTTAATGGAGTATCTTCCGTTCAAAGCTACTTGGGGTTCTGTACTCGTAATCATAATAATGTCTTTTTCTTTGGAAACAGCGAATCTTCATCGACATTGAGTTCCTTGGCGATAGCTTTTATTGCTGTGTCGTTAGGAAATTGTGTGCCGTTAAGCCACATTCTGATAGTGGCAGGTTGTCGGCAAGTTATTTCCGCAATTCGTTCGATAAATAATTGCCCTGCTGTTGGCTTGTTCTTTTCTAATTGATAAAGTTCCTTAAATGTAAATGACATAATAAAATTTAATTATATCAATAAATATTTTGTTATATCAGCAAGAATTATTATATTTGCATAAATAAAAATACTTATTGATTTGATTGAAATTAGTAATATCAAGAGCAAAGATAAACTATTCAATTGGATTTTCCAACAAATATAACTTATATATTTATTGAATATAACTAAAATGCAGCGAGTAGATTTAGCTAAAATACGCTCTGATTACAGCATTAGCCAAAAAGATTTGGCTGAAAAACTTGGAGTAAAACAGAGCTTTTTATCCAATATAGAGAGAGGGCGAAGCCCTTTGCCTCCGGAGAAATTGGATAAAATAATTGAAATATTTGAAATTGAGGACATAGATAGTTATTATATAGAAGATATAGGTAATAACAGTGTATCGAAGTCGCAGTCCGACAATACAAACAGCATTATAAATGATAGTGCCATTTTTGAGAAATTTGTCGGAATAATGGAGAAGATGACAGAAGCGAAATATGCAAATGAATCTGAGGCATTGTCTAGAATAGAACGCTTGCAAGACAGAAATGACTTTCTTAATTCCCAAGTTGATGAATTGCGAAAGGATTTAACTCGATTATTACACGAGAACTTTGCATTAAAAGAGCTTCTTATTAAAAATGGAATTGATTACGAAACCAAACAGAATCACAACAATGTGTGAAGTTTGTGTGAAGAAGTAAAATAGAGATACATTAAAATATTATTAACCAGTTGGTTGCGGTTATGTGGAGTATGCCTTACAAGCAGAGGGTCGGCGGTTCGAATCCGTCAACGCCCACCACAACAACAAAGCGGTTCAATCAACGATTGAATCGCTTTTCTTGTTTTTTATTGGAAAGCTGGTGTCCGCTACCATACGAAAATAAAAAAGAGAAAGATTTTTATCTTCCTCTTTTTAGATTTCGTGCGTGTGAAGGGACTCGAACCCCCACGCCTCACGGCACTAGATCCTAAGTCTAGCGCGGCTACCAATTACGCCACACACGCGAATCCGAATGCAAAGGTACGCATTATTTTGGAACTGACAAATATTTTGACGTATTTTTCAAAAAATGAAATGAATGATGATAGATTTTTGATTAAAGTTTCATCATTATTAGAAAACCAATAAAGGAAAAGTTATGAATATGGATTACATTAAGTTTGAGATTAGAAATGGTAAAGTGTTTGTGCACGGTTATCCCGGATTGGAAGGTCAAAAAGGCTTTCTTGCCGGTGATGGTATTGCTTTCTTTTATGGCGAAGGATGGCGAAATTATGAATTGTACTTAGCTAATACTTTAACTGGTAAAATCCGTAATCTTTCAACTACAGATGGTGTGTTGTTAGTAAATGACGATGAAATTGACTATGATGCGATAGCTAAGACCTGTAAGTATGGTTTCGGTAATGCGCGGGCAAAAGCAATATGTTACGCCGGCATAAACAGATGGGGCGATTTTAAAGATGGATTATGTGCTATTTCGTGGACGCTTTATCCCGATGGTAGATATTTCGCCGATGATGATGGCTTCGGGATGGAGGATAATAACGAAGAAGTTGTATATGCCATTATTGACACAGAACTCAACATTATTGAGCCGTTTCGCCCTATAAAGGATGTCACAGCATACTTGAATGAGATACGAAAGAGTAAAAACAGTTTTGAATTTTCGAAAAAACGAACTCGGCTTTAAAATACGATGTTTGTGATTCATTAAAGCTCTTTAGGCTGTTTTTTTATCAAACCGCTTGGAGCCCACTATTACTTCCGTAATTCTTAAAAGCTGTTTGCGATAGTTAGTTCGATTCCCATTTCTTCGATTTGTTTCACTATCCCGGGTGATACCTTACTGTCGGTGATGATGTGGTCGATTTCCTCCATGTTGGATATTTTGCTGAAACCGCGTCTTCCGAATTTTGAACTGTCGGCAAGAACTATTGTCTTTTGAGCGGCTTTCATCATCACGCGGTTAAGTGACGCTTCTTGCATATCGGTCGTTGTTATCCCGAAATCAAGATCTATGCCGTCAACGCCAATAAAAAGCTTGCTACATGCGAAATAGGCGAGAAACTCTTCGGCGTTGTTTCCTACTACTGAAAGGCTGCTGTGTCGTAATGTGCCGCCAAGTTGTATTATATTTACGAAATCTGATACAGATAGAATCTCCGACACTTTCATTGAAGAAGTTATTACTGTGAGCGGCGATGTGGGGTTGATGTTACGTGCCAGCGCATGCACTGTGGTGCCTGAGGCGATAATAATAGAGTCGTTAGGCTCTATAAGTTTTGCTCCGTAAATACCTATTATCTGTTTCTCGTCGGTATGATATTTTTCTTTTTCACTGATGGAACGGTTGGGCGCATAAGGACTGATAAGTATTGCTTTACCGTGATTGCGGTATAACCTTTGCGCTTTTTCAAGTTCTGTAAGGTCTTTTCTGATTGTTACGGATGATACGTTGAGTTTGTCGGCAAGTTCTGTAACAAGCATAGAATCATGCTGAAGCAGCAAGTTCATTATAGCGTTATATCTTTCTTCTTTAGTCATGGCTGAATCCTTCCGTTTCGTTGTGAATTATTTGTTTGCAAGTTAAGCAAAAATGCCGATATGAGCAAATTGGAGTTGAGAGAAGGGGTGGTATGAAATGTTGTCAAAAAGAAAAAAGAATATCAAAAGAAGAAATTTTTTATGCAAAATATTTGTTTGTGAAAAATAAATAACATACCTTTGTTTTGAAATGAAACGTAAAAGCTTTTAAAACGTAAATTTTACTTAAGCTAAAAGTTTCATCGCATGAAAACTTTGATAAGAAAACGGTATTGTAATAATAATTCGGAAGTATAGTCATGAAAGGCATTAATCAATATGATGTAATAGTTATAGGCGGTGGTGCGACAGGAGCAGGAACTGCCAGAGATTGTGCCAAGCGAGGGTTGAAAACACTCTTGCTGGAGCGTTTTGACTTTACGAATGGGGCTACCGGGCGTAATCATGGGTTGTTGCATAGCGGTGCTCGTTATGCTGTTACCGATGGCGAATCAGCGCGTGAGTGCATAGAGGAAAATATGCTTTTGCGTAAGATTGCAAGCCATTGTGTGGAAGAAACCGACGGGTTGTTTATTACTTTACCTGAAGATGATATAGCGTATCAGTCTGAATTCGTGGAAGCATGTACTGCTGCCGGAATAAAAACAGAAATTATAGATCCTCAGGATGCAAAGGTTCTTGAGCCGTCTGTGAATCCGGCACTGATAGGTGCAGTGAGAGTTCCTGATGGAGCAGTAGACCCATTCAGGCTGACTGTGGCTAATGCAGTGGATGCAAGGTTGCATGGAGCGGAATTGCTCACATATCATGAAGTAACCGGATTGATTATAGAGAACGGCATCGTTGTCGGGGTTGAGGCTTTCAGTCATAAAACAAAGGAAACGCATCGCTATTATGCTTATGTGACGATAAACGCAGCCGGTATATGGGGGCATAACGTTGCATCCAAAGCGGGAGTGACGGTAAATATGTTTCCGGCGAAAGGTTCGCTGTTGGTGTTCGGGCATAGGGTTAACAATATGGTGATAAATCGTTGCCGCAAGCCTGCCAATGCCGATATATTGGTTCCGGGTGATACTATATGCGTAATAGGGACTACGTCTACCAGAGTTCCGTTTGAAGAAGTTGACGATATGCGTGTGACACGTGAGGAGGTGGATGAACTTATGCGTGAAGGTGAAATGCTTGCTCCGGCTCTTGCGACTACCCGAATTTTAAGAGCGTATGCGGGAGTTCGCCCGCTTGTGGCTGCAGACAATGATCCATCAGGACGAAGTATAAGTCGCGGAATCGTTTGTCTCGACCATGAAAAACGTGACGGACTTGGCGGATTCATTACTATTACAGGTGGAAAACTAATGACATACAGACTTATGGCAGAGTGGGCTACCGATCTTGCATGTCGCAAACTCGGTAATACCGCTGAATGTCGTACTGCAATTGACTGTCTACCCGGTTCAGATGGCAATACAGAGATTTCGAATGAGGGTAAGACAGCCGTAAAGGCGGCAAAATATCGTCATGGCTCATTTGCCGATAAGATTCCTGCCGGTGACAGAATAGCTGATTCTCTTGTGTGTGAATGCGAAAGTGTCACCGCCGGTGAAATAAATTATGCTATAGATCATTTAAATGTAAATAAATTAGTAAATTTGCGTAGACGCACCAGAATGGGAATGGGAACATGTCAAGGAGGGCTTTGCGCCTGTCGTGCGGCAGGTCTTATGGTGAAAGCGCATAATTGCGCTGAAAAGGCAAAGACGGATATGGCAGATTTTATACAGGAACGTTGGAAAGGCATGAATCCTATAGCATGGGGTGATACCATGAATGAGGCGCAGTTTATGTCGTGGATTTATGAAGGTGTGTGCGGATTGAATACTGATGTTAACCATAAAACTAAGGATATGCAATGAAATTTGATACTGTTATTATAGGCGGTGGCTTGAGCGGATTGGCTTGCGGCATTTCTCTTGCGGAAAAAGGGAAAAAATGTGCTGTCGTGTCAAGCGGTCAGGGAGCGTTGCATTTCTTTAGCGGCTCTTTTGATTTGCTCGGTTATATTGACGGTAGCGAAGTGGAATCGCCCATACAGGCATTGTCATCGTTAAATAAAGAACATCCCTATAGTCTTATTGGTGTTGATGAGGTTGAGCGAATTTCAAATGAAATCCCTGCTTTCTTGAATAAAACAGGTGTTAAAATTACGGGTGGAAACGCTAAGAATCATTACAGACTTACTCCAATAGGCAATAAGCGTCCCACATGGCTCACCATAGATGAATATATTACGGCAGATGATTCTTTTAATGGAAAAAAACTTTTGTTGCTGAATGTTGCAGGCTATTTGGATATGCCTGTGAAATTTATTGCGACCGGGCTTGAGCAACAAGGGCTTTCGTGTGATGTGGATGAAATTTCGATTCCTGAATTGGAAAAACGGCGTGAAAATGCCAGCGAAATGCGTTCGGTGAATATATCCAAAACGATAGAAACCATAGGCATAAACAGAATAGCAGATGCGATAAATTCAAAAGGAAACGGCTATGATGTCGTTCTTTTACCGGCTGTCTTCGGCTGGAATGGGAATGAACAGTTTGAGACGTTGAAAGGATTGGTAAAACCTATGGTTAAAACCGTTGCAACTTTACCGCCGGCGGTTCCCGGAGTGAGGATACAGACGTTGATGCGTAAATATTTCCAAAGTTTGGGCGGGACGATTCTCACAGGTGATATTGTCGTAGGAGGAAAGATAGAGAACGGCAAGTTGCAATGGATTAATACCCGCAATCTTGAGGATGAAAAACTTATTGCCGCTACGTATGTTCTTGCCACGGGTAACTTTTTCAGTCGTGGTATTGCCGGTGCTCCCAATGAAATATATGAACCGATTTTCGGCTTGGACGTTAATACCAAGGCGTGCCGTGACGAATGGTATGACGAGCGGTTCTTCAATCCACAACCGTATATGCGTTTCGGGGTGTCTGTAGACAATAATTTCAGAACCCTAAAAAACGGAAAGACGATAGAAAATTTATATGCGATCGGCTCTGTATTAGGTGGAGCTGATCAAATAAAAGAAGCAAGTATGGGAGGCGTGTCGCTGATTACCGGTGTACATGTTGCCGAACTGATAAGTAAAAGATAGGACGATGAAGAAGGAACAATACAGCATAAGCAAGGATAATTTTGAACAGTGCTTGAAATGTACTGTATGTACGGTATATTGTCCTGTTTCATCGGTTAATCCGTTGTATCCGGGACCGAAACAGGCAGGTCCTGACGGGGAACGGTTGCGCTTGAAAGACAAGGCTTTCTTTGATGAAACCCTAAAGATGTGTTTGAACTGCAAGCGTTGCGAGGTGGCGTGTCCTTCAGGTGTAAAGATAGGCGATATAATACAGCGCGCCCGAATGAATTACGGTCCGAAAAAAGTGAAATTCAGGGATATGATGCTTGCAAATACCGATTTCGTGGGTACTATGGCTAATCTTGTGGCTCCAGTAGTTAATTTCACTTTGGGAATGAAACCGGTCAAGATGGTAATGGATAAGGTGATGGCTATCGATCATCGTCGCACATTCCCTAAATATTCAGGTATTAAATTTGAGACTTGGTATAAGCGTAATGCAGCAGCCGCACAGGGACAATACAAAAATCAGGTTAGTTACTTCCACGGCTGTTATGTCAATTATAATTTCCCGAAACTCGGTCAAGACCTTGTGAAAGTTATGAATGCACTCGGATATGGAGTGAATTTGCTTGATAAAGAAAAATGTTGCGGAGTGGCTTTAATGTCAAACGGGCTTACGGCTCAAGCTGCAAAGCATGCCGAACAGAATATGACCGCTATACGGAAATCCGGTATGCCGGTACTTACTACATCGTCTACTTGTACGTTTACGATGCGTGATGAATATCCGCATCTCTTGAATGTGGATAATGCCGATATACGCGACAATATCACCCTTGCAACCCGTTTTATTTACAGACTGATTGAGGATGGAAAAGCTCGAATAGCATTTCGCAAGGATTATAAAGCTCGAATAGCTTATCAAACTGCATGTCACATGGAGAAAATGGGTTGGAAGATTTATTCAATATCCATGTTGAAGATGATTCCGGGAGTGGAACTTGTTGAGCTTGATTCCACTTGTTGCGGTATAGGCGGTACTTACGGATTCAAGAAAGAAAATTACGAGACTTCTCAGAAGATAGGTGCACCGTTGTTCAAACAGATTGAAGATTCCGGAGTGGATTTCGTGGCAACCGATTGTGAAACATGCAAGTGGCAGATAGAAATGAGTACATCAAAGACGGTACAGAATCCTATCTCGGTTCTTGCCGATGCGATAGATATAGAAGAAACCATAAAACTTAATAAGTAATTACGATAAAATAACATTATCATGGAAAAAAGTTCGATATACGGCTCGATGAGCCCGGAAACGGTTAAGAAATTCAAATCATGGCAAATGCGTACCATTGTGGTATCTATGATAGGTTATGCGATTTTCTACTTCGTGAGAAAGAATTTCTCTATCGCCATGCCGGGTTTGACGGCTGAATACGGTATATCCAATACAAGTTTCGGTATTGTGATTGCAATAGGCTCTATCGTATATGGATTATCCCGTTTTATCAACGGTTTTATAGTGGATAAATATAGTTCCAAAGCTATTATGGCATTAGGTTTGTTGCTGTGCGCCGCATCCAATCTTGCTTTCGGCTTTGGTTATGATTTAAGTTATGCGATAACTGGTGTGAATGCAGGACCGCAGTTGGTGAATATGCTCATTCTGATTATGGGTATAACAATTGTGCTTAATCAGTATTTCCAAGGTTTTGGTTATCCTCCTTGTGCGCGTCTTCTTCCTCAATGGATTCATCCGTCAGAACTTGCTACGAAGATGTCGATATGGAACACTTCTCACTCGATAGGTGCATCTCTTGCCGTAGTGGTGTGCGGATATATGATGGGGCATCTCGGTTCCGACATGAGTGGTAATCCTGAAATTATAGCAACAATAGCAGCCAATCTTAATGTAGATCCGTCTACAACAGAGGGACTGAATAAGGTACTTGCGTATGCGCAGCATGTGGGCGCTTGGAAATGGTGTTTCTGGATGCCTGCCGGTCTTGCAGTGTTGGGTGCATTATGGTTGTATTTCGGATTGAAAGACGACCCTAAGTCTGTAGGGCTTCCCGATCTTCCTGACACAAAGACAAGCAAGGATACAGCTGAAGGTAAGAACAAGGTTTCACAAGCAGCGTTCTTGAAACACATGGTATGGAAGAACCGTTGGGTGTGGACGCTTGCTATTGCCAATGTGTTTGTATATGTATTGCGTATGGGAGTTCTCGACTGGGGACCTAAGTTCCTTACCGAAGATCGCGGAATGAACATAAAAAGTGCTGCATGGGTAGTAGCGATATTTGAAATCACCGCTATAGTGGGTACTATAGCGGCAGGATGGGCTACTGATAAAATATTCAAGGGGAAAGCTCACCGAATGTGCTTGATATGTATGATAGGTTCGGTTGTATTCCTTGGAGCGTTCGCATTACTTCCGCATGTACACATAGCAGTGTCTACTGCATTCTTGGCAATGGGAGGATTCTTTATTTATGGTCCTCAGGCATTAATCGGAATAGCATCGGCTAACCAAGCTACGAAAGAAGCATCGGCTACAGCCAACGGACTTGCCGGAGTACTTGGGTATTTAGGCTCGGCTCTATCGGCTATCGGTATTGGTCTTATTGCCGATAATTTCGGCTGGGATTGGGTGTTTGTCACATTCATAGTAGTGGGGCTTGTAGGTGCAGTGATTTTCTTGACTATGTGGCAGGCACCGCGTGACGGATACAAGCGTTCTCTTGAAATAAATAAAGATTGAGGATATGATGGAATTTGATAAATATATGTCGCCTATGAGCGAGGAGCAATTGATGAAAGCGTGCGCCCGAATCAAGCATGTTGCGCTCGATATGGACGGAACCATATATATGGGAGCTACATTGTTCCCGTTTACGAAGAATTTCTTGAAAAGGCTTTCGGATACCGGTATAAGCTATTCTTTCTTGACAAATAATCCCACCAAGAGTATTCCTGATTATTTGAATAAGTTAAAAGGTTTAGGAATAGATGCAACTCCTGAAGAAGTATATACTACTGCCGTTGCTACGATAGATTATATAAAGCAGAATCATCCGGAGGCAAAAAGACTTTTTGTGTTGGGAACGCCCAGCATGATTAAAGAATTTGAGGATGCCGGTTTTGAGATGGCCGCCGATGATCCTGCCGATCGTCCCGATATACTTGTGGTGGCTTTTGATATGACTTTGTGTTATTCACGCTTATGCCGTGCGGCATGGTGGGCATCACAAGGTGTGAGATATATTGCAACAAATCCCGATAGGGTGTGTCCCACCGATCAGGAAGTAATATTGGTGGATTGCGGCTCGATGTGCAAGTGCATAGAGTATGCAACCGGTCGTGAACCCGACATTGTGATAGGCAAGCCCAATCCGGATATGCTTAAATGTATTCAAACCAAGTATGGCATGACTCCCGAAGAGGTGGCTATGTGTGGTGACCGAATTTATACCGATGTGGCTACAGCGCGTAATGCCGGTTCACTTGGCGTATTGGTGTTATCGGGAGAAACCACTCTTGAAACAGCTGTCAATTCCTCTCCACAGCCCGATGTAACGGCTTTGAATATAGAGGAGTTCGGCAGATTGCTGCTTAAGTCTCGTGGAGTCGAGTATTAAATAAAAATTAAATAATCGAGATAGATATTTTTTTTACTAACCCGTTTAAGGATTGAAAAAACTAAAATCTAAAACTATCAATTTTTAAACATTAAAAATTTAAATGACATGAAAAAAACTTTAGCATTTTTGTTAGGTCTTGCGATAGCAACACCTATGTTTGCAAGTGAAGTGGCTGAACCGGAAGCAAATCCTGCTCCTCAGCAAACTAAAGTGGAAGACATTATTGCAAAACTTCCTGTGAAAGTATCGGGATATTTGCAGACCGGTTTGAACTGGAATAAGAATGACGGTGGTAGGAGTTCTTCTTCATTTGAAGCTAAACGTCTTCGTTTGATTATGGACGGTAAGGTGACAAGTAACATTACTTTCCGCTTGCAAATTGAAGCATTTAACAACACAGAGTCTAAAGCTATAAACGGACAAAGAAACCTTCAAGTAATGGATGCATTTGCTACTTGGAAGATTAAACCTTCATTCCAAGTGCGTGCAGGTCAATTCTACACTCCGATGGGATTTGAGAACTATGACATTTCTCCTGCAACTCTTGAAACAGTAAACTTCTCTGACATTTGCTATAATATTGCATGCCGTAATGCAATTAACCAACCTAAAGTTGACTATGGTCGCGATCTTGGTGTAATGGTAATGGGAGATCTTCTTCCTCACGAAGACGGTTTCAATCAATTGTCATATAATGTGGCTCTTACCAATGGTGCTCCTCAAATGACGAATGACGATAATGCATCTAAAGACCTTATCGGAGCTTTAACATATCGTCCTATCAAGCATTTGATGATTAAGGCTGCTTATAACTGGGGTGAATATGGTCCTGCATATGAAACAATGAACCGTTTTATTGCCGGTGCATGGTATAACAATCCTACAGGTCTTGACCTTCGTGCAGAATTTGGTATGCTTAAAGGTGCAAAAGAAAGTGATGGCGTATACGGCGTAGATGAAATGGGTGCATACGTATTGGCTGGTTATCATATCGGAAAATGGCTTCCTGTAGTTCGTTGGGATATGTACAAAGATAATGCAGATAAGACCACAAAGAGTAATTACAATAATATTCTTGCCGGTGTATCATACGAAGTATGCAAGAACTTCAAGTTACAAGCTAACTATTCTCACAAGATGTATACAAGTGATGCAAAGAAAAAATTAGGATATGATTTCAGTGACCAAATTTTCTTGATGGGTATCTTTAAATTCTAATTAAAAGCTTAATTAATATATTATTAACTTAAAACTAACACATTATGAAAAAGTTATTATTGGCTCTTTCAGTTCTAATGCTTGCTGTTGGCGTTAATGCTCAACACATAGGAACTGAATACAGATTGAAGAAAGTGGTTGAAGTACCGGGTCGTCAGGGTATTGCTGCCGATAAGGATTACTTCTATGTATCGGACACTCGCGGTCTATACAAATATGACAAGAACTGGAATCTTGTAAAGAAACGTGTACAAACTGCTGAAGATCCGTTGTTCCCAAATCCGAAATTGGCTAACCACTTCGGTGACATCGATGTTCATGACGGAAAGATTTATACAGGTAACGAAAAGTTTGAATTCGGACGCGGATATAACATCGCAATCTCTGTATATGACGCTAACACATTGGAATGGATTGAAGATATTCCTTGGTGTGCTGAGTCTGGTCAGGTAGAAGTGTCAGGTCTTGCGGTTGACCGTGATAAGAACATGATATGGATGAGTGACTGGGTTGACAGCCGTTATGTATATTGCTACAGCTTGGAAACAAAGAAGTACTATACTAAGATGCAATGCCGTCCGATGCCTTACTGGACACAGGGTATTTTCATCGCTGACGGCAAAATGCTGTTTGCTGCCGATGACGGTGAATCTACTTATCACATCGCCGATAATATTTACATCGCTGACCTAAGCGAAGTGCCTTACACCGGTCTTGTTGAAGGTCAAGAGCCTGAAAAGGAAAATCCTTGGAGTGTTAAGTTGAAAGATGGTAAGCCTGTAATCCGTAAAGGTCTTATTGCAGGTGGTGCTAAGGCAGGACGTCTTGAAACATTCCGTGAAATGGTTGATTTCCGCCGTGCAGGTGAAATCGAAGGTCTTTGCATCGACCCGTCTACCGATGACCTATTGGTATTGAACAACCGCGGTACTCAAATCATCCTTGGTATGTCACAAGGTCCGTTCAAGAACGAGGGTTATACAAAAGAAATTCACGAAGTGTATATCTACGAGAAAGTTAAATAAGAATCATTTCTTATTTGATTAAGAAGTTGTTTAAATACAAAACAGTTTCTTAGTCTCGGAATTGTGATATCTTTAAAAATAAAAAATGGAATTTTAATTTGGGAGTGGAGCTTGCACGTGAGTGTAGGCTCTGCTTTTTTTGTGTTTATCGGAATAAATTGTAACTTTAGGGTATAAAACAAAAAAACGAGGAAATATGGGAAACGTGCGTGATATGTATGACTTCTTAAAGGCGTTGGCGGTAAATAATAACCGCGAGTGGTTCAATGCGCATAAAGAATCGGTATATCTACCCTTGCGCAAGGCTTGGGAGGCTGATATAGCGCGCTTGTTGTCACTAATGGGCGAGTATGACGATTCCTTGCATGGATTGCGAGTGAGTGATTGTGCATACAGGATTTACCGAGATGTGCGTTTCAGTGCAGATAAAAGCCCATATAAGACATACTTCTCGGCTGTATTTGGCAAGAAAGGGCGGAAGTGTATACAGGCAGGGTGCTATTTGCACATGGAACCGGGTAATTCGGCGTTGCATGCCGGTATATGGTGGCCTGAAAATGATATTCTTACCCGATTGCGCAGTGAGGTAGATGCCAATATAGATGAATTCAAAAGCATTCTTGAAAATCCTGAGTTTTCTTCACGTTTTGTGTTTTATGGTGATAAATTGAAAGTGGTGCCTCGCGGATACAATAAGGATAATCCCAATGCCGAATACATAAAGATGAAAGAATATCTGTGTAAAAAAGAAGTGCCTGACGAATATTTCTTTTGTGACGATTGGGTGGAGAAAGTTGCCGATGATTTTAGATACGTTAAGGGTTTTAACACATTTCTTAATTATATCTTTAATGAGGATTAGCTTGCGCATAGATGTGTAAAGTGTGCAAAATGGTACAAATGACACCTGATGTGTGCATTTTCTTGCCCAAAAGGGTGCATTGTGTGCCAAAGGTTAAAGTTGGACTAAAAAAATGTTAAACCGCTTATATCCACAAAACTTTACAATACATTTGTATTGTTAAAAAGAAAAAAGATATGGCGAAAATAAAAGGTGCGGTAGTAGTGGACGTAGAACGTTGCAAAGGGTGCAACCTTTGTGTCGTGGCTTGTCCGCTTGATGTTCTGGAGTTACAACCCAGAGAGGTAAACAATAGAGGTTACCATTTCGCTTACATGAAAAATCACGAGAAATGCATAGGATGCCAAAGTTGTGCTTTGGTGTGTCCCGATGGATGTATCTCTGTCTACAGGATACAGGAAAATTAAAATCCTTACCGATATGGAATCAGAAATAAGATTGATGAAAGGGAATGAGGCATTGGCTCATGCTATGATAAGGTATGGTGCTGATGGCTATTTCGGTTATCCTATCACTCCGCAGTCGGAAGTATTGGAGACCTTGGAGGCTGAAATGCCTTGGGAGACTACCGGTATGGTGGTGTTGCAGGCAGAGAGCGAAGTGGCTGCAATCAATATGGTATATGCCGGAGCCGGTTGCGGTAAAGCAGTGTGCACTTCATCTTCAAGCCCCGGTATGAGTCTCATGCAGGAAGGGGTTTCTTATATAGCTGCCGCTGAATTGCCGGCATTGTTGATTAATTGCATGCGTGGTGGTCCCGGTTTAGGTACGATACAACCGTCACAAGCTGATTATTTTCAAACGACAAAAGGTGGCGGGCATGGAGATTATCACCTCATTGCGCTTGCTCCGTCGAGCGTGCAAGAAATGTGCGATTTTGTGGCATTGGGGTGGGACTTGGCTTTCAAGTATCGCAATCCTGCCATAATATTGGCTGACGGAATCGTGGGGCAGATGATGGAGAAAGTGGTATTGCCCGAGCAGCGCAGCCGCCGCACTCAGGAAGAAGTGCGCAAGCAGTGTCCGTGGGCAGTAACGGGGAAGAAGAATCGCAAACGTAATGTGATTACATCGCTTGAACTTGAAGCTCCTGCCATGGAGAAGATAAATAATCATTTGCAAGCCAAGTATAAAGAAATAGAGGCAAATGAGGTGCGATATGAGGCACTGAACACCGAAGATTGTGATTATTTGCTTGTTGCATTCGGCAGTATGGCACGTATTTGTGAGAAGGTGATGGAATTAGCTCGCAAGCAAGGGTTGAAAGCAGGACTTCTGCGCCCTATAACTTTATGGCCTTTCCCAGCTGCCGCAATTGCCGAAGCTGCGAAAAAAGCTAAGGGGATACTCGTTGTGGAATTGAGTGCCGGGCAGATGATAGAGGACGTTAAATTGGCTGTTAATTGCAATGTGGAAGTGCGTCATTACGGACGTTTGGGTGGTGTTGTCCCCAATCCTGATGAAGTTCTTGACGCATTGAAAGGCATGATAAAATAAAAGAGGAGGAATTATGAAACCCGAAGATATAATCAGTAAAGGGGAGTGTGTTTATAAGAAACCTTCTCTGCTGACCGATGCTAACATGCACTATTGCCCGGGCTGTAGTCACGGAGTGGTGCATAAGTTGATAGCTGAAGTGATTGAAGAAATGGGAATGGAAGATAAGGCGGTTGGCGTAAGCCCCGTGGGGTGTGCAGTTTTCGCCTATAATTATATCGATGTGGATTGGGTTCAGGCTGCGCATGGACGTGCTCCATCGGTAGCAACTGCGTTAAAACGCCTGAATCCCGAGAATTTGGTGTTTACTTATCAAGGTGATGGCGACCTTGCTGCTATCGGTACTTGTGAAACGATACATGCTGCCAATCGCGGGGAGAATATAGCCATAATCTTTATAAATAATGCGATATACGGAATGACCGGCGGACAGATGGCACCGACTACATTGCTTGGAATGAAGACGGCTACTACGCCTTACGGCAGACGCGTCGACTTGAACGGTCATCCTCTTGTCATGGCACCGTTGATGGCTCAGCTTGACGGAACATGCTATGTAACACGCCAGAGTGTACACACACCCGGAGCAGTGCGCAAAGCTAAGGCTGCGATTCGCAAAGCATTTGAGAACAGCATGGCAGGTAAAGGAACTTCGATGGTGGAAATTGTGAGTACATGTAACTCAGGCTGGAAACTCACTCCGGCTCAAGCTAATGAGTGGATGGTGGAACACATGTTCAAGAAGTATCCTCTTGGTGACTTAAAAAACGAATAATATCTCTTGTAGTATATGAAAGATGAGATTATAATAGCCGGTTTTGGCGGTCAAGGTGTGTTGTCGATGGGCAAAATACTTGCTTATTCGGGACTGATGGAAAACAAGGAAGTGACTTGGTTGCCTTCTTACGGACCTGAACAGCGCGGTGGTACAGCCAATGTGACGGTGATTCTAAGTGATGAACGCATCAGCTCTCCCATATTGGATAGCTACGATGTAGCGGTGGTTCTCAATCAGCAGAGCCTTGATAAGTTTGAACCGAAGGTAAAACCCGGAGGTGTGCTTATCTATGACAGTTACGGAATAAACCGTATACCGACACGTACCGATATTACCGTGTACAGGGTAGATGCAATGGATGCTACTTTTGAGATGCAGAACACGAAGGCGTTCAATATGCTTGTGCTTGGCGCACTATTGAAAGTGAGACCTATGGTGACGGTGGAAAGTGTACTTAAAGGACTTAAAAAGACATTGCCTGAACGTCATCACAATTTGTTGCCTATGAATGAGGAGGCGTTGCGCCGAGGCATGGAACTTGTGAATAGTTAAGAATAGTACTTTATCGATTATAGACATACACGTCCGGCAGTTGTAAGATTGCCGGGCGTTTTTTATTGCAAAGGTAGATGAAACAACAAAGCCTTGCGCTCGGGAGGAGAACAAGGCTTTAGTATATGAGTTTTGTGTTAGTAGGGATCAGATAGTCTTTTCTACGTCCCACACAAATGCGCGTAATCCGAGTTTCGGAGTAGCGACGTCCATTTCATGCAGTTTTTCAAGAACAGTGTCTACGCGGCTGTCTTCCACAAAAGTAATGATAGAGGATGCCAAAGAAGGCCAAGCATGGCTGCCGTAGTGCGGTTCGCCTGTCTTTGTACCTCTTCCCAACACTTGTTCCCATTGTGTGAATCCGCGGCAATTGCTGCGTTCAAGCATTTCTACAATACGTTCTGTGTAAGCTTGGTCGAATGCAATAAATATAGCTTTCATAAATCTGTTACTTTTTTAAGCGTTTAACTTCTTGCCGAAATTACGGCGTTGACGTCTCACTCCAACACCTGCAAATACGCAGTACATCGCAGGAACGAATAATAGTGTGACTAAGGTAGAGAACGTAAGACCACCGATAACGGCGATACCCATAGGTCTCCACATTTCAGCACCTTCACCATTGCTTATTGCCATAGGCACCATACCGAGGATGGTGGTAAGTGCAGTCATCACAATAGGGCGGAGACGAGATTTACCTCCAAGTACCACTGCAGAACGGATACTCATTCCGCGCTCGCGGTTAAGCTGGATATAGTCGATAAGCACAATACCGTTCTTAACTACGATACCGATAAGCATGATAGCACCAATCATTGACATGATATTCAGGTTTGTTCCTGTCATCCAAAGGATAAGCACGATACCTGTAAATGCAAACGGTATGGATGTCATGATAATACCCGGATATGCGTATGATTCAAATTGCGCTGCCATCACGATGTAAACCAAGATGATGATAAGGATTGCAAGCAAACCCAAATCGGAGAATGAGTCTTGTTGATCTTCAAATGAACCTGAAAGCTCTATGTCGATACCCAATGGGATGTCGAGAGCGTCAAGTTTAGGCTGGACATCGGCAATAATCTCACTCATCGCCAATTCTCCGTTAACAACGCCTTGTACCGTGATGATACGTTGACGGTCTTTGCGCTCGATTGTAGGAGGATTTGAACGCTCTACGACCTTACCCAAGTCGCGTATGCGAATACCTTCTCCCTTTGCGTTGTAAACAAGAATATTTTCGATGTCGCTTATCGAGGTGCGGTGTTCCGGTGCATACATCACCTTGATGTCATACTCTTCACCGTCTTCGCGGTAATAAGATGCCGTACTACCGTTGATGCGGTTACGCAGATAGGTGGCAGCGGTAGACAAGTTCAATCCGTATAAAGCCAGTTTCTCTCGGTCGAAGTCAACCTGATATTCCGGCTGATAGTCGGAACGACTGATAGTGATGTCGGCGATACCCTTGGTGTTTTGAAGGATACGTTTTACTTGTTGTGCAACGCTGTCGGTCTCGGTAAAGTCATAACCATAGATTTCATAGTCAAGAGTAGATTGTCCGCTCATGCCGTTTCCGCGTGAACCACCCACGTTTACTTGAGTTTTAACCAATTCAGGATAGTGCGCCAAGTCATCACGCATCATGTTGGTGATTTCTATGATACCGCGGTCACGCTCAGTCACTGAAACCAAGTTTATGTTCATTGAGATAATGTGCGAACCGTTGTCTTGCATCGAAGCAAATGTATTGTCGCTGCTCGCTTGTCCCACGGTGTAATTCAATACCTTTATTTCGGGGTATTTGCTTCTCCATTCATCATGTATTTTCTTTGCTATATCCTGTGCAATTTCAGTGCGTGTACCTATAGGCAACTCGAGGGTTGCGCCGATACGACCGTTGTCGCTGGTAGGAATAAATTCACTACCGATGAATTTCATCAAGAAACAAGAACCTATAAAAATAAGTGTACAAATTACTATTGATTTTCTCTTGTGCGTTACAACGGTATTAAGCAACTTAGCGTAGCCATCGTCAATCTTGTCAAGACCGCTTTCAATATACTTGAAGAAGAATTGTTGGAACTTGCCTTTCGTAGGGTTAAGTTTAAGCATTTGGCTGCAAAGCATAGGAGTAAGAGTCAATGCACATACAGTAGATATTATCATCATAATACATACCATCCAACCCAATTGCTTGAACAATACACCTGTCATACCGGTAACAAGGGTAAGTGGGAAGAACACGGCGATAAGTGTCAATGTTGATGCGATAACCGATATTGCCACTTCGTTTGTACCGTGAACCGCAGCTTGTTTCGGAGCAGAACCGCGTTCTATGTGTGTGGTGACGTTTTCGAGTACCACAATGGCATCGTCCACCACCATACCGATAGAGATGGAAAGTGCTGATAGAGAAATAATGTTAAGGGTTTCGCCTGTCGCATACAAATAGATGAATGATGCTATCAATGAGATAGGGATGGTAATGGCGATAATGATAGTAGCGCGCCAACGTCCAAGGAAACCGAATACCACGATAACGACGAACAGCAATGCATATAGCACGGTCTCTGTCAATGATGCGATAGTGTTTCGAATGTTATCTGAAGTATCCACGATAATACCGAGTTTGACGTCACTCGGAAGTCGCTTTTGCAATTCGGGAATCTGTTCCATTACCTTGTTGGAAATTTCAACAGAGTTGGCTCCTGATTGCTTTTGGACGATAATCATAGCTCCTTTATGTCCATTGTTGTATGCCTGCTGGGCGCGTTCTTCAAGAGAGTCATCGATGGTTGCTACGTCTTTCAGGTAAACGATACTTCCGTTCTTTGCACTTACAACGATGTTTTCCATTTGTTTGGCATCGCTGAATTCACCTTCAACACGTAGAGCATAAGTATCGCTACCTATATCGAAGTTACCGCCCGGAATATTACGGTTTTCAGCTCCGATAAGGCTTGATATTGTTTCGATTGAAAGGTTGTAGGCTTCCAATTTGATAGGATCTACGTAAACGTGGATTTCTCGCTTGGGCGCACCTGTGATAGATACAGAACCTACACCATCGACACGTGCAAGCGGATTGGCAACGTTCTCGTCAAGAATCTTGTAAAGACCCGGCATACTTTCTTCTGCTTGTACCGAAAGGAGCATGATAGGAATCATGTCGGTACTGAACTTGAAGATGATAGGGTTCTCTGCGTCATCGGGCAGATAACTCTTTATCATGTCGAGCTTGTCGCGTGTATAGTTGGTAAGCACATCTATGTCATATCCATATTCAAACTCAAGTGTGATAATAGATATGTTCTCTTTTGAGTCGGATGTGATGTGTTTCAAGTGTTCCACAGAGTTCAAAGTGTTCTCTAATGGACGTGTTACGTTCTGTTCAATATCCTCGGCACTTGCTCCTTCATAGGTTGTCATCACCATGATTGTATTGGTGTCGATGTCAGGAAAAAGGTCGATAGGCAGTTTTGCCAAGGAGAAAAGTCCGATGATAAGCACTGCCACGAAACAGAGCGTAGTCATTACCGGACGTTTTACTGCACCTGAATATAAACTCATATTATATAGTCTTTTTTAAGGTTATACTTATTTTATTGTATCCTGAGCGGCTTTGGTCGTTTCTGTACCTGCAAGTTGTACGCTCATGCCATCTCCTAAGCGGTTTTGACCGGAAACTACAACTTCAACGTCGTTCTCAAGACCTGAAAGCAACTCATAACGGTTGTCGAGACGTTGTCCCAATTTTACTTCGTGGTAAGCCACTTTGCCATCTTTGTATGTATAAACGTAGCGTACACCTGAACCGGTCTGCTTAACGATAGCGCGGTCGGGTACAACCACGTGCTTTGATGTTCCGTAATTAATATCGACGCGGGCAAACATTCCGGAGTGGATGCGTCCGTCAGCATTAGGTACGGTGATTTCCACTTGGAATGTACGTGTTGCGGCATCGATGGTGGGGTGAATCAAGTAAACGGTTCCGGTGAAAACTTCATCGCCGTATGTGTCGAGCTTAACATCCACTTTCATACCTTTCTTGACTTTCGGGAACTCGCTTTCACTCACGTTGATAAGAATCTTTACAGGACGCATATTTTCGATTGTAAGAATAGGAAGTGCGCCTGTCATATCGCCGTTTTCATAATTGCGTGCAGTAACAACACCTGAAATAGGGCTTGTAAGCACCATGTTTTCTTTCAAGTTCTGCAAGCTGCGTTTTGATGCATCAAGTTCGGTCTTGATTTGGTCTACAGCCTGTTGTGTGCCTCCGCCTATTTCATAAAGTTCCTTTGCGCGGTTGTATTCGCGCTCTTGGTTGGCGATGCGAACTTCAAGTTGCTCAACATTTACGTTGTCGAGTATGACGAGAGTTTGTCCTGCTGTAACGTTGTCTCCTACATCAACTTTGATTTCCTTGATACGGTTTGCCATGTTGGCAGTGATGTTGTTGCTCTTGAAAGGCTCTACTGTAGCTGTGTATGAGATGATTTGCGGCACATCTTCAATGAAAACCTTCTCTGTTTTTACGATAGGCAGTTGTTCCTCAACAACTGCTTGCTTTTCGCTGCTTGTGCAAGCTCCCAAAACGAGAGAGAATGCGGCAACACTTAAAAGTTGTGATTTGATTGTCATAATGTTATATGTGTTTTTTTTATTATTATCAATAGTTGTTGGTTGTTTTGTACCGGTCAATATCGGTATTGCCGAGTACGTATGACAGATTGCTTTGTGCTACAAGGTAATTGTAGATTGACTGATAATAAGCTAATCTTGCAGCCATAAGCGAATTTTCGCTGTCGCGCAAGTCAAGATAGGAAGCTGCACCTATGCGGAAACTTTTCTCCATGATTTGATTTGCTTTTACAGCTTGGTCTACACCGGCTTTATTGGTTTCGATTTGGCTTACGCTCTTCTGGATGTTGTCATATTGAGCTTGTACTTGCAATTTCAAAGAGTTTTCCAAGTTTTCTCGTTGCCAAGTCATTTCGCGGTATGAAATTTCGGCTTGTTTCTGTTTGCTGTAACGGCGACCGCCTTGGAAAAGAGGTATCGATAGAGATACTCCTACGGTCGAATATGGATTCCATGTGAGGTTTTTAAACGGTGTGCCGTTGTTCAATGAAGTCCAATTGTAGTTTGCCGATAGGGCAAGGGTGGGGAACCATGCTGCTTTTTGCACGTCAAGAGCTTGTTTCAAAGCCTCTGTTTGCAATTCAAGAGTGCGTAACGAACTGTTGTTCTCTATTGACGCATTGGTGTTGAGAACTGTTTCGTACATGCTCTTTTGATAATCGGACAGATTACCCGATACCTTTATATTATAAGACATATCCATGCCCATAAGCAGTTTCAACTGTAACTTTGCCTGACGTATGGTATTTTCCATGTCAAGAATTGATGGTTCGATATTCTTCACCTGAACTTCGGCGCGAAGCACATCATATTCCGATGCCGTTCCGTTCTCAAACTTTTTCTTGTATATGTCGGCATTTAGTTTGGCTGTTTCCCTGTTTTCAATAAGAACGTTCAACGCATCCTGAGCATAAAGCAATCCGTAGTAGGCATTGTTTACTTGATTCACCAATGAAAGGCGGGATTCGCGGGCTTTTTCTACATTTTGCTTGATTTGATTGTTGCTGAGTTTAAGCGACTGCCATAGTTGGACTGAAATGATGGGCAGTAAAGCGGAGAATCCCACGCTGTAGCTGTTGTCGCTACCTATTTTGAAACTCTGTCCGTTCATTGCCATAGTCTGTTTCTGTAGAGTACGGCTGTACTGTCCTCCAAAAGAAATGTCGGGCAATAGTTGTCCTATAGTTTCTTTCTTGGAATAGTCGACACGTTCAATCTCCATGTCGGCAACCTTGATAGTCGGGTTCTCGCTGAGTGCAATTCGCAAGCACTCGTCAAGAGTTAGGCTGATAGTGTCGCCGTTTTGAGTCTGTTGAGCATTCATGCTCACAATCCCTAACGACATCATAGTTGCTATCATGCACTGTTTTAGGTTAATTTTCATCTTGTGTTAGTTTGTTTATTTGTTTTTATATATTGTTTTCTTTCAAAAAGTTGTCAATTACTTCAAGTCCTTTCTGTGTTGCCAATCCCCGCAGGAAAATGACAAAAGCCGTGTCTATCATTTTTTTTACGGCGAGCAATTTACTGCTTACGCCTAATTCTTTCATTATGCTTACTGATTGTACCATGAATACTTCGGCGGCAAGGTTGAGGTCTATGTCGCTTCGGAACATTCCTTCGCTGATGCCTTTTGAGAGGAAAGTTCCGAATTCTTGTGCCCGCTCGCGATGCATGTCTCGGCATTTCTTTTCCAAGTCGGGATAAAGCCTATGCAGGTCTTTGAAGAATATGCTCGATGTTTCTGTGAGGGTGATTCTCATGTGCCTGTATATGTGCAACAACGCATCGAGTGTGCTTGGCGACTCGCTGATGAGGTTTATTGCCTCATTCTGTTTACGTTGTCGGTCAAACAGGATGCAGTACCACACCAAAGTGCGCTTATCCGGAATCTGCTCATACAGTGTACGCTTGGATATATGGCATTCCTTAGCTATATCATCCATCGTTACCGATGATATGCCGTATTTGTCCATAAGTACGCTTGCTTTTTCTAATATTGTGTCTGTTAAGTTTGATGCCATACTTAGATATATTCCAAGTTGCAAAGTTAATGAGAAAACTATGGAAACTCCTAAAGTTTTCATGGTTTTGTTGGTGAAAATGACGGTTAAATAATTATAAATTTCCAAAGGCTGCCGAATTTTATAGAAACGGGTGACCGATATTTTGTTGTCGTAGAAAAAATGATAAATTTGCATATCGTAATTGTTGAAAAATTAATGAGTATGTACACTTACGTAAAACAGATATTGTTATATGTTTTTGTGGGATTGGTATGCCCTGTTGCTTCAGGGCGGCAAAATATGTTTCCGATGATTGATATGCCGGGGATTCTTTCATCATCGGTAGACAGTGTTAATTATCTTGCGATTCATTACTGGGACAGGTTTGATTTCAACGACAATACACTTGTGGGGAACACAGATGTTACGGAACGGGGATTTACTGATTTCTTAGGTATAATGACGTACGTTACAATGCAGGAAGAGGCATTTGGAAATATGTATGACAGAGCTGCTGCAAATAAAAAAATGTTGGACTATTTTATTGGGTTAGGTGAAAAATATCTTTATGAATATAATTCGTCTTTATATGATGAAGAACTATATATATTGGTTCTGAATAAGTTGTTATGTATGCCTGAAGTGGAAAAGGCTGTTAAGGAGCGTTTACGTTACAAGTTGGATACAGTCATGAAAAATCGTATAGGGAATAAAGCAACTGACTTTGCATTTGGGTATAAGGATGGAAAGACCGGCACGTTATATTCTGTGGAAGCCGAGTATCTGCTTGTCTTTTTCAATGATCCGGCTTGTGAAACGTGCAAGTTTATGAAACAAGAATTATCGGCGTCTTCATTGATAAATGATATGTTGGATAGCGGCAGTCTCAAGCTGCTTGCTGTGTGCGTTGAAGGTGGTATTGATGAATGGAAAGGGCAAAAATTGCCCGATGCATGGATTGATGTGTGTGATACCTCGATGACTGTTACCGATAATGAATTATATTATCTGCCATCATTGCCCGTATTGTATCTGCTTGATGGCCGTCATAATGTCTTGTTGAAGAACGCTACGCTTAAAGGTGTCGAGGATTATTTTTATCGTGAATAACAACCTGAATAGAGTATGAGACTTTTTGTGTCAATGGGAAAAATAGAATACAAATAAGAAAAACGGGACAATCTTTTATTACGGAAAAATTTCTTTAATTCGATACAAATGGACTAAATTTGCAACTTCAAAACAGGAAAGCAATGAAGTCGTCAGGAATTACTCATCTCGGAATTGTTGCCGGGGTGGGACAAAATGGTTCTATTACGGTAAAATTGGCTCGTAATCAGTGTGATGGTTGCAAGTTGGGCGAATTATGCGGAATTTCGGCTGAAGATACAGTTGAAATAAAAGAACCTGAAGAATTGTTTTATGTAGGGGAACAGGTAGAAGTAGAAGAAATGGAAAATCTTGAAGTTAAAGCCATATTTATATGTTTGGTTATACCCTGCTTGTTGCTGCTGACTGTCGTGATATTCTTTACACACTTTATTCAGGCTGTTTACGGGTGTATGATCGGTATTATTGCGCTTGCTGCATATTATGGAATATATTATTTGCTGCTTGGGAATAAAAAAGATAAAAAGGTACTTTTTAAGGTGAAAAAGATTTAAGTAAATGGAATTGGTAGTTTTATCTGTGGCAATTCTTGGCGGACTCGGTATTGCGAGTGCTGTGATATTATTTATTACCGCAAAGCGATTCAGCATAAAAGAAAATCCTAAAATTGCTGAGATCGAGGAGTTATTGCCCGGTGCTAATTGTGGCGGTTGCGGTAGGAACGGATGCCATGACTTTGCCGTGGCTTGCGCCGAAGCAAAAACGCTTGACGGTTTGCATTGTCCGTCCTGTAAAGAAGAAACAATGGCGAAAATTGCTGAAATCACAGGACTTGCCAAAGCCGTATCGGTAAAGCCTAAGGTTGCGGTTTTACATTGCAATGGAACGTGTGATAATCGTCCGAGAAAATCCTATTACGACGGGCCTATGTCATGCCATATAGAAAACTCGTTGTATCTTGGAGCAAGAGGTTGCGCATACGGATGTCTCGGTTGCGGTGATTGTGTCGATGCGTGCCGATTCGGTGCGCTGGCAATAAACACCAGAACCGGAATTGTGGAAATAGATACCGAAAAATGTGTGGGTTGTGGCGCATGTGTCGGTGCATGTCCCCGTCACTTAATTGAATTGCGGAATAAAGGACCCAAAGGAATGAGAGTGTATGTAGCATGTGCAAATAGGGATAAGGGTGCTCTCGCCATGAAAGAGTGCAGGGTCTCATGTATAGGATGCGGCAAGTGCGTTAAAGTGTGTACTCATGATGCTATCGTTGTCGGAGATAACCTTGCTGCAATAGATTTTGAAAAATGTAAACTTTGCAAAAAGTGCGTGGCTGTGTGTCCACGCAACTCTATTGTTGCCGTGAATTTTCCTATACAAAAAGCTATAATGGCGGAAGGTCAAATACGTGAGGAGGTGAATTATGTTGAAAACATTTAATAAAGGCGGAATACATATACCGGAATATAAGTTTACAGCGGGAAATCCCATCGTGGAGTTGCCTGCACCCCGTGAGGCTGTGGTTACATTCTCGCAGCATATAGGTGCTATTGCTGTGTGTTGTGTAAAGCAGGGGGAGCATGTTGAGCGCGGACAACTTATTGCGAAAGCTAATGGTGTTGTGAGTGCCAATGTACATACACCGATAAGTGGAACGGTTAAAAGTATAGGCAAGTGGAAAACGGCTTTCGGGTATCCGTGCGATACCGTAACTATAGTGGCGAGTGATGAAGATGCAGCTTATGATGCGATTTCTATTCCCACTGCCAGAACCGATGAAGAAGTAGCTGCGCTTACTGCCGAAGATATAAAGTCGATAGTAGCAGATGCCGGTGTAGTAGGGCTTGGAGGGGCAGCTTTCCCCACGAAAGTAAAACTTACGCCACCTTCGGGTAGTAATCCGGAATTGTTAATATTGAATGGTGCCGAGTGTGAGCCGTTTCTTACCAATGATCATGCGCTCATGGTTTCGTGTGCCGATGAAATAATAGAGGGCGCAGGTTACATAATGCGTGCTACCGGTGTAAAGCGTGCTGTTATTGGAATTGAAAATAATAAACCGGATGCTGTATCCTGCATAAAAGACAGACTGAAGGGAAATCCTGCAATCTCGGTAGTGGCATTGGAAACAAAGTATCCGCAAGGTGGTGAAAAACAACTGATAAAAGCGATTATAGGGCGTGAAGTACCAAATGGCAACTTACCGGTGTCGGTGGGTGTGATAGTGCAGAATGTGGGAACGGCTTATGCTATTTACCGTGCTGTAAGGTTACGTGAACCATTGATAAGTCGCATTATGACTGTGAGTGGGAAAAATGTTAAAAATCCCGGTAATTTCAGAGTATTCTTAGGTACTCCGTTGAAAACCGTGATAGATGCTGCCGGTGGAATACCTGAAAATACAGGTAAAATAATAGTAGGTGGTCCTATGATGGGGCGTGCGTTGGTGAGTGTCGATGCTCCTACCATAAAAGGCGTATCGGGAATTGTTATAGTACCAGAAGAAGAGTCGCGCCGTATGTCGGAAGAACCCTGTATAAGGTGTGGCGCATGTGTAGAGGTTTGTCCGATGGGGTTAGAGCCTTATTTGCTTATGCCGCTTACTGAAAACGGAGAATGGGACTTGCTTAACAGGCATGGAGTGAAGAATTGTATAGAATGCGGTTGTTGTGCTTATTCCTGCCCGTCAAGCCGTCCTTTGCTCGATTTTATAAGGCTTGGCAAATTTAAAGTGAACGAAGCTGTCCGGAGAAAAAATAATCAGAATTAATGTTATGGATGATAAAAGACTTATAGTGTCAGGCTCTCCTCACATGCACACAAAAGATACGGTGAAAGGTAAGATGTGGGGTGTAGTAGTAGCTCTTTTGCCGGCTGTTATATTTTCGGTGTACGCTTTCGGCTTGGGTGCTTTGGTTGTGATTTTTACTTCAGTGCTTGGCTGCGTTATGATAGAGTATTTGATACAGAGATACCTTGTGGGAGGCAAACTTACCGTTACAAACGGTTCTGCGGTGATTACCGGTCTGCTTCTTGCAATGAATCTGCCAAGCAATCTGCCTATATGGATAATACTGATAGGGTGCTTGGTTGCTATAGGGTTGGGCAAATATGCTTTCGGAGGTCTTGGGCAGAATATATTCAATCCTGCTATTTTAGGACGAGTGTTCCTGCTGATTTCGTTTCCGCAACAGATGACAACTTGGCCTGTTCCTTTTGTTAGTCGGGGCAGTTATCTTGATGCTGCGACCGGAGCTACTGTATTGGGACGGATGAAGATGAATGAGCTCATGCCGGAAAATGTGGATTTAATGGGTTCTTTTATCGGACAGATGGGCGGAAGTCTCGGTGAAGTAAGTGCTGTGGCATTGCTGTTGGGTGGATTGTTCCTGATTGTGCGTCGCATTATTACATGGCATATCCCGTTATCGATAATGATTACGGTGTCGGTCTTCTCATGGCTGGCGGGAATAAATCCCTTAGTGTCGCTATTGAGTGGAGGTGTTTTGTTAGGCTCAATTTTCATGGCTACCGATTATGTTACATCTCCAATGACGCGAAACGGTATGATACTATATGGTGTGATGATCGGTGTGATAACAATGGTAATACGTCTGTGGGGAGCTTATCCTGAAGGAGTATCGTTTGCAATATTGATAATGAACGGATTCACGCCGCTGATAAATGTTTATATGCGTCCCAAACGTTTTGGTGAAAGGAGGGGAAATAAAGTATGGAGAAAATAAATTCCTCAATGAAGAATATGGTATTGTCCTTAGGTTTGATAACGATAGCAGCATCGTTGATACTTGGAAGTGTATATGCAATAACAGCTGATAAGATAGCCAAAGCCGAAGTGAAGGCTCAAGTAGATGCAATAAAGGAAGTTGCTCCTGACTTTGACAATAATCCGTTGGAAGAAAAATATGTATATATTTCAGAACCAGATAAGAAAACCGGTGCAGATATTATTGTGTACCCTGCCAAGAATGGGGGGAAACTTGTGGGTGCAGCTGTGAAAAGCTTTTCGATGGACGGTTTCAGCGGAGAAATAACGGTAATGTATGGTTTTGATGCCGAAGGAAAAATAAATGATTATAAGGTGCTAAAACATGCCGAAACTGCCGGTTTAGGTTCTAAAATGCAGGAATGGTTTCGTATGAAAAATGGTGACAGGTGTATCTTGGGCTTAAATCCGGCTACGCATAAAATGCGTGTCAAGAAAGATGGTGGTAACGTGGATGCTATTACTGCGGCAACAATATCGTCGCGTGCATTTCTTGACGCATTGGATAAAGCTTGCAAGGCATATATGGAGTTTAAAGAGAATGAGGAGGGGATATGTTATGAATAAATTGAAATTCATTATAGAATCGGCAGTAAAGAATAATC
The DNA here is from genome assembly GCA_017473615.1 of Muribaculaceae bacterium. Lineage (GTDB taxonomy): Bacteria > Bacteroidota > Bacteroidia > Bacteroidales > Muribaculaceae > RGIG4576. The sequence continues at coordinate 6,954 of JAFUKL010000003.1, read as the reverse complement.
CTACGTTTGTTTTATTGCTTGGGATGTGTCCAACGTTGGGGACTACAAATTCTGCTGTTAACGGCATGAGTATGGGACTTGCCACGATGGGAGTGCTTATATGCTCCAATACGGTGATTTCATTATTGCGCAATGTGATTCCTGACAAGGTACGTATACCGGCGTTCATTGTAGTAATAGCTTCATTTGTTTCAGTGCTACAGATGATTATGCAGGCATATATGCCGGCTTTATATGAAACGTTGGGTATCTTTATACCTCTCATTGTGGTAAATTGTATTTTGTTAGGGCGTGCCGAGGCTTTTGCATCAAAAAATAATGTGACAGATTCGTTTTGTGATGGGGTAGGAGTAGGCTTGGGATTTACAGTCTCGCTTACTTTGCTTGGTGCTGTGAGGGAATTTCTCGGAACCGGACGTATTTTTAATATGGAGGTCTATGGTGAAGAGTATGGAAGTTTGGTATTTGTTTTGGCTCCCGGTGCATTTATTGCTCTTGGTCTGCTTATTGCATTTGTAAACAATATAAAATCACATAGTTGAAGGAGGATATAAAATGCTGGCTTATATATCAATCATAATAACTGCTATTTTTGTAAATAATATTGTATTTGCGCAATTTCTGGGTATTTGTCCTTTTTTGGGCGTTTCCAAACGAATAAGCTCTGCTGCCGGTATGGGAATGGCGGTAACTTTTGTAATGGCTGTAGCCACAGTAGTTACGTATATGTTGCAAGAGTATGTGTTAGTGCCGTTAGGTATAACCTTTTTGCAAACGATAGCATTTATTCTCGTTATTGCGGCCCTTGTTCAAGTGCTGGAAATAGTTATAAAGAAAGCCATGCCTGTACTTTATCAGGCATTAGGAGTATTCTTGCCGTTGATTACCACCAATTGTGCAGTGCTTGGTGTAGCTATATTGGTAATACAGAAAGAAATGACGCTTATTGAGTCATTGGTTTATGCTGTTTCTACTGCTTTGGGTTTTACACTTGCTCTTGTGGTGTTCGCCGGAATAAGGGAACAGCTGGCGTTGGCAAAAGTACCGAAACCATTGCAAGGAACACCGATTGCATTAATAACTGCCGGAATTTTGGCTATGGCGTTCATGGGATTTGCCGGAATTAAAATAGGCTGAAAAGTTGTGTCTATAGCCGTGGAGAAACTCCTTTGAAAATCATCAGGCTTTAGGATCGTTTGTGTAAATACTGAAAAAATGAGTACCTTTGCACTCGTTTTTTATAAATATGGGAGTAACACCAACATATAAACAAAGAATAACAGCTCTTGTCGTAAATTCTATCCATGTATAATTTTGCGGTGGAATTTAGCCGGCAAATTGTTAAATAAAATCAAAAATTATAATGAGAAATTTATTTTACGCTCTTATTCTGTCGCTTATTGCGGCACAAATGTCTTTTGCGCAAGCTACACTTACTGATGCAAATATCATGGGGCACGTTATCGATAAAGGAAATGGAGAGCATATTCCCTATGTGACGATACGCCTTGTAGGCACGTCTTATGGAACAAATACCGATGCTACAGGGCATTATTTCTTGAAGAATATACCGGACGGAAAATATGAAATAGAGGCTACTTGCATAGGTTATGTATCGCAGAAATATAATGTGACTGTAAAAGGAAGAAAAACAATAGAAATTAATTTTGACCTGAGAGAAGATGTCATGATGCTTGAGCAGGTGGTTGTGACAGGCAATAAAGGAGAAGTGAAACGTCGCAACAGTTCTACTTTGGTGAATGTGCTTAATTCCAAGACTTTTGATCTTGTGAGTGCATGCAGCCTTGCCGACGGGTTGAATTATCAGCCCGGAGTGCGCGTGGAAAACAATTGTCAGAATTGCGGTTTTACGCAGGTGCGTATCAACGGTCTTGACGGTCATTATTCGCAGATTCTTATGAACTCACGCCCGGTGTTCTCTGCACTTGCAGGTGTATATGGACTTGAACAGATACCGGCTAACATGATAGACCGTGTTGAAGTGATGCGCGGAGGCGGATCGGCGTTGTTCGGCTCATCGTCCATAGGTGGCACTATAAATATAATTACCAAGGATCCGATAATAAACTATGCCGAGGTGGCAAATACCACTACGTTTATAGGTATGGAGAATGCGATTGATAATAATACCACAGTGAATGCCTCTGTTTCATCCGATAATCATAAGTTGGGACTGATGATATACGGGCAGAACCGTGATAGAGCAAGTTACGACCATGATGGAGACGGATATACCGAAATAGGTGAGATAAAATCTAAAACTATAGGTGCGCGTGCTTTCATGCGCCCGAGCGACAACACTCGTCTTACGTTGGAATATCGCGCTACCGAGGAATATCGTCGTGGGGGAAACCTGCTTGATAAGCCAGCTCATGAGGCGGATATAACAGAACAAACCGACCATCAAATACACGGTGGAGACATTAATTTCAATTATTGGAGCGATGATGAAAGAACTAAATGGAATCTTTATGCATCACTTCAAGATACTAAGCGTGACAGTTACTATGGTAGCGGAAAAGACCCGAACGCCTATGGTAATACTCATGACCTCGTGGTAGTGGGAGGTGCTCAGTTTACTCGTGCTATAAACAAATTGTGGTTTATGCCTGCTGAGTTTATGATAGGAGCGGAATATAATCATAATTATTTGCATGATGTTACGTTGGGTTATAACCATAATCATTTACAGAAAGTGAATATCTACAGCGGATTTGTGCAGAATGAATGGCGTAATGATATGTGGGGATTCTTGGTAGGTGCTCGTATAGACAAGCATTCTCTTGTGGATAATGTCATTGTATCGCCGCGTGCCAATATACGATTCAATCCTTCGAAAAAAGCTAATTTCCGTCTGTCTTATTCTACCGGATTCCGTGCTCCGCAAGCTTTTGATGAGGATTTTCATATAGCTGTAGTAGGAGGAGAACGTGTGGTTACAGTTCTTGCCGATGACTTGAAAGAGGAAAGCTCTAATAGTTTCAGCCTTTCAGGAGATTTCTATTTCAATATAGGTGAGATACAGACCAATCTTCTTGTGGAGGGCTTTTATACTACATTGGATGATGTGTTCGCTCTGCATACCATAGGGCAGGATACGGCAGGTAATGATGTGCTGGAAAGGTATAACGGGTCGGGTGCTACGGTATTTGGAGGTAATATGGAATTGCGTATGGTGTTTTCTTCCCAATTCTCTATTCAAGGCGGTGTAACCATTCAACGAAGTCGATACAAGCAACCGGAGCAGTGGAGTGACAATGAGGATGTTCCTGCGACTAAGGATATGTTCCGTACACCTGATGTATATGGATATTTTACTTTGAACTATAATCCGATAAAACCATTGTCGCTTGGTCTTACCGGGACATTTACAGGACCTATGTGGATGCAACATTTTGAGGGTTCAGGGACTGATGTCGATGTGGCTGAGCGTACCAAAAGTTTTGCGGATATAGGTTTTAAGGCAGCATACGATTTTAAATTGTTTAATTTCTCTACTTTGCAGATAAATGCAGGAGTACATAACATTTTCAATTCATTCCAAGAGGATTTTGATAAGGGTGAATTGCGCGATTCCGGTTATATGTATGGACCGATGATGCCCCGAAGTGTCTATGTAGGATTGAAATTATCGTTGTAAAAAGTATATAGTAAATAACTTTGTTTATAATGGAGCTGTGTGCATTTAATCATTATGCACATGGCTCTTTTTGATGCTTTAAAGTTGTGAATCAGCCTTTAAAGTTGTGAATTATGAAAAATTATGTTTCTCATGCTCTTGCATGTAATGAAAATCGCTATCTTTGTAAGTCGATAAAACAATTGATTATGGCTGAAAAGTATAAAATACCTTATTTGAACGCTTGTATTAGAGCTTTTGCATTAAGGTTTAATTTCTCGATAAGTGTTGCGTTCAAGTATTTATTCCATTTTAAAGGAATTGCTTTTTTAGATGAGTATTATGAGACGGAACATCTGCAGTCTATAGATGATGCTGTTGATGATTTGATTGTTTTGTGTCATAAAAATGGAGGGCAGTTGGTATGATTCTTTATCATGGAACAAATGTTGATTTTGATAATGAGTAAGTTTTTACGATATGTGATATTGGCGGTAGCTGTAATATTTATTTTCGGTTCCGCAATGGCGAAAGACAGCGTAGTAGTGGCTCCATCTTATGCATGGACTATATCACAGCCGCTCGGGCAACGTTATGAGGCTACTATAGATACTTTGCAGGATAATTATGCTCAGAGGTTTGTCCCGGCAAATCAAAGTATCGCTTATGCGACGACAGGAAATTATGGAGGTCCCGGGCAAACGCAGATTTTCTTCGAACGTGAACATGTGAGCGAATTTTTCTTTGAGGATGCGCTGCACACGTGGGTAAAGGGATTGAGTAATCAGAAATTCTATAATACCCGTATTCCTATGACTTTGCTTTCATATAGCACAGGAGGAACTAAATATAACAATCAGGATCGATTGACCGGAATATTTTCGGGCAACGCAAACAAAAGACTGCAAATCGGGGCTATGATTGATTATATTTATTCAAAGGGCAACTATGAATATCAGGCTGCAAAGAATCTTATGTGGGGATTTAACGGCTCATATACGGGTGATCGGTATGAATTGCAAGCATACTATAACAATTTTAATTCTTTGAATAAGGAAAGCGGTGGTATTGAGGATGATAGATATATAACCGATCCTGCCGAGGTTCAAGGAGGGGATTCTAAAGTGGATACAAAAACTATCCCTACATTACTTAATAGCGCACATTCGAGAGTGGTAGGGCATGACTTGTTTTTGAATCACCGTTATAAGGTGGGATATTATCGCACATGGAAAGACAGTATTAACGATACTATTGAACACAAGGAATATATTCCGGTAACAAGTTTTATCTGGACGATGAACTATAAAACGAATATGCACAGGTTCATCGATGGTAATACAACCGAAGATCGCACATATTTTGAGAATTGTTACTTGTCGCTTAACGGAACTGATGAACGCACTGAATACAGTCGTTTTTCGAACACGTTGGGCGTATCTCTTTTGGAGGGGTTCAATAAATATTCTAAATTCGGACTGTCGGCATACGCTACTTATGAGATAAGGAAATATAAACAGGTGGTGGATACTATGCTGTATGTTGCCGATAGAAACGAGAGCCTTACACCTGTTCCTGATTTTATCATACCTCGTAAAGAAACTGAGAATGTGGCGTGGGTAGGCGGTCAACTGACAAAACAGCGGGGCAGCATACTTACATACAATGCCGATGCGCGTTTCGGTGTGCTTGGAAATGTAGCCGGAGATGTCGATATTACCGGAGATGTAACTACACGTATACCATTATGGGGTGACAGCGTGAAGATTACCGGATATGGTTATTTTAAGAATGAAGAAGTCCCGTATCTGCTGCGGAATTATATATCAAATCATTATATATGGAAAAATGATTTTGGAAAGATGAGACGTGTGCGTATAGGTGGTAGGTTAAGTATGCCACATACCGAGACTTTTGTCGATGTCGGAGTTGAGAACATGCAGAATTACGTATATTTCAATAATTCGGCTGTGCCGGCTCAATATGGGGACAATATACAGGTGTTTAGTATAAGCGGCAGGCAAAATCTGCGTTTCAGAGCTTTGAATTGGGAGAACAGGCTCACTTACCAAACCTCTTCAGAGGAGAGTGTGTTATCCTTACCGAAATTCGCAGTATATTCCAATCTGTATTTAAAATTCCGTGTAGCCGGTGTCATGCATGTACAGTTAGGAGTAGATTGCAATTATTATACCGGTTATTATGCTCCGGGTTATAATCCGGCCACAATGGCATTTCATACGCAGAACAAGATTAAATGCGGTGATTTTGCATGGATGAATGCTTATGCTAATGTGAAATTGAAAAAGACACGTTTCTTCTTAATATTTTCGCATGTGAATCAAGGGATGTTTGGAGGAGATAATTATTTCTCAATGCCGCATTATCCGTTAAATCCGAGAAAGTTCCAAATGGGACTATCGGTGGATTTTTCTAATTAAAGACCTTATCTGTTATGGCGGCATTTATCAGAAAGACAGTGAAAAAAGGCAGTATGGCATTGTATGTAGTATTGTTCTCTGTTGTTGTCATTGCTATGGTAATGCTGAAAGATTGTGAGCACGGTAGGAATATCGTTAATCGTGATAATGATGGAGTAATAGCTGCCATAGAATATTCGCCGCTGTCGTTTTATACCTATGAAGACACCTTAGGCGGTTTCAGTTACGACTTGTTACGCATGATAGCCCGTCATGCAGGACTTGAAATGAAATTTCAGCCTATGGTTACATTATCGGTGTCTTTGGAAAAACTGAAAAAGGGTGAATGCCGGATAGTAAGTGCAGAATTTCCAGTAACAAAAGAGAACAAGGAAGAATATCTTTTTTCAGAACCTATTTATATAGATAGGCAGGTGCTTGTGCAACGGAAACAGCCCGACGGTAGTGTTGCCGTGAAATCATCTTTGGACTTGGCAAAAGATACGGTATGGGTAGTTGCCGGTTCTTCTATACGGACACGATTGCTCAATCTCAGTCATGAAATAGGAGATACGATATTTGTGATGCAGGATGCAGAATATGGTGTAGAACAATTGTTCTTGCGCGTTGCAGCCGGTGAGATAAGACATGCCGTAATGAATGAGCGAATGGCAAAGAAAATGGTTGAACGCTATCCCGATATAGATATTTCTACGGGTATAGGATTTTCTCAATTCCAGTCGTGGGTAATGCAAAAAAACGATTCGGTATTTTGTGACAGCATTAATTCATGGCTTAAAACTGTGAAGTCAACCGCAGAATACCAAGCCCTGTACAACCGCTACTTCTCCGACTAATCAGTATACATTCATATAGATATAAATTTTTGTTAAA
>JAFUKL010000047.1 GCA_017473615.1 Muribaculaceae bacterium | reverse complement strand
ATCAAGCAGATTTATTACTTGCGAATACAACGGCTGTCCGATAAAATGTGTACTTTTGCCCATGGTTATTTAATTGTTTGTGGTGAACGTAAAATAACCAAAAAGGGCTGAATCCTGCAAATGGAATCAGCCCTAATTTTTTATTTATTCAAAAAAGTTTTATCGGACACCAATAATAAAAAATCATTTTCCTAAAAATGATGACAAATACACTAAATTTCAAGTTGAATTTCTTGAACCCGACCGATCAGGAAAGAATATCATTTGGGATTTCAGTAATGCAACAAAAACCGGTAAAGATGTAGATGTAATATTTAAGCTATTAAATGATTCCATTCTTTTAAAATTTGAAGACCGAACTCAAACCATTTATCATAAAAAAGGTAACTCATTGTTTCTGAAAAGCCATGAATCCCCTCTATGCACAATGAAAGACTCCATCCCTTGTGAAATAATGAATTTCCCTCTTTTTTACAACAAGGAGTTAGATTCCCCATACGTATTTTACGGCATATATTGCGATAAAAACACATTTTCAACAATAGGTTCCACATCAATTAACGCCGATGCTTGCGGCACCCTGATACTTCCCGATGACACCATAAGAAACGTAATTCGCATTCATAGAACAATTAACACCATAGAAACTATCAGTAATTCCAGTTCGAAAATCTCAGCAGACACCACAATTGCAACTATACGACACAAAACGGATATGTTTTACTGGTATTCTGCCTCATTTCGTTATCCATTGGCTGAAAGCACAATTCATTCTTATTTTTGCAACGAGACTGAAATCTATAGTCAAAAGACCTCTTTTATCTCGACACCTCTGATGCAAGAACAGGATAATACGGTTATAAGCAATGATAACAAGGAAAGATATAGCAGAAAACATAAATCAACTGAAAAGACCAACAATAATGAGACACTGAACGGAATACCGTCTGACATAACAATCTCGATAAAGGACAAAAACATTATCATCAATTATTCCGTTACAGGAGGAAAAACCGAAATGGAAATAACATTGTTTGACATTGAGGGACGCATTTATGAACATATCGATAAACAGACTGTCGATAATGGTTATTATTCACATTCCATTAATTGCAGTTTGCTACCAATCGGGAATTATATATTAAACATTACCACAAATAATTCTATCACAAATAGATTCATTCCTATCAGATAGTAATACAAGGAGCTGAGCCTAAAATAAATTTTGGCACAGCTCCTTTATGTTTATAAAAATGATGAAAAACCGCCTTTTACTAATTTTATATCGGGGAAAAGAGTTTAATCCCTCATCTCCAACAAAAATCAGCCGTAGATGATCTTACCGTTTTCGTCACGATTTTCGTCTATGAAACTCTTGTTATACTGCGTCATTCCGCGAAGAGACATACCCATATTGGAGAAACCTCCATCGTGGAACAGTGTCTGCATAGTCACTTTCTTAGTCAAGTCGCTGAACATCACCACGCAATAGTCGGCGCATTCATCGGCACTGGCATTGCCAAGAGGAGACATGCGATCGGCAAAGTCATACAATCCGTCAAAACCCTTGATTCCGCCACCTGCCGTAGTGAATGTAGGCGATTGTGAAATGGTATTGATGCGCACTCCCTTTTCTCGTCCGTAAATATAACCGAAACTGCGGGCAATGCTTTCCAACAGTGACTTAGCATCTGCCATGTCATTGTATCCGAAGAATGTACGGTGAGATGCCACATAGGTTAGAGCCAATATCGAACCGCCCTCGGCAATAGCATCCATCTTTTTAGCCACCTGAATCATTTTGTGAAAACTGATGGCACTGATGTCCAAAGTCTTGTCAAGCAAGCTGTAATCAAGGTCGTCATAGGGACGTTTTTTACGCATGTTAGCACTCATTGCGCAACTGTGAAGAACAAAGTCGATTTTTCCGCCAAGCACCTTTTGCGCTTCAGCAAACAGATTCTCCAAATCTTCAACACTTGTAGCATCGGCAGCAATGACAGTAGAACCGGTCTTTGCAGCAAGTTCGTCTATCGTACCCATTCGGCAAGCCACCGGGGTATTGGTTAGAACCAATTGTGCGCCTTCATCATGCGCACGTTCTGCTACTTTCCATGCGATAGAGGCATCGTTCAACGCTCCAAATATGATACCTCTTTTGCCTTTTAATAAATTATAAGCCATAATAATCTCTCTTTCTTTTTTAACAATCATGCTTTCCAATGAAACGCATCAAGAGAAAGCATAAAATATCTATTCATAAAATCGGACGCAAAGTTACTGAAAATAATTCACACATTCTTAACTATTGTGCAAAAATACCTTAACCGAGCTGAAAGCCCCTCTTTCACAGCAATAATCAATCATCTTGCCACTATCAGAATTTCGTTTGAATGTTTAGTGCTTAACACATATTTCATTTCACCACTTTGATGAATTTCCACCTTTTTACCTAATCTCTCTAAAATAACAACGAGTTCTTTAATGGAAGGTATACCATTTGACCTATATGAAATAGCCATTACGGAATTTCGAAATTTCATAAATAATTTTTCAAAAGCTAAATGTATTGAATCGGCTTTATTCCATTCATTCGGTTCACGAAACAACCTTAGATGCTTACTATTATAATCTATAAGCGAATACCAATTTTCATAATCCACTATTCCACTAAGAAAATGATAAAAATCGGCATAATCCACCCCCACCCCACATTCATTCAAATAAGGAGTATCTATATACACAAAATCATAATCAGGCTCAATATCAAACACGTTTAAATTCATTGAGCTACAATTCTGTCCATTATCAAAAACAGCATTATTTGCTTCATCTACAAATTTTCTGAAATGTGTCTCAAAAGAGGTATCCCATGTCTTTTTATTTCCGAAACTACGATCAACGTCTTGTAAACGCACATATAGGTTTTTCCTATGAAAAAGATTATATGGACGTTTAATAATACATGATTGGAATAACGCAAAATAAGCTATCGCTTGCTTATATATATTATTCATATTGCGTATATTGGTAACAACAATATCCAACCACTTGTTTTCGTCATCAGTAAAATATATATCCTTAAAGGTCTTTTCTATAAAATTAGGATATATAATCAAATCATGCTTTTTCAACAATGCTGTAACCTCATCATCTTCTAAAAAAACACCTTTATTCTCGATTATGGCTTTGCCTATAATATGATTAAACGATAAAATATCATTGTATATCACTCGTTTGCCCTCTTGTTTTAGACGGAATGAGACACACCCGGTACCTCCAAAAGCATCAAGCACAGAATGAAACGGAATATCTTTTATACAATTCCAAATCCAGTTCACAAATTTCTGCTTACTACCTTGATAACGGGTTGATGGAAATTTGGGTACAATGGGAACAGATTCTGAAAAGATTGATAACTGAGCTGCCATTATTCAATATGCTTAAATCTTTTATACTCCGATATATTTTTATAGTAAGGCTTTGGTAACTCGGCTTTCTTTGCCATATCAGCAGTTAAATAATACTGCCAATAATCATTAAAAACATCTTCCCCTAAATCAGAAAATATCCCTCTACCATTTATCAAATCCTCAATACTGCTTACCGACCCTATATTTTTTGTATTTCCACTACCGGGACGGTCTATAGCAATTTTCCATTTTTCCTGAACAAAAAAACTAAAATTTTTAATCACAGAAACAATTTCACCCAATTGTTCCATAGTATAAACTTTACGCTCATCAACATTCGGTACTGTATCATATATTACACCCAAAACTATGTGTGCCTTATAGTCTTCATAAGGATACGTTATATTTTTAAGGCTCTTCCTGTCACGGAAATATCCGGTAAATGCACCTAAAGTCATACCATTGATATGCGTAGCATTTTTCCTATAGCTACTCTTCAAATCCACAGCAAACAAATTGCCTTCTGAATCCTTAAATGTTATATCAGGATAAAAATTCTGTTCTTTAGTTAATTCTATTTCTAAATTATTTTTATTTGCAAATTCCACAATTTTAGGGAATATAGAAAGCTCTATTATTTTGGAAACGACTTTGGTATCAGATGATATTGTATATATATTTTTATACACGTCCAGAAAACCTTTAACCACCCAATCTCCATTACTTGTACTGATTATCTTATCATAATCATTAACAGCATTACGCAATAATTTGACAAATGTTTCCTTAGTCATATCTCACTCTTAATTTTATATTTACAAATATAGCAATTTTTATCGAAAACCGAATAAATCACTCAAGAAAACAACTTCTGAATGTATCGCACTTGATACAATTTTTCAATCTTTCGGTTCTTTATTGTATCTTTGTAACTAAACACCGGATTTATAAAATCCCATAAAAAACATTATCTCTATGAAATTCATATCTTGGAACGTTAACGGACTGCGTGCCGTGGTTGGCAAAGGATTTGCTGAAGAGTTCAAAAAACTTGATGCAGACTTCTTCTGTTTGCAAGAAACAAAGATGCAGGAAGGACAGCTTGATCTTAGTTTCGCCGGATACACCTCATATTGGAACTTTGCCGAGAAGAAAGGCTATTCAGGAACCGCCATTTTCACACGCCACACTCCGATAGCAGTAACTTACGGCATAGGCATCGATGCACACGACCATGAAGGGCGTGTAATCACATTGGAAATGGAAGATTTCTTCCTTGTTACAGCTTACGTACCTAACTCTCAAGACGGGCTGAAACGTCTCGACTACCGCATGACGTGGGAGAATGATTTCCGCAATTACCTGTTGGAGCTTGACAAAAAGAAACCGGTAATATTATGCGGAGACTTGAACGTGGCACATAAAGAAATCGACCTGAAGAATCCCAAAACCAACCGCATGAACGCCGGGTTTACCGACCAAGAACGAGAACAATTCTCTACACTGCTCGACTGCGGATTCATCGACTCTTTCCGCCATTTCTACCCCGACCTCACCGAAGCCTACTCATGGTGGAGCTATCGATTTCAGGCACGAGCCAAGAACGCAGGGTGGCGCATCGACTACTTTGTGGTATCACAACGCTTGGAATCACGTATGGTGAGTGCAGGCATCCACAGTGATATTTTCGGGAGCGACCACTGCCCTGTGGAATTGATTTTAAAAGGTTGATGGCAGATTCTTTATTTTTAAGAAAATTTTTAACAGCATCCTAATAAAGACCGAGCTTTTTAATTCTGATTCTCGGTTTTTTTGCGTAAGTTTGCATAATTCTTCAAGAATAAGATAAATTCATTAAAAACAAATAAAAAATTAACAACTATGAGATTAATTATCCAACCTAATGCAGCCAGCATCGCAGAATGGGCTGCCAACTATGTGGCAAACGAAATCAACAAAGCCAATCCTACTCCGGAAAAGCCTTTTGTTCTCGGCTGTCCTACAGGAAGTTCGCCTCTTGGAATGTACAAGAAACTTATCGAACTTAACAAAGCAGGCAAGGTATCTTTTGCCAATGTAGTAACTTTCAACATGGACGAGTATTGCAACCTTCCTGAAGAACATCCCGAAAGCTACCACTCTTTCATGTGGAACAACTTCTTCAGCCATATCGACATCAAACCTGAGAATGTCAATATTCTTAACGGTAATGCTGAAGACCTTGAAAAGGAATGTGCCGATTACGAAGCTAAGATTGCAGCTCGCGGAGGTATCGACTTGTTCATGGGTGGTGTGGGACCGGACGGACACATTGCATTCAACGAACCGGGCTCTTCTCTAAGTTCTCTTACTCGTCAAAAGACCCTTACACAAGACACCATCATCGCCAACTCTCGTTTCTTCGACAACGACGTGAACAAAGTGCCTAAGACTGCACTAACGGTAGGTGTAAAGACTGTGTGCAACGCTAAGAGCGTTCTATTGCTTGTGAACGGATACAACAAGGCTCGCGCATTGCGTGAAGGTGTTGAAGGAGCTGTATCACAACAATGGACTATCACAGCTCTTCAACTTCACCCTAAAGCTATCATCGTGTGCGACGAAGACGCTTGTGCTGAATTGACTGTGAAGACTTACCGTTACTTCAAGGATATCGAAAAAGATAATCTTGACGCTTCCAAGATCTTGAAATAAATCATTCTATTCAAATATACGAATAAAGGCGGCTTCGTTTCAGAAACCGCCTTTATTATTTACTCATTAATGGTTCTATATTATAATTCTATATCGTCTGCTCTACGGAAAGTAGCAATTTCCTTGTATTCATAAGTGACACCATTATCCTTATATTTTTCACCCACTTCAAGTACCAATGTATTGGATGTCAGTTTTCTCAATGTACCAAAAGGTACACTTTCACCATCAACCTCTATATATATCTTCTTATTTTTCAAGGTATACTCTCCACTGCCGATACACTCCCAATACCCATATCTTTGATTATATTCATATAGCATAAATTCATCGTTAGGAGTAACCACAATAAGATCATCTTCTATCGGTTCATTTTCCCATTCATTATATATTTTACCGTCTTCCTTGTTCCAACCGTCAGAGGTTACACCTTGCCATATTCCAATAAGGTCATCGGAATTTATTTCATTCTCATCGTCATCGGAACATGACGTAAACGCTGTTGCAGTGAGCAACATCATTGCAAATAAATAAAAATACTTTTTCATTTCGTTACATTTTTTTTAAAATCGATGACAAAATTAATACAAAAGTTCACGTTTTACCCCCCGATTACTAAAATATGTTAACGAAATCAATTTTGATACTATTTGCACATTTTCAGTAACTATTCTGCGAAAAATCCATCCTAAAATACACCTTAAAATAATCTCGAAATAAAATTTAAATAACTTCTAAACTGCAGGCAAAGACATACCATTAAGTTTACGATACAAGTCCAAGGCATATACATCAGTCATTGCACTCATGTGGTCAAGAACTGCCTGTATCTTTCCGAAAAGCGATGGAGCATGCACCTCATATTGTTGCGGAACTTTATTAAGCAGCAATTGCGAATAATTCTTCTCAGGATAACGCACTGCATCAATCAGTTTCTTCATCAGGAAAGCTATAATCTGATTACCGGCAAGGTCTATTTCCACTACCGACGATGCTCGATATATTTTTTCATAAGCAAGATCGGAGCATGCCCGATAAGCATCCTTGGTAAGCCGGGATATATGGTCGATAAGGCAACCCTCAAACTCTCCGGCGAGAATCTCTTCCTCATGCAAGACAAAAGCCTCGGCACATTCCTGTACCAATGTTCCAATAATACAAGAACGCAAATACCCTACTTTCTCGTTTTTATCTGACACACCTGCCATTATCTCCTGCATTCTCGCCTTTCTCTCTTCCGGGAAAAAGCCGAGCATCAGTTCAAGAGTTTCTCGCGTGTTCACGATTTTCAGTTTGTGCGCATCTTCAAGATCCATCACCTGATAACATATATCATCAGCTGCTTCCACTAAATACACCAACGGATGGCGAACATAAAAGTCTTCCCCTTTCTTTATTATGCCAAGTTCATCGGCAATTTTTGCAAATACGGCTTTCTCCGATGTAAAAAAACCGAATTTACCTTTTTCATTCGCATGACTTGATGAATAGGGATACTTAACTATCGATGCAAGCATCGAATACGTCATGGCAAATCCGCCCGGACGACGACCGGCAAACTGATGCACTAATTGCCGAAACGAATTGGCATTACCCTCAAAGTGAATCAAATCCCGCCATTCGTCCGATGTGAACAATGATTTCAACTCCGCTCCTTCGCCTTCTGAAAAAAAAGAACTGATTGCCTTTTCTCCCGAATGCCCGAAAGGCGGATTTCCCAAATCATGGGCTAAGCACGCCGCACTCACAATTTCGCTTATATCATCCAACTTATAAGCCCATTCTTCACCCGAATATTTTCTTTTAAGCCTTTTCGACACCTCCCGCGCAAGAGACTTGCCCACACTCGACACTTCAAGACTGTGTGTCAACCTGTTATGAACAAAAATACTCCCCGGAAGAGGAAACACCTGCGTTTTGTTCTGTAAACGTCTAAAGGGAGAAGAAAAAATCAAGCGGTCATAATCGCGCTGGAAATCACTTCTTATACCGCCGCTGTTACTGTCGTTATAATGTTCGAGTCCCAAACGCTTGTCGCATATCAAGCGACTCCAGCACATTTTACTATCATTCTGTGTCATATCTGAAAAAATCATTCGGCACACATTCACCACCGGTGTACCTGCGTGTGCAAATTTATCGCTTTTATCTTTAGCAATCAAGAATCAATACCTGTTTATTAATCGTTATATTTATACATATAGCATTTTTTAATAGTGAATATAGATGAAAAATCGCTCGTTTTGACTAACTTCGCATAATTAAATACAATAATAGTCATAACAAGAATAAGTTAACATATAGTCATGGAATCTATCAAAGTAAAAATCATAAATAAGTCCGACAATCCCACACCAACCTATAGTACAAGCGATAGTGCAGGAATGGACGTAAGGGCATTTCTTAAAGAACCCATAACCCTGAAACCACTTCAGCGTGCCTTAATCCCCACCGGGCTGTACTTTGAACTGCCACACGGCTATCAGTGCGAGATAAGACCTCGTAGCGGTCTTGCTCTTAAAAAAGGTATTACCGTACTAAATACTCCCGGTACTATCGATGCCGACTATAGAGGCGAGGTGGGAATAATCCTTATCAACCTATCTGATGAACCGTTTGTTATCAATAGCGGAGAAAGAATATGCCAAATGGTTATAATGAACTACACAAAGGCTGAATGGGTTGAAGTGGAAGAACTTAATGACACCGAGCGCGGAACAGGAGGATTCGGTCATACCGGCGTCAAATAAACAAGTACAAAAAGTGAATAGCATAAAATTCTACATAGCATTAATCCTTGCCGTTATCTGCACATTGCCATTGCATGCCGTAAAAGACAGCAACAGTAACAGCGACAACGACAATGCCAAGCGTAAGTCTCACTACGTATTCATGGAGGCGATGCGCCAAAAGGCGTTAGGAGAATTCACCTCCTACCATGAGCTGTTACGGCACGCATATTCAATCGACACCACCAATACGGCGATTGCATATCACTTGGGTTACAACAGCCTTATTGCCAACAACGCCACACAGGAGAGCGTCAATGCTGCTTTAGAAATGATGAAAAAGCATTTTGACAGTACTCCGGAAGACTATAACGAAAGTTTTCTATACGGCAATGCATGCAGCAAATTGAGAAAAAACGACGAGGCTTTGAGAGTTTGGAAAAAATTGGCACATATTTTCCCCACCAAAGTGGAAGTTAAGTATATGCTTGCCGATGCGTATGCTGCCAACAAGGATTACAATGCCGCTATCACATTGTATGATTCTATTGAGACCAATGAGGGAGTATCCATTCCGCTCACGGTAAAGAAAGTAAACTACAAGCTCGCTACCAACGACAGCATAGGCGCAATCAACGAAGTAAAAAGCCTGCTTGCATCTGCTCCTTCTAATGTTGAGTACAACCTGCTGACAGGCAATATTTACCTGCAGTTTGCCGAAAGGGACAGCGCAATATTTTACTTCAACAAGGCTCACGAAATTGAGCCTGACAACGGATACGTATATTTATATAAGGCAGACTACTACAAGTTGCAAGGTGATTCTATAAACTATGACAAACAAATTTACAATGCCCTGATAAACAAGAATCTGGAAGTTGAACAAAAAACCGAGATTCTCACCGACTACGTGCGTGGAGAATTCAGTGCAGGTATTCAGCAATCGGAACGCATCGATAAGCTGTTCGACACGCTTATAGAACAGCACCCTCATGAGATTGCCATACATGACCTGTACAGCCAATATCTTGTAGCGATAAAAGATTACACCTCGGCAGCAGAGCAATTAGGCTACGTTCTCGATTTGGAACCAACCAATGCCGACAATTGGAAAAAAATCATGTTCATCAATCTCATGGACAAGAATTACGATGAAGCATTCAAAGCCGCCGATAAAGCACTGGAATACAATCCGGAAAACATAGACCTGTATCAATATATCGCACCGGCATATTTCCAAATAAAGCAGTATGACAAAGCCATCGAAATATACAAGATTGCATTAGAGAAAGCCGATACTGCAAACTATGAACTGATGTCCAACCTTGTAAGCGGCATAGGCGACGTTTACTATACTCAAGGCGACACTCTGCAAGCATTCGCCCAATATGAGAAAGCACTTGAATATAACCCGGGAAATATCATGGCCATGAACAATTACGCCTATTTTCTCGCAGAGTCGGGCAAAGACCTTGACAAAGCAGAAAGGTTGAGTTCCACCACAGTGAAATATGAGCCGGAGAACCCCACTTATCTCGACACCTACGCTTGGATTTACTTCAAGAAAGGAGAATACAGTTTGGCACTCACCTACATGAAATCGGCTATAATCCATTCGGAAAAAGAAGAGCCGAGCGCAGAACTCTATGAGCATTACGGTGACATACTGTTCATGAACGGATACCATGAGGAGGCGCTGCCCAATTGGGAAAAAGCTCTTGAACTGAAACCGGAGTCGGAGATACTGCAACGCAAAGTAAAACACAAGACTTTCTTTTTTAAATAATTCATGGCAATGAAAAAATATCACATCATAATATTATCGTTATTCCTATCCCTGCTGGCTTTGTCGGGATGTAAGTCTTCAAAGACAGCCGAAGAGAGTGAAAACGTATTTGATACCACACCCGAAACAATCCTTAAAGAACTAAGCGAATCCTACAAGGCATGGGACACATTTGCTTGCTCCGGAAAACTTTCAATATCGGGAGCGTTGACATTCTCTACATCGGTACAGGTAAAAATGGTGCATGACAAGTGCATATCTTTATCCATACGCCCTATCCTCGGGATAGAAGTAGCAAAAGTATTTATCGACAAAGATTCAGCCGTGATTATCGACAAATACCATAAAGTGTACACAACGGTGGAATTAAGCAAGTTGGCTCATATACTTCCTGTGAATATCGGAACGGTTCAGGACATTCTGCTGTCACGCATATTTTCGCTCAAAGACGGCACTTTGACACCCGAAAATACCGGTAAATTCAAAATTTCAGCCAATGCAGTCGACGGCGGCTACATCATCAAGCCCAAAAAGAAACAGGACGGGTTTACCTATGAATTTGCCCTTAACAAAGATCGACAACCGAAATCATTGGACGTTTACCCCTCAAAATCTCAAAAGTCCTACTCTGCACGGTATTCCGACTTTGACACATCCACAGGTATCGCCGAAAATATCACTGCCGAAACGTCAGTAAAAGGCAAAAATATCTCATTAAAACTTTACCTCAACTCCTCTAAAGTAAAATGGGACGGTAATGTCGAAGAAAATGTATCGATAAACAAAAGTTACCGCAAGGTGAGTATTTCTGAATTACTTACAATACTGAAATCATTCTGAACATAACAAGAAAATGCTACGTTTGCTATACATAATGTTACTGTCACTGCTGCTCATCACACCCGATGCAACAGCACAGAAACGTACAGCCAAAAGCATCAGAAAACAGCAGCAAACCACCCAAAAGGAGATTAAAGAAACCAATAAAAAAATAAAAGACAACACAGCCGAAACCAAACGTTCGCTCAACCGACTCAATCTTATTGAAGCTGAAATAGCATCACAGGAGAAAACCATAAGCAGCATCAGTCAAGAGATTGATTCCATCAATAAGAAATTGGCTCTGCTGAATGACTCGATAAAAGACACCGAAAAAAAAATAGACAAACTGAAAAAAGATTATTCCCGGGCAATAAGCAACATTCAGGCACGCTCGTCCTCTTTTGACCGCATGCTTTTTATCTTTTCGGCAAGTTCATTCAATCAGGCTTATCGCAGGATAAGGTATTTACAGCAATTCTCGGTATGGCGACAAAAGCAGACTGCCGATATACAGAAAGCCCAAGAACGACTACGCACACAGCACTCAGCCATTGCCGCTTACCGCAAGCGACGTGCCAATTCGCTCGCACGACAGAATACCGAGCGACTTTCTCTTATAAAAAAGCGCAGTCGGCAAGCCGATGTCATAAAATCACTGAAAAAGGAAGGTAAGACACTCAAAAACATCTTGGCTGAAAAACAGCGTCAGGCAAAACAGCTCGACGACGCATTGAACAAACTGATTGCCGAAGAGGAGCGTAAAGCCGCTCTCAGAGCAAAGCAAGAAGAGGAAAAACGGCTTGCCGAATTAAAGAAAAAGCAAGATGCCGATAACAAGAAAAAAGAATCCTCACAAAGCACAACAGCCAATCAAGCGGCACAGCCTCCCGAAAAGTCTGCGGGAGCAAAAGGGTCACAATACAAAATGAGTGACACGGAACGAGTGCTGTCGGGCAGTTTTGAAAGCAATAAGGGTCAACTGATGTTCCCCGTAAGCGGAACTTATAAGATTGTAAGACCTTTCGGACGCCAAAAACATCCGGAACTTAAATACGTACAAACCGACAACGGAGGCATTGACATAGAAGTACCGGCAGGAAGCATGGCTCGCGCAGTCTTCAATGGTAAAGTGTCAGCCATATTCAGGCAAGACGGATTCAACACCATTGTCATGGTGCGTCACGGCAATTACCTTACCATCTACGTGAATCTGAGCGAAATCTATGTCGCCAACGGAGACGAAGTTAAGGCAAGCCAACCCATCGGAAAAATTTTTTCCGACCCCGACGATGAGAACCGCACCATACTGCATTTCGAAGTGCGTAAAGAAAGAGAAAAGCTTAACCCGCAAGAATGGGTAAAATAAATCACAGGCAAATATGACGGAACTGAAATTATATACACCCGAGAACCGCAATACATGGAACAATTTCATATCTGAATGCAAGAACGCCACATTCCTGCACAACAGGGGGTATATGGAATATCACAGCCATCGTTTCACCGACTCTTCACTAATGGCATACTCTAACGGCAAACTGATTGCCGTAATGCCTGCCAATAGGAACGGTGATACATTGTATTCTCATCAAGGGCTTACCTACGGTGGTTGGCTCATTAAAGCCAAGCACTTCAATGCAGTAAACATGATTGAGATTTTCGACGAAATGAAGCGATTTCTGCCGTCTATAGGAATACGGAAACTGATATACAAGCCTTCGCCGCACATTTATCATTCCTACCCCGCCGAAGAGGATCTTTATGCCCTGTTCCGCAACAACGGCACACTGATAGAATGCAACGTATCCAGCACTATCCCGCTAGATAATGCGATAGAATACAATTACACCTACCGCAAGGCTGTAAACACTGCTTTACAGAACAATATTTCGGTTATAGAATCGGAATCATACGAGAGATTTTGGATAATCCTGACCCGTCTGTTGAATACAAAATACGGCGTTGACCCGGTGCATTCGCTTGAAGAAATCACTTTGCTCAAGAACCGATTTCCCAATAACATCAGGCTGTTTATGGCTATAAACACCGATGGCAGCCCTATAGCCGGCACTGTGATATATGACACAGGCATAGTGGCACACGCCCAATACATTACCGCTACCGACGAAGGAAAAGCCAACGGTGCGTTGCCATTGTTGTTCAAGCATCTTATTGAAAAAGTATTCACAGAGCGAAGATATTTCGACTTCGGTATTTCCAACGAGAACCACGGGGAATATCTCAATGAGGGTCTTATACTGCAAAAGAGCCACATGGGCGGCAGGGCTGTAGTTCACAATATATATCAATTGACGTTCTGATGGCTAATTCTACACTATCACGCAACATCGTTAAGGCAATGGGCATCTTCGGCAGCATACAGGTGTTCAACATCTTGTGTGCCATAATCCGCACCAAGCTGATTGCCCTATGGATAGGACCTGCCGGTATGGGATTATTTGCCATTTTCAATTCAGCTGTCGACATGATAGGCAACATCACCGGTCTTGGATTGAGAACAAGTTCCGTAAGAAACATCTCACAAGAGACCGGCAACAAAAAGAACCTCGCAAGAATATCTACCGTAGTACGCCGTTGGTCGATTTTTCTCGGTTTATTCGGGGCGGTTACAATCGCACTGTTGTCGCCTTTGTTGAGCCGATTATCTTTTGGAGACAGCAGCCACACATGGGGATACATAGCACTTTCAGCAGCACTCTTAGCCAACGCCTTGACAAATGGGGAATTTTCCATACTTCAAGGAACGGCTTTCCTTAAGAAACTTGCCAAAGCCTCTCTCTATGGAGCATTCACAGGACTTATACTTTCCATTCCGCTATATTATTTCCTCGGTGAAAAAAGTATCGTACCCAGTATTATATGTTATTCGCTATCGGTTCTTTTTTTCAGCCGGATGATGCGAAACAAGGAAGTAGGTATGCAAAGCGACACGCTATCGTTAAAAGACACCGTGCTGATGGGAAAGGACTTCCTGAAATTGGGCATATTCATCACACTTACCGACATTGTGGCTCAAACGTCCAACTATCTTTTCATATCCTACCTCAACAATGCATCCGACACCGTAACCGTGGGATATTATCAGGCAGGATATACACTTATCGTCAAATACACCGGGCTTATACTTAGCGCATTATGCGTAGAATATTTTCCGCGACTGTCTAAAGTGGCACACAGCAACTTCAAGTTGAAAACATTCGTTTCTCAGGAGCTTAATATAGCATTGCTCGCCCTCACACCCATCATAGTGGCATTTATCCTGTTCCGAAGACTTATAATATCCATTCTCTATACCGAAGAATTCTTCATCATAGAGACATTCATATCTATAGGCATCATAGGCATGATTTTCCGAGCCGTTTCATGGTGTATGGCGTTTGTGATTCTCGCCAAAGGAAAAGGAAAATTGTTTTTCATCACCGAGTTTATAGATACCGTCATATACTTGTCTATTTACATAGTTTCGTTCAACTTATGGGGCATGGACGGTTTCGGATATGCGTTTCTTGCTTGGTACTTCACATATACGTTGATTGTCATTTTCTGCTATTTCCGTATATTCAAGCTCAATCTTAGCACATCATGCTACAAATGGATTGCTTGGGCATTACTCACCGCCGTTTCGTCACTGCTGCTCATGGAGAACGGATACACTGCGGCAACGGTCTTGATTCTGGTTATAACAACCGTTTTCAGCGGAATAAGATTCAAGCGACTGATTTCTCGCAAAAAAGTCAGGCAATAATAAACTTTCACGTTTTTTCTTTGTTCATTACAAAAATACTCCCTATCTTTGCCATTGAAATATGACAAGAAACTGAGGGGTCTCAACTTTTAACCAAGTGGAGATTCTTTTATTTTTTACTAATCTTTAAATTTTATATATAATGGCTATAAGCTACATGACAAAAGAGGGCTACAAGAAGAAAATGGAAGAAATCGCTTATCTTGAGAACGTTAAGCGACCCGAAATTTCACGTGCAATTGCCGAAGCCCGCGACAAAGGCGACCTTTCTGAAAATGCCGAATATGATGCTGCCAAAGAAGCACAAGGAATGCTTGAGATGAAAATTTCACAACTTAAAGACCTTGTTGCCAACGCACGCATTATAGATGAAAGTAAGCTCACTACCGATGAAGTGCAGTTGATGAGCGTTGTCACAATCAAGAACGTAAAGAACGGAGCAACTCAAAAATACACTATCGTTGCCGATTCCGAAGCCAACCTTCGTGAATTGAAGATTTCTACAAGTACGCCTATCGCTAAGGGACTTATGGGTCACAAAGTGGGCGACATCGTCGACATCACTGTTCCTGCCGGCGTCATGAAATTTGAAATCATGGACATTTCTATATAATTCTATATTTTAACGTTTTCATCATGGCATCTGTTTTTTCTAAAATCATAGCCGGCGAGATACCGAGCTATAAAGTGGCTGAAGACGACAAGCACTACGCATTTCTGGACATCAATCCGGTAGCTGCGGGACACACCCTTGTCATTCCCAAGCACGAAGTTGACTACCTTTTTGATCTTCCACAAGACGAATATGCATCACTCATGGCATTTGCACGTCGTGTTGCCGAGAGTATGAAAGCTGTTATGCCTTGCAAGCGCATCGGTGTAGCGGTAATGGGCTTGGAAGTGCCGCATGCGCACATACATTTATTGCCTATAAATAACGAAAGCGACATGAATTTCTTCACCGAGAAGAAACAGATTCCTGCCGAAGAAATGAAGGCTATAGCTGAAAAAATACTCAGCCGTTTCAACGAGAGTAATAGCACCTCTCACCCCGAAATATTTTAAAATTGAGCCATAGCTCATGATATTCTGTGTTACCGAGTAAAAACTGAAGTCACACAGAAAAAGATAAACAAGAAGTCAGCCGATTCTCACGAACCGGCTGACTTCATTTTTTTAAACTTACAAAATTAATTTTTCTCAAAAGCGATCATTTGTGGCTTAGGGGACAACCAAGCCCCCCAAACCTATACTTATTAAAATTTGATTTTCATACCAAATCATTCATTTCCATAAAGCGGATAATTATAATCCGATTTACCGGTTGCACGGCACAATACCTCTAACGGGCAACTGTTATGTGTCAATTCATTATCTTCCACAAGTGCCTTTGCAAGAGTTTTAGCCGCATCTGTTACAGTATAATCAGCAGGATATTCGACCGGAGCAAATGTAGCATCATTATAAATTTTAACCACCGATGATGTTCCTACATTGCTCATTGTGTTTCCACTGACTTTGATTGAGTTCGTCCATGCCACATTGGTCTGCCAACTTAGTTGACCATATACTTCTATAATATTGCTAACGCCTTTCTCGTCTTTGATAATGTTATCTATTAGATTTAGAGTATAATTGTCAGCATAGACCTGAATAATATCTTTCTGAGAACCGCCGTCGTATCTCAAGTATGTATCAGCAGCAGTTGCCGGGCGAACAATCTTATTACCGGTAACTGAAACCACTGTATTTGAAACATTCAAATACATCATATAGGATTCACAACTTTCGATATTCAAAGATTCAACAGCGCATGAGCCGAAAGCAATAGAATTATTGGTTTTGAAACCCTTGAATGTATAGTTACCGCTCTTTTCTGCACTGAGTTCTGAAACAGCATCAGCTATTCTGTTTGCAGTAAATTTAATATGTCCATTAAATATAGCTTTACTACCGTCAAACACCTGAGTTTTACCTCCCAATGCTTTAATCTCTACTGTCTCAGTAAATGTTCCCTCAAATCCATAAATGATATTGTCGGCATCAAAAGAGGTAGTTGCAATATTTTCAGGAGTTACCTTTATCACTTCGTTGCAGCCCTCAATATTAACTGTAACATAGTCTGCACCACCCTTGATATTCCACATTGTACTGCCTGAATATTCGCCTACTCCGAATCCTGCAGCTGTAGTGTTTTTGATGTTTACAACGAACTTTTCACCGTTACTGTTAATGTCTATAGCAGTTACCGGCTTTCCACCACCTTCAAGGGTTCCGGGCCAAGTATAAGCAACTTTATCTGCTGTAAATGTACAATTTTCTACATTGATTGTGGTTTCTGTCGTATTTCCGTCGTTATATACCTGAATACCTTTACCGCCGGAACAGTTGAAAGTACAACCAATAAAATCGGCATCGGTATAGTCGGTATAAATATAGCTGTCTTGAGGATCGATAGTACATTGATTAAATGTAAGTTTTCCTGATTGTGAACGGTATTGTCCTTCGTAGGTACAATTGTTAAATGTTACAGATGCAGCTCGTCCGAATCCGCCTGAATAAGCTCTAAATGCCGGCGAAACAACTTTCACATTCTTGAAAATCAAGTTTACGCCGTCTGCATAGCTGTTCAATCCACCGTCTGAATTTGCACCTCTGTCTACAAATGCCATAGCAGATTTCTCGCTTGTTCCTTCAAAAGTAACTGTACCGCTTTTCTTTCCTCCCACAGCGATGCTCTCAGGAATTTCTACTGTAGTGTCACCTATCTTAAGTACAGCACCATCGGTAGCAGCATCCAATGCAGCCGACAATGAAGCATAAGGAGTGTTACCAATCATTACCGGTGCATCATAAACGATATTCACATTTTCGGCTGTTCCGGTCAATGCCGGACGGTTTCCTACAAATTCAGCCACGTTCTGAACCTTACCTTCTTCGTATGGCAAGTGGTAAATCATATCTACTGTGATAGTCACATCTTTTGCACTGTTGCCGACAAAACCTTTCAAATCTTCATCATTGCTATATCCTATCATTGCACCAAGGTCACGGTATCCCCACACTGTAGCATCTTCAACAGAACAATTGGTTACTTCCCATGATGCAGCAGTTTCAGCCACTTGTCCTATCAATGCGCCTGCCTTATCGGCGTCTTCAAATACTCCGGATGAAGCCTTTTCGCATTTTACTTCAACCGATACATGTTTTGCATGACAATTGATTGCGCTACCGAACAATTGACCTACTAAAGCACCTGATGTTCCTTGAGCTTTAATCTCAGCATATTCAACTGTTAGATTTTTTATCGTTCCTGTTACTTCATTAAATAATCCCGCAGGTTTCCCGCCTTCAACTTTGAAATTAGAAATAGTATTACCATTACCTTCTATGGTCACATTGCTTATACCTGGTTTTCCTAATTTATTTACCGGTGTCCATACTTTTCCGTTAAGATTTATATCATTAACAATTGATATTGTGACTTTTTCGATAGTAGTTTTATATGATTCTTCTGAAAGCCATGCCAATTGAGCTGCGTTCTCAATAGTATATGTCTTTGTTGCTGCATCATAAGCAGGTTCTTCCACGTTTCCGTTCCATGCCTCAATATTGTTGTCGCCGCTGTAGATAGGATCAACTACTACGGTGAAGTCGGCTGAGTTTGTCAACAGGTTGCCAAGAACATTGGTACGATAGTTGCGCTGTGCAGGTGCTGCAGGTACTTCGATTACCACATCCTTGTTCAAACCGGTTGGTACGGTCAATGTCAAGTCGGTTGTTACCTTATCGGTCTTCTTGCCCGGGAACAATACGTAT
>JAFUKL010000046.1 GCA_017473615.1 Muribaculaceae bacterium | reverse complement strand
TTTGTCCGTAGAAAAATCACCGCCACAACAAACGCTTTTCGATTAGGGGGCTTGTATTAAAAAAAAAGAAATCTCAACCGCGTAAATTCTGCAATTGAGACCTCTTTTCATATGCTTTTCAAACTTTATCGGACACCAATATTTCTTAATATGCTTTAAACG
Source organism: Muribaculaceae bacterium (assembly GCA_017473615.1). GTDB lineage: Bacteria > Bacteroidota > Bacteroidia > Bacteroidales > Muribaculaceae > RGIG4576. The sequence continues at coordinate 7,670 of JAFUKL010000046.1, read as the reverse complement.
TATTGTATTAATGTAGAAATATAGAGAATGCCGCAGAACGGATAATCCGAGCTGCGGCATTCTCTATTATTTTGAAATAATATTGTGAGCCACAAGTGGGACTCGAACCCACGACCTTTTCGTTACGAATGAAATGCTCTACCGACTGAGCTATTGTGGCTTGCGGAGCTTTATGCGTCAGTCTTTACGCTTGTCGCTCCATTGAGTTAGTTTGTTTATTGTTGTAGTTGTTTACTGTATGTCAGTTTTACTTTTGCGTCTTCCAATTTTACTTTAGCTATCATAGGAGCTGAGACAGCCGGTGTCATTGACGTTACGGTTGTTGTCGTATTATAATAGTAGTAATAGGAGTCGTAGCTTGTTTCGCTTACCACATCAATGGGGACTATTGTCATGTCGGACGCATCCTGTATTTCTTCATAGTCGGCGTCAAGAAGATTTATCAAATAGTCTCGCATGTTTCCGAATTCGTAAGACTTTGTGCTTGAGTTGTAGACAGCGTAGAAATTGGTCTTATTATCGGAAATCTTATTGTTGGTGAAAAATTTATTCTTTTCGGAACTCTTTATCAGCAGCAGATAAGGAGGTGGTGTGATTGAATATTCGTTTTCGATTTCTTCTACCGGCAGTGTAAAGTACAATGAGTTGAGTACTTTCAGGTTTTCGGTGTCATTCATGTATTTGCTTAGCAACTCTTCAATAGGGAATTTTATTTTCACTTCATAACCTATAGGTGCTTGCAGAATGACCTCTCCGTTGCTTATCATTTCAGTGATATTGTCAGCCACGGTGAGTTTTATGTTGTTATTGGTGATAACTTCCGGTGCTGCCGATGCGTAACTTGCGCTGTCACCGACGATGGTATCGTTTCCTTCATCGGTTGTGGTCTTGCGTCGATAGTTTACAAGCATGAATGTCTTGTCTATTTTCATTATTCTGCCGCTTCCGTATGAATTGGCTGCATAGATTCCCGGGAAGAATTGGTTGAATTTTTCTATCGACCGGAATGTTTCAGGATTTTCCTTGAACTCCTTGAACATGTTTACAGCTATTTCCTTAGGAAGAGTTGTAACGATAGTGCGGTAGGAACTTCTTTCTACTGTACTGTGTGACAGGTTTGGAGAAGAATTTTTTACCGCGGTATAAGAACTTGTACCTATAAGATCGTTCTTTGTGTAATATCCTTCAGGATTGAATGTGCTGTTGATGGGCGCTTTTAATTGCTTGTTGAGACGGTATACATTAACTCTCATAGGCATTAAAGAGTCTCCGGTAAACCCGCCTATAGGAATGCGGAATATAAGACGGATGGAGTCAACCATGTCAGCTGTCACTCCTGTTGTGTCTAATGTGGAGGACGGAAGGAATTGGCACACGAAATCGGAGGTCAATTCACCGAAATTGGATGCTTTGATCGAGCCGAGCAACTGTGTCATAGTGCGTGTGAGTATCTTTTCGTTTCTTACTGATACACCATCCACGGTGAATGATGAGTCTTCTACAATTTCCAATTTTGTGTCGGTGATAGAACTTCCTATTGTGTCATCGGAGCATGCGTATAGGCCGCACAAAATAATTATTCCTAATAGCAAATAAAATGCCTTTTTCATAATTCAGTCCTGAGAATATAAAAATCGTATTAAATAGATTTGTAGAATTCGGCATATCGTTCTATGTAATTGCTATCATCCTCTTGATATGGCAGGAATGGTATACCGAGTTCTTTTATATATTCAAGTATTTCCGGATTGATGTCCGGACTGTATTGTATAACTCCGTGTGAATGAGCTATTGCCAATTTGGTGAGAGCCGTATGGTCTACCGGTTTGCCTTCAATAGGGGCAACATCTTCAGGGATGATGCCGTCCATCTTCATTTTTTCGGCGAGCCTTTCATCAAATGGTTGAGGATATGCGTCATTATAAAGGGAGTAAACGACTTTTGATTTGGCAAATATAGGCTCATCGTTGTACATGTGTTTCAAGTAAAGTGGTGTGAGTGCGGAAATCCAACCGTGACAGTGGATTATATCCGGCTCCCAGCGTAATTTCTTGACAGTTTCCATTACACCGCGTACAAAGAATATGCTTCTTTCATCGTTGTCGTTTGGAGATACTTCTGTTTCAATTTCCTTTGTTACATTGCGCAAGAAATAATCATCATTATAAATGAAGTACACCTGCATGCGTGCCGGTTGCAATGTGGCAACCTTGATGATGAGCGGGTGATCAGAGTCATCTATTACGATATTCATACCCGATAGCCTGATAACTTCGTGCAACTGATTTCTGCGTTCGTTGATGTATCCGTATTTAGGCATAAAAGTGCGTACTTCAAAACCTAATTCCTGAATACCTTGTGACAAATCGCGTCCGATAGTCGCAATGGGCGTTTCGGGCATATATGGAGCAATTTCTTGTGAAATGAAAAGTACTTTATTTACATCCATGATAATTCAAATTGTGTACAAAGATAGTAAAAATAATTCAGACATGAGTAAAGGTAGTGCCATGAATGTGTATGATTTAAAGAAATAAAGTGATATTTGGCGAGAATTTAACAAAAAACAATAGCTTTAAACAATTTCTGAATTTGTGTATATGATATTTTAGTGTTTATTTTGCAAAGTTTTTTGCAGGAATGGGCAAATAGGTATCATTCTTGCATCTTTTGTGCGTATTTAAACATATTCTTAATCGGAGAAAATAATAAAAAAGATTATATAATAAGATGTTTGAAAGTTTAGTAGAAAAATTAGAACATTCCTTTAAAATTCTCAAAGGGCAGGGTAAGATTACCGAAATAAATGTTGCCGAGACGTTGAAGGACGTGCGTCGTGCATTGTTGGATGCCGATGTTAATTATAAGGTGGCTAAGCAGTTTACCGATACGGTGAAAGCTAAAGCAATGGGGCAGGATGTGATAAACTCCCTTGAGCCGAAACAGTTGATGGTGAAAATCGTACATGACGAGCTTACCGAAATGATGGGTGGTGAGCAGGCTCCGTTCAATATAGAGGGAAAACCTGCAGTAATTTTGATGTCGGGTCTTCAAGGTTCAGGTAAGACAACTTTCTCAGGTAAACTTGCCAATCGTTTGAAAGCTGATAAGCACAAGAAACCATTGCTTGTGGCTTGTGACGTGTATCGTCCTGCTGCTATTGAACAGTTGAAAGTGTTAGGCTCGCAGATTGGGGTGCCGGTATATTCGGAACCTGACTGCAAGAATCCGGTTGAGATTGCAACAAACGCCATCGCTTATGCTAAGACCAACGGAAATGACTTGGTTATTGTCGATACCGCCGGACGTCTTGCCGTAGACGAAGAGATGATGAATGAAATCGAGGCTGTAAAGAAAGCCATCAATCCTACCGAAATACTTTTCGTAGTGGATGCTATGACCGGTCAGGATGCGGTGAATACGGCTAAGGAATTTAATGAGCGACTTGACTTTGATGGCGTGGTGCTGACCAAGCTTGATGGTGATACGCGAGGTGGTGCTGCTTTGTCTATCCGTTCGGTTGTCAACAAACCCATAAAATTTGTCGGTACGGGTGAAAAGTTGGAGGCAATAGATGCATTCCGCCCAAGAGGTATGGCTGACCGTATTTTGGGTATGGGTGACGTCGTTTCTCTCGTTGAACGCATGCAGCGTGAATATGACGAGAAGAAAGCGATGGAACTGCAAAAGAAAATTGCGAAGAATCAATTTGATTTCAACGATTTTCTTGCTCAAATCAATCAGATCAAGAAGATGGGTAATCTGAAGGATTTGGCTTCGATGATTCCGGGTGTGGGTAAAGCCATAAAAGATATAGATATTGATGATGACGCATTCAAGGGCATAGAGGCGATAATCTACTCGATGACACCGCAGGAACGCGCCAATCCGGAGATAATCAACGGCAGCCGTCGTCAACGTATCGCTAAGGGTAGCGGAACTTCATTACAGGATGTAAACCGCTTGCTGAAACAGTTTGAAGAGACACGCAAGATGATGCGCATGGCTACGCAGATGAAGAACCCGATGAAGATGATGCGTAATATGCGTCGTCGTTAAACCATAGAAAAAGATTATTCTATATGGAACTTATAGACGGAAAGAAAGTATCGGGCGATATAAAAAAGGAGATTGCGGCAGAGGTTGCCGAAATGATTGCGGCGGGCAAGAAACAGCCGCATCTTGCGGCAGTGCTTGTGGGGCATGACGGCGGAAGTGAAACATACGTGGCAGCCAAGGTGAAAGCTTGTGAAGAATGCGGGTTTAAGTCGACTTTGATAAGGTTTGAAGACGATGTCACCGAGGAAGAACTTTTGGCTACGGTCGATAAACTTAATGGAGATGAAGATATAGACGGATTTATTGTACAGTTACCTCTCCCAAAGCATATTTCAGAGCAGAAAGTTATCGAAGCAATCGACTACCGAAAGGATGTTGACGGATTCCATCCTATTAATGTGGGAAGGATGTCGATAGGTCTGCCGTGTTTTGTATCGGCTACACCGGCAGGTATCATGGAACTGTTGAGCCGCTACGGCATAAACACCAAAGGGGCTAATTGTGTGGTGCTTGGACGCAGTAATATCGTAGGTAAACCGGTATCGATGCTTATGATGCAAAAGGGGAATCCGGGTAATGCCACAGTGACTGTGTGCCATAGTGCAACCAAGAATATTAAAGAAATATGCCGTGATGCCGATATTATAATAGCTGCGCTTGGTTCTCCTGAATTTGTTAAGGAGGATATGGTGAAAGATGGTGCTGTGATAGTGGATGTGGGTACAACCCGTGTACCATCTTCAGTGACTAAGAGCGGTTGGAAACTGAAGGGTGATGTTGATTTTGAACATGTGGCTCCGAAATGCTCATATATTACGCCTGTACCCGGCGGAGTAGGACCTATGACAATCGTTTCACTCATGAAAAATACCCTTCTTGCAGCGAAGAAAATTATCTATTGATTGAAAAATTCTATGTATTAATAGAGCGGAAAAGTTGTTTATTACCGCTTATATGAGTAATTTTGGGTGTGACTTTAAAGGTTGCACCCAAAATTGTTTATTTATGGAACTGTTGTCAATATTGCTTTTATCATTGTTAGGGCTTTTGCAGATGAATGATACCACGGAATTGGCTTTCGTGGGAGATGCCATGCAACATGGTCCGCAATTGAGGGCGGCAGCGACCGACGACGGTTCTTATGAATATGCCGAATGCTTTTCGTTGATTGAAAGCAGCGTGAAAGCAGCCGATTTTGCCGTGGCTAATTTGGAATGCCCTTTAGGAGGAAAACCGTATATGGGATACCCTCTGTTCAGCGCTCCCGATGAATTCCCTTATGCATTGAGCAATGCGGGTTTTGATTTGCTCTTGTTGGCGAATAATCACATATTGGATAAGGGCGGAAATGGTGTAATACGCACTTTGTCTATTCTTGATGCCGAAGGTATAACTCATACCGGAGCATATAGGAATGCGGTTGACAGGGTTGAACGCATGCCTTTGATAAAAAATATTAACGGACTTGAAATAGCATTTCTTTCTTACACCTATGGGACTAATACCTATGATGCCGCATCTCCGGTAATTATCGATAGGATAAAACGGGATGTTATTGCAGAAGATGTGAGAAAAGCTAAGGAAAAAGGTGCTGAAGTTGTGTGCGTATGTATGCACTGGGGTAATGAATACGAACAATTGCCAAATAATAATCAGAGTGCTTTTGCCGAATATTTGAAATCAATAGGGGTGGATATTGTTGTAGGCTGTCATCCTCATGTGGTTCAGCCTATCAATGTTGATTTCGCTGCAAGTAAGGGCAGAGGCTTTGCTGTGGTGTATTCTCTTGGCAATTTTATTTCAAACCAAAACGATATTAACTGTCGCGGCGGTGCATTGGTGAAAGTGAAGATGTCGAGATATGACGACATTCCTGTGATTTTGGGACTTTCCGATGAACTGTTCTTCTGTCAAAAGCCTTTTAACCGAAAAGGAAACTATAAATTGATTCCCCGAAATATGGCTGACTCGGTGCGTGATGATTCCAAGAAAGCGTTTGAGCGGTTTATGATGAATACGGAGACATTATTAAATAAATACAATAAAAACATTGATTAACAACTATATAAAATGAAAAATCTTACTCAAATTATCAACGGAGTGGTTCACACGTCATTAGGATGGGTGAACGGATCTGTAGTCTATGCCGATGGCAAGATTGTAGAAGTGAAAAACGACAATGAAGCAGTGGCAGGTGCCGAAGTGATAGATGCTGCCGGTGGCTATGTGGTGCCGGGTGGCGTAGAACTTCATGTGCATGGTGGCGGAGGGCATGACTTCACTGCCGGTGATGAAGACGATTACCGCAAGGCAGTACACGCTCACATGATTCATGGTACAACGAGTATCTATCCTACTTTGATGTCGACAACGCCGGAGAATATCCGTCGCACGGCTGAAATATGTACCAAGTTGATGGCTGAACCCGACAGCCCTATTCTTGGGCTTCACCTTGAAGGACACTACCTAAGTCCTAAAAAAGCCGGAGCGCAGCTGCCTGATGCGATAAAGAATCCACAACCGGAGGAATATAAGCCGCTTATAGAAGATTTCCCGTGCATCAAGCGTTGGGATATTGCTCCCGAACTTCCCGGAGCTTTGGAACTTGGTGCTTATTTGACAAGTAAAGGTGTGCTTGCATCGATAGCTCACACTTCAGCCAACTATAACGATGTGGTGAAAGGCTATGAAGTGGGATTCCGTCATGTGACACATTTTTATAATGCGATGAATGGTTTCCATAATGTGCGCGAATACAAAGAAGAAGGTACGGTGGAAAGTGTTTATTTGATTGACGGAATGACCGTGGAAGTGATTGCCGACGGAATCCATGTGCCTATACCCTTGTTGAAATTGGTCTATAAGATAAAGGGCGTAGAGGGTACTGCATTGTGTACCGATGGATTGTCTTGCTCTGCAGGTGACGAAAATATGTATCTTGACCCTCGTTTCATTATAGAAAACGGAGTGTGCAAACTTGCCGACCGCTCTGCTCTTGCCGGCAGCGTTGCCACAATGGACAGGTTGATTAGAACTATGGTGGAACGTGCCGGAGTGACCTTGTTCGATGCCGTGCGTATGTCGTCGGAAACACCGGCTCGCATTATGGGCGTATTCGATCGCAAGGGTTCTATTCGTGCAGGAAAGGATGCTGATATTTGTATCTATGATGCCGATTTAAACCTGAAGTCGGTAATCGCAATGGGTAAAAAAATAGTTTAGAAACATAATTTAGCTGTTGTTGGTTAAAATTTAACAAATTTTAATTGGGGGGGGGTAAAATAGCCCCCCTAACTTTGCGAAAGAAAGTAATATCAGATATAATGTCACCGGGAAAGTCGGTGGCATTATGTCTTAATAACCCAATGAAACATCAAGAGAAATGAAACTGAGGAAAAAAATTGCATTAATGGCAGTAATGTCGTTCACGTTGTCTGCCTTTGCGTATAGTGGAATAGAAGTGAGTATGGCCGACGGCAGCAGCGTGGTAATATCCATGAAAGAGCATCCCGTCATAACATTCTCCGGAGACAAACTCGTTGTCAAGACCGTCGAGAGCACCATCGAACTGGATCGTTCCAAGGTCAAGACTTTCAGCTACCTGTCCTCCT
>JAFUKL010000045.1 GCA_017473615.1 Muribaculaceae bacterium | reverse complement strand
TATCACATCGATAGAAGACCTTACTATTACATTTAGTGGAACAATACCTGATGAATTGTTACCGCAAGAAGGCAATGTGTTGGTAAGCGATGTGTATGAAGGCTTGCTTATCGACGGTTTTGCCGGCAGAGTGAAAACCATTGCCGATACCGGCACGTCAGTGGTGATAGAATGTGAACAAGTGAGTATAACCGACATATATGAACGATTGATAATCACCGGCAGCAGCAGTTCCGATACAGTGAGTTCTCAGCCGCAGAACATCCTCCGCGAATATCCCCGTGCCGATACTAAAGTCACGGTATCCGACAGCCATACGTTCAGTCTGAACGGATTCAGCCACAGTTTCGGAAATATCACCGTTAACGACAGCCCCGAGGCACGAATCGACTACACCGTATACATCGAGCGAGGACAAAGCCCCATAGTGAGCATGTTCCTGCATCACACCCATAACCTTACCGCCGTCATATCTCACAATGCCGAGGGGGAACATACTCCCGAACCTGCATGGCTTGTAAACGCCCGGGCACGCTTGCCGTACGGACTGTTTGCTCGGATGGAACTCGGCGCGTTCTGGCAATCAGCAGGCAGTTTGGATATGGAACTTAACGTCCCCTACAGTATAGGATTCGTCAACGGGTTCAGTTACACCGAGAGCGGCTTAGTCAAGGTAAACCGCATCACCAAGTCCCGATTGGGTAATCCCACGGCGAGCGCAGAAGTAAACGGCAGCCTCACCGCCGGACTTGCCGGTCGCCTGACGTTCGGATTTATCTCCGATAAGGTGCTGAGTGTAAACGGCATGGTAAAGGGTGGGGCACAAATGGCTGCAAGCTATCGATTGTCGGATTATGACCTTACCACCCTTCGTAGGGACGTCACCGTATATAATCTGTTGAAAGACACCAAAATCAATCTCAACAGCTACGTATCGGTAGACATGGGTTATAAAATAGCCGGATATGAAGGAGCGATAAAAAACGAAGGAATGCGATTGCCGTATGAAAAAGTGACGACCCTGAAAGAGTGGTATCTGTTGCCTACATTCACTACACCTGAGGTAAAAGTCGATGAAGAAAACCCTACAGCCGTAATAACCACAAAAGCAAGTCGGGATTTGCTAATGCCTGTAAAAGTAGGAATAGGAGTTCAAAAGAAAGAGACAAAAGAAGAAGTCGGCATACAGAAAAGCAGCATAGATTATCGTATTCAATCCGAATACCCGTTACAGGATATTGCCGGCATATACACAGATTTGGATGCAAGCGAGAGTTATACCGCCTATCCTGTGGTGGAATTGCTTGGCAAGGACATCCATGCCGCACCTGAGAGAGAATTTGAGATAGAAGACGAAAAGGAGGTCGATTTGGGTTTGTCGGTGAAATGGGCTGCATGGAACGTGGGTGCAAGTTCACCGGAGGTGTATGGCGGTTATTATGCATGGGGTGAGACCGAGGAGAAGAGTGATTACGACTATGATACATACAAATATTGGCAGGATAAAGATGGAGATGGGCGGGGTGATAGCGATGAATTTATCAATATCGGCAGTAATATAAGCGGTACGCAGTATGACGTGGCCACTGTAAAGTGGGGTAATGGTTGGCGAATGCCCACAAAGGAAGAAATACAAGAATTATATGATAAATGCAAATTCGAGGGTTATACCTATAATGGCGTTAAAGGTTGCAAAGTAACCGGTCCTAACGGTAACAGTATCTTCCTTCCTGCTGCGGGCTGCCGCTACGGTACTTCGCTCAACGGTGCCGGCAACTACGGCTATTGCTTGAGTGGTTCGCGCCATCACAGTAGTGGCGGATATGTATTGAAATTCTTCTTTGACTTTGGCGTCAATGAATACAGTGTGATAAGTAGTGACCCCAGATCTGGTCGTGCGGTGCGTCCCGTCCGGGATTAGTGAGTTGCTATCGAAATGTTGCACTGTTGCTATTGAAAAAGTAGACACCGAAAGTCGGAAATAATGTAAAATAACGCATTTCGAAAGTTAGAAAAAGGTGTAAAATAACATTTACGGCATTGCAGAACCACCTGCGATGCCGTAAGTTATTGTTTGGAGTGATGTAATATTGTTTTGAAAGTTATTGATACGATTTTATTTGAAATTTGAGAAATATTTTTTGATCCGTTCAAGTTGAGATTTTGTTATGTTGAAGAATTTTAGGGATTTCATAACTTTAATTTTGCCAAAATCAGAAATCAATTTACCGAAAGACATGTTCATAAACAATGTTGGAACTGAATCAACATCTGTTAGGTCTATGTTGACAATTTGATTGTTGGAAATAATGGGATAAGCTAAATTGTATAATTCAGCACCACCATCGGGGTATGACCCACCTTTGAGCAAATCCTTAACTAATATTTTATTCATAATAATTACCAATCATTGTCACTAAATAAATCTCCTGTACCAATAACTTCTTCGTTTTCAAATTGAGATATATCAATATTATAGTATATCAACGTACCTGCAAAATTAAAATTTAAAGGGAAAGTTTTTTCTACAATCTCATTGTTGTTATTCAAGTGGTAAAACATCTCATTGTTACTAATAATACGTAAATAGTGATTGGAACCTTGCATGCAATCAAGTACGGTTGCAAGACCAAATCCGGCATTATGAATGTTCGTTCGGGCACTAACTCCACATTTAGTCGCATGCTCAATGTAAAATCGGGAATTTTCAGGGTGTAGATTAGCTTGTTTCAAACTTGTAGGAATCCCGATACCGAAATCGCAGAATGCAACGCTTATAATGCGCTTTTTTTCATTGTAATTAATATAGGAATATGCTATGCCTTCAGCTTTAGAATGATCTGCTACATTTGCATATAACTCATCTAACATTATTTTTAACATAGAAATGTCTCTGCCGGAAAAATACTCTTGTTTGAGATAGCGAGATAATTCATTGCTGTAAAAAAGTGTTTCATCTGATTTTATTTGCCATAAATTCAGTATGTTCCTTGATTTTGCATTAATGTGAGATTGTTCATAAAAATACATTTGCAAATGTAAGTCTTTATCAAGGAATTCTATGGTTTTTTGATTTGCGAACAACTGCATTTTATGAGCGATTTTATGTACCAAATCTAAAGTACATGCAAGTGAAACTATGTGCCAGGGTTCGAAATCATCAGGATAAATGTTGTCATGTAATATTATATGAACTTCATCGATATTACTAATGTGCATAACTTGCTGGTGGATAGAATTTATTGATTTTATCCAATAGGAGCGGTTCGTTTTATCTATTTGATATTTAACAATCATAGCTATGCAAACATTACTCTTTGCAAATATAAGAAATAACTTGCTGTTATATTTAACTTATTTGTTAGTTTTTGCTTTCTATATCTATTTTTTTGTGTTTGAGCATGTATTGGGCAATTTGGACGGCGTTCAATGCCGCACCTTTCTTTATTTGGTCGCCTACAATCCAGAATGTCAATCCGTTTTCGTTGGCAATGTCTTTACGAATACGTCCTACATACACTGGGTCTTGGTTGGCTACGAAAAGAGGCATCGGGTACTGTTTTTCGGCAGGGGTGTCAACAAGTACAATGCCTTCAGCTTTACTGAATGCTTCACGGGCTTCTTCCGGTGAGATAGGTCGTTCGGTTTCAATCCATAAAGCCTCGCTGTGAGCGCGAAGAACCGGTACGCGAACACATGTTGCGCTTACGCTTATCTCCGGCTCATGCATGATCTTGCGGGTTTCGTGGAACATCTTCATCTCCTCCTTTGTGTAGTCATTGTCTTGAAAAACATCGATATGAGGGATGATGTTGTAAGCGAGTTGGTAGGCGAATTTGTTTACGGTGGCATCTTTGCCGGCTGCAATTTCGTTGTATTGTTCCATCAATTCATCCATAGCTGCAGCTCCTGCGCCGCTTGCTGCCTGATAGGTAGCTACGTGTACGCGCTTTATTTTAGAGATGTCGTTAAGCGGTTTCAGTGCCACTACCATTTGAATAGTAGTGCAGTTGGGGTTGGCTATGATATTGCGCGGAGTGTTGAACGCATCATCTCCGTTCACTTCAGGAACGACCAGCGGCACGTCCTCATCCATACGAAATGCGCTTGAATTATCTATCATTATTGTGCCATGCTTGGTGATGGTTTCGGCAAATTCCTTGGATGTACTTGCTCCTGCCGATGTAAAAGCAATGTCTACACCTTTAAAGTCATCGTTATGTTGCAGTTCTTTAACGGTGATTTCTTTTCCGCGGAATGTATATGTTGTTCCGGCACTGCGCTTAGAGCCGAAAAGTAAAAGTTCTGAAATAGGGAAATTCTGTTCATCAAGAACACGTAGGAATTCTTGTCCTACTGCGCCGCTTGCGCCTACAATAGCTACTCTCATATTTTTGGATTTTTGTTCTTTAATGCAAAAGTCTTGTGGTTCAAGAATGATTGAGGGTTTTTGTCCCTCCATATTTTTTCTATTCACTAAGGAAACTTTCATATTGTAACTTTTCTGTTCAAAATAATAACATCTTTAAAGTAAGATGCACTTGCAAAGATACAATTTTTTTATGTATATGCTATAATGTTTGTGTCATAATGTTGTTCAGCTCGTTCTTAGAAACGGAGTGTGCCGGTTAGTACTGTCTGCGAAAAGACACAAATTTATGAATGTTATCGGCATTATTGAAATTTTATTACCTTTGTAAAAAACTATTTAGAATGAAACCACTACAACTCTTATTATTGGTGTTTATCTCTTTTTCTTTATCGGCAGAAACATCAGATTCTCTAAAAATAAGCAAATATCGGCACGATTTCATAAATGGGGAACACAACATAAAAGATTTTGTGCTTGATTTATTTGATAGATATGATGTCGTCATATTAGGAGAACGGGATCATCGAGATACAACCCAATATTCGTTTATAAAAAATCTAATTTCTGATTCCCGATTTATTGACAATATTGGTTATGTTTATACCGAAGTAGGATGTAACACTGCTACTAATAGTGCCAATAATTTGATTAAGGGGAAATTCTGCGGTGAAAAAGAGTTTAGAAATGCGTGTATAAAACATTTACGACAAGAAGAATGGTGGCCGTTATGGGAGAAGTGGAATCGCTATCAATTTCTTCGTGATTTATGGCAGATTAATGATACCCTATCCAATGATAGAAAAATCACTATCGGTCTTACAGATGTAAATTATCCGTGGGATAATGTGAAAACCGCTATAGATTATAACAAGTTCTATAATATAGATACGCAGAATAGGGATTATATTATGGCAGCTAATTTCAGCTATATGTTTAATCATCAGCTTAAGAAAAATGGTAGACATAAGGCTCTATTAATTACAAATGCACCTCATGCCATAAATGATTCGATTCTTAAAAATGAAGGATTTTTCATAAAGCAAGGTTACGGTGACAGGGTCGCAATTGTTTTAATGAATTGGGATGAGTGGTGGCAAAATGATTACACATTATTTGACAATGGCAGAGTTGATGCAGCCTTTTATCTATCAGGGAATAAACCTACGGCACTTGTGCTAAACAATAGTGAGTTGGGAGAATATCAAATAAACGGGCAACAATTGAAAAATCTCGCAGATGCAATGGTGTTTGATGTGTCTGTCGATAAATTCATGATGAAATGTGGTTTAACCGGGTTGATAACTCCTGATTTTGAAGACGAAATAATGCGACGCGATGACATCGTACGTCAAGTTGTCTATCCGGAGCGTCAACCGTCTTCATTAAAGAACTTATATGACGAGTACAATAGGGAACGATGCTTTACCCCATATAAAGAAACTGTTCTTCAACAGTTTAAACGACACATAAAATAATCGACTAAACTTAAACCGTCAATATCCGTTCGCCAAGAACATCTGAAATCTTAGCGATAGTACGGAGCGTAAAATTATGAGTACCACCTACCCAACGTGACACTTCTGCCTCGGTTTTACCCATTTTTTTAGCAAACTCCTTTTGCGTCATACCTTTCTGTTTAAGAATAGCGTCAATTTTGTCCGCTATTGCAAAAGAAAGGTCAACCTCAATCCTCACATCGTTGGGGATTTGAGCTACAGCCTCTCTAAACATCGTGGTTGTATTCATACCTCAAAAGTTTTGTTATCTATACCCTTTGTCTTTATTGTCGCTTTCTTACTCATAATTGTGATTTTGACGCAAAGATAATAATAAGATTTGAAAAAAATTAGCATAAAAGGTAATTTTTGATATTTTCTACGGAAAGTAACTCCTAAAAAGAGTGGAAGAATCATCATTTGTATTTTATATTGAAATTTATAGCTTAAATGTTCTTAGAAACGGAGGATTTTGATTTGTGGTAAGAAGATAATCTCAAAACGGGCTTTAAATGATGAAATGAAATAGATTTTTTGTAAATTTGCAGATAGATTAAGAATCTGTTTAGACTTAGACGGGTTCTAAACCTGAAAAAACACTTTGTAATATGGAAACAATCAGCCAAGCTATAATAACGAATCCCGTACTGATATTTTTTACGGTACTTGTGATATTGGTGGCGGCTCCTTTGATTTTCAAGAAAATCAAGATACCGCACATTGTGGGTATTATATTGGCTGGTGTGGTGGTAGGTCCTTATGGGTTTCATTTGTTGGACAGGGATAGCAGTTTCCGTATTTTCGGGCAGGTGGGTTTGCTATATTTGATGTTTCTTGCCGGTCTTGAAATAGACATGTATCATTTGCGCAAGAATATTAACAAAGGTCTCGTCTTCGGGCTGTACACATTGTTTATTCCCCTGATATTAGGAATGGTGCTTTCGGTGTGGTTGCTCGATGTGGATTGGACTACAGCTGTATTGCTGGCGTGCATGTATGCCTCTCACACACTTATTGCCTATCCGGTGGTTTCCCGTTTCGGAATAGCTAAAAGTCCTGTAGTGCTGATTTCTATAGTAGGTACGATAATTGCGATTTTAGGTTCTTTGCTTACCCTTGCTGTAGCTGTGGATGCACAACGCTCAGGGGCGTTTTCAATGAAAGGTGTGGCAGTACTGTTGTTTAATTTGCTGTTGTATTGCGCTTTCGTTTTTTATGTGTATCCGCGCTTGACCCGTTGGTTTTTTAAGACATTCAGTGACCAAGTGACACAGTATGTGTTCATTCTTGCTATGGTGTTCTTTTCTTCGTGGCTTGCTCAGGTTATAGGTCTTGAACCTGTCTTGGGGGCGTTCCTTGCAGGATTGGTGCTTAATAGATATGTCCCTGTTTCATCCCCATTGATGAGTCGAATAGAGTTTGTGGGTAATGCAATATTCATTCCCTATTTTCTTATAGGAGTGGGTATGATGATTAATGTGCGTGCAATATCCAATTGGGAAACCTTGTGGGTGTCACTCAATATGATTGTTGTGGCTATCATCGTGAAATGGCTTGCTGCATGGGCGGCTCAAAAAACCTATGGAATGAATCATGTGGAGCGTAACATGATGTTCGGTTTGTCTACGGCTCACACAGCAGTGGCACTTGCTGTGGTGATGATAGGCTATGAAATAATTTTGCCGGATGGTACACACTTGTTGAGCGAGGCTATAATGAACGGTGTGGTGCTTATGATATTAGTCACTTGTGCATTGTCTCCTATTATAACTGCGGGTGCATCGGCTAAGCTTAAATTGGACATGATGTCGCGGGGAGAAAGTGAAGATGATGAGGATATACACAGCAAGCGCAGTCTGCGTACACTGATACCGGTGAGCAACCCTATCACGGCGTCGCTTCTTGTGAATGTGGCGTTGATGATGAAAAGGCGTCCTACTGATGATTCGCTTATTGCCTTGCACGTGCGCAATGATAATTCTCAGGGTTCGGTGGCGATAGGACGGAATGCATTAAAGTTGGCTACAGAACCTACCAAAGCGGTGAACCTTAAAATGCAGACTATAGAACGTTATGACCTTAATACGGTAACAGGAATAGTAAATACGGTTAAGGAGCGGAACATAACAGATGTAGTATTGGGGATTCATGCACGCAGTACCGTAATGGATTCTTTTTATGGCTCAAAGGTGGATGAATTGCTCTCCAAACTGAATAAGATGGTGATTATCACACGTTGTTACATTCCTATAAACACTGTAATGCGTATGGTGGTGGCAGTTCCTGCTAAGGCGGAATTTGAGTCGGGATTTGAACTATGGGTGATACGTCTGTCTAATATGGCGAAACGTATAGGGTGCAGACTTATTTTCTATGCGTCATCCGAGACGATTCCTTATATAAAAGGTGTTATTCGTAAAAACCGTTATGAGATAAGAGTTGAATATTCTGTGCTTAATGATTGGAACGATTTTGCCATGCTTACAAAGGTGGTATTGGAAGATGATTTGTTTGTTGTAGTCAGCGCTCGGCGAACTTCAATATCATTCAGTTCGGAATTGGAGGAGACGCCAAATTTATTGTCTCGTTATTTCGGGCATAGCAATCTGCTTGTGGTGTATCCGGAGCAGTTTGGTGCAACACCCAATCTCGAGTCTTTCAGTGACCCGATAGCAACCGATCTTGATACACCTACATCGGAAATAGTTCTTGGTGTCAAGGCATGGTGGCGTGTCATGAACGGAAAAAGAAAGAAATTAATCCGTCGTTTCCGCCACGGCGATTGACTTGTGATTATTTGTAGTTGTCGGCTATCGAGAATATATTGTGGAAAATCTGCTTGTCGATTTCGGTCAGTTCTACATGCCGGCGTGACATTGCTCGTTCTGCGATAGCAAAGAATTTTACAAGTGATACATCGGTGAATCCTGCACTTGAACCTTCGGAAAAACTTGGTACAAAGTTACGCGGGAATCCTGTACCGTGTATGTTTACCCCTACGCCTATTACAGTGGCTGTGTTGAATATGCTGTTTACGCCGGCTTTGGAGTGATCGCCCATAATAAGCCCGCAGAATTGCAACCCGGTACGCAGAAATCTGTGAGCCGGATAATTCCATAGCTTTATTTCTGTGTAATCGTTTTTCAGGTTGGATGCCGAGCAACCGGCTCCAAGATTACACCATTCTCCTATTACGGCATTCCCGAGAAATCCGTCATGAGCTTTATTGCTGTAGCCTATCATGACTACGTTGTTCAATTCACCTCCGACTTTACAGAAAGGACCTAATGTAGTTGCCCCATAGATTTTACATCCCATATTAACAAATACGTTCTCACATGCGGCAAAGGGGGCTCGTATGCAGGAACCCTCCATGACTTCGGAGTTTTTACCAATGTATATCACGCCGTTTGTGACATTGAGAAAAGCACCTTCCACCGAAGCTCCTTCTTCAATGAATATTTTAGGTGTTCCGTCTTCGAATGCAGGGTTTCCAATAATCGTATTGGTACTACTTATCGGTTGGGACGTTCTTCCAGCCGTAATTCTCAAGAAATCTTCAGTTAGAACTTTCTCGTTTAATGAAAAAATATCATACAGCCAGTGGATTGAAGTCAATTCTTCCGCAGTATATTCTGTGGTTTTTGTTATCTTTTGACTGTTAAAATCATCGATACTGCCTCGGAAGGCTATTAAGTCTTCGCCGTGCTTGATGCCTTCACCCGATTGTAGCTCTGCTATATGTGCTGCTATGTTTGCCGTTGGAATTATATGACCTGCTACAAAATAGTTGTCATTTGTGCTGCATGTGGCAAATTTAGGTTGCAGATATTCCGTTGTGAGATGGGAGAAATTGTCTTCAGGGAAATAATGTTGCCATTTTTCTTGAATAGTACTTATTCCGATTCTTATATGTGAGATAGGGCGGGTAAAAGTAATGGGGAGAAGGTTCTCTCTTATTTCCGGTATGTCGAATATGATAATATTTTTCATAATATGTTAGTATTTTGCCGCAAAGTTACTATTTTTGTGTTATATATAATAAGGTGTTTTATGAATTTTATAGAACAAGACATAAGCGGTGTGTTTGTCATAGAGCCTGTAAGACATGGCGATGCGCGCGGTTATTTCAGTGAAGTGTGGAAACAAGAGGAATTTGAATTGCATATTCCCGGTGTGAAATTTATTCAGGACAATGAAAGCCTGTCTACATACGGTGTTCTTAGAGGACTGCATTTTCAGGAAGGTGAGTGGTCGCAAGCAAAATTGGTGCGTGTGTCGCAAGGTAGGGTACTCGATGTGGCTGTGGATTTGCGTGAAGGCTCGGCAACTTATGGGAAACATTTGTCGGTGGAACTGAGTTCTGAGAATGGGCGACAATTGTTTATACCCCGGGGATTTGCACATGGCTTTGTGGTGCTGAGTGAAACGGCACAGTTTCAGTATAAAGTGGATAATGTATATGCTCCGCATGCTGAAAAAACGCTGAGGTTTGATGATGATGCTTTATCTATTGATTGGATATTGCCTAAAGAGGTGCTGTTGTTGTCAGAGAAAGATTTACTGGGAGTTGAGTTAAAAAACATTAAATCTATTTAAAATACTGAATTTATGTAGCCTCCCTAAATCCTTATAGATAGCCACTTTAGACGCAATTATATATAATAATGTGGGAGAAATTGAGGATTTTTGAGGTAGAAATGTTTGGTAATTAGCCGATTAGTGATTATCTTTGCAAAGTTTTTCGTGCATACTATGCTTAAACACGGGCTAAGTCATTGATTTAGTGTGTGAAATGACTATGTATGGGCGAAAAAGTGTGAATGTGAAATAACGTGATTTTTAATAATTAATAAAGCAAAAAAAGAACAAAATGCCTACAATTCAACAATTGGTTAGAAAGGGCCGAGTAACTTTGGTTGACAAGAGTAAGTCACCTGCTTTGGACTCATGCCCACAACGCCGAGGCGTGTGCGTGAGAGTTTATACAACAACTCCAAAGAAGCCTAACTCAGCAATGCGTAAAGTTGCTCGTGTGAGATTGACTAATGGTAAGGAAGTGAACTCTTACATTCCGGGAGAAGGACACAACTTGCAGGAACACTCTATCGTGATGGTACGCGGTGGTCGTGTGAAAGACCTTCCGGGTGTACGTTATCACATCGTTAGAGGTACGTTGGATACTGCCGGTGTTGCAGGAAGAACACAACGTCGCTCTAAATACGGTGCAAAGAGACCTAAAGAGAAGAAGTAAGATTCACTGACAGGACGATGGTTAAATCATTCCTGATTAACAGAGAAAAAAGAACAAAGTGTTAAACTGAGTTTTTGATTTATTGGATTGATTATTACGGTTGAGTAAACGGTTATAAGAGAATGCCGTTGAAGATGTAAGAAGCAACAACCAAGCAAGCAAAAACGAAAATTTTTGTAAAGTAAAAAATGAGAAAGGCTAAGCCAAAGAAAAGAATTGTGTTGCCGGATCCGGTGTTTGGCGACGTAAGAGTTTCAAAATTCGTTAATCATTTGATGTATGACGGTAAAAAGAATACCGCATACGAAATTTTCTATTCAGCACTTGAAACTGTGAAGAACAAGTTGCCGAATGAAGAAAAAGAAGCGCTTGACATCTGGAAGAAAGCGTTGGAGAATATCACTCCGCAAGTGGAGGTTAAGTCACGCAGAGTAGGTGGTGCTACATTCCAAGTTCCTACTGAAATCCGTGCAGATCGTAAAGAATCTATATCAATGAAGAATCTTATCCTATATGCACGTAAGCGCGGTGGAAAGACTATGGCTGATAAGTTGGCTGCTGAAATCGTTGATGCATTCAATGAGCAAGGTGGTGCATTTAAGCGTAAGGAAGATATGCACCGTATGGCTGAGGCTAACCGTGCGTTCGCTCACTTTAGATTTTAATTGATAACAGAAAGAAACTATGAGCAAGTTAGACGAAAAACTATATTTGACGCGTAATCTTGGTATCATGGCTCACATTGATGCCGGTAAGACTACAACGTCTGAGCGTATTCTGTATTTTACCGGTCTTACTCACAAGATTGGTGAAGTACATGAAGGTGCAGCTACAATGGACTGGATGGAGCAAGAGCAGGAACGTGGTATTACTATTACTTCTGCTGCAACAACTGCATTCTGGAAATATAATAATGAACAATATAAAATTAACTTGATTGACACTCCGGGACACGTTGACTTTACAGTGGAAGTTGAACGTTCTTTGCGTGTACTTGATGGTGCTGTAGCTACATATTGTGCTGTTGGTGGTGTTCAGCCGCAATCTGAAACAGTATGGCGTCAAGCTGATAAATATAATGTGCCTCGTATCGGTTATGTGAATAAGATGGACCGTTCGGGAGCAAATTTCTATGAAGTGGTTCGCCAGATGCGTGATGTCCTTGGAGCAAACCCATGTCCGATTGAATTGCCTATCGGTGCAGAGGAAACATTCAAGGGTGTAGTGGATCTTGTGAATATGAAGGCGTTGTTCTGGCCGGAAGGTGATGAAAATCATGGTTTTGTTGAGGAGGAAATTCCTGCTAACATGCTGGCTGAATGTGAAGAATGGCGCGATAAGATGCTTGAAACTATAGCAGAGTTTGATGATGAGTTGATGGAAAAATATTTTGATGATCCATCGACAATCGGTGTAGAGGAAATTAAGCGCGCAATCCGTAATGCAACTTTGAAGATGCAAATCGTTCCAATGCTTTGCGGTAGCTCGTTTAAGAATAAAGGTGTGCAGCCTCTTCTTGATGCTGTTTGTGCATATTTGCCAAGTCCTGCAGATTGTGAACAAATAGTAGGACATTCTGTAGATAATGCAGAGGAGGAAATTGTGCGTAAGCCTTCTTATGATGAACCGACTGCTGCTCTTGCATTTAAGATTGCTACTGACCCGTATGTAGGTCGTTTGGTGTTCTTCCGTGTGTATTCAGGAGCTGTTGAGGCAGGTAGCTATGTGTTTAACACACGCTCAGGAAAAAAAGAACGTGTGTCTCGCTTGTTCCAAATGCACTCAAACAAGCAAAACCCGATGGAAGTTATCGGTTGCGGTGATATAGGTGCAGGTGTAGGTTTTAAGGATATACGTACAGGTGATACATTGTGTTCTGAAGATGCTCCTATCGTTCTTGAAACAATGGATTTCCCTGATCCTGTTATTGGTGTTGCGGTAGAACCAAAAACACAGAAAGACCTTGATAAACTTGGTGTAGGCTTGCAGAAACTTGCAGAAGAGGATCCGACATTTACTGTTCAAACTAACGAAGAGACAGGTCAGACCGTAATCAGCGGTATGGGTGAGTTGCACTTGGATATTATTATCGACCGTCTACGCCGTGAGTTTAAGGTTGAATGTAATCAAGGACGTCCTCAAGTAACATATAAGGAAGCTATTACCCAGTCGGTTGAGTTGCGTGAAGTATTCAAGAAACAGACCGGTGGTCGCGGTAAGTTTGCTGACATTATTGTGCGTATCGAGCCGGTAGATGAAGGCTTTGAAGGAAATCTTCAGTTTGTTGACGAAGTTAAGGGTGGTAACGTTCCAAAGGAATTCATACCATCGGTACAAAAAGGTTTCGCAACTGCGATGAAAAACGGTGTACTTGCCGGTTATCCTATTGAACATTTGAAAGTGACATTGCTTGATGGTTCATTCCACCCGGTTGACTCTGACCAGTTGTCTTTTGAATTATGTGCAATTCAGGCGTTTAAGAAAGGTTGTGAGAAAGCGGGCCCGGTTCTTCTTGAGCCTATCATGAAAGTAGAAGTGGTTACTCCGGAAGAAAGTATGGGTGATGTAATCGGTGACTTGAATAAGCGTCGCGGACAAGTAGAGGGTATGGAATCAAGCCGTAGCGGTGCACGTATTGTTAAGGCTAAAACGCCTCTTGCAGAAATGTTTGGTTATGTAACCGCATTGCGTACCATTACATCAGGTCGTGCAACATCAACAATGAGTTTCTCTCACTATGCTGAAGTAAGTTCTTCTATTGCCAAGGCGGTATTGACAGAGTGTAACGGACGCGTAGATTTATTGAAATAATATTTATTACAAAATACAATGAGCCAAAAAATCAGAATTAAATTAAAATCTTACGATCACAACTTGGTTGATAAATCGGCTGAGAGGATAGTAAAGACTGTGAAGGCGACAGGTGCGGTGGTAAGCGGTCCAATTCCACTTCCAACTCACAAGAGAATCTTTACTGTGAACCGTTCGACTTTCGTTAATAAGAAGTCACGTGAGCAGTTCCAATTGTCTTCATTCAAGAGATTGATCGACATCTACAGCTCAACAGCTAAGACAGTTGATGCTTTGATGAAACTTGAATTGCCGAGCGGCGTGGAAGTTGAAATCAAGGTCTGATCTAATCGAGTGTTTATCAACAAAAAAAAAGTGATTAAGAAAATTAAAAATTAAGAGAAATGCCAGGATTATTAGGAAAGAAAATCGGAATGACATCCGTTTTCAGTGCCGACGGAAAAAATGTTCCGTGCACTGTTATCGAAGTAGGTCCTTGTGTAGTTACTCAGGTGAAAACAGTTGAAAAAGACGGTTATGAAGCTTTGCAGCTTGGTTTCGTAGAAAAGAAAGACAAGCACACAACAGCTCCTATGGCAGGTCACTTCAAGAAAGCAGGAGTTGCTCCACAAAGATACTTGGCCGAGTTCAAAAATTTTGATCAAGAGTACAAGCTGGGTGACGTTATCGGTGTCGATTTGTTTGATGGAGCTGAATTCGTCGATGTAGTCGGTACTTCAAAAGGTAAGGGTTACCAAGGTGTTGTAAAGCGTCATGGTTTCGGTGGTGTTGGACAGTCTACACACGGTCAGCATAACCGTTTGCGCGCTCCGGGTTCTATCGGTGCTTGTTCATACCCTGCAAAAGTGTTTAAAGGCATGCGTATGGCAGGTCAAATGGGTAATGAACGCGTGACAATTCAAAATCTACAAGTTATCAAGGTTATGCCTGAGAACAACCTTCTATTAATTAAGGGTTCAGTACCGGGATGTAAAGGTTCAATCGTATTAATTGAAAAATAATGGAACTCGCAGTATATAACATTAAAGGTGAAGATACAGGAAGAAAGATAGCTCTGAATGATGAGGTTTTCGGAATCGAACCAAATGAGCATGTTGTCTATCTTGCTGTTAAGCAGTACTTGGCTAACCAGCGTCAAGGTACTCACAAGGCGAAAGAAAGAAGCGAGGTTGCAGGAAGTACCCGTAAACTTGGAAAGCAAAAGGGTGGCGGCGGTGCACGTCGTGGTGATATAAACTCTCCATTGCTTGTTGGCGGTGGTCGTGTGTTTGGTCCGCGTCCTCGTGACTATCGTTTCAAACTGAATAAGAAAGTGAAGGATTTGGCACGTAAGTCAGCATTGGCTTATAAGGCTCAAAGCAATCAGATTACTGTAGTTGAAGACTTTACTTTCGAGGCTCCTAAAACTAAAGAATTTGTAAACTTTACTAAAAATCTTAAATTAGAAGGTGTTAAGATGCTCTTAGTTTTAGCAGACCAAAATAAAAACGTATATTTGTCAGCTCGAAATATTGAAAGCGCAAATATTATTACTGCGTCTCAGATAAACACTTACAAAGTGCTTGATAATAAAGCATTAGTGTTGACTGAGAGCAGCGTTGCTGTGTTAAACGAACTATAATAAAGGAGGTATAAAATGAATATAATGATCAAACCTATCGTTACTGAAAAAGCTAACGCTTTAAGCGAGAAGCTTAATCGCTATACTTTCAGTGTATCTCCCGATGCTAACAAATTCCAAATCAAAAGTTTGATTGAGGAATTATATGGCGTGAAAGTTGTTTCGGTTAATACAATGAATTATGAAGGCAAGAAAAAACAACGTTATACCAAAGCCGGAATCATACGCGGTAAAAAGCCTGCGTTCAAGAAGGCAGTTGTTACTCTTGCAGAAGGCGAAACTATAGATTTTTATAGCAATATTTAATAAGAAAAATGGCAGTAAGAAAATTCAAGCCCACAACACCGGGGCAAAGACACAAGATTATTGGTGTATTTGACGATATTACAACTCGTACACCAGAGAAATCTCTTACAGTCGGAAAGCGTTCTACCGGTGGCCGCAATAATGAAGGCCACCGTACAACACGCTATATGGGCGGTGGACACAAACGTAAATACCGTATCATTGACTTTAAGAGAAGTAAAGACGGTGTGCCGGCAGTAGTAAAGACAATCGAATATGATCCGAACCGTTCGGCTCGTATCGCATTGCTTTATTATGTAGACGGCTCTAAAGCTTACATGATTGCACCCAACGGATTGAAAGTTGGCTCTACAGTTGTGAGTGGACCAGATGCAGCACCTGAAGTAGGTAATGCACTTCCACTAAATAAAATACCTGTTGGTACATTAATTCATAACATTGAAATGCGACCCGGACAAGGAGCGATGATGGCAAGAAGTGCCGGAACATTTGCTCAATTGACATCGCGAGATGGTGATTATGCTATTATCAAATTACCTTCGGGAGAAATCCGTAAAATCCTTGCTACATGTAAGGCTACTGTAGGTGTGGTAGGTAATTCTGACCATGCTTTGGAACGTTCAGGTAAGGCCGGTCGTTCTCGCTGGTTGGGACGTCGTCCTCATAACCGCGGTGTGGTTATGAACCCGGTAGATCACCCGATGGGTGGTGGTGAAGGACGTCAGTCAGGAGGACACCCAAGATCACGTACAGGTTTGTATGCTAAGGGTCTTAAGACTCGTGCTCCGAAGAAACATTCTTCTAAGTACATTATTGAAAGAAGAAAGAAGTAATTTGAAAAATTAGTAACTAATTATGAGTCGTTCATTAAAGAAAGGTCCATTTATCAGCGTGAAGCTTGAGAAGAAAGTAGCTGCTATGGAAGAGAGCGGAAAAAAGTCGGTTATCAAGACTTGGTCGAGAGCATCGATGATTTCTCCTGATTTCGTAGGTCACACTTTCGCAGTGCACAATGGTAATAAATTCATTCCCGTTTACGTTACTGAGAACATGGTAGGTCACAAGTTGGGCGAATTTGCTCTAACTCGTACTTTCCGCGGACACGGTGGTAACAAGAAGAAATAAGGACCCGGGATATAACATTTTTTGACAAAAAAAGAATTAAATACAATGGGTAAAAGAAAAAGAGAATCGGCTGAGAAGATTAAGGAGGCTAAAAAGACGGTTTCTTTCGCTAAGTTGAAGAACGTCCCTTCTTCTCCACGCAAGATGCGCTTGGTTGCTGACATGGTGCGTGGTAAAGAAGTTTTCCAAGCTTTGGGTATCCTTAAATTCTCTAATAAAGAAGCCGCTGCCAAGGTAGAGAAACTTCTGCGTTCTGCTATCGCTAACTGGGAGCAGAAGAATGAAAGAAAAGCTGAAAACGGAGAATTGTTCATTACTACTATCTTCGTAGACTGCGCTCCAATGTTGAAGCGCCTTCGTACAGCTCCTCAAGGACGTGGATATAGAATTCGTAAACGTTCAAACCATGTAACGTTGTTCGTGGGTACAAAAGAAACTACTAACGCATAAATTGAGCATAAGATATGGGACAAAAAGTAAATCCGATAAGTAATCGTCTGGGTGTCATCAGAGGTTGGGACTCTAACTGGTATGGTGGAGATAATTATGGCGATACTTTGCTAGAAGACAGCAAAATCCGCAAGTATCTTAATGCGAGATTGGCGAAAGCTAGTGTATCACGTATTGTAATTGAGAGAACTTTGAAACTTGTCACTATAACAGTGTGTACATCTCGTCCGGGTCTTATCATCGGTAAGGGCGGTCAAGAAGTTGACAAGTTGAAAGAGGAATTGAAGCAAATCACCGATAAGGACGTTCAAATCAATATTTATGAAGTAAAACGCCCTGAACTTGACGCAGAAATCGTGGCTGCTAACATTGCGCGTCAAATCGAAGGTAAGATTGCTTACCGTCGTGCAGTGAAGATGGCTATTGCATCTACAATGCGCATGGGTGCTGAAGGTATCAAGGTGCAGGTGAGCGGACGCTTGAACGGAGCTGAAATGGCTCGCTCTGAAATGTTCAAGGAAGGACGTACTCCACTTCATACTCTTCGTGCCGATATCGACTATGCTTTGGTAGAAGCTTTAACTAAGGTGGGAATCATCGGTGTTAAGGTTTGGATTTGTAAGGGTGAAGTATACGGTAAGCGTGACTTGGCTCCAGCATTTACCAACAACGCTAAAGAAGGTCGTGGTAATAATAACGGAGCACCTCGCAGAGGAGGCTTCAGAAAGCAAAAGAACAATCGTTAATCGACTTGAAATTACAGAACAATGTTACAACCAAAGAAAACTAAGTTCAGAAGAGTGCAGCATGGCACACAGAAGGGTTTCGCGCACCGCGGTACTACTCTTGCCTTCGGCTCTTTTGGTATAAAGACTCTTGAGACAAAATGGATTACCGGTCGCCAGATTGAGGCTGCTCGTGTGGCTGTAACCCGTTACATGCAACGTCAAGGTCAAATTTGGATTAGAATATTCCCGGACAAGCCTATTACTCGCAAGCCGGCTGATGTACGTATGGGTAAAGGTAAAGGTGCTCCGGAAGGATTCGTTGCTCCGGTTACTCCGGGTAGAGTGTTAATTGAGGTAGAAGGTGTGAGCTATGACATAGCTAAGGAAGCATTGCGCTTAGCTGCTCAAAAGCTCCCTGTTGCTACTAAGTTTATCGTACGTCGTGACTACGACGAATCTCAAAACGTGTAATACTTTAAGGATATGAAACAGGCTGAAATTAAAGAATTAAGCGATAAAGAGCTTAAAGAAAGACTGGAAGCGGCTGAAAAGGCGTATTTGCAAACTAAAATCAACCACGCAATCTCACCACTTGATAATCCTTCAAAGATTACAAAGGATCGTAAGGATATTGCGCGTATGAAAACTGAGATTAGAGCTCGTGAATTATCATCAAAATAATCCCAAATAAATGGAAAAAAGAAATTTAAGAAAAGAAAGAATTGGGGTTGTTTCCAGCAACAAGGGTGATAAGACTATCACTGTTACAATCAAGTGGAAGGAGAAACACCCAATTTATGGTAAGTTTGTCAACAAGACAAAGAAATACCACGCTCATGACGAAAAGAACGAATGCAGCGTAGGCGATAAGGTTCGTTTGATGGAAACTCGTCCTTTGAGCAAGACTAAGAGATGGAGATTGATAGAAATAATCGAAAAAGTGAAGTAATATGATACAGACTGAAAGCCGATTGACAGTTGCAGATAATAGTGGTGCTAAGGAAGTACTATGTATCCGTGTTTTAGGGGGTACAGGCCGCAGATATGCATCGGTAGGTGATGTGATTGTTGTTACTGTAAAACACGCAATCCCTTCATCGGATGTGAAGAAAGGTACTGTATCAAAGGCAGTTATCGTAAGAACTAAGAAAGAGATTCGTCGTGCCGACGGTTCTTATATCCGTTTCGATGATAACGCATGTGTGTTATTGAATAATGCAGGTGAACTTCGTGGAACCCGTATTTTCGGTCCGGTGGCTCGTGAATTGCGTGCTACTAACATGAAAATCGTTTCATTGGCACCTGAAGTACTCTAATTGATAAAATAAACTAAAACAGTAATGGCTAAATTACATATCAAAAAGGGTGACACAGTTTACGTAAACGCTGGTGACGATAAGGGTAAGACCGGTCGTGTACTAAGCGTACTTGTGAGCAAAAACAAGGCTGTAGTAGAAGGTGTCAATATGGTATCAAAGAGTACCAAGCCTAATGCGAAGCATCCACAAGGAGGCATTGTGAAAATGGAAGCTCCTATCCACGTATCTAATCTTAACTTGGTAGATCCTAAAAGCGGCAAACCTACGCGTGCTGGTTATCGCTTTAATGAGGACGGGGCAAAAGTTCGTTATTCAAAAAAATCAGGAGAGGAGATTAAATAATGGCTACTTTAAAGAATGAATATAAGGAGAGAATTTTGCCTGCTCTCATGAAGAAATTCAATTACAGCACTGTGATGCAAGCTCCGAAATTGGAGAAAATCGTTCTTAACGAAGGATTGGGTGCTGCTACTCAAGATAAGAAAATTATTGAGACAGCAATCAATGAACTTACTGCAATCACAGGACAGAAGGCAGTCGCTACTTTGTCTAAGAAGGATATTTCAAACTTCAAAGTGCGTAAGAAAATGCCTATCGGTGTACGTGTTACATTGCGCGGTGAACGTATGTATGAATTTATGGAACGTTTCATTCGCATCGCGTTGCCTCGTATCCGTGACTTCAAGGGTATTCCCGGTAAGTTCGACGGTCGCGGTAATTACACTGTAGGTGTTACAGAACAAATTATTTTCCCTGAAATCAATATCGATTCTGTTACTAAGATGACAGGTATGAACATCACTTTCGTGACTTCTGCCAAGACTGACGAAGAAGGATATGAGTTGATGAAGGAATTTGGTTTACCATTTACAAATGCTAAATAAACAGACTAAGTTATGGCAAAAGAATCGATGAAAGCTCGTGAAGTGAAGAGAGCTAAGCTCGTAGCAAAGTATGCTGCAAAGAAAGCCGCTCTTAAGGCAGCCGGAGACTATGAAGGCTTGCAAGCACTTCCAAAGAACGCTTCAGCAGTGCGTTTGCACAATCGTTGCAAAATCACAGGTCGTCCTAAAGGCTATATGCGCCAATTCGGTATTTCACGTATTCAGTTCCGTGAAATGGCATCGGCAGGATTGATTCCGGGTGTAAAGAAAGCGAGCTGGTAAACTAAGAAGTAAATTAATAAGCTAAAAGAGAGTATTAAATATTGTTCGGAACTTCCGAATCAATTTAAACAATTTTTTTATGACTGATCCAATAGCAGATTATCTAACAAGATTGAGGAATGCGATCAAGGCTCAACACAGAGTCGTTGAAATCCCTTCCTCTAAGATGAAAAAGGAAATTACAAAAATCCTTTTTGAGAAAGGCTACATCTTGAACTACAAGTTTGTAGAGGATGGAACGCCTTCAGGCGCAATCAAGATTGCGCTAAAGTATGATCCGGTGGATAAGGTGAACGCTATCAAGAGCTTGACTCGCGTGTCACGTCCGGGTTTACGTCAATACACCGGCTACAAAGATATGCCGAGAGTGTTGAATGGTTTAGGAATTGCCATCATCTCTACCTCAAGAGGTGTGATGACCAATAAGGAGGCTAAGGCTCAACAAATTGGTGGCGAAGTATTGTGTTACGTTTATTAATAAGGAGGTATTGATATGTCAAGAATAGGAAAATTGCCGATAGTGATACCTGCCGGTGTAACTGTAACAGTGAGTGATGAAAATGTTGTAACCGTAAAAGGTCCTAAGGGTACTTTGACCCAAAAGGTGCATGCTGACATCAAGGTGAACCAGGAAGACGGACATTTGGTGATTACCCGCCCGTCAGACGGTATAGAACACCGTTCACAACACGGCTTGTTCCGTGCATTGTTGAACAACATGGTTGTAGGTGTGAGTGAAGGTTACAAGAAGGAATTGGAATTGGTTGGTGTGGGTTACCGTGCAACATCAACAGGTCAAGTGCTTGAGCTTGCATTAGGTTATTCGCATGCTATATATCTTCAGCTTCCTCCTGAAGTGAAAGTTGAAGCAAAGACAGAAAGAAATAAGAATCCGCTTATCATTCTTGAATCTATCGACAAGCAGTTGTTAGGTCAGGTGTGCGCTAAGATTCGTACTTTCCGTAAGCCTGAACCATATAAGGGTAAGGGTATCAAGTTTGTTGGCGAAGTTATTCGTCGTAAGTCAGGTAAAACGGCAGCTGCCAAATAATAATTAGACAATCATGGTAACTAAGATACAAAGAAGAAATAAAATCAAAACACGTATTCGTGGTAAAGTGTCTGGTAACGCTGTGCGTCCTCGTATGAGTGTTTTTAGAAGTAACAAGGCTATCTATGTACAGCTGATCGATGATTTGGCTGGAAAAACATTGGTTTCTGCGTCTTCTAAAGGTATTGAAGAAGGAACAAAATCAGAAATCGCAGCTAAGGTGGGCGAATTGGTAGCTAAGAAAGCTATTGAAGCAGGTATTGAGGCTGTAGTATTTGACCGTAACGGTTATTTGTTCCACGGTAGAGTAAAATCATTGGCAGACGGTGCTCGCAAGGGTGGTCTTAAATTTTAATGGATTATGGCAATTAAGAATAATAGAGTAAAATCGACTAACGATATTGAGCTAAAAGATCGTTTGGTAGCAATCAACCGCGTTACTAAGGTAACGAAAGGTGGTCGCACATTCACATTCGCTGCTATCGTGGTAGTAGGTAACGAAGATGGTATCGTTGGCTATGGTCTTGGTAAAGCGAATGAAGTAACTACAGCGATTGCAAAGGGTGTAGAAGCTGCTAAGAAAAATCTTATTAAGGTGCCAGTACATAAAGGAACTATCCCTCACGAGCAAGACGCTAAGTTCGGTGGTTCTCGAGTAATGCTGAAACCGGCATCTCAGGGTACCGGAGTAAAGGCAGGTGGTGCAATGCGTGCAGTGTTTGAAAGCGTTGGTATCACCGATGTGCTTGCTAAGTCTAAGGGTTCTTCTAACCCTCACAACTTGGTAAAAGCTACAATTGCAGCATTGAGTGAAATGAGAAGTCCGCAAACTGTTGCTCAGAATCGCGGCATCTCATTGGAACAAGTGTTTAACGGATAAAAATTTGTTACGAGATGGCTACAATTAAGATAAAGCAAGTAAAGAGCAGAATTAAGTGTCCTGCAATACAGAAGAGAACTTTAGATGCTCTTGGATTGAGAAAAATGAATCAGGTAGTAGAAAAGGAGGCAACTCCGTCTATACTTGGAATGGTAAACAAAGTTCGTCACCTTGTAGAAGTTGAGAACGCTTAAAATATTTGAATGATATGGATTTAAGTAATTTGCAACCCGCTGTAGGTTCTAACAAGAAGGGTAAGAGAATAGGTCGCGGTGCCGGTTCTGGTAAAGGCGGAACTTCTACACGTGGTCACAAGGGTGCGAAATCTCGTTCCGGATACAAGACCAAGGTGGGTTTTGAAGGCGGTCAGATGCCGCTACAACGTCGTGTGCCTAAATACGGTTTCAAGAATATGAAC
This sequence comes from Muribaculaceae bacterium, assembly GCA_017473615.1. GTDB lineage: Bacteria > Bacteroidota > Bacteroidia > Bacteroidales > Muribaculaceae > RGIG4576. Next base: position 6,651 of record JAFUKL010000045.1, on the reverse strand, counting down.
CGTGTAGAGTACAAGGCTATAAACTTGTCTGATTTGCAGGGTTACGCTGAAGCTAACAAAGCTGAAACAATCACAGTAGCCGATATGGTTGCTGCCGGATTGGTAGGCAAGAAGAAACTTGTTAAGGTTTTAGGTAACGGAACATTGACAGTTAAACTTACTGTAGAGGCTAACGCTTTCTCAAAGAAAGCTGAAGAGGCTATAACAGCAGCGGGAGGTTCTATCCAAAAAATTTAATGTAGATGAAACTGATTGAAACTGCAAAAAACATTTGGAAGATAGAGGATTTGCGGAAACGAATCACTATAACAATTCTGTTGGTAATCGTATACCGACTTGGTTGTTATGTGGTTCTTCCGGGAATCAGTCCAAGTGAGATTGATGCTTTGAGACAATTCGCCAGCGGTGGATTGATGCAGTTGCTCGATATGTTCTCGGGTGGTGCTTTCTCACAGGCGTCTATCTTTGCGTTGGGTATCATGCCATACATTACCGCATCTATCGTAATTCAGTTGTTGGGAATGGTTTTACCGCAATTCCAGAAAATGCAACGTGAAGGAGAGAGCGGACGTATGAAATTGAACCAATATACACGCTATTTGACTGTATTGATATTGCTTTTGCAAGGTCCGGCTTACCTTGTTAACTTGCAGGTGCAGGTTAATGCTGCCGGAGGTGCTGCACATTTCGGATTCTGGACAACGGCTTATCTTACTTTGATTCTTGCTGCAGGTAGTATGTTTATCATGTGGCTTGGAGAGAAGATTACCGACAAGGGTCTTGGAAATGGTATATCATTGATAATCTTGGTAGGTATTATAGCTCGTTTCCCGGGAGCAATCGTACAGGAGTTCACCAGCCGTTTGACAACAGCTCAAGGTGGTCTTGTAATGTTCTTGGTAGAAATCGTAATGCTTTTTGCTGTTATTGCAGGTGCTATCCTATTGGTTCAAGGTACACGTAAGGTGCCTGTACAATATGCAAAGCGCATTGTCGGTAATAAGCAATATGGTGGTGCACGTCAGTATATACCGTTGAAGGTTAATGCTGCCAATGTGATGCCTATCATCTTTGCACAAGCGATTATGTTCATACCGGTGGCATTTGCCGGATTCGGATCAAATCAAGGTACTGTTACCAGAGCTTTGACCGATATGAACGGTATTTGGTACAACGCTATTTATTTTGTGATGATTGTGGCGTTCACATATTTCTATACTGCAATCACAGTGCGTCCTGCACAGATGGCAGAAGATATGAAACGCAACAATGGATTCATTCCGGGTGTTAAGCCGGGAAAGAAGACTGAGGAATATCTTGATTCAATTATGTCACGTATCACATTGCCCGGTGCATTATTCCTTGGAGTAGTTGCTATATTACCGGCTTTTGCCAATGTGTGCGGTGTGAACCAGAATTTCGCTCAATTCTTTGGAGGTACATCTCTACTAATCATGGTGGGTGTAGTGCTTGATACACTGCAACAAATTGAGAGCCACTTGATGATGCACCACTACGATGGATTGATGAAGTCAGGTAAACTCAAGGGACGTACAACAGGAAGCGGATATTAATTATTGTAAGAGGTCGTTGAAAAAATGATTTATCTGAAGACTGAGGAACAAATTGAGCTGTTGCGAGAGGCTAATCTAATCGTAGCGCGTACGTTAGGAGAAGTGGCTAAATGGATTAAGCCGGGTGTAACCACCCTGAAACTTGACCGCATAGCCGAAGATTACATCCGCTCGCAAGGCGCAGTTCCCGGGTTCTTAGGTCTATATGGATTTCCTAATACTCTGTGTGTTTCGGTTAATGAAAACGTAGTGCATGGAATCCCTTCAAACTATGCGCTTGCTGAGGGCGATATTGTATCGGTTGATTGCGGCGCAGTGAAAAATGGCTACAATGGCGATTCTGCCTATACGTTTTGTGTAGGCGAAGTTGCACCTGAAGTCAAAGCTTTGCTGAAGACGACTAAGGAATCTCTTTATGTGGGGATTGAAAAAGCCGTTGAAGGCAATAGAATTGGTGATATAAGTAATGCTATTCAAGAATATTGTGAGAAGAGAGGCTATTCGGTTGTAAGAGACCTTACCGGTCATGGAATCGGTAAAAAGTGTCACGAAGATCCTGAAGTGCCTAATTTCGGTCGAAGAGGAACAGGTCCGCTTATCAAGAACGGGATGACGATCTGCATTGAACCCATGATTAACATGGGAAGCAAGAATGTGGTGTTTGAGCGTGACGGATGGACTTGCAGAACGCGTGACCGTAAACCTTCGGCACATTTTGAACATGCAATAGCTATTCACAACGGGAAAGCCGATATTCTTTCATCGTTTGAATATATAGAAGAAGTACTTGGAGATAAATCAATATAATAAAAGATATGGCTAAACAAACCGCTATTGAACAAGATGGAGTAATCGTAGAAGCATTGTCTAACGCAATGTTCAGGGTAGAGCTTGAGAACGGTCATGAAATAACCGCTCACATCTCAGGAAAAATGAGAATGCACTATATAAAGATTCTACCCGGGGATAAAGTGAAAGTGGAAATGTCTCCATACGATTTAACCAAAGGAAGAATTGCTTTTAGATACAAATAAAAAACAAGAAATATGAAAGTAAGAGCATCAATTAAAAAGCGTACCCCTGAGTGCAAAATCGTAAGACGCAAAGGTCGCTTGTATGTGATAAACAAAAAAAATCCTAAGTATAAACAACGTCAAGGATAATATTTATTATTATTTGCGAAATAAATATTTTATAATAATATGGCTGTAAGAATAGTTGGTGTAGACCTACCCCAAAACAAGAGAGGTGAAATAGCCTTGACTTACATCTACGGTATAGGCCGTAGCGCTGCTAAGACAATTTTAGCGAAAGCTGGAATTGACGTGAATATCAAAGTAATGGACTGGACCGATGCGCAAGCCGCTAAAGTGCGTGAGGTTATCGGTGAGAATTACAAGGTTGAAGGTGACTTGCGTAGCGAAATTCAATTGAACATCAAGCGTTTGATGGATATCGGTTGCTATCGTGGAATCCGTCACCGTATCGGACTTCCTGTAAGAGGACAAAGCACAAAGAACAATGCTCGTACTCGCAAGGGACGTAAGAAAACAGTTGCTAACAAAAAGAAAGCTACTAAATAATAATTAAGTATGGCAAAAAAGACAGTCGCAGCAAAGAAGCGCAATGTAAAGATTGACGGAATAGGTCAATTGCATGTACATTCTTCTTTCAACAACATTATTGTGTGCCTTGCTAATGGTGAGGGTCAAGTTATCTCATGGTCAAGTGCCGGTAAAATGGGCTTTAGAGGTTCTAAGAAGAATACTCCGTATGCAGCTCAGATGGCAGCAGAAGATTGTGCAAAGGTAGCCTTTGACCTTGGCTTGAGAAAAGTAAAGGCTTATGTAAAGGGACCCGGAAACGGACGTGAATCAGCTATCCGTGCTACTCACGGTGCTGGCATCGAGGTTGTGGAAATCGTTGATGTAACTCCGCTACCGCACAACGGATGTCGTCCTCCTAAGAGAAGAAGAGTTTAATTTTAAAATCGAGAGAACTCTTAAATTAATTATTACGAGTCTGAGAAGTGAATGGATTGCAATTTATCGACCTCTCTGCAATCGCGGCTGCACTCCGAGGATTCATCAACTTTAATTATTAAAAGAAAAAATGGCTAGATATACCGGACCAAAAACAAAAATTGCTCGTAAATTCGGCGAGCCTATTTTCGGTGAAGATAAAGTTCTTGCTAAGAGAAATTATCCGCCGGGACAGCACGGTAATAATAAGAGAAGAAAGCTGTCGGAGTATGGTACTCAGTTGAAGGAAAAGCAGAAAGCAAAATACACTTACGGCGTTCTTGAAAAGCAGTTCCGTAACTTGTTCAACAAGGCTGCACGTAAAGAAGGTGTAACCGGTGAAGTGTTGTTGCAATTGCTTGAGTGTCGTCTTGACAACGTAGTTTACCGTTTGGGTATAGCACGCACTCGTGCAGCTGCTCGTCAGCTTGTACTTCACCGTCATATTACTGTGAACGGCGGTGTGGTAAACATCCCGTCTTACTCAGTGAAACCGGGTGAGGTAGTTGCTGTACGTGAGAAGTCTAAATCTTTGGAAGTAATCGAGGATTCACTTGCAGGATTCAATCACAGCAAGTATCCTTGGATTGAATGGGAAGAAAGTGTAAAGGGTGGTAAGATGTTGCACCTTCCTCAAAGAGAAGACATTCCTGAAAATATCAAGGAACAGTTGATCGTCGAATTGTATTCTAAATAATAAAAATAATTAAGATCCATGGCTATATTAGCATTTCAGAAACCCGATAAGGTATTAATGTTGGAAGCCGATAATTTCTTCGGAAAGTTCGAATTCCGCCCGTTGGAGCCGGGTTACGGTGTCACAATAGGTAATGCCTTGCGCAGAATATTGCTTTCTTCACTTGAAGGATTTGCAATTTCATCAATCCGTATTGATGGCGTAAAGCATGAGTTCGCTACAATTCCGGGAGTTAAGGAAGATGTAACCAATATCATCCTTAACTTGAAGAAAGTGCGCTTGAAGAAAGTGGTGGAAGACGCTGAAACCGAAAAGGCTACAGTGAAAGTTTCGGGTCAGGATGTGTTCAGAGCCGGTGACATTAGTAAGGCTTTGTCAGGATTTGAAGTGTTGAATCCTGACTTGGTTATATGTCATTTGGATCCAAGCGCTGGTTTCAATCTTGAATTGACGATCAATAAAGGACGCGGTTATGTGCCGGCTGAAGAAAATCAGAATCCTAACGATGCAATAGATGTAATCGCTATCGATTCTATTTACACACCGATTGTCAATGTAAAGTATGCAATTGAGAACTATCGTGTAGAGCAGAAGACTGACTACGAGAAACTTATACTTGAAATCACAACCGATGGCTCAATCCTTCCTAAGGATGCTTTGAAAGAGGCTGCAAAGATACTTATTCATCATTTCATGTTGTTCTCTGATGAAAAAATCGCATTGGAAACAACCGAAACCGAAGGTAACGAAGAATTTGATGAAGAAGTATTGCACATGCGCCAGCTTTTGAAGACCAAATTGGTGGATATGGACCTTTCGGTACGTGCGCTAAACTGCTTGAAGTCGGCTGAAGTGGAAACTTTGGGCGAATTGGTAGTGTTCAACAAAACTGACTTGTTGAAGTTCCGCAACTTCGGTAAAAAGTCGTTGACCGAACTTGACGAGTTGCTTGCTAACCTGAATCTTTCATTCGGGATGGATATTTCAAAGTATAAATTAGATAAAGAGTAATAACGATGAGACATAATAAGAAATTCAACCACTTAGGACGTACAAAATCTCACCGCGATGCGCTTTTGGCTAATATGACAATATCTCTTATCAAGCATAAGAGAATCGTTACAACATTGGCAAAAGCTAAGGCTTTACGTATATATGCAGAGCCGTTGATTAATCGCGCTAAGACTGATGATACAGCCAACCGCCGTGTAGTTTTCAGCTATTTGCAGAATAAGGAAGCTGTAACTGAACTATTCCAGAACATTTCTCAGAAGATAGCTGATCGCCCGGGAGGTTATACCCGTATTTTGAAATTGGGTAACCGTCTTGGTGACAATGCTAAAACTTGCTTTATTGAGCTTGTTGACTACAACGAAAACATGCTTAAAGGTGCTAAGGAAGCTAAGAAACCTGCGCGCACACGTCGTAGTAAGGCAAAAAAGGCTGAAGAGGCTGCACCTGCAGCTGAAGAAAAAGCTGAATAATACACTTTTTAATATAGGTGAGGGATGCCGTAGAATTATCTACGGCATCTTTTTTTGTAGATGTGATGAAAAACTGGGTGGTGTTAACGTATTTTAGCAATTCGGGGGGGGTAAAATTAAGTATTTTTTATAAATTTGTGCAGTTTTTGGAGAATAGGCTCTTTAAGAGGCTATTAATTGGGCGTATTAGCCCAATTAGCCCAATTAGGCTAATATGCCCAATAGGGCTAATAAGGCTGATAGGACTTTAATGACTATAAGTGAGGAAAAAAACTGGGATTATATAAATTGTTTTTTTAATTAATTAATTTAAAACAGAAAGAAATGAAGAAAATTTTATTAACCATGTTGGGTGTAGCGGGAATGCTATGCTCTACATCATGTTCTGACGATAGCATCGTTAAGGACGTGGAAGGCGATCAGACTGTGCAATTCACAGTTGCGCTTACCGATGTCAGTGACGCAAGCCGTGCCATCAGCGACGGTACGACCGTAGACAAATTGTATTATGAAGTTTACACCAATGTAAACGGTAAAAAAGAAAAGACCGACATTGATGCCGTGACCGACATTGAAAACAAACAGGCAACAGTTTCGTTGGCACTTGTAAAGGGTCAAACTTACGACATCGTATTCTGGGCATCAAAGGAAGGTGTTTACGACACAGACGATTTGACATCGATAACCGTAAACGAGGGTTCAACAAACGATGAAACCAAGGATGCATTCACCGCAGTTAAGAGATTGACCGTAAACGGACCTATCAAAGAAACCTTATATTTGAAACGTCCTTTTGCACAAATCAACTTCGGAACAAAGGATATGGCTGCAGCCGAGGCAGCGGGAGCTAAGTTGAGCCAATCAAAGATAAAAGT
>JAFUKL010000044.1 GCA_017473615.1 Muribaculaceae bacterium | reverse complement strand
TATGCAGACCCTTTCAAGTAATGCCATAGCTTGCGGTGTTATTCGTGTGCAATCAATAAGAGCCGATGCCAGCATCAGCGATTCAACAGGCTTTTATTTCGGTTACTCGGGCGGTTCTGTTCAGTATTATGCAGAGCTTTCTTGGAGTGGACAGATGCTTTACCTCAAAATTTATAACGAAGATGGTGTGCAAACCGCTTTGACAGAGGCTAAATCGTTCACTGTTCACTATGCTTGCATTTGGGGTAAGGATACCACGTGGAATGCTACGGTTGCCAAAGGTGCAAGTAGCACATCGCACGACACAAATGCCTTCTGGGGCATCGATTACGCAACCTTCAATTATTCAAGCTCAAACAAGTCGCAGCACACCTATTATTTCAACATTTCAGGCTCAAGTGCTGCAACTACCATTACAAGCCTCGGTCATATTGTTCCGTGGTTTGATAACACCTACGATTTGGGTTCGGCTGCCTATAAGTGGCGTAATATTTACGGACAATCAGGCACAATCAACACCTCGGATAGAAATGAGAAATTTGAGGTTGAGCCTCTTGCCGAGATTTATAGCCGTATCTTTGATAGCCTTATCCCGGTTACTTTCAAATATGTAGAAAATACGAGTGACAGAACCCACATCGGTCTTGTGGCGCAAGACGTCAAGGACGCAGTGCTTTCGGTGGGACTTACCACGAAGGAGTTTGCAGGCTACTGCGAGTGGGAGAATGAAGATAAGACTATCGGCTGCGGTTTGCGATACAGTGAATTCGTGGCTATGAACATCTATGAAATCCAAAAACTCAAAGCTCGTGTGAAGGAGCTTGAAGAAAAAATCAAAATAACGGAGGAAACATCCAATGAAACTTAATGACCTTTTAACGGCAAACGAACCCCTCAAGCGTTTATCTGAAAAGCGGTTTGCCAGCTACAAAAAAATGCGTGAGCTTGTGAAACTCCGCAAGGCAGTAGAGGGTGAGATGGAATTCTACCTTTCCGAGGAACAGAAAGCCATCAAGACCTATGCCGAGCTTGACGGAAACGGCTCTCCTGTTTTCCTTGCAGACGGCAGACTCCGCCTTAAGGATATGGAGGCTAAAATAGCCTTTGAAAATGAAATCTCTGCACTTCGTGAAACCGACGTCGAGGGGATTTCTCCCATCACCCTTTGTGAGAGTGATTTCCGTACTACGGAGGACATTCCCACTGTGGACGATATGATTGCCCTTGAAGGCATCATTATCTTTGAAGACTAAAAAGGAGGTAGGCTATGGAGATTATCACTGCAGTTGCCGGGGTTATTACCGCTTTGGGCGTGATTTTCGGTCTTGTTTTCGCCGTTTATAGATGGTATATGAAACAGGAAAAGCAGGACAAGGATATCAAGGCTATCAAAGAGGAGCAAACCCTTCTCACCCAAGGCGTTCTTGCTTGCCTGAAAGGTTTGCAAGAGCAAGGCTGCGACGGTCCCGTTACCATCGCAATTAAGAAAATCGAAACGCACCTGAACCAACAGGCGCATAAATAATTTTTAGGAGGATTTATTATGACTACTTTCTATGAAATCGCAAGCATTCCCGCAATCGCCGCAATCGTTTATACGATTATCGACATCGTGAAGACCGCAGTTGGCGGCACGGAAAAGTTCAAGAGGTTTATTCCCTTGATTTCCTGTGCGCTCGGCGCGATTATCGGTGTAATCGCATATTTCTGCGTGCCGGGAGTTTTCGAGACACAGAACGTTCTCGTTGCCATTGTATTAGGTGCCGCGAGTGGTCTTTCTGCTACGGGTACAAATCAGGCAGTAAAGCAGCTCACGAGCAAGTCTAATACCAACAAAACTGAATAATTACTACATAGCCCATCGAGGATTTTTCCTTGGTGGGCTATTTTTTATTCCGCAGACTATAAATACTGATTGAAATTTCTATAAAAATATGTTATAATAAATTTATTGGCAAATAATAAATCAAGAGAGGTTACAATTGTGAAGAAAATAATTACAACCATCTTTATTGCAATAATGATGCTTTCGTTAGTTGCTTGTGATAATTCATCCAATAATCCCCATACGCATTCATATGAAGAATGGCAAATATCTAAAAACGCAACTTGTTCTGAAGAAGGCATAAAAGTTAGGTATTGCTCGTGCGGTGAAATGCAATCTCAAAACATTCCTACGTTGGGACATACTGAAGAAATTGATAGCGCAAAAGAAGCAACCTGTACAACAACTGGGTTAACGCAAGGCAAACATTGCTCTGTTTGCGGTGAGATTCTTGTGGCACAAAGTGTTATCAACGCTAAAGGACACGATTGGGGCAACCCTACATGCACTACACCAAGGTCTTGTTGTGAGTGCTTTGAAGTAGATCCTAATAGTGAGCCACTTGGACATTCATATTTGCAAGGAGCATGCACTATTTGTGGCGATGACGACCCAGACTATAATTTGGTTTTAACTGCGGATAAATATGAACTTAGCCTTGTAAGCGAAAAAGAGATTTTGTACATCACTATGATTGGCGGAGATACTGTGTCATACGAAATAGGTGACACAAGTATAGTTTATTGTCAATGGGGCGAGTGGGATGGAGACGTAATACCGCTGAGTTTTTTCCCGATTTCAGTTGGAAAAACCACAGTAACTGTTTACATCAAGGACACCAATAAGAGTATTCAAATTGATGTTGAAGTTATAAAACATACCCACGATTATAATAATACCATAGTTAATCCATCTTGCACCGAACAAGGTTATACTTTATATTCCTGTGATTGCGGTTATAGCTATAGAGATGATTATGTTAAAGCCAATGGGCACACCGAAGTAATTGTGCCGGGAGTAGAACCCACACTAACCTCTACGGGATTAACAGACGGAAAATATTGTTCTGTATGTCAAGAGGTTCTGGTGGAACAAGAGGAACTCCCGATGCTTGAGTTAACGCCCGCCGATAAAACAACATTCACATTGACAAATAAATTAACGGAAGTATATGGGTATTATAACAGCAGATTGCAAGCATATACCAAATGTAAACTTGATAGCGTAGATTGCGAAATAGTGAATAGTGCAGGCGGAAAAGTAACATTAAAAATCAAACTCCTCGTTGAAAAGACCTATCAAGGTGATACCACTTTAGATAACCTTAAATTTTCCTACACCATTTATAGGGATGGAGTTGCGGTGAAAAGCAGTTTCGTTACAATATTAAATGCAGAGTTCGGTACGCTGTATGAAACAACGATTACATTTACTGGCGAAGCTGGGGATTACACAATGAAATGTGAATCGTATTATTAACCCAAAACTGAATAATTACTACATAAGCCCATCGAGGATTTTTCCTTGGTGGGCTTATTTTTTTGCTTTTCCTCAAAAAATCGAGATAAAATCCACTAAATGGTTCACCTTTTTTGCCTCGCCGTGGCTTAAGAGTGGAGGTGGTATTATGACAACCAATGAAAAAGAACAGATAATAGCGTTAAAAAATCGAGGATTAGGATGCAATCGCATCGCAAAAATATCAGGAGTTCCGCTCGGAACGGTCAAATCATTTTTAAGTAGGACGGATATTAAGCCCCCGGAACTTCCTACGGGTGTGTGTTTGGCTTGCGGTAAGGAGATCCAAAACACTGCAAATGTGAAAAGTAAGCGTTTCTGCTCCGGTACTTGCAGGCAGAAGTGGTGGAATGCACATTTACATTTAGTGAATCGGAAGGCGTTTTATGACTTTACCTGTCCCCACTGCGGTAAAAAGTTCACAGCTTACGGCAACGACCACAGGATTTATTGCTCACGAGAATGCTATGCGGAGGCGAGGAGAAAGAATGGAAAATTATCAGAACATTATCATGTATAAATTGGCTATGCATATGGCTGAAGATATGAAAAATAGGGGTATTATTACCGAGGAAGAATACGTCACTATTGAACAAAAAATGTGCGAAAAATTCTCCATAAAATCTACCTCTATATACCGCAATATGACTTGATATATAAGTGTTTTAGAGGTAATATGTGACTACCAAAAAAGG
>JAFUKL010000043.1 GCA_017473615.1 Muribaculaceae bacterium | reverse complement strand
CGAAGTTGAGAGTACATAGTGGTATATCTAAATATCGCAGGATGGCTCTAATTCAGGAATATATTGCTCGGCACTATTAGCGCGATTAATCGCGCTAACAGCCTACTTTTTGCATATTAGACGGTTTCGGTGACTTTTTCAGCCTACTTTTTGCATATTAAGCCACAATTCGAGCGTAAAGTTTTGGCTCTGCGGAAAGAGAGGGATTCGAACCCTCGGTACAGTTACCTGTACAACGGTTTTCGAGACCGTCCCGATCGACCACTCCGGCATCTTTCCATAAAACTTTGCAAAGTTACACTTTTATTTTATAAATCCTTTCCGTCTCCCCTAATTTTTTGTTGTGGGGGAAGATTGGGCTGTGGAATGAAAATTTAGTGGTTTTGCGGGTTTCTGTTTAGAATCATTACTAACTTTGTACCATTGAATTTGATGAAGAAGATATGTTGTCTTCTAAATTTTAATTTATATGGAGGAAGTAAAGAGTAAACATTATATACAGAACCTGATAGAAGAAGGGGAACATGAACGGCAGGATTTCAAGTTTAAGATTTCGGATGCCCGTAAGATAGCCCGCAGTATATCTGCTTTCGCTAATAACAGCGGGGGCAGTTTGCTTGTCGGTGTTAAGGATAATGGAAAGGTCGTGGGCGTAGAAAGTGAAGAGGAGATATACATGATTGAACAGGCTGCCTCGATGTATTGTAAGCCGGAACAGGTCGTGAGTTATCGTTCATACCGTGTTGCAGGAAAGAGTGTATTGAAAGTGGACGTGTCACAGGCAACTGCTCTGCCGGTAAAGGCTCAAGATGATGATAAGAAATGGAAAGCTTATTATCGTGTAGCCGATGAGAATATTTTGGCAAGTCCTTTGCACGTGAAAGTGTGGCGTGCTATGCAGAAAGGTGTTACGTCATTGATTAACTTTGAGGAAAAGGAACGTCTGTTGATAGATTATATTCAGGTGCATAAATGTATCACGCTTGAAGAATATATGAAACTTGCTCACATTTCGAAACAAGCGGCTGAGGATTCGGTCATAAAGCTTTGTTTGATGCATTCGCTTGAGATACGATACCGTTCAGGTCGTTGTGTTTTGGAGTTGGGCAGTGAAAGCAGATGAATTTTCAGTATATAAACACCGGCTTAGATGAGACCCTTAAAGTTTGCACCTTTTTTATCAACTTTGGATAAGTCCTGAACGGTAGGCATAAAGCAGATTGTTAAGATCTGCAATTTGAGCTTTAATTTCCTTTCCTTTATCGGTATCTTTCACCATCATTCGTCGTGAACTCATTTCCACGATTTGTGTCGTAGATTTGATGTCGTGTCCTTCACGCACGGCTTGTTCGATAGATGTGTATGGCTCATGCTGCACAAGCTGGAATCCGCGTGAGTGGTATACCAGTGTGTAACCGGCTATTCCTGTCGTAGGCTGATAGGCTTTAGAGAAACCTCCATCAATAACCATCATTTTGCCGTTGGCTTTTATCGGCTGTTCGCCTTCGATGGTTCTTACCGGTACATGTCCGTTGATTATATGGCGGTGAGAGCCTGTAACACCAAATTCGTCAAGAATCATATCGCATACGTCCTCTCTGTCGCGCAACATATAATAATATCCTTTTGTTTCTTTCTGAGCTTCTTTGTCTTGTATGAAATAACGCTCGAATGTTGCCATTTTGTCTTTGTCGAATACCGGTGAATTTTTTCCGCACCACAGATACCATGTGTAGTCAAGTGCATATTTATGATGCTCGTCTTTTGTGGAACTGAAATATGCTTCACGAAGCAATGCACCTACTTTCTTGAACAATTCTTCGCCTTTGTATGGCATTCCGTCAATGATTACGTCTTTCAGTGTTCCGTCCTCATTGAGTGGAATGGAGGCATGATACAACAAGTTTGAGTTCATTACCGTGTAGATGCAGCCGTTACGAAATAGGCACAGCATGTGGCGTTTCAATTTTTCACTTGATGTGAATGAATTGTGCAATTTGGTGACGATTTCTTTTTCCTCTTTGGATAGTGCGTATGGGTTCTGAGGGTTTACCGTGGGAAAATGTGTATCTGTCAGCCTGTATTTTTTTCCATCGATATCTATTGTACCGTGTTCAAAGTCTATACGGTGCAGAAGTAGTCTGTTATCCATGTCAAAGTCAGGGTGTTGTTTTATTGTCTGAGCCTCTAATTTGAATTGGATAATACTTATGGCTTTGTGCATTTGTGCAATAAGCTTTATGTTTTTCTTGCTCAACGGGCGTTCTTCGTCAATGGAAGGCAGGAATTGTATACATTCGTCATCGGCGTATGTTTCCATCGCAAAGGTCGCGAGCGGAAGTATATTTATACCGTATCCGTCTTCAAGAACGCTTTGATTGGCATATCGTAATGCCAGCCGCACCACATTGGCTATACAGCAGTCGTTGCCCGATGCTGCACCCATCCATAGAATATCATGATTTCCCCATTGAATGTCAAAATTGTGGTAATTGCATAGGATGTCCATGATTTTATCAGGGCTTGGTCCGCGGTCGAATACATCGCCAAGAATGTGCAGGTGGTCGATGACAAGTCGTTGTATGAGCATGCATATAGCCACGATAAAGTCATCGGCACGGTCGGTTGATATGATAGTACGCACAATAACATCGACGTATGCCTGCTTATTTGGCTCCATTGCGTTCTCATGCAGAAGTTCCTGTATGATATAGGAGAAGTCATCCGGCAGAGCTTTGCGCACTTTGGAACGTGTATATTTTGATGACACATTGCGACACACCATCACAAGGTGGTTGATAGTTGTGAAATACCAGTCGCTCAATTCTTCTTCTTGGTGTTCTTCTTTCACAAGTTCCAACTTTTGCTCGGGATAGTAGATAAGGGTGCAAATTTCCTTTTGCTTTTGCCGGCACAGTGTATCACCGAAAATTTCTCTCACTTTACGTTTTATTGTACCTGATGTGTTACGCAACACATGCTGAAAAGCTTCGTATTCGCCATGCAGATCGGCAAGGAAATGCTCTGTTCCCTTGGGCAGGTTGAGGATTGCCTCAAGATTGATTATTTCTGTGCTGGCTGCAGCTATTGTGGGAAAACTGCGTGACAATAGTTGCAAATATTTTAAATCGTGTTGTACTTGTTCTTGTGAAACAGTATTGTCGGTAATGAACTCGTGTGGCATTGTCATATCGTATAGAGGAGGTTAATCTTGTGGATAATTGAGGTTTTCAGAACTGAGGTTGCAGAGAACTTCAACCAAGAATTTACGTGCTTCCCGGCGTGCCAAGGGCATATCGTTCAGCGTGTAGTTGCCGCAGTCGCGTGCATTTGCTCCGGGTATATCACCCTCAAATTCGCTTATGAAAGTGAAAGTTTCTTTCATGAGATCTACAATGTCGCTCGACTGCAAATCACCTTCTAAAAGCAGATAATTACCGGTGCAGCAACCCATAGGTCCCCAGTAAATAACTCTGTTTTTCCATACGGGGTGGTTGCGCAGGAAAGTGGCGGCAAGATGTTCTATGGTGTGCAGTGCGGCTTGATGTACTGCCTGTTCGCGATTAGGCTCTTTCATGCGTATGTCGAAAGTGGTGACAACATCGCCTTTGGGCAGACGGTCTTTCCTTGAAACGAAAATGCCGCGTTTCAGCGAAAGGTGATTTATTGTAAAACTTGTTATTTTCTCCATAATTAATATATGTCATTAAACGGACATTTCTTATATTTACCTGAAATGTCGTAATTTAAATTTTTGTGAGTAGGCTTTGAACAAGATTGAAAGTATGTGAAGGGGCATCTTGCCAGAAATCGTTATATTGGGCTGTATTGTCCTTTGATGCTCCCGGAGAATCGCTTATCACACGCATCACCATTACCGGTACTTTACGCAGGTAACACACTTGTGCTATTGTCGCCGACTCCATGTCGACAGCCAGCACCTGCGGAAATTCTTTCTGTATGGAACGTATTTCTTCTATCGAGGCTATGAATTTGTCGCCGGAGCAAATAAGTCCGTGTTTGATGTCGTCCCGTTTGGGAATAAGGGAGGTATAACGCTTGTCGCTTTCAAAATACAGAGGATAACCCGATGCTTCACCGTACTGAGTGCCGGGACCGCACCACACGTCGTGGTAGGCTATCGTATTACCCACAACCACATCCATAACATGTGCATCTTGTGATGCACCTCCGGCAACACCTGTATTTATGACAAGTTCCGGCTTGTAGTGATTCAACAGAGTGAGAGTACCTATCGCTGCGTTCACTTTTCCTATTCCGCATTGCATTGCCACAATGTCATTGTTGCCAACCCTTCCCGAATGGAATGTAAATCCGTCTATTGTTTCGCTTTTAATGTTATTAAGCAATGGCAGGAGCAGATTCAACTCTTTACCCATTGCCACAAGTATAGCTATTGTCATAGTTTTGTCCTTTGTGATAAAATTTTTCGTAAAAGTACGAAAAACTTATTACATTTGTAAGAAAATAAAAGCGAAACAAGGTGTTACCAAGAATAATTATTGATGAACGCATTAGAAAAGTCTGTCCGAATCTTAAAATAGGTTTGATAAGGGCAAAGGTGACTAATTGCGAAACCTCAGCCGAATTGTGGGCTGAAATAGAGCGTGAAGCGGCGTGTATAATGGGGCAGTATGAATTGTTGGAGATAAACAAGCGTCCGGCTGTGGCTCACACAAGGGCTTTGTATAAGGCTTTAGGTAAAGACCCCAATCGTTACCGTGTGGCGAGTGAAGCTTTATGCAGGCGTGTGATTCGAGGATTGGGATTGTACCGTATCGATGCCCTTGTCGATTTGATAAATTTAGTGTCAATGAAGTCCGGTTATCCTATAAGCGGACTTGATGCCGATAAACTTGTGGGAGATACACTCACACTGGGAGTAGGGGAGGAAGGAGAGGCATATAACGGTATCGGGCGAGGGTTGCTCAATATCATGGGTATGCCGGTCTACCGTGATGCTATAGGCGGTGTGGCAACACCCACCAGTGACGAAGAACGTACTAAGATTACTCTTGAAACTTGTACGTTGCAGATGAACATTAATGGTTTCGGAGAAGAAATGCCGATGACCGAGGCGGTTGAATGGAGTGTTGAGTTGTTGCGGAAGTATGCCGGAGCGACCGATGTTGAGACTGCTATTGTGTTTAACGATTAGGATTTACCCAAAAACGTTTTTTACCATGAAGATATTGAAGACTTTTGCCGATAATCCCAATGAGCGCCATCTTGATATGGCGGTGGATGCACTCAAAAAAGGTGCAATAATTATTTATCCCACCGATACGCTTTATGCGCTGGGTTGTGATGCACTGAACAATAACGCCATAGAACGTATATGCCGAATTAAAAGCATAAAAAGCGAGAAAACAAATTTGTCTATTATTTGCAAAGATATCTCTCAGGTGGCTGAATATGCGCGTTTCGGCAATGAGCATTTTAAGATGATGCGCAATAATTTGCCCGGAGCGTTCACTTTTATTTTCCCTGCTTTATCAAAGTTGCCAAAGGCGTTCAAGGGGCGTAAGACGGTGGGGGTTCGTATCCCCGATAACCGTATTACAGAGTTACTTGTGGAAAAACTTGGCAATCCTATCATGACGGCTTCGGTAGACTATGACGATGAAGATTACGGCTGTGAACCGGAACTTATTGCTCAGCGATATTCCGATAGTGCCGATTTGATTATCGATTCCGGAAGGGGCGAACTTGTGCCTTCCACTATTGTTGATTGTACCGGAGAGTTCTCCGAAATAATTCGCCAAGGAAAAGGAGAATTGGTATAGGAAATAAATTCTTATAATTTTTTTTGAAAAAATATTTTTATTTTTGAGATTATGTAGAAGATACTATTTTATATAGCTATAAATGTGTTGAAAGTTGTGAATATTGCATATTTTCTTTAGGCATCTTGCCTATTACTTGTGCGAAAAGTGTTTATTTACCATATAGAAGTTGTATGATGGGGATCATTACTTAGGTAGTTATTTTTACCTGAGTGTACAACTTCTTTTCTTTGTTTAAGAAATTTATTTAGGACAATATTGGGAGAGTAGAGCGTAAAATATGTTATAGAACATATTTTTAACCTTTAATAACATTTGCGCTTAACCTTCGGAGCGATAGGGTGTTGAACGAGAAAAACCGGTTTTTCTGCGAATAATTTTCTTTGCATTATTTTGTATTTCAGAAAAAGGTATTAACTTTGCACTCGCTTTCTGGGGGAACCGAGAGAGTCGCAAGAGTTGCGACAAAGTTTCTTCGGGGGGTAAAGATAAAAAGAAGAGAGCATTGAAGTAATTGCGATAGACAAAAGACAGGAAGCACAAGGAAGAGTGTAAAACCAAGGGATGCGGCTTCGGCGTTAATT